>NZ_JBTLRW010000020.1:0-113820 GCF_054483875.1 Paenibacillus sp. BAC0078
AAGATGAGATTTCCCAGTATGTAAGACCCCTTGAAGACGACGAGGTAGATAGGTTGGAGGTGGAAGCACGGTAACGTGTGGAGCTGACCAATACTAATCGGTCGAGGGCTTATCCAAAATACTATTACGCAGATTTCGTTTCGGATTCAGTTTTCAGGAATTAAGTTCCTGTGTGGATTTACATGGCTAGATCTATTGGAGAGATACCCAAGTGGCTATAAGGGGACCCTCTGCTAAGGGGTTAGACTGCGTAAGCGGTGCGAGGGTTCGAATCCCTCTCTCTCCGCCATTCCAAATCCAATGTATTTCCTTATTAATGTGGCGGCGTAGCTCAGCTGGCTAGAGCGTACGGTTCATACCCGTGAGGTCGGGGGTTCGATCCCCTCTGCCGCTACCATACATACGGAGGCTTAGCTCAGCTGGGAGAGCATCTGCCTTACAAGCAGAGGGTCGGGGGTTCGAACCCCTCAGCCTCCACCATATGTATTTTCTAAGATTGTTTTTTTACACTGTGCCGGTGTAGCTCAATTGGTAGAGCAACTGACTTGTAATCAGTAGGTTGGGGGTTCAAGTCCTCTCGCCGGCACCATTTTTACAAAATGCGGAACCGTGGTGTAGTTGGCCTAACATGCCTGCCTGTCACGCAGGAGATCGCGGGTTCGAATCCCGTCGGTTCCGCCATTTTTAATGTTTGTTTTTATGGCTCGGTAGCTCAGTCGGTAGAGCAAAGGACTGAAAATCCTTGTGTCGGGGGTTCGATTCCCTCCCGCGCCACCATATATGGAGGCTTAGCGAAGTGGCCAAACGCATCAGACTGTAAATCTGCTCACGTACGTGTTCGGTGGTTCGAATCCATCAGCCTCCACCAGTTTTATGAGCCATTAGCTCAGTTGGTAGAGCACCTGACTTTTAATCAGGGTGTCGAAGGTTCGAGTCCTTCATGGCTCATTCCAATCAGAAAGTCATCACCTTTGGGTGGTGGCTTTTTTGCTTTTCTGCATTTGCAGAAGTCCCCGTTAATGGCCCAAGGGAGTGCAAGACGCATATTGCCGAGAAATATGATAGAATAGGCAAAAAGAGCAAAAGTGGTGGAGTATGGTGACAATGGATAGTGAGTTTTTACGTAAAAAATTGGAACAGCTCACCGGAAAGAGAACCGGAATCAAACAGCTTGGGAGGCAGCATTCAGCTTCCCTTTTTGGCATAGGAGTGGAAGAACAGGAACAGCCGGTGTTCCACGAGGGGCATCTGTGGGTGCCTTTGTATGAAAATGATGGACGGATAACGGCAGTTTGGTTAGAGATAGAAGGCTTGTCTTCAATGGAGGTGCAGTTAGTTGATTACGCAGCGCGAAACTTCGCTGTTGCTCTCAAAGCGACAGGACTGAAGGAAGAAGGGGAAATTGAGGCTCGTCAACTTAGCACTTGGCTGAATGCGCAATTGGAGCAGGAGAAGAATGATGCGGAAATCCCAGATGAAATAACTTTGAAGGGCCGTTTGGTTGGGGAAATGATTCCTTTCCTGCTGGTCAGCGAAAATGTCCATAATCCACAGGTAACGTACCGTTCTCTAATGAAGCTGCTGCGCAGTTATTTTGAGAATGAAATTCTGCTAATCCCCCTGCAGGAGAAAGAATGGTTAATTTTGGCCCGCAAGGAGCTGCTCACCGGGGGGGATGATAAGGAAGATGAGGAAGAGAGTGCTGATGATCTGCTGGCGCAGACCTGCATGGGACTGCATGAACTGATTGCCAGCGAGTGGGTGGGCGTATTCCATCTGGCGGTAGCGCCGGCAATCGTTCCTGTGAAGGGCTTAACAGGCTCGGTGGCTCTGCTGCGGGAAACGATTATTCTGGGCCGGGTTTTCCAGGTGGGAGACTACATTCATTTACCCTGGGAACTCCATATGGAGCGTCTGGTTAACAGTATACCGGATGATCGCCGCAGACAACTGCTTGCGCAGATCGGGGACTATACTTCGGTGCTGGCGGATAAAGAGATGCTCATGACGCTGGAGACATTTTTTGAGATGGACTGCAATGTCAGTGAGACGGCCAAGAAGCTGTATATTCACCGAAATACGCTGCTGTACAGGCTGGATAAGATCAAACAGGAGACAGGAGCGGACGTTCGGAGCTTCGGAGATGCCGCAATTGTGAAGTTAGCCATGTTATTGTATAAAGTGACGAAAAGAAAATAGGTTTTTTGTGAACGTTACAAATAGCCAGCATGGCATCTCTGGGGTAAGATAAATGTATAAGAAAGCGATTTATTTTTAATCCAATAATTGACTCGAGGGGGAAATACAATGGCAGGCGTACGTTTAGAGCACATTTTCAAAAAATACCCGGGTTCCGATAAAGCGACAGTAATCGATATCAATCTTGATATTAAAGATAAGGAATTCTTGGTACTGGTTGGACCTTCCGGTTGCGGTAAATCCACAACCCTGCGTATGATCGCTGGTCTGGAAGAAATCTCTGAAGGTAAAATGTACATTGGTGACCGTGTAGTCAACGACGTAGCTCCTAAAGACCGCGATATCGCGATGGTATTCCAATCCTACGCCTTGTATCCGCACATGAGCGTATACCAAAACATGGCGTTCGGTTTGAAACTGCGTAAAGTGAAAAAAGAAGAAATCGACAAAAAAGTTCGTGAAGCTGCAAAGATTCTCGACATCGAGCACTTGCTTGATCGCAAACCTAAAGCATTGTCCGGTGGTCAACGCCAACGTGTCGCTCTGGGCCGCGCTATCGTCCGTGATCCGCAAGTCTTCCTGATGGATGAACCGCTGTCCAACTTGGATGCTAAACTTCGTGGTCAAATGCGCGCTGAAATCACTAAACTGGTTAAACGCCTTGAAACCACTTGTATCTATGTAACACATGACCAGACAGAAGCTATGACGATGGGTGACCGTATCGTAGTTATGTATGATGGTATCATTCAACAAGCTGCTTCTCCTGAAGAGCTGTACAATGAGCCAACTAACCTGTTCGTAGCCGGATTTATCGGTTCCCCTACAATGAACTTTATCAATGGTACTCTGACTGAAGTTGGCGGCGCCGTGCGCTTCCGCGCAGATAACCTTGATGTTGAAGTTCCTGGCGGCAAAGCTACACTGCTGCGCAACAAAGGCTACATCGGCAAAGAAGTAGTATTGGGTCTTCGTCCAGAAGATATTCACGAAGAGCCAGTATTCCTGGAAGCTTCGCCGAACACAATCTTCACTTCAATGGTTGATGTTACTGAAAACCTGGGTCATGAAATGCTCCTCTACTTGAGCGGCGTTGGCAACAGCACTGTAATTGCCCGTGTAGATGGACGTTCTACTACTCGTGAAGGCAGCAAGCCAAAATTGGCTATTGATATGAATAAAATTCACATCTTCGATAAAGAATCCGAACTTAACGTTCTGCTCGGATAAGATCGCAAGATTTGATTGAAGAAAGCCGCCTGAGAAGGCGGCTTTTTTAATAAAATAATTTAATTATTTCGGTGTACATACTGGACAAAGAGCGGGTATTAAGATTGCATTCATAGGCGTTATCCATTAAGATAGCAGGAGAATTACCTGCAGCTGGGATGGAAATAGTTGTTAACCAAATGCGGGCAAGCGGATAGACACCGCAGGTTACGAAAGGACGGACACACATGGCTAAGAAGGTAAAGGTATCGGAATTGGTACAGCATTTTCAATTAGAGGTTGTTTCCGGACATGAGGGCTTGAAACGGCCGATTACAGTGGATGACCTGAATCGCCCCGGACTGGAAATGGCCGGTTATTTCGAATATTATCCGGAAGAGCGGGTTCAACTTCTGGGCAAAACCGAGCTGGCTTTTTTCTCCATGCTCCCGGATGGAGAGCGCAAGAGCCGGATTCGCGGGATCTGTAATGACAATACACCATGTATCGTTATTACGAGAGCACTGGAGGTGCCGCAGGAGCTTATTGATATAAGCAACGAAAAAGGGCTGCCTGTGCTGCGCAGCTCGATGGCTACAACGATATTTTCCAGCAGATTGACCAGTTTTCTGGAAGGACGGCTGGCGCCTACAGCAACAATTCACGGTGTTCTCTGTGATGTGTACGGCGTAGGTATGCTGATTACAGGCAGCAGCGGTATCGGCAAAAGTGAAACTGCGCTTGAGCTTGTGAAACGCGGACACCGTTTGATTGCCGATGATGCGGTGGAAATCCGTCAGACCTCGGATAATCAGCTGCATGGTACTGCGCCGGAGCTGATCCGCCACCTGCTGGAAATCCGCGGTGTCGGGATCATTAATGTAATGACGCTGTTTGGTGCAGGGGCTATCCGTAATCATAAGCGGATTACGCTGGTGGTAAGACTGGAAGCCTGGCAGCAGGACAAGCAATATGACCGCCTTGGACTGGACGAGGAAACAACGCGGATTATTGATACGGATGTGCCGCTTGTAACGATTCCTGTACGACCTGGACGTAACCTTGCAGTAATTATTGAGGTTGCGGCGATGAACTACCGCTTGAAGCAGATGGGCTTCAACGCAGCTTTGCAGTTTACCAATAAGCTTACTGCTACCATATCTGAAGACATGGATGATTTAGACTAGGAGTGTGAGAACATGTTTTTTTCATTAGCCATTAATCCGATTGTCTTCTCCATCGGGTCATTGCCGGTGCATTGGTATGGCTTAATTCTCGGTGTTGGCGCACTGGCCGGATTATTTCTGGCGATCCAAGAGGGTAAACGATTCAACATTCCGCAGGAATTCTTCATGGATATGCTGCTGCTTGGCGTACCGTCCGCTATTATTGGCGCGCGGATTTATTTTGTAGCTTTTAAATGGGAAGATTATAAAGATAACTTCATAGATGTATTCAAGATCTGGAACGGTGGGATTGCCATCTATGGTGCTCTGATTGGGGCGATTATTTGCGGGATTATCTATTTCCGTTACAAAGGATATTCGTTCTGGCGGATTGCTGATATTTGCGCACCTGGATTGCTCGCAGGACAGATGATTGGACGCTGGGGGAACTTTGTTAACCAGGAGGCCTACGGCGGCGTTGTCGAGGAATCATTCCTGCGTAACAAGCTGCATCTCCCTGATTTCATTGTGAACCAGATGTATATAGGGGATGCCTTTCATCATCCAACCTTCCTGTATGAATCACTCTGGAGCCTCTTGGGCATTCTGCTGCTCATGGTCCTGCGCCGTCAGAAGTTTGTCCGTTCGGGTGAAATATTCCTATCCTATTTCATCTGGTATTCCATCGGCCGATTCTTCATTGAAGCACTGCGTACAGACAGTCTGGCCTTTAAGGGAAGCAGCGGACTGGCCTCGTTCCTGAACGGATTATGGAGTCCGATGAAATGGCTGGGCTTTGAGCAAGGTTATCTCGATCCGGCTTATGGCAATATTCGCAGCTCGCAGCTGCTTGCGCTGCTGCTGATCTTAGCCGCTATTCTGTTGATCATCATCCGCCGGGTAACTGGTCAATCTAAGGCTCATTATTCCGATCCTATTGTTAGCACTAAAGCTGCGGCTACGGACTCTGTAGTTCCGGAAAGTGCGGCAAATACGCCGCAGGTTGCTCCAAATACTGCCCCTCAGGTTAGACAACCAGAGCCGGAGAAGACCCAGGATGAAGTACCGAAGGAGTAGCAGAGCTAATGATAGAATGTGTGCTGTTTGATCTTGATGGAACAATTGTGAATACCAATGAGCTGATCATCCGATCGTTCATGCATGCACTGAAGGAGAATAATCTGCCCCCGTTAACCCGGGAGCAGATTATTCCCCATATGGGGACAACGCTCCAGCAGCAGATGATTGCGTTCTCCGGTCTTGAGGATACCAGCGTACTTGAGCTGTCCTACCGCTCCTACAATTATGCGCATCATGATGAGCTGATTGCTTCTTTTCCCCATGTGAATGAGACGATGGAGGAACTCTTACGTCGCGGGATCAGACTGGGTATTGTGACGACCAAGATCCGCCCAACAACGGTCAAGGCGCTGGAGATGTTCGATCTGCTGAAATATATGGAGACGATTGTAACAGTAAATGATGTAGTTCAGCCTAAGCCTCACCCGGAGCCGGTTCTAACGGCGATCCGTAATTTGGGCGTTGATCCTGATAAAACGTTGATGGTCGGTGACAGTATCGTTGATATTCAATCGGCCAAAGCAGCCGGTGTGCGTGTGGCAGCAGTTGCATGGTCGCTTAAAGGCGAAGAAACACTCCGTAAATATGAGCCGGACTATATCATCCACGATATGATGGATTTGTATGAGATTGTGGAGCAAGGGACGAATAAGCCGTGAGAAAAGTAACCCGCTATCCGGTGGAAGGGCATAACTCGCTCTGGTACATTTACCGTACGGTCAGCCCGTGGAAGGGTGTACGCAATTTTATTTTTATTCAGATTGCCCGTTATTGTCCGATCCTGCCGCTGAAGAACTGGATTTACCGCCGGGTCCTTGGCATGAAGGTTGGGAAGCATACGGCATTTGGACTGATGGCGATGGTCGATGTGTTTTTTCCGGAGAAGATTACGGTCGGTGAAAATTCTGTGATCGGTTACAACACGACGATTCTCGCCCATGAATACCTGATCAAAGAGTATCGGCTTGGCGAAGTAGTCATCGGTGAAAATGTGCTGATTGGCGCCAATACGACGATTCTCCCCGGTGTGACGATAGGAGACTGGGCTGTTGTAGCAGCCGGCTCTGTAGTGCATAAGGATGTGGCGGCCGGTTCCTTTGTCGGGGGCAACCCGCTCAGGGAGCTGCGTCCGTCTTCAGTGGAAAATGAAGGACATATGGAACAATAATGATCAGCATGTGCTTACCCTGCAGTTACATATTGCGCACATTGGCGCAGGAGCTGCGGGGGTTTTTTTTGAAAACATAGCTTGGGTTCCGGGGCTTCAGGTATTAGGTTAGTTCTCAGTAAGTTTTAAGTATTCAGCAAGGGCAAGGAAGCTATATACTAGATAATAGGCGTGAGCCTGCGTAAGACAATGTCGGCAAATATCAGATTGTATTCCGGCAGTAAGGACAGACTTCCTGATATGTACAGCTTCACCCGATTTCCGCTTAGCGTCTCTATGAACGATCATAGCAGAGAAGAGGAAGCCTACAGTGAACGTTGCCAAACAGGACAGACTGCCCCAGCTTGATATTTACCGCGCCCTGGCGATTCTCGGCGTACTGCATGTACATTCTTCATCGTTTGCGGCTGGAGAGCAGGCACTAGCTTCGCCTTATTATTACTGGCTAAATTGGATCAATATCTTTTTTAAATTCGGTACGCCATCTTTTATTTTTCTCAGCAGCTTCGTACTCTTCTATAATTATTACAGCCGTCCGGTTACCCGCAGCCTAATTGGAAGTTTCTACAGGCGCAGACTGAAGTATATTTTGCTGCCTTATTTGCTGGCTTCGATAGGCTACTATGGGCTGACTTTGTATGCGAACGGCCAGTTGACGCTGCATCCGGGGGAGAATCTGTCTAGCTTCATGGGGGCTTTATTCTCGGGTTCGGCTTATGCGCATTTGTATTTTGTATATATCAGCATTCAGTTCTACCTGCTGTTTCCGCTGCTGCTGAAGCTGCTGCAAAGCTCCCGTGTCTGGGTAAGGTGGGCAATTCCGCTTGGGCTGGCGCTGCAGTGGGGGTTTGTTCTCTGGAATAAATATCAGCTACATTTCATAGAAAAAGGCAGCTTGGCGATTTCCTACTTGGCTTATTATTTGAAGGGCGCCTGGATTGCTATTCATTATGAGCGGATCAAGCCTTGGCTGATAAAGCCTTGGAGTGAGCTGTCGGATAAGCACAGACGGTTTACAGTGTTGCTGATTGCTGTATGGTTAGCGGCAGCCTTTGCGCATGTTCAGCTCTGGTATAAAGACCGCCATTTTGGTATTTGGATAGACTCACTATGGTATGAACTGCTATGGAATGTGCATACGATGTTCTCGGCGCTTGTGCTGCTGTATGCGGCTTTTGTCATCTACCGTAGTGCGCCCCGGAGAATTGTAGTTATTTTAACAAGGCTGGGTGAGCTGTCATTTGCGATTTATCTGATCCATCCCCTGCTGCTGGCGGTATATCGCGAATTTTCGATTATGATCCGGACAGATTCCTTGCTGTATGTGTTTTGGATATACGGAGGGCTGCTGGTCGCGCTGGGCGGGAGCTGGGTGATTACACAGTTTGCGTTCCGCCGTTTTCGTCAGTCATGGATTGTTTTTGGCAGCATTCCACGCTCGCTTAGCTCTCCGGTGAAGGAGAAGACCGGCCATACATCCGGGGGAGGCGGCAGACAGGCTCGCGAGGAAAGGCAGGAGCAAGGGGTTTTGAAAAGGTAACAGGAGGAATTTGAATGGGACAAAAGGAAAGAATTCCGCAGCTTGATATATTTCGGGCGATTGCGATTTTTGCGGTAATTGCTATTCATGCCACTTCACGCACACTCTCAGAAACACTGGACACCTCGATGTTCCATCCGTTTCTGTTCATTAACAAGTTCAGCCAATTTGCTGTGCCTTCCTTTGTATTTTTGAGCGGCTTTGTGTTGTTCTATAACTATATTGACCGTCCGCTGAGCGGAAAAACACTGAGGAAGTTCTATGGCAGAAGGCTGCTCTACATTCTGGTGCCTTATGTTATATTTTCAATACTGTACTTTATCTTGAAAATGACCTCCGGCCATACTTGGGGAATGCCTGCGGATGAGATGGCGCGTAAAATTGCCAAATATCTGCTGACCGGCACGGCGTATACGCACCTCTACTATATCATTATAATTATCCAGTTCTATGTACTGTTCCCTCTTATATTGTGGTGCTTGCAAAAGGTTCGGCGTCTTGCTGCGTGGGCCCCGGTGATCGGGCTTTTGCTGCAATGGGGATTCGTGGTCCTGAATAAATACATGACGAATCATGGCTATTGGCACTTGACCAAGGGAAGTCTGGCTATCACTTATTTCTCTTATTTCCTGCTCGGGGCGGCGATTGCTGTCTATTACAGCTCCTTGAAAAAGTGGCTGATTCCTTCCCGCGAAGGCTGGCGTTCCGGTAAGGGGGCCGGGTGGATTGCGCTGTGGCTGTTATGGGCTGCTGCAGGGATTGTTCATGTTGAGCTGTGGTTTAACAGTTATACAAAAAAAACTGTGATCAACAGTCTATGGTACGAAGGCTTTTCGAATCTTCATGCGCTGCTCTCCTGTCTTGTTCTGCTGCAGATGTCCTTCCTGCTGTACGGTGCCGGACGCAGCCTGCTGACGAGAATGCTGCTCTCCGTTGGCGCCTGTTCATTCGGCATTTATCTGCTGCATCCGGCAGTGCTTTACTTTTATAGAAAGCTGCCCTTCCACGGGGGCTCCCTCGCGTACACGGCTGCAATTGCCGGCGGGTGGCTGGCAGCAACGCTGGGCTCATGGCTCGTAGTTGCTCTGTTCTTCCGCTATATGAAGCCGGCATGGGTGCTGTTCGGCTCTGCACCGCAGAAGCCACCGGTGAAAGCTTCCATGTAGCGTACAGAAGATCATAATATGGAATTATAAAAGCGCCGAACGGCCCGGAAGAAGCGGACGGTCGGCGCTTTGTGCTGTAACTGGCTTCGGATATGCTGGAACGCGGCTTATTCGTCTGCCTGTCCCCGCTGAAACTCGGCGATGGCTTGATACTGGTCCTCCAGACTGCGGTATACGGAAATGTATATCGGCAGCAGTTGTTTGTAGACCTTGGCATGCTCCTTGACCGGATGATGCTGATGGGTAGAGCCGATCATCTGGAACACAATATCCAAGGAGTCCGTCAGTCCGGTTGCATAAAGCCCCAGCACAACCGCGCCGAGGCAGGAGCTTTCGAAGCTCTCCGGGATAACAACCTCCTGTCCGAAAATATCTGCCATCATCTGCCGCCACAGCGCGGAGCGGGCGAAGCCGCCGGTGGCGAGGATTTTGCTCGGCTGTCCGATTTGCTCCTCCATAGCCAGCAGCACAGTGTACATGTTAAAAATGACACCTTCCAGCACGGAACGGATCATATGCTCCTTATGATGGTTCATCGTAAGCCCGAAAAAAGAGCCCCGGGCATCGGGATTCCACAGCGGCGCACGTTCTCCGGTCAGATAGGGATGAAACAGCAGCCCGCCGCTTCCAGGCGGCACCTGCTCGGCAATGCGCGTCAGCACCTCATAGGGATCAATGCCAAGGCGCTTGGCAGTCTCCACCTCGGAAGCGGCGAACTCGTCGCGTACCCAGCGGAAGAGCATCCCCCCGTTGTTCACCGGGCCGCCGATAACCCAGTGCTTCTCTGTCAGGGCATAGCAGAAGATCCGGCCTTTCGGATCGGTAAGCGGCCGGTCAACCACTGTGCGGATGGCTCCGCTGGTTCCGATGGTGGCGGCGACAACACCCGGCTGAATGGCGCCAACGCCAAGATTGGAGAGAACACCGTCGCTGGCTCCGACGATAAAGGGGGTTGATGACAGTACCCTCAGCTTCTCCGCCAGCCCAGGAAGCAGTCCCTGCATAATCTGGGTGGTAGGAACAGGCTTAGAGAGCCGATCCGAAGTAATGCCCGCAATGCGCAGAGCTTCCATATCCCAATCGAGATTCTCCAGATTGAACATGCCTGTGGAAGAGGCAATGGAGTGGTCAATGACATATTCCCCGAACAGCTTGGCAAAAATGTATTCTTTAATGGAAATGAATTTGTGGGTCTGCCGGAAAAGCTCCGGCTGTTCCTCCCTCAGCCACATCAGCTTGGTAATCGGAGACATGGGATGGATTGGCGTTCCTGTCCGCAGGTACAACTCATGCCCGCCCAGCTCATCTTTTAAGCGGGCGGCACAGGCGGCGCTGCGGTTATCGGCCCAGGTAATACATGCGGTAAGAGGGCTGCCGGCACTATCAACGGCGATCACACTGTGCATGGCTGAGCTGAACGAAAGAAAGAGCAGAGCTTCCGGGGGGATTGCACTGTCCTGCATCACTTTTGCAATGGTATGTATCACGGCCTGCAGGATTTGCTCCGGGTCCTGTTCTGCTACGGACGGTGACGGAGTGTGCAGCGGGTACCCCTGGTTCGCTTGAGCAGCGATTTTGCCATTTTTCTCAAAGAGGACGGCCTTCGTGCTTGTGGTTCCAATATCAACGCCGATCATATAGGATGCAGTCAATATCCAGACCTTCTTTCTATTTGGAAAGTTCAAAGGCAATCTTACTCCTATAATCAGGAATTAGTAAAGAGTAAAATGCAAGCGGTTTAGATTTATGCGGGAGCGCTGTACGTTGGCTATGGAGAAAGGTATATTTAATCTTATAGTATATTTTAACCTTGAGATCACTCAAGATAACAATGGTTTGGTTGACGTAAAAGGATAGTCCGTGATACGATATTGCCACTACTTTAATTTGCTACCACTGTACCATAGTAAAGTGTTTATTCATAATATTGATGATATCTGACGAGGTGACTAGGTAAAGATGTCCAAACCGAAGGGATTCGAGAAGCCGGCCGGCGTGCGTGACTATCTTCCGCGTGCAGTAGCCAAACTGCGCAAGATAGAGAATGATGTGCTGCATTGCATGAGCCGATGGGGATACCGGCAGATGATTACACCTACATTGGAATATTACGATACGGTCGGCGTGGCCAGCTCCACATCGGACCAGAAGCTCTATAAATTGCTTAACAACCGCGGTCAGGCGCTGGTGCTGCGCTCGGAGATGACGGCGCCGGTGGCGCGCGTGGTTTCTTCTCTCTTAAAAGATGAGCCATTGCCGCTACGCCTGTCCTATCACGCCAACGTATTCCGGGCGATTGAAGAGGAAGCGGGACGGGAAGCAGAATTCTTCCAGACTGGGGTCGAGCTGGTCGGTGATGATTCACCGGAGGCGGATGCCGAAGTTGTAGCGCTGGCGATTTCTTCGCTGCAGGCCGCAGGTGTGAAGTCTTTCAAAATCGCTATGGGCCATGTCGGCTTCCTCGACGGGCTGTTTCAAGAAGCGGTAGCCGGTCTTCCTGAAGCACAGGAGGAGCTTAAGAGCCATCTGCTAAACCGGGATTATGTGGCTTTCCGCGAGACACTGCGGCGGCTTGAGCTGTCCGAGGCGCAGAAGAATGAGCTGGACGGGCTGCTGCGCCTACGGGGCGGCAAGGAAATCTGCGGTCAGGCGCTGGAGCTCAGCAGCCATCCGCTCGCCCGTGCCTCCATTGAGCATCTGTGCAAGGTGTGGGAGGTGCTGGTGTCGTATGGGGTATCCCGGCATGTGCTGATTGATCTGACGATGATCGGCGACTTCTCCTATTATACGGGCATGACTTTTGAAGGCTATGCTTCGGAGCTTGGGTTCCCGGTATGCAGCGGGGGGCGGTACGATAATCTGCTTCAGCAGTTCGGGCGGGCTGTTCCTTCTACGGGCTTCTCTTTGAAGACAAACCGCATTCTGGACGGTGTATCCGGTGTGCCAGAAGAAGAAGAGCTGCCGATTCTGATCCAATATGATGCTGCGCGGCGCAAGGAAGGCCTTGAAGAGGCCTCGCGGCTGCGGGCCGAAGGCCATGTTGTTGTGACCCGGCTGGCTGCTGAGCCCGGTGATCTTAAGCCTGTGGAGCGGATTGGCGCGGATAAGTGTGAAGCGGATGGCGTTCAGTATGCGGAAGTTTATACGTTGGTATCTTCTGTAAGCGAGCATGGCTGAGAAGAGTGGGAAGAATGATACGGCATGAATTGAACGAGCATCAGGCCGATTGATATAAAGGCAAGGATACCGAAACGGGGGGCAATGATTATGGCGCAGATACTGAAGGTGGCCATGCCGAAAGGGCGGATCTACAATAAGGCGGCGGAGCTGTTCCGTAAGGCTGGCCTGCCGATTCCGCCGGACGGCGAAGAGTCGCGGAAGCTGGTGGTCTCGCTGCCGGAAGCGGGAATGGAATTTATTCTGGCGAAGCCAGTTGACGTGCCTACCTATGTGGAGTATGGCGTAGCGGATATCGGAATCGTCGGCAAGGATGTGCTGCTGGAGGAAAATCGTGATGTCTACGAGCTGCTGGATCTGGGGATTGCCCGCTGCCGGATGTCGATTATCGGCCTGCCGAACTGGCAGCCGGGCATTCAGCAGCGGGTGGCGACGAAATATCCGAATGTGGCCTCGCGGTATTTCCGTGAACAGGGCCAGCAGGTGGAGGTTGTGAAGCTGAACGGCTCCATCGAGCTTGCGCCGCTGATCGGACTTGCTGACCGGATCGTGGATATGGTGGAGACCGGGCAGACGCTCAAGGACAACGGGCTGGTGGAGATGAAGAGCATCTTCGAGATCACAAGCCGCCTTGTGGCGAACCGTGTAAGCTACCGGATGAAGAATGAGGAGATTCAAGAGCTATGCGACCGTCTGCAGGCGGTTATTACGGAACCGGGAATCAAACGCTAAGGATGGATAAGGGGGAAGCAGCGGTGAAGGTGCAATCGAGCAAGGAGTTTAAGCTGCAGCGGGAAGTGGAGTACGGAACGCCGGAGCAGAATAAGGCCGTGAAGGAAATTGTGGCCGATATCAAAAAAGAAGGCGACGCGGCGCTTCTCCGCTATACTGAGCGTTTCGACGGCGCTTCGCTTACGGCAGCGCAGCTGCGGGTGACGGAGGAAGAGCTTCAGGCTGCCTATGGCCGGGTAGAGGAGTCCTTCGTTACGGCGATCCGTGCCGCCGCGGCCAATATCCGGGCCTTCCATGCCCGGCAGAAACGCAATTCCTGGATGGATCTGCAGCCGGACGGCACGATCCTCGGCCAGATCATCCGCCCGCTGAAGCGCGTGGGCGTCTATGTTCCCGGCGGCAAGGCGGCCTATCCGTCCTCGGTGCTGATGAACGTTATTCCTGCTCAGATCGCCGGAGTCCCGGAGATCGTGATGGTCACTCCGCCGTCGACTGGCGGCACGGAGGGCATCGATCCTTACATTCTCGTTGCCGCCGCCGAAGCTGGCGTAAACGAGATTTACCGCGTGGGCGGCGCGCAGGCGGTCGCCGCACTGGCCTTCGGCACGGCGACCATCGCGCCGGTCGATAAGATCTGCGGGCCAGGGAACATCTACGTGGCCCTGGCCAAGCGCGAGGTCTACGGCGCTGTCGATATCGACAGCATCGCCGGACCGAGCGAGATCGTCGTGCTCGCCGACGATACCGCCGAGGCCGCCAGCGTTGCGGCCGACCTGCTCTCGCAGGCCGAGCACGACGAGATGGCCTCGGCGATCCTGGTCACGCCATCGCAGCGCTTGGCGGAGGCTGTTGCTGCCGAAGTAGAACGGCAGCTTAAGGAGCTTCCGCGCGAGGCTATCGCGCGCGCGTCCGTGGACAACTACGGCGCGATCATCGTCGTGGAGTCGCTGGAGGAAGGGGTCTCCGTGGTGAACCGGCTGGCGCCGGAGCACCTGGAGATTGTGACAGCGGACCCGATGGGCCTGCTCGGCAGCATTGAGAATGCCGGGGCGATCTTCCTCGGGCCGTACAGCTCAGAGCCGGTCGGCGATTATTTCGCCGGGCCGAATCATATTATTCCAACCAACGGCACGGCGCGTTTCTCGTCGCCGGTGGACGTGGATGATTTCATCAAGAAATCAAGCCTGATCTACTACAGCAAGGAAGCACTGCTGAAGGATGGACCAACGATTATCGAGCTAGCCCGCCGTGAAGGGCTGGAGGGTCATGCCCGGGCGATAGAGATCAGACTAGAGAACGAAGCGAAGGGTGGAGACAGGAATGGAAAATAACAATGAGGCTCAGGCAGTCCGTCAAGCCGGACTCAGCCGCAAAACCAACGAGACGGACATTAAGCTCTCCCTGTCCGTGGATGGCAGCGGGGTTTCGGAGCTGGAGACAGATGTACCTTTTCTGAATCATATGCTGGATTTATTCACGAAGCACGGCCAGTTCGATCTGTCTGTGCAGGCGCGGGGTGACATCGACATTGACGACCACCATACGGTGGAGGATATCGGGATCTGTCTTGGACAGGCACTGCGTGAAGCGCTCGGCGACAAAAAAGGCATCAAACGCTACGCCAATGTCTTCATTCCGATGGACGAGGCGCTGGCTCAGGTTGTGATCGACATCAGCAACCGTCCGCATTTTGAATACCGGGCTGCGTATCCATCGCAGCAGGTTGGAAGCTTTTCAACGGAGCTGGTGCATGAATTTCTCTGGAAATTTGCACTCGAGGCCCGGATTACGCTGCATGTGATCGTACATTATGGTTCGAATACGCACCATATGATTGAAGCGATATTCAAGGCCCTGGGACGGGCGCTGGACGAAGCAACTCTGATTGACCCGCGCGTGAAGGGTGTGCCTTCCACGAAGGGAGTGCTGTAGGATGACCGTTGCAATCGTCGATTA
This sequence comes from Paenibacillus sp. BAC0078, assembly GCF_054483875.1. Taxonomy (NCBI): domain Bacteria; kingdom Bacillati; phylum Bacillota; class Bacilli; order Caryophanales; family Paenibacillaceae; genus Paenibacillus; species Paenibacillus sp. BAC0078. Next base: position 15,394 of record NZ_JBTLRW010000020.1, read on the forward strand.
TGGCATGGGCAATCTGCATAGTGTCAGCAAGGCGGTGGAACGACTTGGTTATAAGAGTCTTGTGACGGGTGATGCCGGGGAGATTCTGTCGGCCGATAGCGTCATTTTGCCGGGAGTCGGTGCGTTTGGCGATGCAATGGAGCATCTGCGGAGCAGTGGGCTGGATGCTGTAGTCAAAAAAGCCGCCGCCTCAGGCCAACCGCTGCTGGGCATATGCCTCGGGATGCAACTGCTGTTCAGCAGCAGCGAAGAGTACGGCACCCACGAGGGCTTGAATCTTTTTCCCGGCTCGGTCGTGCGCTTTGAACCCCGCGAGGGCTACAAGGTGCCGCATATGGGCTGGAACAGGCTGGAATTCCTCCAGCCGCAGAGTCCGCTGTTTGCTGGGCTTGAAGAGGGGCATGTCTATTTCGTCCATTCCTACCATGCCACTGTGGCAAAGGAGAGCGATCTGCTGGCTGTCACGGATTATGGGCATCCGGTAACGTCGATTGTTGGCCGGGATCAGGTATTCGGCATGCAGTTTCACCCGGAGAAAAGCGGGGAGCTGGGAATCAAACTGCTGGGCAATTTTTTGAAAATATAAGAAAGTAACGGCGCAGCCGTTTCTACTTGAGCTGACGGGAGAGCGGGCGTAAGCCCGCTATCACTATATTGTAACGAAAGCGGGGAGCGTCACATGTCTTCTTTTATCGTATATCCGGCGATTGATATCCGGGATGGAAAATGCGTCAGACTGCAGCAGGGTGATTACAATCAGGAAACCATCTATAACGATAGCCCGCTGACGGTAGCCAAATCGTGGGAAGAGCAGGGTGGGCAATTTATTCATCTCGTGGACCTGGACGGAGCCAAGGCCGGCCATCCTGTGAATGACGCCATCATAGGCGCTATCGCCAAAAATGCGGGTGTTCCCGTTCAGGTAGGGGGCGGGCTGCGCACACTTGCCGATGTGGAGAAGCTGCTGGGCCTTGGGGTCAGCCGGGTCATTATTGGCACAGCCGCCATTAACGATCATGCCTTCACAGAGGCGGTGCTGGCTAAATACGGCGATAAGGTCGCCATTGGTATTGATGCCCGTAATGGATACGTCGCCACGCACGGCTGGCTGAACACCTCCGAGGTGCGCGCCGAGGATCTGGCGAAGGAGCTTGCGGCAAAAGGTGCGGAAACGTTCATTTACACTGATATTTCCCGCGATGGCATGATGCAGGGGCCGAATATTGAGGGTATCCTGTCGATGGCCGCTACCAGCGGCAAAACCGTCATTGCCTCAGGCGGTGTCACCAGTCTGGATGATTTGCTGCGGCTGAATGCGCATAGCGGCAGCGGTGTTGGCGGTGCGATAGTTGGCAAAGCGCTGTACACTGGCAATATTAATCTTGCAGAAGCGCTGCAGGCGCTGGGCGGGAAGTAGGGAAGACGGGTTACGCCGGTGCATAGCAGCGGGACCCTGACGAGCGCTGTGCTGGCTGGGAGTAGATGAACATTGGTGCATGGCTGATGGAGCCTGCGGAAGGTTGTGGCCATCAACCAACCCGGTATGGGACGTTGAAATTTTGCACGGGACATCTTCAATGAACCGCTCAGTATGCATTGCTGTCATCCTTTTACGAACGTAACGGGTAATGATCTAGGTAGGGAGTATATACGGTCGAAACTATCCAGATGCTTAACTGTACTTCGTACAACTATCTTCAGCCTAAAGCGCAGGATATGCTCTTTAATTGCATTTCATGCAGCTATAAATGGGGATTTCGCCCTTTAGTACGAAAACGCCCAAGTTTAATTGTACGAAATACATTTAAACACCGCTATTGTCAAAAAAACGAGCAAATAACTGCACGTTATGCAATTAGAGCTCAAGGTCATGTTGGTCAACTATAGAGACTTTTTAAGTGATTGCACTTTCTGCAATAGAAATCTAGTTGTTAATCGTTGAATCGTCTTCTGCTGTATTTTGTGCAATTGATTTCTGGAATTCTGGTCAAAAGTATGTTTTTTGCTCGATTCTACTGTAAAGAATGCACTAGATTCGGGTTTCCGGTTGATTTGGAGGTCATCTGTTGTAAAAAGTGCAGTCATGTTGAGGTTGCGACTCAAGCCGCAGATAATGTTAGTGTACTGGCTACATAGGTAGCCCGCGCACGGTTTAACTACTGCCGTACAGGTAGCGCATGCACGGTTTTTCTACTACCATACAGGTAGCCCATACGTTTGTTTATCTACTGCCATCCAGTTAGCCTCTGGGCGGTTTATATTCTTGCAGGCGGTGCGAAGCCGCCACCCCGCCAGGGGCAACCGTGGAACACGAAGGTTAGGTTATATTCCTTGCAGGCGTTCTACCGTACAAGCGGCCCCGCAGGGGTTAGCGCTCCTAGCACACAATAGCCCGGGAGCATACATCCCCCCCCCCCCACGCCAGCCATCCGGGTGTCCAGAGGGCCGGGGCCCTTGGGGTCCCCCTTGGCTAAGGGGGATTTAGGGGGATCGAAATAGGTAGGTTTTCACTCGAAAACTCATGGAAAGGGGTAGTTTCATGTTAGCCAAACGCATCATTCCCTGTCTGGATGTAAAAGACGGAAGGGTAGTTAAAGGCGTCAACTTTGTGAATCTGCGCGATGCCGGCGATCCGGTGGAACTGGCGGCGCTATATGACCGGGAAGGTGCGGATGAGCTTGTGTTCCTGGACATTTCCGCCTCCGTGGAAGGCCGGGCTACAATGGTTGAGGTGGTGCGGCAGACCGCAGGCGAAATCGCCATCCCCTTCACAGTGGGCGGCGGCATCTCCACGCCAGAGGATATGAAGCGCATCCTGCGCGCCGGTGCGGATAAAATCGGCATCAATACAGCAGCGGTCAACAATCCGCAGCTTATTCTGGAAGGGGCGCGCCGTTTCGGCGCCCAGTGCATTGTGGTTGCGATGGATGCCAAATATAATGAGGCATGGGGCGAGTGGGAGGTATACACGCATGGCGGGCGCAAGCCCACCGGTATCCGTGCGCTGGCCTGGGCCAAAGAGGCCGAAAGGCTGGGAGCGGGCGAGATTCTGCTGACCAGTATGGATGCCGACGGCACCAAGGACGGCTTTGATTTGAAGCTGACCGCTGCGGTCAGCGACCTGCTCACCATTCCTGTGATTGCTTCCGGGGGAGCGGGGAAGACGGAGCATTTTTACGATGTGTTCACCGAAGGGAAGGCCGATGCGGGACTGGCGGCGACGATTTTTCACTATAAAGAGATTGCGATTCATGATTTGAAAGCAGATTTGAAGCAAAAAGGGGTGGAGATCCGATGAGTGAAAATGAGCAAAATAAAGCCTTGAGCCAGCAAGAAGTGCTGGAGGGCATCCGTTGGAATGAAGCCGGACTGCTGCCTGCCGTGGTGCAGGATGCGGACAGTCTGGAAGTGTTGATGCTTGCTTATATGAACAAGGAGTCGCTGAAGCTCTCGCTGGAGAGCGGACAGACTTGGTTCTGGAGCCGTTCGCGCGGCGAACTATGGCATAAAGGCGGAACCTCGGGCAACACCCAGGCGATTACCTCGATTCACTATGATTGTGACAGCGATACGTTGCTGGTGAAGGTTGTGCCGGAAGGACCGGCTTGCCATACGGGAGAAACCTCCTGCTTCTTCCGCGAGCTTCCGCTGAGCGCCCCGCCAGCAGTGAGCAGAACCAAAGCCGCAGACAGTGAACGTTTTGCCGTATTAGGTGAGCTGGAGCGGGTTATTGCCGAGCGTGAAACCGAGCGTCCGGAAGGCGCATATACGACCTATCTGTTCGACAAAGGTGTTGATAAGATTCTCAAAAAGGTGGGCGAAGAAGCCTCCGAAACGATCATCGCCGCCAAAAATAAAGATAATGCCGAGCTGCGCCTTGAGGTCAGCGATCTGATCTACCATTTGCTGGTGCTGCTGCAGGAGCGCAAGCTCCCGCTGGATGAAATTATGGATGAGCTTAGCGCCCGCCATGAACGGCCACGCCGCGATTAGGAGGGAGCCTCAGCATGCGTATTGATTACCATACCCATCATGAACGCTGCGGCCATGCAGTAGGCAAGCTTGAAGAGTATGTGCAGCGCGGGATTGAGCTTGGCCTGCAGCAGCTTGGCCTGTCGGACCACCTGCCGCTGATTCATGTGGACCCGGAGAGCTACTACCCCGAGATGGCCATGCCGCTCTCCGAGCTTCCCCGCTATGTGGAGGAATGCTTGACGCTGAAGGAGCGCTATCGCGGAAGAATTGAGCTGCGGGTAGGGCTGGAAGCCGATTATATCGAAGGCTATGAGGAGCAGATCCGCGAGCTTTTGTCACCGTATCCCTGGGACTATCTGATCGGCTCCGTGCATTTTCTGGGGGAATGGGACATTACGGACTACCGGCAGACTCATGGCTGGGAAGGCCAGGATGTGATGGAGGTCTATCGTCGTTATTATGATGCAGTACGAAAGTCGGCGTTATCGGGATTGTATGATATTATAGGACATATGGATGTTATCAAACGGTTTGGCTACGGTCCGAAGACCCCGGAAGACAGAGCCGAGGTAAGAAAGCTGGAGCTGGATGCGCTGAAGGCAATAGCAAGCAGCGGGATTGCCATGGAGCTTAATGCTTCCGGGCTGACGAAGCCCTGCGCCGAGATGTTTCCGGCGGAGCATGTGCTGCAGCAGGCGCTGGCGCTGAATATTCCGCTCACCTTGGGGTCTGACGCCCATGATCCAATGAAGCTGGGAGACGGCCTCGGGGAAGCGCGGAGCCTGCTATGGCGCACAGGCTTCCGTGAATTGGCGGTGTTTGAGGGCCGTCTTCGTACAACTGTTCCGTTTGAACTATAAATTTTGATCCTCAGGAGGGTAATAATGCATCATCATCAATTGCGTATTTTTTCCGGTTCGTCGAATCCGAAGCTGGCCGCAGATATTGCGGAGCGTCTGGGTGCCCCGCTGGGCCAGATTAAGCTGACCCGCTTCAAGAGCGGCGAGATTTATGTGCATTATGAAGAAAGCATCCGGAACTGTGACGTATTTTTGGTGCAATCCCTCGCGCATCCCATTAATGAGTTGTTCGTTGAGCTGCTGGTTATGATTGATGCCGCCAAACGCGCATCAGCAAGGACTGTAAATATTATTGTTCCTTATTACGGCTATGCCCGGCAGGAACGTAAATCTGCGCCGCGTGAGCCGATATCGGCCAAGATGGTTGCCGATGTGCTTACCACTGCAGGAGCTTCCCGCGTGATTACGATTGATCTGCACGCGGCGGCCATTCAAGGCTTTTTTAACATTCCGGTGGATCATCTGACGGCGCTGGATCTGATCAGCGGATATCTGAAGGTGAAAGGGCTGACGGATCTGGTTGTCGTTTCTCCAGATGCCGGCCGCGCCTCTATGGCCGAGAAGCTGGCCAGCCGCCTCGATTCCCCGTTCGCGATTATGATCAAGAAACGTCCGGCGCATAACGAATCGGTCATCACCCATGTGATCGGTGATGTAGAGGGGCGGACCCCCATCATCATTGAGGATCTGATTGATACGGGAACAACGATTGTAAATGTGGTCGAAGGCTTGAAGGAGCGGGGGGCTAAGAACAGCATTGTTTGCGCCACGCACGGATTATTTTCCGGGGACGCTATTGTCCGTATGGATCATCCCAATATAGATGAAGTGATTGTTACCGATTCTATCGCGCTGCCGGATGATCATTCCAGCCGCTTCACCGTATTGTCCGTAGCCCCTATGCTGGCAGAGGCCACACGCATTATCATCGAAGGCGGTTCTATAGATAAGCTGTTCAGAGACGCGGAAATTTAATTTCTGCGTCTTTTCTGTCGGAAGCCGGCTCTTTCAAGCTTTTTCCTCCCGAAGAGTTCCTTTGACCTTGAGAATCCCCATGGAACATGTGGTATACTGTGTGAAGACAGTCGGGACCAGAAATGGAAACGAAGGGGCGTAAATAGGAGCCTGGGCAGGCCGTTTGCCGCTGCTCTCCTATTTTTCGTGAGAATTAGGAAGCTTATAAAGGGAGGTGCCTTGCTTCCATGATAGAGAGAACTTCAGAGAATGATGCGGGGAACGGAAATGTTATTCCCGTCACTCTGGATGCCAATTTTTTCTTTGAGAGAGCTGTACGGTCATTGGACCGCTTTCAATATGATAAGGCATTAAAGAATTTCCGCAAAGCTGTTGAATATGAGCCGGAGAACCCGGTGAATCATTGCAATATGGCGGGTATATTATCTGAGATGGGGAATTATGAGGCGTCCAACGACATTTTGACCCATGTGCTGGAAAAGATTGATCCTGCAATGACAGAATGCCATTTCTATATGGCTAATAACTTTGCTAATATGGAAAGCTTTGAAGAGGCGGAACGCAGTCTTATGACGTATCTGGAGGAGGATGCCCGCGGGGAGTTTCTGGCTGAGTCCGAAGAGCTGATGGAGCTGCTGCAGTATGAGCTGAACCGTCCTGCGCCGCTTGTCCGTATCCGCAGCCGGGAAGGCTTGGTGGAGCACGACCGGGCCCGGAGCCTCCTGGAAGAAGGAAAGTTTCCGCAAGCGGTTAAGCTGCTTGAAGAAATTGTCGAGAACACCCCGGATTTTCTGGCGGCGCGTAACAATCTGGCTCTTGCCTATTTTTATATGGGCAGATTTATGAAAGCCAAGGAATGCCTAGCCGAGGTGCTGGAGCAGGATCCGGGCAATCTGCATGCACTCTGCAATATGGCAATTTTTCTGCAGTATGCAGGTGACAAGGACCAGCTCGCCGCTCTGCTGCGCATGCTTGAAGCCACAGTGCCTTTTCATCAGGAGCATGTGTTTAAAATGGCTACGACGATGGGGATTCTGGGTAAGCATAGAACGGCCTACGGTCATTTCCGCCGCCTGCTGAAGGACGAGGAGGTCGGTGGAGATGCCGGCCTGTATCATTACTGTGCGGCGGCGGCCAGTAACAGCGGCCTGTACAGTGAAGCTGTACGCTGCTGGCGTCAGGCAACCAAGCTGGACCCGGAATCGGCTGTGCCGAAATTTTTCCTGTCACAGCTGCAGCTGGCACAGGCTGAAGGCCGGCCTATGGCTCCCGTCAGCTACAATTATCAGTTGCCTTTTCAGGAGCAGCTTAAGCAGTGGAAGGACAACACGGACAAATTCACCGAGGAAGTACGGAATAATCCGCTGCTGCGGGCTTCGTTCTTCTGGGCGCTGCGCTACGGCGACGCGAACACGAAGCTTCAAGTAACGGAGGCGCTCCGCTGGATCGAGGACGAAGAAATCTCCGGGGCTCTGCAGGGCGGGCCCCAGCAAGAGCCGCTGCAGGAGGACGCTCTCATAAACCTGCAGCGGCTGATTGGCGGCAGCCCGGACGAGAACCCGGCATCCAAGGGGGTACAGCACACTGCTGCACCAAGCCATAAAGGACCCCCAGAGTGGAAAGAGGACTGGCAGCAGATTATTGATCATACAGTAGCCATGATGGACCGGAGATATGATGCCGTTCAGAAGAAGGCTGCCGAGCTCCTTTGGCGCCAGTTCATTGGCAGCTTGTACCCGGATGTACCTTTATTCCGGCATGACGGAGGCTGGTGCGCGGCATTGGAGTATCTGATTGCGAAGCTGCACGGCCGTCCTGTCACCTACCGTGAAGCCGCCCAGCGTTACGGGGTTTCCGTCTCTATGGTAAGCCGCTATGCGCGGCGGATCCAAAGCGAATGCGGCATCGGGGATGATGGACCGGAGGCGGGTATTTTACCCCCTTTTACCGAAAATATTTGAGAATAGCTCCAGTTGCCCGCAGAGGGTCCACCCACTTTTGGTGGAGCCAGTAAGACCGTTGTTACTTAAATTAAATCCGCTTGTGAGGAGGCCATACTTATGTACAAATCAATTGTAATCGGAACAGGTCCTGCCGGTCTGACTGCCGCGATTTATCTGGCGCGTGCGAATCTTAACCCGCTGGTAATTGAGGGTTTGCAGCCGGGAGGACAGCTGACAACGACGACAGAGGTGGAGAACTTTCCGGGCTTTCCCGAAGGGATTATGGGTCCGGATCTGATGGACAATATGCGCAAGCAGGCGGAGCGCTTCGGTGCTGAATTTAAGAACGGCTGGGTGGAATCCGTCGATTTCTCGCAGCGCCCCTTCAAAATCACCGTGGATGGCCTGGGCGTACTGGAGGCAGAAACGGTTATTATTTCGACTGGTGCGTCGGCCAGATATCTAGGCATACCGGGGGAACAGGAGAACGTCGGACGCGGTGTCAGCACTTGTGCAACCTGTGACGGCTTCTTCTTCCGCGGCAAAAAGATTATCGTAGTCGGCGGCGGCGACTCTGCGATGGAGGAAGCCAGCTTCCTGACACGGTTCGCTTCCAGCGTAACGCTGGTCCACCGCCGTTCGGAGCTGCGCGCTTCGAAGATTATGCAGGACCGGGCGCGCGGGAACAGCAAGGTTGCCTGGGCGCTGAACCGGACTCCGCTTGAAGTGACCCTCGGCGATTCCGGTGTTAAGGGACTGACGGTCCGCAACAACGAGACAGGTCTTGAGGAGCTTGTGGAAGCGGACGGCGTATTCGTCGCTATCGGACATACGCCGAATACGGCTTTCCTGGGCGGTCAGATTACTACGGACGAGAATGGATATATCGTGGTGAATCCGGGGACAACGGAAACCAATATCCCGGGCGTGTTCGCTTGCGGCGACGTGCAGGATACCCGTTACCGCCAGGCGATCTCGGCAGCGGGAACCGGCTGTATGGCTGCGATGGATGCGGAGAAGTACCTGGAAGGCACGATGGTGCATGACTGGAGCGAAACACTGGATAAATAATAGCCGGGCAACGCCGAGGTTGACAAAAAACACCATGGCAAGTAGATTGAATGTAATCAGATAAGATACCCACTAGGGGAGCCTGAATGGGCTGAGACGGGAAAATTGAATTCCCGGACCCTTGAACCTGATCTGGATCATACCAGCGTAGGAAAGTGGAGCCGGACCTTTTATTGAGCGCAGTCTTTTTTGGCTGTTCATAGATAAAGCCGCTCCAGGTGGAGCGGCTTTTTTGCTGCATTTTCTTGTCTGCAACTTGGCTCCCAGAGCCTGGAGGAGGAGAAGAGATGTCAGAAACAGTGAAGAAGGAAGAAGTAACTCTTTTGGGGTTCCCTGCAAGCCGTAAAGTCTATGTGGAGGGCTCGCGCCCGGATATTCAAGTCCCGATGCGTGAGATCAGCCTGAGCCGAACCGAGGGTGTGGCCGGTGATGAGGATAACGCACCGCTGCGTGTCTATGACACGAGTGGGATCTATACCGATGCTGCTGTAGAAACCGATGTCCGCAGAGGACTGCCGCCGCACCGTCTATGCTGGATTGCAGAGCGCGGGGATTCGGAGGAATACGCAGGGCGAATGAAGCAGGCCGGTAATGACGGAAATACGGAAGACTTTTTGGAGGTTGAAGGTTTTTCCGGTTTGTTGCGGCGCCCCTTAAGAGCGCGTAAAGGCAGAAATGTAACCCAACTGCATTATGCGCGGAACGGCATCATTACACCGGAAATGGAGTTCATTGCAATCCGCGAGAATACAACGCCGGAATATGTAAGGGATGAGGTGGCTGCCGGAAGGGCGATCATTCCTTCGAACATTAACCACCCGGAGAGTGAACCGATGATCATTGGCCGTAATTTTCTGGTGAAGATTAACGCGAACATCGGGAATTCCGCCGTTTCTTCTTCTATTGAGGAAGAGGTAGAGAAAATGAGATGGGCCACCCGCTGGGGGGCGGACACCATTATGGATCTCTCCACTGGTAAGCAGATTCATGCTACCCGTGAATGGATCATCCGCAACTCTCCTGTACCCATTGGCACTGTGCCGATTTATCAGGCGTTAGAGAAGGTGGGCGGCATAGCCGAGGCTTTGACGTGGGAGCTGTACCGGGACACGCTTATCGAACAGGCGGAGCAGGGTGTGGATTATTTCACTATTCATGCCGGAGTGCTGCTGCGTTATATTCCGCTAACTGCCGGGCGAATGACAGGGATTGTTTCGCGCGGGGGCTCGATTATGGCGGCATGGTGTCTTGCTCATCAACAGGAGAATTTCCTGTATACGCATTTTGAAGAGATATGCGAGATTATGAAGACATACGACGTGGCCTTTTCCCTGGGGGACGGTCTGCGCCCCGGTTCCATTGCCGATGCCAATGACGAAGCCCAGTTCGCTGAACTGGAGACGCTTGGTGAACTGACAGCCTTGGCCTGGAAGCATGATGTTCAGGTAATGGTGGAGGGTCCGGGCCATGTACCGATGCATAAGATCAAGGAGAACATGGACAAGCAACTGGAGCTTTGCCGGGAAGCCCCTTTTTACACACTCGGTCCGTTAACCACAGACATTGCCCCTGGCTATGATCATATTACCTCTGCAATCGGTGCCGCGATGATCGGCTGGTTCGGAACAGCCATGCTCTGCTACGTTACGCCCAAGGAGCACTTGGGACTGCCGAACAAGAATGATGTGCGCGAGGGTGTCATTACCTACAAAATCGCAGCACATGCAGCCGACCTGGCCAAAGGGCATCCAGGGGCGCAAGAACGGGACAACGCGCTGTCCAAGGCGCGGTTCGAGTTCCGCTGGCGTGACCAGTTCCATCTGTCGCTGGACCCTGAGCGGGCACTGGAATATCACGACGAGACCCTGCCTGCAGAAGGAGCCAAACTTGCGCATTTTTGCTCCATGTGCGGTCCTAAATTCTGCAGCATGCGGATTTCGCACGGTATTCGAAATTCCATGAAATAAAGTGAAATTTATAAGATTACAGAGGCTGTCTCCCATGCTGTAAAAGGCGGAAGGATGCAGCTTTTTTTGTGGTGCAGCTCTTTTTTTAACTTAGTGATTACAATCACAATCTGCCTATATGCCCTGTGCTAAGCTGTTGTTGAGAAAGGTTATCAATTAGTGAGATGCAAAGCTGGAGGAGGAGGGCACATGAGCAAAAAGCTGAGCCTGGAGGAGTCCATATTCGAGTTGGTGAACCGGCATCCGGAGGTCGTAGACATTATGGTGGAGCTGGGTTTCCACGATATTACGAGGCCCGGAATGCTGCAGACGGCCGGCAGGTTCATGACCTTATCCAAAGGAGTCAAATTAAAGAGAATGGATCTTGAAACCGTCCGGTTGGCTTTTGAGCGCTACGGCTTTGAGTTCCTTGAATAGAGTGCAGTTATAAATCCAAAGTTAAAAGGAGAGAGAACAATGAGCGAACTGATTAACAATCGTGAAGCGAATATTCCTGAGCAGACACGCCGCCAGACCATGCTTAAGGAGATCATTAAGGAGCTGCACGCCGGGAAAAGTGTGGAGGAGGTCAAAGCGCGCTTCGCAGAGGCTGTTGGCGACGTTACAGTAGCGGAAATTTCCGCGATGGAGCATTCGCTGATGACGGAGGAGGGAATCCCCGTATCGGAGGTGCAGCGCCTGTGCTCTGTGCACACGGCTATTTTCAAGGGCTCCATCGAGGAGATTCATCGCTCTAACAAACCTGAAGAGCAGCCGGGCCATCCGGTGCATACCTTCAAGCTGGAGAACCGCGAGATCGAACGGCTGGTCAACTTCCGTCTGGAACTGCATGCCGGCAAATTTCAGAAGAACGCCAGTGAAGAGATCATCTTCAAGCTGCTGGAGGATTTGAGCCTGCTGCTTGATCTTGACAAGCACTATAGCCGCAAGGAGAATCTGCTGTTTCCTTATCTTGAGAAATACGGTATTTACGGTCCGACGAAGGTTATGTGGGGCGTGGATGACGGCATCCGGAACATGATCAAAGAAGCCAAGGTGGCGCTCAGCCCGTACAACGGTCAACCTGAGGAGATCAGCGCAATGCTGGCGAATATTATTCAGGAAGTCAATGAAATGATCTTTAAGGAAGAAAATATTCTGCTGCCGATGGCCCTTGAGAAGCTGACAGAAGACGAATGGGTTAAAATCGCCCGTGAGAGCGATGAAATCGGCTTTTGCCTGGCTGCGCCGGAGCAGGAATGGATTCCCGAGCGTGCGGCCGAGCCGGAAGGAGCTGCAGAACAGAAGGAAGAGGCGGGAGCTTCCCCGCAGGGCTTTATCCGCTTCGAGACAGGTATTTTGTCGCTGCAACAGCTGGAAACGGTGCTGAACCATCTGCCGGTAGACCTGACGTTTATTGATGAAAATGATGTAGTCCGCTACTTCTCACACGGGAAAGAACGGATCTTCGCCCGCACCAAAGCCGTAATTGGACGCACAGTGCAGAACTGCCATCCGCCGCAGAGCGTACATGTGGTAGAAAAGCTGTTGGAGGATTTCAAGGCAGGCCGCAAGGATGCCGAGGATTTCTGGATTAATATAAAGGATAAATTTATCTACATTCGTTATTTTGCAGTCCGCGATGAGGAAGGGCGCTATATGGGGACACTCGAATTCACTCAGAATATTGCACCGATCCGCGCGCTGGAGGGGCAAAAACGGATTTTATCAGAGTGACAGCAAGAATCATAAGCTCTGCCGCACCCGGCCTCCTTGCCTGAAACGCGAGGGGGCTTTTTTGGTGAATCCAAGAAGTTCCTGCTATTGTTAAAAATGCTCCGGTATTCATATAGCCGGGTGTATCGCCTTTCCTTGACCGCAGAGAAGCCTTCTATTATAGTGGGTACGTAGGAATAACTATTTTAGCATAGAAAAAGGTGGCTTGTTACATGTCTGAAAGTATCTACGTTGGCGTGGATTTAGGTGGAACCACGATTAAGGTTGGAATCTGCAATGCCGAGGGGAACCTGCTTCATACCTATGAGGGACCTACGGGAACTGCGGATGGCGTCGATGCCGTCATCGATAATATCGAAAAGTATGTGCGTCAGATTGTGGAAGACTCCCCGTATTCTTGGGATCAGCTTGCCGGTGTAGGAGCGGGCCTGGCCGGGTTTACGAATATCCGTGAAGGAATCATCGTCCTTGCGCCTAACATTGGTTTCAGAGATGTGCCGATCCGTTCCATTCTGGAGGATCGCTTGAACAAGCCAGTCAAAATAGACAATGATGCTAATGTGGCTGCGCTGGGCGAGGCTTGGAGCGGTGCGGGACGCGGTGTAGAGAATTGTGTGTGCTACACACTGGGCACCGGTGTCGGCGGCGGTATTATTATTAACGGCAAGGTGTACCAAGGGTTTGCCGGTCTGGCCGGTGAGCTGGGACACATTTCTGTAGTGCCTGATCTGGAAGCCATCCAGTGCGGCTGCGGCAACATGGGCTGCTTGGAAACCGTTTCCTCCGCTACAGGCATCATTCGTATGGCCAATGACGCTGTAGCACGCGGCGACCGCACATCACTCTCCCTGGTTGAGAAAATTGCCGCCAAAGAGGTTTTTGATGCCGCTAAAGCCGGCGACGAAGTGGCCTTGCGTATCGTGAACCGTGCTGCGTTCTATCTGGGCAAATCCATGGCAGCAGTGGCAGCAGTGCTTAACCCTGAGGTGTTTATCGTTGGCGGTGGGGTCTCCAAAGCCGGTGACATTCTATTTGACGAGGTTCGCCGTGTATTCGCCAAGCTGACTCCTGCCCCGCTGCAGACCGGTGTGACTATTGTGCCTGCCGAGCTTGGAAATGATGCGGGTATTATTGGTGCGGCAGGTCTTTTGCTGCGTTCTTAAGAAGCGGGAATTATTCATATACTATTGATAGGGAGGGGGCGCTTCGATGACCGAACTGGAACAATTACCGACCGGTGGTGCCACCCTGATTATTATTACGGGCATGTCGGGTGCAGGCAAGACGATTGCAGTGCAGAGCCTGGAGGATCTTGGATTTTTCTGTGTGGATAATTTGCCGCCGGTGCTGATTCCCAAATTCGCCGAGCTGATCGAGCAGTCGAAAGGGAAAATCGCCAAAGTGGCGCTCGTTATTGATTTGCGCGGCCGGGAGTTTTTCACAGCCTTGTCGGAATCGCTGGCCTATATCAAAGACGAGTCTACGATCGGGTTCGAGATTCTGTTCCTGGATGCGACGGATTCCGTGCTTGTACAGCGCTACAAGGAGAGCCGGCGGCATCATCCGCTGGCGCCGCAAGGCATGCCGCTGGACGGCATCCGCCTGGAGCGCCAGATGCTGGAGGAGCTGAAGAATTCGGCTACCTTGTGTCTGGACACCAGCAGCATGAAGCCGGCACAACTGAAGGAGAAGATTGTATCGCGCTTTTCCCACTTAGGTAAAAGCACACTCTCCGTCAATATTACTTCGTTTGGCTTCAAATATGGCATTCCGATAGATGCTGACCTCGTGTTTGATGTCCGCTTCTTGCCGAATCCCCACTATGTGGATCATTTGCGGCCAAAGACGGGTCAGGACAATGAAGTCTATGATTATGTAATGAAGTGGCCCGAGACGCAGACATTTCTGACCAAGCTGCTGGATATGCTTCATTTCCTGATTCCGCAATACCGGAAGGAAGGCAAATCGCAGATCATTATCGGCATTGGCTGTACGGGCGGCAAACACCGCTCAGTGGCAATCGCTGAGTATCTGGGCAAAATGCTGGGGGTTAGCGAGACGGAATCGGTAGCGGTCAGCCATCGGGATTCCGAGCGTGATCGGCATTAAGAGAGAAGGGATCAATAGTGGCTGAAGAACAAGGACAGCGCCCGCGTATCGTCGTTATGGGCGGGGGTACGGGGTTGTCTGTTATGCTTCGCGGTTTGAAGGAAAAGCCGCTTGATATTACAGCAATAGTCACTGTGGCCGATGACGGGGGCAGCTCCGGGATTCTGCGCAGTGAGCTGCAAATGCCGCCCCCCGGCGATATCCGCAATGTACTGACTGCGATGGCTGATGTAGAACCGCTCATGGCCCAGATCATGAGATACCGCTTCAGCAGCGGTGAAGGCTTGGCCGGGCATAGCCTCGGCAATCTGATTCTGGCGGCGCTTACGGATATCTCCGGTGATTTTGTCACTGCGGTCCGGGAGCTGAGCCGGTTATTCGCCGTGCGCGGCCGTGTGCTGCCTGCGGCCGGTGAGGCTGTGGTGCTGCATGCTGAGATGTCGGACGGCACCATTATTACTGGTGAGTCCAAAATTCCGGAAGCCGGCGGTGTTATCAAACGCGTCTTCCTGGAGCCGGCGGATGTGGAACCGCTGCCGGAGGCTCTGGAAGCTATCCGTAATGCCGACGCCATCCTGTGCGGTCCGGGCAGCCTGTACACCAGTATTCTGCCGAACCTGCTGGTGCCGAAGCTTGCTGAGGCGGTTGTAGCTTCGGATGCAATCAAAATTTTTGTCTGCAATGTGATGACCCAGCCCGGTGAAACAGACAACTATACGGTCAGTGACCACCTTCAGGCGGTATATGATCACATCGGATTGCATTTGTTCGATTACGTGATCGTGAATGACGGTGAGATTCCCGAGCAGGTCCAGGTGAAGTATGCAGAGAAGGGTGCCCGCCCCGTGCAGCTTGACCGCGATGCTGTGGACGGCAACGGCTACAAGGTTATTGCCGACAAGCTGGTATTATTCAAGACCTATCTGAGGCATGATACAGATAAGCTCAGTCACCACATTTACCAGCTTGTACAGAATTGGATTTCCAGATAAGGTTATTCTAAGAACGGCTAAGCCGTTTCTGCTTGTAAGAACATGAAAGAGGTGAGCTCCTTGTCTTTTGCGGCCCTTACCAAAAAAGAGCTGACGATGGTGGAGAGCCAGCCTTGCTGCGAGAAAGCAGAGATGTCCGCGCTGATTCGGATGAACGGCTCGGTGCAGCTTTCCAGCAAAAAGGTAGTTCTCGACATTTCGACAGAGAACGCCGCGATTGCAAGGCGGGTATATTCTTTGCTTAAGAAATATTACCAGGTCCATATCGAGCTGCTCGTGCGTAAAAAAATGCGTTTGAAGAAGAATAACGTCTATATCGTACGTATCCCGAGCCACGTTCAGGAAATTCTGAAGGATCTGCGGATTGTCTCCGAGGGCTTCATCTTCACGGATGGGATTGATCCCGAAATTGTCAGCAAGAACTGCTGCAAACGCGCGTACCTGCGGGGGGCATTCATGGCCGGTGGATCAGTTAACAATCCCGAAGGATCTTCGTACCATCTGGAGATCGCTTCGATGTATGAGGAGCATTGCAAAGCGCTGGTGGATCTGGCTGGTGAATTTCACCTGAATGCCCGCTGCATCGAGCGTAAGAAGGGCTTTATCCTCTACATCAAGGAAGGCGAGAAAATTATCGAGTTCCTGAGTCTGATCGGTGCGCATCAAGCGTTGTTCAAGTTCGAGGATGTGCGGATTATGCGCGATATGCGCAATTCCGTGAACCGGATCGTCAATTGCGAGACGGCCAACCTCAACAAGACCATAAGCGCGGCGGTGCGGCAGATCGAGAACATCAAGCTGCTGCAGCGTGAGGTGGGCCTTGAAAGCTTGCCGGATAAGCTGCGCGAGGTTGCCGAGATCAGATTGGCACACCCGGATATCAACCTTAAGGAAGTCGGCGAGATGCTGAAGGGTACGGTCAGTAAATCAGGGGTTAATCACCGTCTGCGCAAAATTGATGAGCTGGCGGACAAGGTTCGGGGCGGCTGATTATTTTTTTTCTAGTGCGGTTGAGTTTATAATGATATAATATTATAAAATTAATGTGAAATATTTGGGCAGATCTTAAATAGGGGGTAAGCGTTTCATGACAAAGCACCCGGTAGTTGTACGGTTGAAGACGGGGCTTCACGCTCGGCCGGCAGCATTGTTCGTGCAAGAAGCTAACAAATTTTCGTCGGAGATTTTCGTGGAAAAAGACGATAAAAAAGTGAACGCTAAAAGCATCATGGGTATTATGAGCCTGGCGATCAGTTCCGGCACGGAGATTTTTATCAGCGCGGACGGAGCCGATGCGGATCAAGCTGTAACCGCTTTGACTAGTCTTGTCAGCAAGGAAGAGCTTGAGAACCAGTAATTGTTGCAGGACCTTATTTACATTTGTGTATGACAAAAAGCCCCTCGCGGGCTTTTTTTGTTTTCAATGTGCGTAACAGTCACAGCATGCCCTTATAACATAAGACTCATGTAGCAGCAATCCTTTAGGTCAGGGTTGACTTTGAGCGCGCTCTAGCTAGTAAACTGAACGAGATCAGTGAGGAGGCCTCTTCATGATTGACATGGAATTAACGATTCAGCAGGTAGCTGTAAAAACGGAGCTTAGTGTACACACCCTGAGATATTACGAAAGAATCGGTCTGATGGAACCGATAAGCCGGGCGACAAACGGTCATCGCTCTTACCGTCTGAAAGACCTGGAATGGATTGTGTTGCTTAAGCGGCTGCGTACTACGGGAATGCCGATCGCGCAAATGCAGCGGTTCGCGAACATGATGCGTTTGGGGGATGCAGGGATTTCCCAACGAAGAGCTCTGCTGGAGGAGCATGAGACGGACCTGCTCGGGCAGGTGAAAGAGCTCCAGGAAACGCTTGCTCTGCTGAAAGACAAGATTGCCTATTACAAGGCGTGGGAAGCGGGGCAGGGGTAAGGTAGGAGGGTGCTCCCGGATGAAGCTAGGAATTTATTATCGAGGAGGAACATTTCAATGCGTCAAATACCGCTAAGCAGCACGGGAATGCAAGTAAGTGTCATGGCTTTGGGATGCTTGAATTTTGGCTCCAGAGATGACCGGGAGACGTCCTATGGTTTGCTCGATGCATATGAGGGGGCGGGAGGGACGTTTCTGGACACATCCAACAACTATGCCTTCTGGAACGAGGGTTGCGTCGGCGGGGAGAGTGAATTGCTGCTGGGACAGTGGATGAAGGAACGCGGCAACCGGAGCCGGATGGTTGTGGCAACCAAGGTAGGGGCTAAGCCGACCTTCCCGGGCGGGGGCTTCGAGAACATGGAGGGACTGAGCCGCAAAGCCATTGAACAGGCCCTGGATGAGAGTCTGCTGCGGCTCGGAACGGATTATGTCGATTTGTATTATGCTCACATTGATGACACAAAGATACCGTTGGAAGAGACGCTGGAGACGCTAGACGGGCTGGTTCGTGCGGGGAAGGTCAGAGCCATCGGCTGCAGCAATTATCGCATGCCGAGAGTAATTGAGGCACAAACTATTTGTGAGGCCCGCGGGTGGACCGGATACGCCTGCATCCAACAGCGGCACACGTTTCTCCATCCGCAGCCGGGAGCGGATTTCGGGATTCAGGTGAGTGCGGATGATGAACTGCTGAGCTATTGCCGGAGCCGGGATGACTTTGCGCTTCTGGCTTACTCGCCGCTGCTCAATGGCGCCTACACGAGACAGGACGGTTCCTTGCCGGATCAATACGAAGGGCCTGCTGCGCGAGTGAGGCTCAGTGTATTAAGGGAAGTTGCAGCTGAGATCGGAAGGACGCCGAATCAAGTCGTGCTGGCGTGGCTTATGCAAAGCACACCTGCGGTGATACCTCTGATTGCTGTCAGCAGTAAGGCGCAATTGCAGGAGAACCTGGGCTCGCTGCACATTAGGCTGACGCCGGACCAACTGGACCGTTTAACTAAAGCTTAAGCTTGTGGCGGTTCCCGATCGAAACCTGATGTTAAAAAAATTCTTAAATCTCCCCGAGGTTATGCAACTTTTGCCAAGCTATTCCGTCTAGTGGATACCAACACTTAATGAACAATGAAAGGGGATGGCAAACGTGAAGGCATGGGGTAAAACACTTGGAACAGTGCTGCTGGCGGGAAGCTTGATGATTGGGGGTTCTGCACTCAGTGGAGCGTTTCAAGCTCCTGATAAGGCCTACGCCGAGGATGTGCAGAGAAATATCGTAAGTGTAACAGGCAAAGGAGAACTCGCGATTAAGCCGGACGTTGTTTATCTGTCCATCGGGGTCACTACCTCGGCTGCTACAGCAGAAGAGGCGCAGAAAACGAACGGAGCCAAGATCGCAAAGATTACCGCGCTGCTGAAAGGCACCTGGAGCATTGCCGACAAGGATATTCAGAGCACCCAGTTCAGCGTACAGCCGAACTACAGCTACAGTGAAAAAGACGGCCAGCAGGTTAAAGGGTACAATGCCCATCACACGCTGCAGGTAACTTACCGCGACCTGACTAAGGTTGGCGCATTGCTGGATGCCGCGTCCCTAGCGGGAGCGAACAACATTGGCAATGCTCAATTTGCCATTGAAGATCCTTCGGCATTTGAAACACAGGTCATCGAGAAAGCGATGGCCAATGCCGATGTAAAGGCAGCAGCTATTGCCAAAGCAGCCAAGCGCAGCCTGGGCCAGGTAGTCACGGTTACGCAGAATGATGACGGCAATAACCCGGTGGTTTACATGGAGAATGCAGCCATGTCCAAAGTCGCGGCAGATGCTGCTGGCAGCACCTCTGTTGAACCGGGAGAAGTAAAGGTATCGACACAGCTCAGCGTAGTGTATGAACTGAAATAGACAACAGAGCTTGAGAGGCGCTTCTTCTGCTGTACGGCAGAGGGAGGGCCTTTCTTTTTTTCAAATATAAGACTCCCATGCCGCTGCGCGGCACCACTGAGGAATGAAAATATGGGCGATACTGGGTAGTGGGCTGGCGAAGGTAGGTCGGAAATCCTTGGTGATACGAACCCGCATATAAGACGGACCCCATCGACCCGGTGCATCACAGATTGTTGCTCCCACCAGGGAAGCACGCAGGGCAGAATAACCTTAGCATTGGTCTTTGCACCAGCCTTAATAAGCGCCAGCAGGCAGGAGACGCAAACCATGGAAATTCTTATTGAACGTTGCTGTGGACTCGATGTGCACAAGAAAAGTATCACAGCCTGTATCATCACGCCGAAAGGAAAGGAGATTCGCAGTTTTGAAACCCTGACGAGGCGACTCGTCGATCTGGTGGATTGGATCAAAAGCGAGCGGTGCAGCCATGTCGCGATGGAAAGCACCGGAGATTACTGGAAACCGATTTATAATCTGCTTGAACTGGAAGACGTCAAGCCGGTTGTCGTGAATGCGCAGCATATTAAAGCCGTGCCCGGACGTAAAACGGATGTAAAAGATGCGGAATGGATTGCAAAATTACTCCGGCATGGACTCGTGCAAGGCAGCTACATTCCGAATCGGGAGCAACGAGAACTTCGGGAAATCATCCGCTATCGCCGAAGTATCATTGAAGAACGTACGCGTGAAGTGAATCGGCTGCAAAAGGTACTGGAAGGCGGCAATATCAAGCTTTCGTCGGTAGCTTCGAATGTACTTGGCGTGTCCGGACGAAATATGCTGGAGGCGATGATTCAAGGAGAAAGCGATCCGTCCATATTGGCTGACTTTGCGCAAAAAAAGCTGAAGGCCAAAAAAGAGCAATTGAAACTAGCACTTGAAGGAAGCCTTGGCCCGCACCAATTGCTCATGCTGGAAAAACAGTTGTCACATATCGACCAACTGAATGAGCTAATCACCGAATTGGATGAGGAAGTGGAGCGCCGAATGTCCCCTTTCGCGGAGGACCTGAAGTTATTGGATACCATTCCCGGTGTCGGTAAGCGAACCGCCGAACAAATTCTGGCGGAGATCGGAACAGACATGACACGGTTTCCGACGGCAGGGCATTTATGCTCATGGGCCGGAATGACTCCAGGTCACAATGAAAGCGCGGGGGAAGAGACGATCGGCGAAGACGCGAAAAGGGAACAAAAAACTGCGAAGTGCACTGGTCGAATCGGCGCGAGCGGCAGGACGAAAAAAGAATACCTACCTGTCGGCGCAGTATCACCGGATTGCAGGTAGGCCAGGAAAAAACAGAGCGGCCGTAGCCGTGGGGCACAGCATTTTAGCGATAGTGTATGTCTTGTTAACGCGAAAACAAGAATATAAGGAACTCGGATTTGATTACTTTGACCAACGAAACCGCGAGATGGTGATGAACCGATCGATTAAACGCTTAGAATCGTTAGGGCATCAAGTAAACCTGAGTGAACAATCGGCCTGACAGCCGATTTCAAAAAAATAAAAACATGGGGTTTGTTTTGGTATGCGCACTTTTGATGTTCTAGAGCAACTTTATTTTCAGGGCAGGATTTATATGTTTCACACCATAAATCATCCTTCTATTTCCCGCTGAAACGGATACCTGAAAGCGATACAGAGTATCGCTGCTTCGGAAGCATTGGCTTCTTTTAAGGACGGCGTAGCCGTTTCTGCTTGGCGGAGCTGAATTGAAATCTCTCATTTTGTTTAAAGAAATGTAATAAGGAGCCTGGGAATCATCCGAAAAGCTTAAGAAACTGTAAAGTGCATTGTAACGACCGCAGTTCCTGATTTCTCTATAATAGTAAGAGTGATTGGGGGACAGCAGTTGTCCCGCTACAGAACCAATGGAAGGGGAATAATTATGAATTACATATCGAAGCAACAGGCCCGTAAATGGGGGGCAGGTATTTTGGCGGCAGGCATTCTGCTAAGCGGAGGGCTTTTACCGGCAGAGACAAGTCAGGCCGCAACATCCACCGCTCAGTCCAAGGCTGTAAATTCTCAGGTTGTATTGAAGGTGAACGGGAAGATCGCCCAGCAGATCGGCATTGTCCGCGAAGGCAAAGTGTGGGTTCCGGTGACTTTTATGCGCGATGCTCTGGGCATGCCGCTGACTTATGATAAGGCGGAGAAGACCTATACGATTGGCAAAGGAACAACGCAGGTTAAGCTTTCGGTATACGATTATGAAATCTCTATCTCGGTCAATGATTTCTATATCAGCCAGTATGAAGCGAAGAGCATCAATAACCGGATTTTTGTACCGTTTGATCTGATCAGTGATTTCCTGGGATATAAGGGAGACTGGAGTGCGGCCACTGGCCGGCTGAATGTCGTGAGTAAACCTCAGAATGCCATTACCGTCAAGACGGAGAGCATTATCAAGGACCGGAAGGACGCTCCGATCAAGCTGAGTTACCCGCAGTTCAGCGGGCTGGCGAATGCCGAGGCGCAGCAGAAGATCAATAACACGGTCAAACAAATCTTTACCCAGTTCGCAGCAGATGCTGAGAAAGAAATTGCGAATAAATCCTCGGACGACCGGCCGTATGAGTTCGACGGAGGATATGTGATCACCTATAATCAAGACGGCATCCTCAGTCTGATCACGAACCAGTACAGCTATCTTGGCGGCGCTCACGGGTCGACTTACCGCACTGCTCTTACCTTCTCTCTGAAGGACGGCAAACGTCTCCTGATCGGTGATCTGCTGAAGGCGAACCCTAATTATAAAAAAGAACTCAACGCCAAGCTGTCCAAGCTGATTAAGGCAGAAGGCGGCTACCTTGGCGGATTCACCGGACTTAACACCGAGAAGAACTTTTATGTGAAGGATGGAAAACTGGTAGTCTTCTTCCAGCTCTACGAATATACTGCCTACGTTTCCGGGTTCCCAACTTATGAATTTACCTTCAAAGAACTGCTGCCGGATGGAAGCAGCCCGTTTGCGGCGTTGAAATAGGCGCTCTCCGCGAGTGCCCTGTATGGACACCTCTCCGTTGCCTGACCGCTCCGTCATTCATAAGCTAAAGGAGAAACTGAGCTTATATGCGGGGAGGGAGAGTTATGAGCTATCAGTACACAGCAATTGGCGATTCCTTGACTACCGGGTTCGGAGCGCTTCCGGGCAATGGATTCGTGCCAGTCTACCGCAGATTGGCGGAGGGGCGGCTGCGTGTGCCAATCAGTGCGGCGAATTTAGGTATAAATGGTCTGACAACGGAGGGAATGGAGGGGCGGCTGCGGAGTGATTCGATATTCCGTCAGAATGTTCGAAATGCTGATATTATCACGTTATCCATCGGTGGCAATGATTTGATTAAAGCGGCCAAATCGACAGCGCTTCGTCCGGGCGATCTGTCTCACGTGTTGCAGAAGTCCCTTCGCGAATGTAAAAGAAATTTCAGCGATATTATGGGTTTGCTTTGGCAGTTGAAAGCAAGAAGTCCTAATCCCTATATCATTCGGGTCGTTGGATTATACAACCCCTATCCTCAGCTAATGGAGGCTACGGACTGGGTGCGGCAGTTCAACCGCTATGCTGCGGGATACAGCAGCAGTGTATGCGGCTTTGCTTCTATTTATTATGAGTTTGCCGGCAACGAGCGGAGCCTGCTGTCACTAGATCATCTGCATCCTAACGGAAGAGGCTACCGCGTTATCGCCGGGAAGCTGGATGCTCTGGGCTATGGAAGGCTTAGGTAATCAAATCTGTTGCTGTTATGCCAAAAAGAGGAGGCTTCGAACCCGTCAGGGTCTGAAGCCTCCTCTTTTTTATTGTGTGTCTGATCCGGATTACACGCCTGCAGGAAGCGTCTTCTCGATAACTTTATCAACAAGACCGTATTCAGCCGCTTCGGTGGCGCTCATGAAGTAGTCGCGGTCTGTATCCTTCTCGATCTTCTCCAGCGGTTGACCGGTACGGTCAGCCAGAATGCGGTTCAGCTTGTCGCGCATCTTAAGGATGCGGCGGGCACGGATTTCGATGTCCGTCGCCTGACCTTGAGCGCCGCCCAGCGGCTGGTGAATCATAATTTCGCTGTTTGGCAGCGCAAAGCGTTTGCCTTTGGCACCGGCGTTCAGCAGGAACGCTCCCATGGAAGCGGCCATGCCCACACAGATGGTGGAAACATCCGGCTTGATGTATTGCATTGTATCAAATATAGCCATTCCGGCTGTAATAGAACCGCCAGGGCTGTTCACATACAGGTGAATATCCTTTTCCGGGTCTTCGGCAGCCAGGAACAGCATTTGTGCGATGATGGAGTTGGCTACCACGTCATTAACCTCCGTTCCGAGGAAAATGATGCGGTCCTTCAGCAGGCGGGAATAGATGTCATAAGCGCGCTCACCGCGGTTGCTCTGTTCTACTACCATAGGAATATAACTCACGTGGAAAACCTCCTTGAATTGGTTCTTCGAATGTGTTCATTTTTTACTGTTACCGTATTAACCACATGATAAACAAATTCAAACAAAAAGTCAAAGAAAGTCAAACTTAGTTTATAAAAAAAGAGCCAGCAAGCGGCTCTTTGGTTAATTACTATATGGATGGCGCGCCCGCCAAGAATCGAACTTGGATCTCAGGCTTCGGAGGCCTACGTCATATCCATTGGACCACGGGCGCAACAGAAATTATTATAATATATTTATTCTATAAATGCAACGGAAAATCACAGCGCGTCAAAACTTCTTCATCAGGCCCGGGTTGCCAATGACCTTCCATAGGGTGTGAGATGTATAAGATGAAAAGAGGTTGAGAATTATACTCTGCGAAGACTTGCACTCCGCGTGAGTTTTGGGTAGAATATGGGTGGGACTTAAAAAGTTAACCCGGGACGTTTTGAGACCATGAACAAGGGAATAAGAGGAAGACGAAGTTGCAGGAGTGAAGGCATGCGTAATTTATTAGAAATCCAAAAGCAGCTTTTGCCTGATCTCATGGATACCCTTAAGAGACGTTACACGATTCTACATCAGATCATGCTGTCCGATATTATTGGGCGTAGAACACTTGCGGCTTCGCTTGATATGACCGAGCGGGTGCTCCGCGCCGAGACGGATCTTCTGAAATCGCAAGGGCTCATTGAGATCGAGAGCGTAGGTATGCGCATAAGCGATGCCGGACGCAGACTGCTTGACTTGCTGGAGCCGATCGCCAAGAGCCTGTTTGGCCTGGATGATCTGGAAGAGAAAATTCGTACAACGTATGGTCTGAACAAAGTGATTGTTGTACCTGGCGATTGCGAAACGTCACCGTTCACGAAGCGTGAGCTGGGGCGCGCAGGAGCCAAGGCATTGCTCGGTGTGCTGCGTTCCGATGATACCATTGCCGTCACCGGCGGTTCAACGCTGGCCGAGATGGCGGATCAGCTGCCACCCCCATTATCCCTTTCCTATAAGAACGCTTGGTTTGTGCCGGCGCGCGGAGGCTTGGGAGAGAGCATGGAGATTCAGGCTAACACCATCGCCTCAACGATGGCCAAGCGGATTGGCGCCAATTACCGCCTGCTGCATGTGCCCGATCTGCTTAGTGAAGATGCATATCAGTCACTGGCGCTTGACGCAAATATTGGAGAGATCGTGCAAATCATCCGCAGATCGCGTATTATTGTGCATGGGATTGGCGATGCCATTGAAATGACCCGCCGCCGCAAGCTGGATGAGGCTACCGTCTCGGAGATCCAGGGCGAAGGAGCGGTTGCCGAATCGTTCGGCTATTATTTCAATGAAGCGGGCCAGGTTGTCCACACCATGCTGACGATGGGATTACGTCTGGAGGATATCATCCGTACAGAAGTTGTAGTAGGTATTGCCGGCGGCAAACGCAAGGCTAAGGCAATACATGCGATGCTGCGGTTCGGGCAAGAGGATATTCTCGTTACAGATGAGGCTGCTGCTATCGAAATCGGCAAAGAAATCGACAAACAAATGCAGCCGGTGGGGTAATTCCCGAAATATGGGAGGCATGCGAAGTTATTTTGCATTATACTTAACATTGTTGTCTTGACAAGCTTAACGGCCTGTCTTGAATAAATAAAATGAAATCTAGGAGGAACTATTCAATGAGTGTAAAAGTTGGTATTAACGGTTTTGGACGTATTGGACGCCTTGCATTCCGCCGTATTCAAAATGTAGAAGGTATCGAAGTGGTAGCAATCAACGACTTGACTGACGCTAAGATGCTTGCTCATTTGCTTAAATATGATACAACTCAAGGTAAATTCCAAGGAGACGTAGAAGTACATGACGGCTTCTTCAAAGTGAACGGCAAAGACGTTAAGGTTCTGGCTAACCGCAACCCTGAAGAACTTCCTTGGGGCGAGCTCGGCGTTGACATCGTTCTGGAATGCACAGGCTTCTTCACAACTAAAGAAGCTGCTGAGAAGCACCTTAAAGGCGGAGCTAAAAAAGTAGTAATCTCCGCTCCAGCTACAGGCGACATGAAGACTGTTGTATACAACGTTAACCATGACATCCTGGATGGTACTGAAACAGTAATCTCCGGCGCATCTTGCACAACTAACTGCCTGGCTCCAATGGCAAAAGTTCTGAACGACAAGTTCGGAGTTGTTGAAGGCCTGATGACTACTATCCACGCTTACACTGGCGACCAGAACACACTTGATGCTCCACACGCTAAAGGCGACTTCAGACGCGCCCGCGCTGCTGCTGAGAACATCGTTCCTAACACTACCGGTGCTGCTAAGGCTATCGGTCTGGTAATTCCAGAACTGAAAGGCAAACTTGACGGCGCAGCACAACGTGTGCCTGTAGCTACTGGTTCCCTGACTGAGCTGGTTACTGTTCTTGAAAAGAAAGTTACTGTTGAAGAACTGAACGCAGCTATGAAAGCAGCTTCCGACCCAGAAACTTACGGCTACACTGAAGATGAACTCGTATCTTCCGACATCAAGGGTATGACTTTCGGTTCCCTGTTCGATGCTACTCAGACTAAAGTTATGACTGTTGGCGACAAACAACTGGTTAAAACAGTTGCTTGGTACGACAACGAAATGTCCTACACTGCACAGCTCGTTCGTACTTTGGAACACTTCGCTAAGCTTGCTAAGTAAGACCCGATTAATATAAGCAGCATCTATAGAGCGGAAACAGAAGTTCCTTGTTTCCGCTCTTTCTAAATGGATTCGTGATGGAACCAATTTTGGGTGTGGAGGAAAAATAATCATGAACAAAAAAAGTGTCCGTGATGTAGAAGTAACAGGCAAACGCGTATTTGTACGCGTAGATTTCAATGTGCCAGTGGAAGACGGCAAGATCACTGATGATACCCGTATCCGCGAAACCCTTCCAACGATTAAATACCTGATTGAGAACGGTGCAAAGGTCATTCTGGCCAGCCACATGGGCCGTCCTAAAGGTCAATTCGTTGATTCCATGCGTCTTACCGTTGCTGCTGTCCGTCTGTCCGAGCTGCTCGGCAAACCGGTAGCCAAGGCTGATGAAGCTGTCGGCGATGCAGTCAAAGCGAAAATTGCTGAACTGAACAATGGTGATGTGCTTGTGCTTGAGAATGTCCGTTTCTATCCGGGCGAAGAAAAGAACGATCCTGAACTGGCTAAGCAGTTCGCAGAACTGGCTGACCTGTTCGTCAACGATGCATTCGGCGCGGCTCACCGTGCACATGCTTCGACAGAAGGTATCGCTCATTTCCTGCCTGCGGTATCTGGTCTTCTGATGGAGAAAGAATTGTCTGTACTGGGCAAAGCTCTCTCGAACCCAGAGCGTCCTTTCACTGCCATCATCGGCGGTTCCAAAGTTAAAGATAAAATTGACGTTATCGACAACCTGCTGACTCTGGCTGACAACGTTCTGATCGGCGGCGGCCTTTCCTACACGTTCACCAAAGCTCAAGGCTTCGAAATCGGAAATTCCCTGGTAGACAACGACAAGATTGATGCAGCTCTCGGATTCATGGAGAAAGCCAAAGCACTGGGCAAAAACTTCGTGCTGCCAGTTGACGTAGTTGTAGCCGACAAATTCGGTGCAGATGCCAACACCCGAGTTGTGGATGTTACTGAGATCCCGGCTGGCTGGGAAGGTCTGGACATCGGTCCAAAGACACGTGAAATTTATGCCGACATCATCAAGAACTCCAAGCTGGTTGTCTGGAACGGGCCTATGGGCGTGTTCGAAATCGACATCTTCGCTGAAGGTACAAAGGCTGTAGCACAGGCTTGTGCAACAACTGAAGGCTACACTGTAATCGGCGGCGGTGATTCCGCGGCTGCAGCAGAAAAATTCCACCTGGCTGACCAAATGGACCACATCTCCACTGGCGGCGGCGCATCACTCGAGTTCATGGAAGGCAAGGCGCTTCCTGGCGTAGAAGCACTGAACGACAAGTAAGACGTAGAAGGTAGAAGGAGGCAATTCATTACTATGAGCAGAACACCTATTATCGCCGGTAACTGGAAGATGTTCAAAACCGTTCCGGAAGCTGAAAGCTTCATCGCTGAAGTTAAAGGCAAAGCAGAGGTGGAAGGCGTAGAAACTGTTATCTGCGCTCCATTCACGAACCTGCCTGCCCTGGTTGCAGCGGTTAAAGGCACCAGCATCAAGATCGGTGCACAGAACCTGCACTTTGAAGATAACGGTGCTTTCACAGGTGAAATCAGCGGCGTAATGCTGAAGGATCTTGGCGTAGACTATGTTATCATCGGACACTCCGAGCGCCGTGCTTATTTTGGCGAAACGGACGAAATCGTGAACAAAAAGATGCATGCGGCATTCCGTCACGGCATCACTCCAATTGTCTGCGTTGGCGAAAAGCTCGAAGAGCGTGAAGCTGACCAGACAAAAGCTGTGTGCAAGGTTCAAACTGAAGGCGCATTTGCCGGCCTTAGCGCTGAGCAGGCAGCAAGTGTAGTCATTGCTTATGAACCTATCTGGGCTATCGGTACAGGCAAATCCTCCACTTCCCAGGATGCCAACGAAGTCATCGCCTACATCCGTACTCTTGTAAAAGATCTGTACGATGGAGCGACTGCTGAAGCTGTACGTATCCAATACGGCGGCAGTGTGAAGCCTGAGAATGTAACGGAGTACATGAGTCAAAGCGACATCGACGGCGCTCTTGTCGGCGGTGCCAGCCTGCAGCCTGCTTCCTTCGTTTCATTGGTTGAGGGGGCGAAGTAAGATGTCAGCTCCAAAACCTGTAGCACTAATCATCATGGACGGTTTCGGCCTGCGCAATACGACTGAAGGCAACGCTGTTGCCCAAGCCAACAAGCCGAACTATGACCGCTACCTGAAACAGTATCCGAACACTACGCTTACCGCTTGCGGTGAAGCTGTGGGTCTGCCGGAAGGCCAGATGGGGAACTCCGAAGTGGGTCACCTTAACATCGGCGCCGGCCGGATTGTATATCAGGACCTGACCCGTATCGACAAGTCGATTCGTGACGGGGAATTCTTCGAGAACGAAACGCTGGTTGCTGCTGTAAGAAGCGCCAAATCAACCGGCAAGAAGCTTCACCTGTATGCGCTGGTATCCGACGGAGGGGTACACAGCCATATCAATCACCTGTTCGCTATGCTTGATCTGGCCAAGAAAGAAGATCTGCACGAAGTGTATATCCACGCTTTCATGGATGGGCGCGATGTACCTCCCGACAGCGGACAAAAGTTCGTTCGGGATCTGATCGCCAAGATTGAGGAAGTAGGCGTGGGCAAGATTGCTACGGTATCCGGGCGTTATTTCGCTATGGACCGTGACAAACGCTGGGAACGTGTAGAGAAAGCTTACCGCGCAATGGTCTACGGTGAAGGCCCGAAATATACCGATGCGCTGCAAGCGATCACTGAATCCTACAAGAATTCTGTGTATGATGAATTTGTTGAGCCAAGCGTTATTGTGGACAGCGAAGGCAAACCGACAGCGACAGTAGAGAGCGGCGATTCTGTCGTGTTCCTCAACTTCCGTCCTGACCGTGCCATCCAGTTGTCGCAAGTATTCACCAACTCGGATTTCCGCGGCTTCGACCGTGGTCCTTTGTTCCCGCAAGGCCTGCATTTCGTATGTCTAACCACCTTCAGCGAAACGGTTCAAGGTTATGTAGCTTATTCACCGAAAAACCTGGACAATACGCTGGGTGAAGTGCTTGTACAACAGAACAAGAAGCAATTGCGTATCGCGGAAACCGAAAAGTATCCGCACGTAACCTTCTTCTTCAGCGGCGGACGCGATGAAGAGCTTCCAGGCGAAACCCGCATCCTGATCAACTCGCCAAAAGTGGCAACCTATGACCTTAAGCCTGAGATGAGCGCATACGAAGTGGCGGCGGCCTGCGTAGCGGAAATCGAAGCAGACAGACAGGATGCCATTATCCTTAACTTTGCGAACCCTGACATGGTAGGACATTCCG
Organism: Paenibacillus sp. BAC0078; assembly: GCF_054483875.1. Taxonomy (NCBI): domain Bacteria; kingdom Bacillati; phylum Bacillota; class Bacilli; order Caryophanales; family Paenibacillaceae; genus Paenibacillus; species Paenibacillus sp. BAC0078. The sequence goes on from NZ_JBTLRW010000020.1 coordinate 45,293, forward strand.
GTATGCTGGAGCCAACCATCAAGGCTGTAGAAGTTACGGATGAATGTGTGGGCAAGGTTGTGGATGCAGTAGTTGCCAAGGGCGGCGTTGCAATCATCATTGCCGACCACGGCAATGCGGATATGGTATTTGACGAGCAGGGACGTCCTTTCACGGCTCATACCACCAACCCGGTTCCTTTCATCGTGACTAGTGAGCATGTCGTACTGCGCGAATCCGGTATTCTCGCCGATGTGGCTCCGACAATCCTTGATCTGATGGGACTACCGCAGCCTGCGGAAATGACCGGACAATCCATGATTGCCAGCCGTAAATAAGATGAGCCCAGCTTCACCATTAACAACCAAAACCAATGTTAAAAGGAGATTAACTTACATGACTATTATTTCTGATGTGTACGCTCGCGAAGTCCTCGACTCCCGCGGTAACCCTACTGTAGAGGTTGATGTTTATCTGGAATCCGGCGCTAAAGGCCGCGCTATCGTTCCTTCCGGCGCATCCACTGGCGCTCATGAAGCTGTAGAGCTTCGTGACGAAGACAAAAACCGTTACCTGGGCAAAGGCGTTCTGAAAGCTGTTGAGAACGTGAACGAAATCATCGCTCCAGAAGTTATCGGTATGGACGCTCTTGACCAACTGGGCATCGACAAAGCGATGATCGCTCTGGACGGAACTCACAACAAAGGCAAACTCGGTGCTAACGCTATCCTGGCTGTATCCATGGCCGTAGCCCGCGCTGCAGCCGCAGCTCTGGATATTCCTTTGTATGTATACCTGGGCGGATTCAACGCGAAACAGCTTCCAGTTCCAATGATGAACATCGTAAACGGCGGCGCTCATGCCGACAACAACGTTGACGTGCAAGAGTTCATGGTTCTGCCAGTTGGCGCACCTAGCTTCAAAGAAGCTCTGCGTACAGGCGCGGAAATCTTCCACGCTCTGAAATCCGTACTTAAAGGCAAAGGCCTGAACACTGCAGTTGGCGACGAAGGCGGATTCGCTCCTAACTTCACTTCCAATGAAGATGCACTGTCCTCCATCATGGAAGCTATTGTAAAAGCCGGTTACAAACCAGGCGTTGACGTATTCCTGGGTATGGACGTTGCTTCCACCGAGTTCTTCAAAGACGGTAAATACCACCTGGAAGGCGAAGGCAAATCCTTCACTCCAGCTGAATTCGTTGACCTGCTGTCTTCCTGGGTTGATAAATACCCAATCATCACTATCGAAGACGGCTGCTCCGAAGATGACTGGGAAGGCTGGAAATTGCTCACTGAAAAATTGGGCAACAAAATCCAACTCGTTGGTGATGACCTGTTCGTAACCAACACTGAGCGTCTGAGCAAAGGCATCGAAGAAGGCATTGGTAACTCCATCCTGATCAAAGTTAACCAAATCGGTACTTTGACTGAAACCTTCGACGCTATCGAAATGGCAAAACGCGCAGGCTACACTGCGGTTGTATCCCACCGTTCCGGTGAATCCGAAGACAGCACCATCGCTGATATCGCTGTGGCAACCAATGCCGGCCAGATCAAAACAGGTGCTCCTTCCCGTACAGACCGTATCGCCAAGTACAACCAATTGCTTCGTATCGAAGACGAACTGGGTGAATTGGCTCAATACAACGGCCTGAAATCCTTCTACAACCTCAAAAGATAATTGCTTTTGAGATAAGCTGCATGAGGCCTGCCGAATCCGGCAGGCTTTTTTTTGCATAGTGCCTCAAGAAAGCCTTATTCTACTAAGGAATACCAGCCGGAAGGTTGTATTCGTTTCAACGCTATGATAAAATAAAAATGCTGTTTATGAAACGTGAAACCTAATTTAGCATAGATAGTGATGCTTGGACGTAGGAGGTGGAAGTGAATGGATATCTTTTTGAAAATAGTGCTCCTGATTTTTTCCGTCGGTCTGATTGCGGTCGTTCTTCTGCAAAAAGGGAAAAGCGCAGGTCTCTCCGGTGCCATCTCCGGCGGTGCTGAGCATCTCTTTGGTAAAACGAAAGCACGCGGTATGGAACTCGTACTGCAGCGTGTAACGGTTGGATTAGCGGCAGGATTCTTTATTATGTCGATTCTTGTAGCTGTTCTGGTTGACTAAATTGCTTACAGTAAGCCTTTGCTCTATTCTGAATGGAATGGGGCAGGGGCTTTTTTGTTATAGCCTAGGGTCCTTTATCATAACAGGGATGCTTAAGATTGATTTCGTGTATACTAGGGTATGAGGTATATAGAGGTAGAATTTACTTGAATGAGTACAGGCAGTATAGGACAAGACATACATATATGCCAGCGGCATGAAAAATGCTGCGGAGGGCCGAGGTGACGAAGTTGATAACACAAGAGCAATTACTGGAGTTCATGCGGGAGACCGCTTATAAACCGCTCACATACGATGAACTGGTGAGCCATTTCGCGATAGAGGATAGTGAATCGTTCAAAGCCTTTGAGGAACTGCTGCTAGGTCTGGAGCAGGACGGCAGGATGATACTGACGCGCAATGGCCGCTACGGTGTGCCGGAGCGGATGGACATGCTGCGCGGGCGCGTGCAGGCACATGCGAAGGGTTTTGCTTTTCTGATTCCTGATGACCGCGATCATCCCGATATCTACATTAATGCCAATGATCTGAAGGGTGCAATGAACGGCGATATTGTGCTGGTGCGCATAACGTCGCGAAGCTCGTCTGGCGGGCGTATGGAAGGCGAAGTCGTACGGATTGTCAAAAGAGGGGTGCTTCAGACGGTCGGCGTGTTCCAAAGCCTGGAGACTTACGGCTTCGTGCTGCCGGATGATAAGCGGATTAACCGTGATATTTTTATCCCTAAGCAGTCCTTCAAAGGCGCAGTTGACGGCGAGAAGGTCGTCGTACGGATTGTGAGCTACCCGGAAGGCCGGGCAGCGGCAGAAGGGGAAATCATCGAGATCCTCGGACATAAGGATGATCCCGGGGTGGATATTCTGTCGGTGATCCGCAAGCATCAGTTGCCGGAGGCTTTTCCGGCTGAAGTTATGCGTGAAGCGGAGCAGGCGCCGGATTCGATCACGGAGGAAGAAATCATCCAGCAGGGGCGCCGCGATCTGCGCGGACTGAACATCGTTACGATTGACGGTGCGGATGCCAAGGACCTGGATGATGCGGTAAATGTGGAGCGTCTGGAGAATGGGCACTATAAGCTGGGTGTTCATATTGCAGACGTCGGTTATTACGTGCGTGAAGGCTCTGAGCTGGACAAGGAGGCTTATGACCGCGGCTGCAGCGTATATTTGGTGGACCGGGTTATCCCGATGCTGCCGCATCGCCTGTCGAACGGCATTTGCAGCTTAAATCCTAAGGTGGACCGGCTGACGATGTCCTGTGAGATGGAATTCGACGAGCATATGAAGGTCGTGAAGCATGATGTTTTTACGAGTGTCATTCGTACCAAAGAAAGAATGACGTACTCCGATGTCCGCAAAATCGTTGAAGACGAAGATCCCGAGCTGCTGGAGCGCTACAGCCCGCTGATTGAGGACTTCCGCCTGATGAAAGAACTGGCGATGAAGCTGCGGGATGCGCGGATGCGGCGCGGTGCGGTTGATTTCGACTTCGAGGAGAGCAAAATCATCGTCGACGAGACCGGTAAAGCAGTTGATATCGTGAAGCGTGAGCGCTCCGTGGCGGAGCAGATCATCGAGGAATTCATGCTGGCGGCTAATGAGACGGTGGCGGAGCACTTCCACTGGCTGAAGGTGCCTTTCCTGTACCGGATTCACGAAGATCCGGACCCTGAGAAGTTGCAGAACTTCATGGCCTTCGCCGCTAACTTTGGCTACCATGTCAAAGGCCGGGGCAACTCGGTGCATCCGCGCGCCCTGCAGGACCTGCTGGAGCAGATTCAAGGCACGAAGGAACAGACGGTAATCAGCACCATGATGCTGCGCTCCATGAAGCAGGCGAAATATGATGCAGAGAGCACAGGCCACTTCGGTCTGGCAGCGGAATTCTACTCGCATTTCACCTCGCCGATCCGCCGTTACCCCGACCTTGTTATTCACCGGGTGATGCGCGAGGTTTTTGAGAATGGGGGCGCTCTGACCGAGAAGCGTCATGAATATCTCGCCACCCGGATGCCTGATATTGCCCAGCAGTCCTCTGAACGTGAGCGTGTGGCTGTAGATGCGGAGCGTGATACGGAGCAATTGAAGAAGGCAGAGTTCATGCAGGACAAGGTAGGCGAAGAATTCGACGCCATGGTCAGCAGTGTAACGAGCTTCGGCATGTTCATCGAGCTGGACAATACCGTGGAAGGACTGATCCGTCTCAGCGCGTTGACCGATGATTATTACCACTTCGACGAAGCCCACATGGCGCTCATTGGCGAGCGCACCTCCAAGGTGTTCCGCATCGGCGACGAGGTGAAGATCCGCGTCGCCAAGGTCAACATGGACGACCATACGATTGACTTCGAGTTGGTCGACATGAAGCCGCGCGCGGCGGGCGAGCACCGCAGCTACGGCGGCCGCCCGGGCAAGGGCGGCCGTGGGAATGGCGGCGGCGGCTTCGGCAAGCCGTTCGGCAAAGCCGGCGGCAAGGGCCGCGCCGGCGGTAAGGGCAAGCCCGGCAGCGCAGCAGCGGGCAAAGGCAAGTCCGGCGCAGGGGCACGCGCCTGGGAAGAGCCGCGCGCAGCGGCAGAGGCCAGCGGCGGTGCACCGGCTGGCGGGCGCGGCAAGCGCGGGGGTGGCGGCCCGGCAGAGGCAGCGCGCCGGGCCTTCGCGGCTGTGGAGCGCGGCGGCGGCAGCGCGCGAGACCGGGACCGCAGCGGCGGGCGAAGCCGCGGCGGTGAGGCCGGAGGCGGTGCCGGGGGACGCGGCATCAGCTTCGGCTTTGGCTCCGGCAAGGGCGGCTATGGCGCACCCACCGGCGGAGCAGAGGGCAGCGAGCTGCGCGGCGTAGACGCCAGCACGCGGTTCCGCAGCCGCGAGGATCTCGGCAGCGGGGCAGCGGCCGGCGGCGAAGGCAAGAGCCGCCGCAAAAAGAAAAAGAAGGGCGGCGTCTTCATCAGCCCTTCCGTGACTCCGGGCAACATCGAGCGGAGCGACAAGAGTGGCAACCCTGAGGGCAGCGGCCGCCGCAAGAAGAAGAAAAAATCGAAAGAATAAGCTGGATGCGATAAGAGCGCTGTTTCCTTTGTGAGGGAGCAGCGCTTTTTTTGAAAATGAGAAGTAAGGCTTGTGCCATCATAGCCTCCCTTGTATGATCGCTTAAATTGCTCAGCGCAGGGGAGGATCACAGGGCAATCGCTTACGAAATGAACCGCGAGATTGGATGAAGTGGAAAAAGGAAACCTAATCTGCGAATTTCACCGATTTTTTGGTGATTAGATGGAAAAAGTAGACTTAATTATCTCCATTTCCATCCATTCAGTGATTTTAGAAGGAAATAAGTGAAGTTTTTCCCGCTAACCCTCCGGGGGAGGAGGCCACTCGGTGGAATGAAGTGGAGAAATTCCACCTTAGTTATTTATTCCTGAAATTTTGAAGGCAAGGGTTTAAAGAAATCCGTAAGCGATTGCCCTAGGGAGGATCATCCTTCCTTGCGTTCCCGCGCTGGCTTTTGATACAATATAGATCTGACGTTTGACTCTGTTCAAACGGGAAATTCGATTCAAGGAGTGACTCTCATGGGTAAAAAAGCAGACGGGAAAGTGCTCGCCCAGAACAAAAAAGCTTCCCATGATTATTTTATCGAGGACACGTATGAAGCTGGCTTGGTGCTAACCGGTACGGAAATCAAGTCGCTGCGTAATGGCCGCGCTAACATTGGCGATGCTTTTGCCACCATCCGGAACGGCGAGATTCATGTGCACAACATGCATATCAGCCCTTTTGAACAGGGGAACCGCAACAATCCTTCGGACCCGACACGCACACGCAAGCTGCTGATGCATAAGGTGCAGATCCACAAGCTGCTCGGACAGTCCAAGCAGGAAGGCTACTCGATTGTGCCGCTGAAGGTGTATGTGCGCAACGGGTATGCGAAGCTGTTGATCGGCCTAGGTAAAGGGAAGAAGCAGTACGACAAGCGCGATACCGCCGCCAAAAAAGACGCTCAACGCGACATCCAACGTGCGCTGCGCGAGAAACAAAAGATCGCCAGATAAGCCGTATCCCGGCTCTTCCTGCCGTTCCAGATCTACCCTTCAATTCCTTTAACCCACGTGTTAAAGTGTTGATAAATGTGCTATACTGTGTAAGTAAGATTTTTGCTTCGTGACAGTCATCTAAGACAGAGGCTGCCTGGATCTCTCTTGCTGGAAGATCCGCTTGATCCGAAGCGCCCTTTTCTAATGAGGGGCCGTTCTTGGATTCGACGGGGGTAGTTCGAGCATGAGCAGCGAGTAGTGGGGACGCGTCCGCTTCATCAACGCTAAAGCCTATTAAACGGCAAACAACAAAACAACTACGCTTTCGCAGCTTAATAACCTGTGTGCGTGCTTCTACCCTGCATCGCCCATGTGACAGGGATAGGGGCTAACAAGTAGTGGGATACGCTGTCTGGTCTCCGCCTGGGGTCAGCAGAAGAAGATAATCAGGCTGACCCAACGTATAGCCGGTTACGGGGCGATACTCGGGTGACATCAAAACTGTAACTACACTCGTAGAAACTTATGTGCCGTTATCTTCGGACAGGGGTTCGACTCCCCTCGGCTCCATATGGAGTAAAGTAGAAGACACCTTAATTGGTGTCTTTTTCGTTTTAGCGGCTGTTTTGGACTATTCATGGCGGTAAATAAGCTTGCTATGACGCGGTTTCTGGGGCTTACTGTTAATGGATACAGTGAGTTTCACTGCAGTATTTCAAACGACAACCAGATTCAATCTGAGCGGTTTTATGTATCTTTGCAAGGTTCAGAACCCTTGAAAAATGATATAATAATAACGAATGGAGCTGATGCCAATGGATTTGCTGGACCCGCGTGTGGATTTTGTATTCAAACGAATATTTGGCAGCGAGAACAACAAGGATGTGCTGTTGGCATTTCTTAACCGCATTTTTACGGAAGCGGGCGAGCCGCCGCTGACTGAGATTATTCTGATGAATCCTTATACGGATAAAGATGATCCACTCGACAAACAATCCATTTTTGATGTTTATGCCAAGACATCTGAAGGCAAGCTGATTGATATAGAGATGCAGCTTTTCAATAAGTATGATATCGAGAAACGAACGCTGTTTTATTGGTCCAAACGGTATGCGAGTCAACTCAGCGAAGGGGATAAGTATCCGGAGTTGAAGAAATGCGTGACGATTAACATTTTGAACTATGCGTTCTTGAAGAATGATCAATATCATAACGTATTTCATCTGCGGGAAGACCGGACAGGGATATCCTTGATTGATGACATTGAGGTCCATTTCTTGGAGTTGCCGAAGCTGGATGAGTACAGCGTCCCGTCTGAAGGCGGACTGATCAATTGGCTGTTGTTTCTGAAAGGTGCCGATACATCACACTGGGAGGTGCTGAAGATGAATGAGCCGGGTTTGGAGAAGGCAATGGATACCTTGCAATATTTGAGTCAGGATTCAGAAGCCAGACGGTTGTATGAGGCTAGACAGAAGTATTTGCATGATGAGGCTTCTATGCTGGGAAGTGCGGAAATGGCAGGTATAAAAAAAGTGGCTAAGAATATGCTTGAATTGAATCTGGACATAACGACCATTGTAAAAGCTACTGGATTAACAGAGCAGGAGATCAACAATCTGAGAAAATAATAGAGTTGAGCATCTGTAACTACACTCGTGGAAACTTATGTGCCGTTATCTTCGGACAGGGGTTCGACTCCCCTCGGCTCCATATGGAGAATTAAAGACACCTTATAAGGTGTCTTTTTTAAGTCAACCATTACGCCTAAGCGTACCACATATATTTTGCAAATATGCTACGCTGGCTTATATCATTTATAATTATGTAGCTTATAAAGGAGGCCCCCCCCATGCCAAGCATTCTTGAATCCCTCTACCACGGGAACTTGTTCCCTAACGAGGACATTATCTCCAAAGACCCTAATTACCGCCCGATCAGCAGGCAAATCACTGAGTCCCTAGAAACTTGGAAGCAGAAACTGTCCGTTGGGGAGTTTGAGGAAATGGAGTCATTATTGGAGCTGTATTCTCAGGCTCAGGGAATGGAGATGACGGCTGCGTTTGTATATGGGTTCAAGGCCGGGGCGGCGATGATGATTGAAATTCTAGTCGATGATTAGCATTAGCGGAATCCTCGATCTTTAGGAGTTCCGAAATAACATAAGTGTATAAGCATTCTCCATTAAGACACCAATCAAGGTGTCTTTTTCGCCTATCCATCCGACCAACTCCACTCCCAATGCAACTGCTGGATGCTATTGTGGGGTCAAGCTGATGCTTGACCCCTATTGTGACTCTACAAGTCCATGCCTTAGTTTCTTAAATCTCTTTCCCAGCAATATTTAAAACCCTTTTAGGGAAAGGGGTTCAACACATCCATAGCAATTTACATACGCTTTACTACAACTCCGCCCCCTTATACCCCATCTTCCGATAACCCTTCACTCTTTTCTTGTACATCGCCATCAACATAGGGACCTGAAGGTCGATATAATCATATATTTTCACTTCTTCTTTATTTGCATGGCTTCGATGCAATCTACCCGCGTATTGCTGCAAAGTGCCTGACCAGGAGATGGGATGAACAAGGAACAAGGTGTCCAGTCTGGCATCATCAAAGCCTTCTCCAATCAGTTTACCGGTCGCGATAACTACTCTTTCTTGATCATCAGGGATCGATGATATTTGTGCGCGGATAGCCTCTCTCTGTTTTTTCCCCATTCTGCCACTAAGCACAATTACGTTTTTGGCAAAAGACTGCAATCTCTCTGCAAAATACTCAGCATGAGCGGTCCGTTCAACCAGCAGCAGCGGAGAGCGGCCTTCATCCAGGCAGGTAAGCAAATCGTCAAAAATAAGTGTGTTGCGTTCCTCGTTGTCTACAAGCTGCTGGTAGATGTCCTGGATACCTGAAGCTGCTTGACCTGACTTGATCTGAAATGTTGTATACCTCGGAACAACTCTTAATGAAAATCCTCTGGAGCTGTTTAAGGTTTTAGCGTCTATCTTCATAAGCACTGGTCCAAGCTGAAATCGTACAATTGCTTCTTGTCCGTCCTGTCGTTTGGGCGTGGCAGTTAAGCCAAATACATACTTAGCTTTGACTTCACGAAGAACCTGTTCAAAACTGTAGGCTGATACGTGATGGCATTCATCCACAATGACTTGGCCGTATTCACTTACAAATGGTTTAACATTCCCTTTATAGTTGAGGCTCTGGATGACAGCAATATCAATGATACCGGTTCTTTTGTTTTTTCCGCCGCCGATCATACCGATCGAATGTTTAGGAACCTCAAGAAAAGTTTGCAAGCGTTCCTGCCATTGTTCCATAAGCTCCCGGCGATGCACCAGAATAAGGGTGTTTGTCTTTCTTGAAGCGATGATGCTGGCGGCTACAACAGTTTTACCGAATGCGGTTGCCGCCGAGAGAACGCCTATATCCCGGTTCAGAACTGCTCCGGCTGCTGTATCCTGAAGAGTGGTCAGTGTACCGGTGAATTCTGCCTCAATTGAAGCTCCGGACGAACGCTGGTCGTCAAGGGATACTTTCACACGATTATGCTCGAAAAAGGATAATAATTCCTGCAGGCATCCCCTTGGAAGAACTACGAAACTTTCCAGATCTTCTGCGCATGAGATAACCCGGGGTTTTCCGTAAGTGGAGAGCCGCATAGCTTGTGCTTTATAAAAATCGGGATTGGAGAACGACGCCAATTTAATCAGAGCATAAACTGCACTTGAAGGAAGTTCAGACTTAGGAATATAAAGACGACTTAAATGTAGGATCTGTATTTCAGCAGGTAAAGGTTCCATCAATAATGGCTCCTCCTGAATGTATTTCTCCTGTGACTCTGCTAATCCGACCTCCTCATCGCCAGATGCTGCTATCAGTGCATCATTATTGAACAGTCTATGTTCCCCGTGCTTGTATATGAATTGCTGTACCTCGTCTTTAGTCATCTTGCCAAGCCCTGATAATATACTCCATTGGTCAGAATAGGGCTCGAAGTGTTCATCAATAAAGAGGCTGTTTCCCTGTTTACGTGGCCCGCCTTGAAGCGGTAGAGCAATGAGGTTGCCGAATCCGCCTTTGGGTAGCGTGTCCTGATTGGGAAACAGACGGTCATAGGATTCCATGCCGATCTGATATCTCTTGTTCATGGTCAAACTCAGCAAAGTCATTCCAAATCTTCTGGCTGTAGCCGCCTCGATATTTTGACTGAAGCAAATCCAGATGTGCCCGCCATTGCCGGAGCGTGAGCGCTCTAACAGTGCGGGTATTTCATGGCTTTTGCATAGCTGCATTACGGCAGCAACGTCCTGCTTCCAATCATGTTTGTCAAAATCCATTGCCAGAAACCAGCAGGTTTCATCTGGCAGCATCGGGTATATGCCAATGGTCCTGTCTTGCCGAGCATCCAAATGTGCTGAGAGCACTTCATTTGTGAGAGGCATGAAGCTCTGATGTTTGCAAACCGAGCATTTCACTTTGGGTTTCTCGCAGACGGAAGTCCACTCATTGTCGCAAGCGGGTGAGTATCCGGATTTGCCTTGCTTATTGCTCCAACGTATCGGGTATACATCTTCTCTGCCGCGAAAATAACTTTTATACAGGGCGAGCTTGTCCTCTACAGTTGAGTACTGATGAATATTGGGCCCTCCAATGGCTGTCTCTTTGCTGACTCTTACCAACGGGCTGGAATAAGACGTAATCTGATCATTCGTACTTGTTATATTCTCGTCATCAAAAAGTCCCAGAAGACTTCTCAATCGGGTGATTTCCTGCTTGAGTTCTTCAATATGCGCCAGAGCCTCGTTATATTTGTCCTCCATATTGTCCATTGATTGGTCCTCGCGTTTTATTTTATATTATACCTTGTAAGCTACAGAGTAATAATGTTGGGAATTATAACCCAAATAAGGAGTTTAATATAATGCTGAAACTAAGAAACTCAACCATTAAAAACCATTTGGTCAATCTTACGAAGGAAGAACTTGAGGCTGAAATCTTGAATTTGGCCAAGAAATACCCGATCATTCAAGAACATTATTTTTCAGTGTTATTTCCTGATCAAGGTGAGGTCTTAGGCAAGTACAAGAAAATTATTGAGAAGGAATTTGGCCACCACAGGGGAGAGATTTTGCGATACCCGATTATGAAGAAAGCTATAAAGGACTTTAGTAATGTTTCAAACAACAAGGAGCAAATTGCAGAAATAATGGTTTTTACAGTGGAATGTGGAGTGGACTTCACGCTTTCATATGGAGACATTGATCAAAAATTCTACCATACTATAGCGAGCATATATGAACAAGCTTTAAAGCATATTGTAGACAATCAATTAGAAGAGAAATTTGTAGACCGATGCAACGAGTTGATGCAGAGCAGTCAGGATATTGGCTGGGGCTTTGGATTTGATATGATGGATTTGTATAATGACTATTTAGGACATATGGATGAAGAAGACCTTGAGTAGCGTATACGGACGAATTATTTAACCGTAAGGATTGTACTAATGCTTCCCCAAAGGGAAGAATTGCAACGGTTAGACGGCAAGCGGATACGTGAAGATGCTACTGGGCAAAAATTCGAGATTATTTATGATCCAGCCGGAAATCGCACTGAGCTCATATTGTAAACATGGTATTATCTAACAAATGAATATATTTTTTCTACGGAAGAACCGTGCCTAACTTTTTATTAAGCATGGTTTTTTTTGTTGTGGAGGGGGAGAATATTGAAACATTCAATGGAAAGTATCTCGGAACAAATAAGGAATAGGGTTGATGCAAAGTATCCAGTATTATTGGCTAATTTAGCAGAAGAGTTGGCATATGACTTCATGTTTGCACCTAAATATAAGATCACTCACAGCTACGATCCTCCATGGGATTGTTCGGGCATGCTGATTCGGACAAATGAATCATTTTCAATTGATGATTATTATAGTGTTGAAGACTTTTTTGATGAGTGTACAGGTCAATCTACAGCTAGCTATACAAGCGGTATCGGTTTTTTACATAATAGTTTTGAGGAAAAGTACGAAGATATGATCAGAGAATTTGTTTTGAATGTTATATTGAGGTTCTTTCTGAAATAGATGACGACCTGCTTTTTCAGCAGTTGCCATAAAAAAATATAACCAACAACTGGCAAGGCGGATGGAAGAAGAGGCAAAAATAAGTTTTGAACAGAAAGGTGCACAAAATCTTTGGAATAAACTCCAGAAACTATTCAGATTGCAAAAAGGATATCCACTCCCCAAAATTGAAATGAAGGATTATACAATGTTTCTGGAATTTTTGGATCATAACCGAATATCGAGCGAAGAAAGGATCATCTTAGCTAAATATATGGGAGATAAATTTTCCAACAAAGTATGCATGTGTTTAATGAATTGGGAAGGGGCCCAACTCTAGTGTGCGGAAGAAGAGAATCAGACTGGTTTACCGATTAGCGGATGGGTTGGCTTTTTGGTCTTGTACTACCTTTAAGTTTGTAGAGAAAGTTGATAAAATATACATACGTTATAATTGTTATTACGTTATAACTTTTTGTGTAAAGATCATACTATAGGAGGAAGAGATCAAATGAATGGTGTGGTCAAAGTGACGAATGATAAATCGAATGTGAACCGTTATTTCCGTAAAATAGGACGAATGGGCAATAGCTTGGGAGTAAGCTTGCCTAAAAACTTGGCTGCTAAGCTGAATGTTTCGCAAGGGGATGAAATCGAATTTGTTGAGAATGATCGCGGTGAAGTGGTGATAAAAAAAGCCCGGCAAGTCCAACTTCCCGATCATGTAAGACCAGAAGTACTTGAAGTGTTCTTTGATGTATTTGAAGAAGATTCGGGTATTCTTGAGGACTTAAGGGATCGATGATATGATCAACTTTCTTACCAAAGAAGAGGTAGTTTCAGCACACTACTTCATGATGAAAAGAATGAACGACGCAGATCAAGCGGGTGTTAAAGATCACGGCCTGCTGGAATCTGCGGTACATAGGCCACAGCAAAGTGTTTTTGGAGAGGATGCTTATCCAACTTTATTTGACAAGGCCTCAGCACTACTAGAATCTTTGGTAGAGAACCATTGCTTTCATAATGGCAATAAGCGCACAGCCTTTCTGGTTACAAAGTCATTCTTAATGTTGAGCGGGTACCATCTACGAATGGAACGTGAATATGCAGTGGAATTTATAGTGGATATTGCAAAAGGTTTGCATTCGTTAGAGATGATAGCTCATATTTTGAAAAAACATTCTGAGGAAAGATAACATGTAGGTCTCTGAGGGTGACATCCGAACTGTAACTACACTCGTAGAAAAGAGCACCCTAGGAACAGGAGGGGTGCTCTTTTCTGTGGTGGTTTATCAAGAAGATTGAATTAATATACTTACCCCATTATAACCCGCACATCATTCTCTTCTCCCATTATGCCAACGGGGATCAGATTGCCTTGAATTTCTTCGCCGTTAATGATGATATGGGAGACTCCTTTTTCTACGCCGTGCTTATTGTCCACCTGGATATTCAGCTTTTTGCCGCGGAATTCGCGCACCATGGAGAACTCCTTCCAGTCAGAAGGAACGCACGGGTTGATACGAAGTCCATCAATTTGCGGCTGAACACCCATGATGCCTTCCACTAAGGAGACCATCACTGTTGAGGCGGTGCCGGTGAGCCAGTGGACATGCGCACGGCCTTGATACGGGCTGTCCTTGGACTCGACGAACTGGCCATGGACATAAGGCTCAAGCTTACGGATTTCTGCCTTATCGTTCATGCTGGCCGGGCTGCAATTCAGGAAGTATTCGAACGCGCGGTTACCGTTGCCTATTGTGGCCTCCGCCAGGATGAGCCATCCCTGCGGCTGGCTGAAGATGCCGGCGTTCTCTTTGGTAGAGGCATTGAACAAGGCCATTAGTGCTACAGGTAAACCATACTTCCGGAACGGTGGATAAAATAACATGGTGCCGTAATCCGTCCGCAGATTCTCGTGTACTTTGTCCATAGCGAGCTTCGCCTGATCCGGGCGGGCGGCACCGCTTAGTACGGACCAGCTTTGCGGATTCAGCCAGATTTTTGCCTCATCGTTCTCCCAGGAGCCGATAGTATGGTTATCCTCTGTAAAGCCGCGGACAAATTGATCATTCTCCCAAGCATACTTCTGAATGTTTCCGTCCAACTCATCAAGAAGACCTTGCGCCCACTCTGCATCGCCAGGCTTGTTCTTGTTCTGTGCGATTTCAATGAATACTTTAAAGGCCATGTATAGCTGGAAGGCGACGAATAGCGACTCTCCCTTAGCTCCAAGACGCAGACAATCGTTCCAGTCAGCATGAAGACCTACAGGCATACCGTGGGCACCCATATGGTCCAGGCTGAATTGAAGGGCTTGGCGCAGATGCTCGTAAACCGTGGCTTCGCCTTGATCTGAATAGGGAATCACTTCATCCGTGAAGTCCCAGTTACCGCTTTCATTCAAATACTTGATGACGGTCGGGAATAGCCATAAGGCATCGTCGGCACGATAATGAGGATGACCGGTCTCACGCACGTATTCCGGATCGTCGGGCGTGCCCTCATGTCCAGGGTTATGGTTGAATTTTACGAGCGGCAGACCGCCGCCGTTGGAGACCTGGGCTGAGATCATCAGCCGCAGACGCTCGAGTGCCATCTCATGATCAAGATGAATGATGCCCTGAATATCCTGCACGGTATCCCGGTAGCCTAGTCCATTGCGCAGGCCGCAGTATTGGAAGGAAGCGGCACGGGACCAGATGAAGGTGATGAAGCATTGGTATGCGTTCCAGGTGTTGATCATGTTGTTGAGATTGTCGCTTGGCGTCTGGACTTGAAAACGGTTAAGCTTGCTGTGCCAGAATGTCTTCAGCTCTTCGAGCTCCTTGTCCACAACGGACAAATCTTTATAATGGCTAAGAATTTCGGACGCGCCTTTCTCGTCATACTGTCCGAGGAGATATACAATTTCCTTCTCTTCTCCCGGCTGCAAATCTACGTTGATCTGCAGAGCACCGCAAGAATTAGTGTTATAGTTCAGCGAATTGGTACATTGGCCCTTTTCCACGGAGGACGGGTTGCCGTAACTGCGGTAATCGCCGAGAAATGTATCCCGGTCGCCATCGTAGGCGGTTACTTCCGCACCTGCAGCTCCGAAGAATCTCCAGCTTTGTCCCTCAGGTGTGTTTTCGTTGATCACTTGCAGTATCTTATTATTGTTATAATAGGTCCGTGAAATGAACAAAGTGTATTGAAGGTTAACGGTATCCTGTTCGTAATTGTTATCGTTGGTGAATTCGACAAATCCGAAGAGTGCCAGCTTCCGGGCCTTGGAGCCATCATTGCGGACCTTCAGGCGCCATACCTCATAGGTTTTGTTCAGCGGTACATAATACAAGGTTTCCGTCCGAATACTGTCATAATCCGCAACGATATTCGTGTATCCGGTTCCATGATGGCATACGGATTTGTATTGATCCAAGTCCTTGCCTACCGGCTGCCAGGAGCCTGACCAATAATCCCCGTTCTCCAAGTCCCGCACATAAATATAGCGCCCCGGCTCATCTTTGGAATTGAAATGATAGCGGATATGCCGTCCGTTCGCGCCGGACTTTACAAAGCTGTACCCTCCTGCGTTGCCCGAGATGATGGCGCCGTACTCCGGCGAGCCGAGGTAGTTGGCCCAAGGGGCAGGCGTGTTCGGCTTCGTAATGAGATACTCCTTGTTCTTCTCGTCAAAGTAGCCGTATTGCATGACCATTCCTCCTAGAAAGTGGATGAGGGCAGGACAATAGACGCGCGTTCACAAAAAGATGAAGTATCCCACCCCAATTTAATAATAATATAGTTTTTACTAATCTGGAACCTAATATTTGTAAAGGGTGGATATTGAGCTTGTGATGATATATTGGTGAACACGTGTTAAAAATACGATATAGCTAAAACACGGATCATGAGAGGATGCCGCTTATGCTGGATAAGATCAGCTTGGCTGGAAGTTGGAAGCTTGACAAAGCCTTCAACCCGCTTTTCTTTTTTTAGAAAACAACAGCCCAGCACCGGTAAGGCGCTGGGCTGCTATTTTTTTCTAAAAACATGTAAATGACACGATGCTTCTTAAATCGACTCCAGTAAACACCCACATTCGGCCGGTCCATCTAAAACCTGCAACGGATGTACGCCCTACAAAGGTTGGGAAGAACCAGAATGCGTTCCCATTTCTCAGCCACACATATGTGTTGCGGAATAAACAACCGGCAATAGCTCCAGGGTCGATGGCGAACGTTGTAGCAGCGGGTTGCGGTGGTGTGAATTGTGGAGGAGGGGAGGATGGTGACTGCTGTATTCCTTGTGGTCCTTGAGGCGGTGTAAATGCCATAAGATTTCACTCCTTAATTAGAGAATTAGGCTCGGGTCAGGCCTATATTAATGAAATGGCGAGTAAATTGAACAGCACCAGGGGTAGAACTACATCATTCTGGAAACCAGGAAAAAAGCCTCGACTAGTCACATTGCTTGATAGTCTTAAGTATACAATTCCCCTTTCGCATTGGATAAGTATCCCTTCAAAAACATCGCCATCTGCTGTCTCCACCCGAACAAGTGTATTAACATGGCTTTTACATATATTTGTTACATGGTCTTGAATGGAATTTAAGTTATGCCTAGTAGTCGGATCCATTCGAAACAGTGTTTGTTCTTGTTGCCCCTGCATTTGCAAGCTCATCGTCGTGACCTCCATTTTAGATTCATTCATTTTCTCCATCATATGCAGAAGCCTATAGGGGAGTGACGATTTGTGCAATTGAACGCTTACACAGTAATTCTTTAACCGGAGGTGTCCAAGATGCGATGGGATGAAGTTCAGGAGCGTTTTCCAAGGCTTATTCTAAGGAAGGCCATCGTTTTATTGAAGAGATGTCCGTGATCGATTCTTACGAGGATTCTACCAAGCGTTGAAGCGGTACAGTGAACTGCACAAGGAAGATCCACATCGCGAGTATTGTTTTTTGACACTTCCCGTCCTGAGGTTGTGGCACGAGAACGTTATGTGGGTATCAGAGGACCAAGATGAACATAACAGAAATTTATGGACTTCCCTTCGTAAGCATGAGGGTTGTGTTCAGAGGGAGAGTATTACAGCCAAATAACAGCAACCCCCGCCGAATTGTGGCTCTGCATGTCCACCTCTCGGCTCCATATGGAGTATCAGTGAAGACACTATTATGGGTGTCTTTTTTCATTTCAGCGGTTGTTTTAGACTATACGTGGTGGTTAAAAAGCTTGCCACTAGGCGGTATCTGAGACTTGCGATACAGTGAGTTTCACTGAGGCTATACAGAGACAGGCGGTTTTTGCCTACTCTGCACATCTGTACCTAAAATATTTCAAACGACAACCTGATTCAATCTGAGCGGTTTTACGCATCTTTGCAAGGTTCAGAAGCTTTGAAAAATGATATAATAATAATGAATGGAGCTGATGCCGATGGATTTACTGGACCCACGGGTAGATTTTGTATTCAAACGGATATTTGGCAGCGAGAACAATAAGGATGTGCTGCTGGCGTTTCTTAACCGCATTTTCACGGAAGCTGGCGAGCCGCCGTTGACCGAGATTATCCTGATGAACCCTTATACGGACAAAGACGATCCGCTCGATAAACAATCCATTTTTGATGTTTACGCCAAGACCTCTGAAGGCAAACTGATTGATATAGAGATGCAACTATTTAATAAGTACGACATAGAGAAGAGAACGCTTTTTTATTGGAGCAAACGATATGCAAGTCAACTCAGCGAGGGAGACAAATATCCCGAGTTGAAGAAATGCGTGACGATTAACATTTTAAACTATAGGTTCTTAAAGAATGAGCAATATCATAACGTATTCCATCTGCGGGAAGACCGGACAGGGATACCTTTGATTGACGATATTGAAGTGCATTTCTTGGAATTGCCGAAACTGGATGATCGAAGTGTTCCGTCTGAGGGCGGGCTGATTAATTGGCTATTGTTCTTAAAGGGTGCCGATACATCACAATGGGAGGTGCTGAAGATGAATGAGCCGGGTTTGGAAAAGGCGATGGATACTTTGCAATATTTGAGTCAGGATTCGGATGCCAGACGATTGTATGAGGCCAGACAGAAATATTTGCATGATGAAGCATCTATGGTTGAAGGGGCGAAGTCTGCGGGTATTGCTGAAGGCGTAAACAAAGGGAAGAGAGAAGTAGCTCGCAATTTACTGGCAATGGGAATGGATTATGTAGCTGTAGCTAAGGCGACAGGGCTTAGTGAAAGTGAAATAAAGTCGTTAAATCCTTAACATGTGGTGCTGTTGACCATACAAGATTCATCAACACTAAAGCCTATTAAACGGCAAACAACAAAACAACTACGCTTTCGCAGCTTAATAACCTGTGTGCGTGCTTCTATCCTGCATCGCCCATGTGACAGGGATAGGGGCTAACTAACAAGTAGTGGGATACGCTGTCTGGTCTTCGCCTGGGGTCAACAGAAGAAGATAATCAGGCTGACCCAACGTATAGCCGGTTACGGGGCGATACTCGGGTGACATCAAAACTGTGACTGCACTCGTAGAAACTTATGTGCCGTTATCTTCGGACAGGGGTTCGACTCCCCTCGCCGCCACCATGTAAATCCACAACCGCGAGAGGTTGTGGATCTTGCTTTTCTTCCGTCTTAATCTTTAGTATTACATCTACATGATCCTTACCCTTATACATATCGCTGACCTTCTCACCTCACGGCGTATATGCTCAAAAAGGAAAGGAGATTCAAAAAGAAACGACCTCGCCGTCTTCAGGAACCCAAACGGAACCCTCCAGGTGTTGTTCCTTCAGAAACTTGGTAAGCTGGTTTCGGCTCAATTTACAGTGGTTGATGGTACTCAGATGTACGGCCAGAAGCTTGGTCCTCCGGTGACAATCGGGCTATGCGAGCGATATCTTCACGTGCCATGGTGATAACGGTTCCCCATATCATCTCCGCCTCCCCTGTATTCAAAATAGCAATATCCGGACTGTACTTACGAAAGGCCGCTTCAATAGCAGGCGTATAAATACAGTCACCAACGATATAAATAGAACCTTCTTCCATTGTATTCAAGATAAAACCGGAAACCGGCCCGAGTAACCTGCCAGAAAGCCCCGGAGCATGCTGCCCCGCAATTCTTTTCATCTGAATACCTTCCCACTCAAAAGAATTATTGACCGGTATTACTCTCAAGAACCCAGCAGATTGCACGGAAGCTTGGTCTCTGGGCTGACAAAATACAGGTGTATTTTTATTGAGAACGGAAATGGCCTTTTTATCCCAATGATCAAAGTGGCGATGTGTTAACAGAATGGCATCCACATCCTCAAAAACGTGGAGTGGAACAGGCAATGGGGTTAATGGGTTTCTACGATAATTTCGAGTTAAAGGCACAGGCGAAAGTTCGCCGACATCACTCAACATCGGATCAATCAGTATACGTTTACCGTGTATGGTTAGAATTGATGTAGCATGCCGAATATGTTGAACTGAAATGAGCATACTAGACAACTCCTCTAATTTAAATGCCGACCGGTCCATTTTGAAAATATCATATTAATTTCATAGTATATAGGAAGCCGTTTCCCTTGGATGGTTAAGAGGAAAATGATGACCATATGGAACAACATCAACCTTACCAAGATGTAATGGAGCAGAATAGCGTCTATCTTGATCTCCCCAAATAATATGAAGATTATACCTTGGTACTTTGGTGAAATCACCCGGAAAGTCTTTCGATAGAAAACGGTTGAGCTGAAGAGTTGTATTTAAAATTCTAGGCGAAGTAAAGCTGCTGAGTACTTTTGCAATATAATGTTTCGGAATGCTCTCCGTATTTTCAAACAGACCATTACCAATTAAATAACGTTCTAATGAATTAGCAGTTGCTAACTTCAATGCCCATTTGTTCATAAATTGAGGAGCATTAAACGATTTAGAATTTTTTTTCGCAACAGGTGGCTGAAGTAAAGTAATAGTATTCTTCGTATCTATATACTCTCGCACTAACGCTTCCAGCAGAATGACCGCTCCGAAGGAATGACCAATCCAATGTGCGCCATTAGTAGCTTTTCCTAATAACCCATTCACTACATTCAAATAGAGATCCAGAAGATTTTTCTCTCGTTTAAAAGGGGAACGTCCTAAACCTGGAAGGTCTGGAATCCATACAGGTTGCCCAGTTTTTTCATGAAGCTCTAGTCCTAAAGGAAATAAATCCTCTCCATCACTCAACAAACCGTGTAATAAAATAAATGGCTTACCCTCTCCTTGTATTTGATAAATCACAGTGTTTCCGATTAATGTTCGTTCAAATGCATGATTATGCCGGTCATTTTGATACATCAAGCGATAATCCAAATCCGCTACTACGGCCGGGAAAAAATTCATAACACTCGTCTTGGTAAACCAATCTTCTCCCATGATTTTTTTCGATGAATCATTTGGAAACTTTCTATTTGTAATAAAGTTCAGTCCATCAGATGGAATTTGTGTTATTTTACTTATCCCACTTTTCATAAGTGCCTTCACGAAGCGAATGGGCACAGAGATTTTAGGTGCTGCCATATTCATACTTTCTGACATAACTTCTAATAATTCAGATATATCCGGATCAAGCTGGTTGTCTTGAACAAGTGTATATGTTTGAATAGACGATTGCTCCAGCTTAAAAACCTGAACAATAAACTTCGCTAGCTCATCGTTTGAAATAAGCGGTAATTTATACCCCTTGCCTCCAGGAATAAATGGCATCAGCCCTCTTCGCATACTCGCCACAAGCAAGCCTAAGCCTGCTGTTTGCTCCGTACTCCCTGTTTTACTGCTGCCGACTACAGTTGGTGGATTAATCACAGAAAGCGGATAGCCTATTGCGGATGCCTGCTGGCGAATATAAAGATCTGCTAAAAATTTTGTTTTTTCATAAGGATTTTTTATTTTTAAATAGTCGTGCCCTTCTTTAAACACATCAATCGCAACCTTGCTATTATTATCATCAAAGGGGGACATATATCCTACTACATGAATAAATTGCTGCAAGCCCTTCAATTGATGGATACTTTTAGCGAATTCACTGATATGCTTGGCGCCGTTTAAAAATACAGATGTTGCCTCTTGCTTTGTCGCTTGAATATCCATTTGTCCACCTGCGTGAATAATAACATCCGTGTTCGATACCCTATCCTTATCTTCATCACTTAAACCTAAATCTGTTTTTGTCAAATCACCTTCAATAAAGTGCAGGGCCGCTTCGTTTAAAATACCTTTTTCTTGAAAAGCACGTGTTGCTTTACTTTTTGACCTCACTAAAAGAAAAATCATAACATCCTCTTTAAGAAGCTCCTCCACTAATTGCCTCCCAATAAAACCTGTTCCACCTGTTAAAAATATTGTCCTCATATCATTCGCTCTCCTTTTTAGTACTTCGTAGTACTAATTTAGTGTAAAAAAAATGCTTCTCTTATCGAAGCAAGTTGAAAAATTGGTTGGCTGTTTTCATGATAACAGTTGCATCCTTCAATGTTTCTGAAAGAAACAGCGCTCCTTCAAGATTCGTTATAAAAAGTGCCGCTACCTCGTCAATATGAATCGTATTTCTAAACTCGCCTTTTTCTACTCCTTGTTTTAGTAATAGAGAGACTTTCATTTGTAATCCTGTAAAAAAGAGACCTATTTTTTCTTTTATGTGCGTAGCTTGTGCAGGACTTTGAATATAAAGAGTAATAAATGGACAGCTGCCCTTATACTCTCTTGACTGAACTCCCTGCGATAACTGCTTTAAAAACATCTGGACACGATCTTCAACTGATAATTGGTTCTGAGAAAGTATTTGATCAATTGCACGCTGATACGTTTCAATCCAATAATCAACGACCCCTGCTAACAATTCCTCCTTATCAGAGAAGTGATAATACACATTAGATTTTGATACTTTGCTTACACGCACTAATTCATCCATGCTTGTATAAGCAAATCCTTTTTCTAAAAATAATGTTGCCGCTACTTCAATCACACGTTTTTGATTCATTAATTTTACCTTTGTCATGACTAGAACTATACAGTACTAATTCGAACTTTGCAAGTAAGAAGATAAATTCGATCATTTACGATCCACTCTTGATTATTACTCGGGTGACATCAAAACTGTAAATACAGGATTTGAAGCCGTGACCTCTCGGAAGGACTGTTTCAAATATTAATCAATACACCACAAAGCCCAGCTCGTGAGCTGGGCTTTGGTCTATGCGATTACATCACTCTATTTGGCGTGCTCATCCGGTTGATGAATGCCGAAAATATTTCCTTCTGTGTCCATGTAATAGCCCTGCCATGCCATTCCAGGCAGCGCATACTTTGGCATTGCAAGCTTGCCCCCAAGTTCGAGTATTTTGGTTTCAGTAGAATCGTAGTCGCCCACTCCCATAGTACAAGCATAACCATTCACAGCCTGTCCGGGCTCCGGAGAAGCACCTTGACGTTGCATCAAAGCTCCATTGATACCGAGTTCATTTGCATCCCCTGTAGTAGCTCCGAAATAAGGCATTCCTGCATATTCGCTCCAATCCTCAAAGGTCCATCCAAATACTTCACCATAAAACTTCTTAGCACGTTCCATGTCATCCACATGAATTTCGAAATGAACTAATCGGCCCATAATATCCTCCTATGTGTTTTGACTTCATGCATTTCTCTATTATTATACTTTCCTTATTTGCAGAATATATAAAATTTTAATTCAAAAATTTTTATAGATGGGCTTTTTAATTTTTGGGGTGTTTGCCCGCCTGCATGATTTTCTGATATACTGTTTGGAAATATGGGGGTGATGCAGATGGCAATTCGCAATTGTTCATTAGCTAGGGGGTCCTCATGCAAAGCCTAACCTGGGGCGATACTTTGCGTGAGGTGCGATAGGATGGATATGTGATCGCCCGAACTGAATTTATCGTTTCTAATAATGGGCTTTGCACCTTATGATCTTTTATGATAAATAAGGAGCTGAAAAGCATGAGTACACCATTTATTAGAAACCATCAGTATAACTTTATTAAGAAGCAAACGAAATTCGTTCTGCATACACTGCGGACCGTTGCGGATCGTAGAGTCTTGGAGACCGTCAGATATCGTGCTGCACGGAACATTATTGAAGCCTTCCCTTCTCTTACAGAGAATCAGCAGCAGATGCTGGAGCAAGTATCGGTCTTCGAGAAGGCAGATGAATTCGAAAAATATATTAGCGAATTGGAGCCATATCTGGATTCCTTTCCGCCCATTACAATCAAGCAGATTCAGAAACTCTTCCCTAAGAATAAGAAGTTGAAAATACCTGATCTATCATCCATCGACTTTAGATCTATAACATATCTGAGCTGGGTAGATATCACCACGAACAGATTATTCATTGTATATCCATTCGAAGGACGGTTCATCGGTATCGAAGGAAGACTGACGCCGACACACAAGAAGGGGTATTGCTTATTCTGCAACCGCCAGCAAGAACTGGCATACTTCGTGGTCAAGAGCAAGCCTGCACACTCTTCGCCGGGTGATTATCATTCTACCGGTCAATACGTATGTATGCAGAGCCATGACTGCAATCAGAGCATTACCGATACAGCATCGCTGGAGAAATTCCTTCTCTCGGTTCAAAAATAACGTTAGATCTAGCAAAGGCTGCCCTTAAAGGCAGCCTTTTTTCTCGGGAATTTGCGGTTTTGTCAGAAGGACAGAAACACAAAGCACTCGTTAAAATCTCCCATAAAACGCATTCCGGTAAATATCCGCAAGTTCTGTGACTAGGGGCATCCGGGGATTGGCTGTTGTGCATTGGTCCTCGAAGGCGCGGTCAGCCAGATAGTCGACCTTGGATTCAAAATCGGCTGGATCAAAGCCGAGCTCCTGAAATTTCTCCGGAATGCCGAGCGATTGGTTTAGCTTGCGGACAGCCGTAATCAAGCTGTTAACCCCTTCTTCCGTGGTACTGGCTGCGAGTCCGAGCATTCTGGCGATTTCGGCATAACGCTCATCGGCGATGAAATAACGGTATTTCGGGAACGATGCGAATTTTGACGGCTTCTGGGCATTATACCGAATGACATGCGGCATCAGAATCGCGTTCGTTCGGCCGTGTGCCGTATGGTATTCTCCGCCCCATTTGTGCGCCAAGCTGTGGTTAATCCCAAGGAAGGCATTTGCGAAAGCCATTCCGGCGATCGTTGACGCATTATGCATTTTCTCACGGGCAATCGGGTCAGCCGTATGAAATGATTGCTCCAGATACTGAAAAACAAGCTTGATGGCATGAAGCGCCAAACCATCGGTATAGTCACTGGCCATGACGGAAACATAAGCCTCAATGGCATGCGTCAACACGTCCATCCCGGTATCCGCAACCGCTGTCTTCGGCAAAGTATAGACAAGCTCCGGATCAATAATCGCTACGTCCGGGGTCAGTTCGTAATCCGCAAGCGGATACTTGGTATGTCCTTCTTTTTTATCCGTGATTACCGCAAACGAAGTCACCTCTGAGCCTGTCCCTGACGTCGTCGGGATAGCGACGAATTGGGCTTTTACGCCTAATCGCGGATATTTGTAGACCCGTTTGCGGATATCCAGGAACTTCTGTTTCAGCGAATGGAAGCTCGTATCCGGGTATTCATAAAACAGCCACATCGCCTTCGCCGCATCCATTGGTGAGCCGCCCCCCAGGGCAATGATGCAGTCCGGCTTGAAGCTGTTCATCATTTGAGTCCCGCGTTCAACTGTCTCTACAGACGGGTCTGGTTCGACATCGGCAAAAATTTCAATAGAAACAGGCTCCGCACGTTTTCTCAAGTAATATTCGATTTTTTCCACGTAGCCAAGCTTCACCATCATTTCGTCGGTAACAATTAGCACCTTGGAGATGGCAGGCATTTTCTCGAGATACTGCGTGGCCCCTTTTTCAAAGTAGATCTTAGGCGGAATTTTGAACCACTGCATATTCACTCTCCGGTATGCGACACGTTTGATGTTGATTAGGTTGACCGCGGTTACATTGGAGGTGGTCGAGTTTTTGCCGTAGGATCCACAGCCTAAGGTAAGTGATGGTAAGTTGGTGTTGTAAATATCGCCGATAGCCCCCTGTGTCGAAGGAGAATTGACAATCACACGTCCGGTCCGTAACCTTTCCGCGAAGGCCTCGATCACCGTATTGTCCTTTGAGTGAATGACGGAGGAGTGGCCCAAACCGCCGAAGGCGACGATTTCGGCTGCACGATCAATCCCCTGTTCAGCCGATGTTACCTTATAACATGCCAGAACGGGGCTTAGCTTCTCGGCGGACAGCGGGAAGTCCGTTCCCACACCTCCTAATTCAGCTACAAGAATTTTCGTATCCTTAGGAACCTGAAGACCGGCCATCTCGGCAATTTTGTAAGCGGGCTGTCCGACAATTGCCCCATTGACGGCACATCTCTCCCCGGTAATTACCAAATTCGATACTGCTTCAGTTTCCGTCTTATCTAGAAAATAGCAACCGTTGTCCGTCATCATTTGGCGAACCTGTTCATAAACCGGTTCCTCGATGATAACGGCCTGCTCGGAAGCACAGATCATGCCATTATCGAAGGTTTTGGAAAGAATAAGATCGGTAACCGCCTGTCGCAGATCAGCCGTTTTCTCGATAAAGCACGGTACATTTCCTGGTCCGACGCCAAGCGCAGGCTTACCTGTACTATAGGCGGCCTTTACCATAGCTGAGCCGCCCGTGGCGAGGACTAGGGCTACATCCGGATGATTCATGAGCAGTTGCGTCGCCTCTAGTGACGGATTCTCAATCCACTGGACGCAATGTGCCGGCGCTCCTGCAGCTACTGCCGAATCAAGCAGCGTTTTTGCCGATTCCGAACTGCATTTCTGCGCGGACGGATGAAAAGCAAAAATGATGGGATTACGCGTCTTCGTGGCAATCAGCGTTTTAAATATCGTTGTGGAGGTCGGATTGGTTACAGGCGTAACACCGGCAATAATACCAACCGGTTCGGCTACCCGCTGGAAATTCTCATAAAGATTTTCTTCAATAATTCCGACGGTTTTATTATTTTTGATGCTGTTATAAATGTATTCTGATGCAAAAAGGTTCTTCGTGATTTTATCTTCGTACACGCCGCGCCCGGTTTCTTCAACCGCCATCTTGGCAAGATGCATATGCTTGTCCAGTCCGGCGAGCGCCATCGCTTGCACAATCCGGTCAATCTGTTCTTGATTCATGGAAAGGAACGCTTCTTGCGCAGCCCTTGCACGGGTAACCAGCTCATTGACCTCATCCTGTGCGGTATGCTGCTTCTCTGTTTTGCTTTCGTTGCCTTCTGTTTGGCTTTGTGTGACAGCCATCGTTTTTTCCCTCCCCGGCAGCCTACTCGTGGTGGCTTAAATTAGGTTGTGAAATCAAATAAAGTCCCTAATTAACAAGTACAGTTTTACCTGCTTTCGTTGAATTATCCCCGTTCCCAATCACTGCCGTTTCCGACCCCCTTTACCTCCTTTATATTTGCCAAGACTGATCATACTAAGCACATCCCATCACCATGACGAAGGTGTTAAAGGAGGAAACGAAGCGATGCAGGCATGGGAAGGTTTTAAATCAGGGAGCTGGCAGGAAGAGGTCGATGTCCGCCAGTTTATCCAGCTCAACTACGAACCGTATGAAGGAGATCCGTCTTTTCTGGAGGGTCCCACGGAAGCAACGCAGCAGCTCTGGAAGCAGTTCATGGAGCTCGCAAAGAAGGAACGCGACCAAGGCGGAGTCCTAGATATGGATACCAAGGTGGTTTCCAGCATTACTTCACACGAACCAGGCTATTTAAATAAGGAGCTTGAGCGAATCGTCGGTTTACAAACCGATGAACCCTTCAAACGCGCTCTTCAGCCCTACGGCGGAATCCGAATGGCCAAAAATGCTTGTGAATCTTACGGTTACGAGCTGGATCCGGAAATCGAGCATATTTTCTCCACTTACCGTAAAACTCACAATCAGGGGGTATTTGACGCCTATTCGCCTGCCATGAGTCTCGCTCGAAAAGCCGGCATCATCACCGGGCTTCCGGATGCGTATGGCCGGGGACGTATTATCGGCGATTACAGACGTGTTGCATTATATGGCACGGATTTTCTGGTCAAAAGCAAAAAAAATGAGCTCTCCCTCTTCGACGACCGCACCATGACCGATGATGTGATTCAGACTCGTGAGGAAATCACAGAACAGCTCCGCGCCCTTTCAGAGCTGCAGCAGATGGCGGCCAGCTATGGATTCGATATTTCCAAGCCGGCGACGACCGCGCAGGAAGCCTTCCAATGGCTGTACTTCGGGTATTTGGCCGTAATCAAGGAACAGAATGGAGCGGCTATGAGTCTTGGTCGAACCTCCACTTTTCTGGACATTTATGTAACGCGTGACCTGAAGGAGGAAAGGCTAACGGAGCAAGAGGCTCAGGAGCTCGTCGATCATTTTGTCATGAAGCTCCGTATGGTGAAATTCGCGAGGACACCGGAATATAATTCGCTGTTCAGCGGCGATCCCACTTGGGTGACCGAATCGCTTGCAGGTATCGGTCTGGACGGTCGTCCGTTAGTCACAAAGACCACCTTTCGAATCCTGCATACGCTTGAAACGCTCGGTCCATCGCCTGAACCGAACTTGACCGTACTTTGGTCCACCCGGCTTCCGCAGAAGTTCAAGGAATATTGTGCACGTATGACCATTCAGACAAGCTCTCTTCAGTATGAGAATGATGATTTGATGCGGACTTATTTTGGTGATGATTACGGAATTGCCTGCTGTGTCTCGGCCATGCGGATTGGAAAGCAAATGCAGTATTTTGGGGCCCGGGCGAATATGGCCAAAGCGTTGCTGTATGCGATTAACGGCGGAGTGGATGAAAAGATGAAGGTGCAAGTAACCCCGCCAATGCGGCCGATTCTGTCGGACAAGCTGGATTTTGACGAAGTGATGGATGCTTTCGACTATGTGATGGAATGGCTTGCCGAGCTCTATATAAACACCTTGAATGTAATCCACTTCATGCACGATAAATACTGTTATGAACGTATTGAGATGGCACTTCACGATCAGGAAACGATGAGGACGATGGCAACAGGGATTGCCGGATTGTCGGTCGTAACCGATTCACTCAGCGCCATTAAATATGCTAACGTTCGGCCCGTTCGGGACGAGAGCGGCATTGCCGTTGACTATATCGTTGAAGGGGAATATCCCGCTTACGGAAATAACGATGACCGCGCGGATGATATCGCTGTTGACCTCATCAAACGGTTTTTTCGCAAGCTGAAGAAACATTCGACCTACAGGGAGGCCAGAACCACGATGTCTGTGCTGACCATTACCTCCAATGTGGTATACGGTAAGCTGACCGGGAACACCCCGGATGGCAGGAAGCAGGGTGAGCCATTCGCTCCAGGTGCGAACCCGATGCACGGGAGAGATAAGAAGGGGGCTATTGCTTCATTGGCCTCCGTGGCGAAGCTGCCCTATGAATACGCTTTGGATGGCATATCGAATACGTTCTCGATTGTTCCAGGTGCCCTTGGGAAAAACGAAGAAGATCGAGTCCATAATCTGACCGCGATTCTTGACGGGTATACAGCGAAGGATGGCCATCATCTCAATATTAATGTGTTCGACAAAGAAACCTTGCTTGATGCAATGGAGCATCCGGAACAGTATCCGCAGCTTACAATACGAGTGTCGGGGTATGCGGTTAATTTCATCAAACTGACCAGAGAGCAGCAGCTCGATGTCATTAACAGAACCTTTCACGAAATTATCTAACGGGGGAAGCGCTGATGGAGCAGCATCAAGGCCGCATTCATTCCATTGAAACATCCGGTATGGTAGATGGACCCGGTATCCGGTTCGTTGTTTTTATGCAGGGATGCTTACTGCGCTGCCAGTATTGCCACAACCCGGATACCTGGACGATTGGGAAAGGCCGGATCGTAACCGTTCAGGAATTGGTTGAAGAAATTCGCGGGTATCTCCCTTTCCTGCAGTATTCCAGGGGCGGAGTGACGGTGAGCGGCGGGGAGCCTTTATTGCAGGCCGATTTTTTGCTGACTCTGTTCCAGGAATTGAAGCAGGGACTCGGTGTTCATACCGCCATCGATTCTTCAGGCGGTTGCTTCACCCGGCACGGCCATTTCTTCGAGACGCTGCAGCAGTTGATGCAGTATACCGACCTCGTGCTGCTTGATTTAAAGCACATCGATCCGCAAAAGCATCTCAGCTTAACGGGCAAGCCCAACGATCATATTCTCGAATTTGCCCGTTTTCTCTCGGAGGCTAATATTCCGGTCTGGATCCGGCATGTCCTTGTTCCCGGCTTGTCCGATGATGAAGCTGATCTTCGGAAGCTGGCTGACTTTATCAAGACCTTGCATAATGTAGAGCGCGTTGAAATCCTGCCCTATCACGAAATGGGAAAGTACAAGTACGAACAGCTTGGTATTGAATACCCTCTTCTCCATACCAAGCCACCGGATGAAGAGACCATTCGAATGGCAAAAGAGATTTTAGGCGCACATTAACACAGCTAGTAAAAGACACCCAAAGAGGTGTCTTTTTTTCAGTGTAAATGTTCAGAGAACATTAAAAGCGTTTTTTTACGACTGCAGGTACACCGGCAGCCAGGGTAAAGTCGGGGATATCATCTTTGACAAAAGCTCCCCCACCGACTATAGACCAACAACCGATGTGACGTTTCTCCCGCACCGAAGCGCCGATGCCAATATAGGCTCCGTCACTAATAGTTACATTGCCTGCCAGATTCACACCAGGGGCTATGGTCACATAATTACCAATAACCGCATCATGACTGATGCTGACACTCCGATTGATGATTACATGATCTCCGATCTTAATATTGCCAGACAGGATGGCCCCTTCAAAGACCATGCTTCCCACTCCGATGATATTTCTTTGCGAGAAACGAACATGGGGGTGTATTAGAGGGGAGGCGATATGAAATCCTGACTGGATGGTATTATAAGTGAATCGCTTCTTTAATGCCGGGTCGCCTACCCCTGCGCATATGAGCTCAACCTCATTTTTTAACGCTACAATATCAGTCAAAATTCCCAGTACGGGAACACCATCTACAACCTGACCTTTCATCTCCGGCCGTTCGTCTAAAAAACCTGCCACTTGAACTCCCAGCTCTTCACATAACCAGTTAATCTCTCTGGCGTGTCCGCCCGATCCCCAAATAACGATTTTTCTCATTTGGTTTTTTCTCTTCCCAAGCTCCCTAGAACTTTCACAATCCGCTCAACGGTAAGCTCATCGAGCTCCTCCCACAAGGGTAAGCTGACAATATGCTCTGCAATATATTCGGTAACATGAAGAGTAGCATGGGGATAACGCTGAAACTGCTTCTGCTGATGGCATGCCGGGGAAAAGTAGGTTCTGGCTTCAATGGAATTAGAGGCTAATAACTCAATAACTTCCCGATTGCTGTGAGAATCTGAACTGAGGATAGATATAAATTGATGAACAACCGATCCTTGCAGTTTTTGTATCGACCATCCTTGTTCTAATAAACCTGCTTGGAGCAGCTCTGTAAGATAATATTCGTAGATAGTCTTTCTGTTCTCCTGTACAGCCTTGAATTGATCGAGAGAGGCTAAAGCGATAGCGGCGGTATATTCGGGGATCTTACTGTTCAGACCTTGCAGGACAGACTCCCTGCTGCTTGAGAAACCAAAATTCCCTGCCTGACGAATTCGCTTGATGAGCTCCTGATCCGCACTATAGACCAGTCCGCCCTCTCCAATACCAAAAGATTTGGTGGCATGAAAGCTGAACACTACGGCTCCTCCAAAGCCTTTGCCAAAATGTGTGGCTGCTTCCGCAGTTATCGTTCCAAAACTGGCAGCGGCGTCGATGACTACCGGAATTCCTTGCTGCAGCAGCGAATTGTATATGGATAAATCAATTGCGGTGCCGAAGGTGGCATAAGGAACGATTACCGCAATATCATCCCCCAGCAGCTTTACTGTATGTTCCAATTGCTCACGATTCATTTGCCAGGTCTCCGGTTCAATGTCAAGGAAGTACGGCTCCAGTCCGCACCACTCAGCAGCAAGCGGGGTGGCTGCAAAAGTAAAGCTTGGCATAACCGCATATTTGCCTTTGGGACGCTTGCTTTGAGAAATCGCCAGCATGAGACCGACGGTAGCGTTATGAACGGTTACTGCTGAGCCGGTTCCATCAAATATTTGGTTAACGACGCGCTCTTCGAACAGGTTATTTAGGGGACCATAATTGGAGTAAATCCGGGTCGCTTCTATTTTCTCGAAATAGGAGATAAAGTGTTCTTTTCTCACCAAATGAGGTCGCAAGAAGGGAATGTCAAACACGATCTAGCCTCCTTCTCCACATGTGATTAATAAGGCTCGGATGTTCAGTCTAACGTTCTTAGCATCATTTCAATTCGCTTGATATCTGCAGCAAAATACTCATGTCCCTTTATGCGTTCGTGATAGGAATGGAGTGCGGTTTTAAACAAATCATCGGATTCAAGAAATCCGTCATCTCTTGAGTCAATCATAATATCTAACCATTGAGTGAAAGCATTTTGCCCAAGTGTTTGATTATTTTGATTAGGATGGATTCGGAAATAGCTTAGTGCTTCAGGAATATAAACGGCTTTTCCTTTGGATAGCAAAGTCAGCCAGGCAGCTAAATCATTAAGAAGAGAGTATTGCTTCCCTTTATATATTCCAAACCGATCCGTAAGATCTGTTTTTTTAAACAACACTGTCGTTGGTTCACCAATCACATTTAAACACCGGGTTAACGCAATGTTTGCGAGCGCTTTTCCGTCCATGATTCTTATTTCTTCGTACAGCTTTTTCGTTGCATAGAACGGTGGGATGAAGGTCCCTGCTTCATTTATGGTTTGGCGATAAGAGGTAACAAGTGTGATATTCTCGAAATTTTGAAAAAAGTAGATCATCTTTTCTATTTTTTCTTTGTGAAATATGTCATCATCCATCAAGTAATTGATAAATTCCCCTGAGGCTAAGTCGAAACATTTGTGCCAATTTTCAAGAAAAAGATTCTTCTCATTTTTATGATATTGGATGTGGGGAAACGAATGTAAATAAGGATCAATCATTTCCTGTACTTCATTAGTTGTGCTGTCATCACAGATGATAATTTCAATATTCGGGTACGTTTGTTCCAATGCGCTGTCGATGGCGATTTTTAGTGTATGAGGGCGGTTATATGCAGGGATAACTATGCTTACTAATGGGTAATCCAAGTTACTCCACCTTTCTAATCACGCGAATACATACAACACATACATATATATACTACTGGGAAATAAAATGTTGATAAGAAAATGGAGAAAATTTATTACGGAACAAGTAAAGGAGAATGCTCATGTCGCCAAATTTCATTCCACTACTGACCACTCATCTATTTGTATCGGGCAATATTTTAAAGGAAGATTTAAAAGAATTGATAGACCGGTTGGAAGAAAGCCACATCACAGTGAAGCTGTATGAACCGGGTAATCTAATACCAGACAATAGCTGCCCGGAGCCTCGGGTTTATGTTTCTTTGGGAGAGGAGTGGGGAGAATTTCCAACCCTTATATCGCTGCCTGCTCACGAAAAAAAACGCTGGGTACACTTCCAATCACCAAATGAAATCCAGCCTGTTAATTTATTGTTCTGCTGGCTCAAAGCAACGGACCCGCTTCCGGAGAATAGGCCTGTTCCTCGAGCTCAGTTTTCTTCAAACACTCCTTTAATATCGGTGTTCACTGCCAGTTACAGATCAGCAGAAAAAATACAGCGGCCTTATCAATCCTTATTGAAGCAGACCTACAAGAATTGGGAATGGGTAATTGTTGATGATTCTGGTGATGAAGATGAGACATACAAGCAATATTTACTCCCGCTGGATGACCACCGTGTACGGAGATATCGCCAGGATTCCCGCAATGGTTATATAGGGGCAATCAAAAGGTACGCAGCAGGGCTATGTACTGGGGAAATTCTAGTAGAGGTCGATCACGATGATGAGTTAACTCCTGACTGCCTGGAGAAAATCGTCAAGGCGTTTCAACAAAACCCGGACTGCGGCTTTGTTTATGGGGACTGTACTGAGGTGTACGTAGGGAGCAATAATGCTCACTGGTATGGTTGGGATTGTGGTTTTGGTTACAGCATTCATTACCGGGTATGGCTGCATTCAATGAACAGATGGCAAAATGCACAAAGACATACAACCATTAATGAGAAAACCATTCGTCACCTGGTAGGATTGCCCAATCATCCGCGTGCGTGGACGAGGGACTGTTATCATCTGATAGGCGGGCATCGTGATGAACTGCTGGTAGCAGATGATTATGATATGCTGGTTCGGACATTTCTTTGTACTAAAATTGCAGCTATTCCCGATTTGCTATATATCCAATACCGTAATGAAAATGGAAACAACACCACATTCCTAAGAAACAAGCAGATTCAGATTCTTGTGAGAGAGCTAAACAGATGCTATCATCAAAGAATTTATTTGAGATTGAAGGAGCTTGGTTTACCGGAGCAATTGCCTTATAGCCGTATATGGGAGACTCCTGCAAATGATCCTGCCCGGAAATCTGCTCATGTTATTCAAGAAGATGCTTCCAGAGTGTCGATATTGTTCCCTATTTCCTACTCCTGTCCTGAACAAGAGAATACCCAATTATTAAAGAGTCTGCAAAAGGGAATTGAAAATAACTTTAGTGACATGGAAATTGTGGTCGTAGGCCGTATTCCCGCAGTAATTGAAGCTTACGCCTCCGTGGCTCCTATGGGCGCAATACGATGGTGGCCAATGGAGCCCAATGATTCGTTAGAAACCTGTATAGAATATGCAAAATTTATTGCATCCTGTAAAGAAAAGGTGGTTGTAATGCCGTAAATCGGATTTTTAAGTACCTGTGTGGGAGCTCCGGGGTTATTTCTAAGGGGCTTCGACACAGGTTTTTTATTTTCAGAGCGTTCATGCGACAAAAAAAGACCCAAAGGTTATAAGTAACCTTTGAGTCATCTGAAGATACATATGCCTTAATCTTAAGGTTATAAAATGCCTTAAGGTCCTTGGTTACCTTGAGGTCCTTGGACGCCTTGAGGTCCTTGGTTACCTTGAGGTCCTTGGTCACCCTGAGGTCCTTGGTCACCCTGAGGTCCTTGGACGCCTTGAGGTCCTTGGACGCCTTGAGGTCCTTGAACGCCCAGAGGTCCTTGGTCACCCTGAGGTCCTTGAACGCCCAGAGGTCCTTGGACGCCTTGAGGTCCTTGAACACCTTGAGGTCCTTGGTCACCCTGAGGTCCTTGAACGCCCTGAGGTCCTTGGTCACCCTGAGGTCCTTGAACACCTTGAGGTCCTTGGTCGCCTTGAGGTCCTTGAACGCCTTGAGGTCCTTGGTCGCCCTGAGGTCCTTGGTCGCCTTGAGGTCCTTGAACACCCTGAGGTCCTTGGTCACCCTGAGGTCCTTGAATGCCCTGAGGTCCTTGGTCACCCTGAGGTCCTTGGTCACCCTGAGGTCCTTGGTCACCTTGAGGTCCTTGAACACCCTGAGGTCCTTGAACGCCCTGAGGTCCTTGGTCACCCTGAGGCCCTTGAACGCCTTGAGGTCCTTGGTCGCCCTGAGGTCCTTGAACACCTTGAGGTCCTTGAACGCCTTGAGGTCCTTGAACACCTTGAGGTCCTTGGTCGCCTTGAGGTCCTTGAACGCCCAGAGATCCTTGAACGCCTTGAGGTCCTTGGTCACCCTGAGGTCCTTGGTCACCCTGAGGTCCTTGGTCACCTTGAGGTCCTTGAACACCCTGAGGTCCTTGAACGCCCTGAGGTCCTTGGTCACCCTGAGGCCCTTGAACGCCTTGAGGTCCTTGGTCGCCCTGAGGTCCTTGAACACCTTGAGGTCCTTGAACGCCTTGAGGTCCTTGAACGCCTTGAGGTCCTTGGTCACCCTGAGGTCCTTGAACACCTTGAGGTCCTTGAACACCCTGAGGTCCTTGGTCACCCTGAGGTCCTTGGTCGCCCTGAGGTCCTTGAACGCCTTGAGGTCCTTGGTCGCCCTGAGGTCCTTGAACGCCTTGAGATCCTTGGTCGCCCTGAGGTCCTTGAACACCCTGAGGTCCTTGAACACTTTGAGGTCCTTGGCCACCCTGAGGTCCTTGAACGCCCTGAGGTCCTTGAACGCCTTGAGATCCTTGGACGCCTTGAGACCCTAGAACGCCTTGCGGCCCTTGGTCGCCTTGAGATCCTAGAACGCCTTGAGGTCCCTGAACGCCCTGAGGTCCTTGAACGCCCAGAGGTCCTTGAACCCCCTGAGGTCCTTGAACGCCTTGAGGTCCTTGACCCTGAGGTCCTTGAACGCCCTGAGGCCCTTGAACGCCTTGAGGTCCTTGAACGCCCTGAGGTCCTTGACCCTGAGGTCCTTGAGGTCCTTGAATGCCTCCATAATATGCTCCTAAAAGTTCTTCAGATACTAATCGATGAGCAGGCACCAATTGCCCCAATGCATCTTTACCCCAAACAGAAATTTGAGTTTGATCCTCTGCTGGTCCGCTTGTGGTGAACACAAATTCAAATGCATTTAAATTTGCAAAATAGTTCCTGGTCAAAACCGCATTTGCTCCAACCATTACTAATTCTTGCACATATAAAGCTCTGTTGCTGGTTAAATTGTAACCCTCGATCAAAACAGTAGAAGAATTTACAGAATCGCGGTTATCAATTTTAATGGTGACCGTTTGGGTGGGTCTGACTCCACTAACAGGATCATTTGCAATTGGTCCGGTTGATAATACTGCCATTAAGATATTCCCTCCTTTTTCGCAAAATTCAGTCCCCTTTAGTCTATGTCTCAACCATGTGAGAAGATTATGGATTTGTCTCTGCACATACGTTGATTTTTAAGACTCTAGTTGCTCATCCGCAACAATACGCTGGACGCTAAGAATTGCCCCGCTCCCGTTTTTTCCCCAAACCGAAATATCAGTATTTTCTTCAGCAGGACCGCTTGTGGTAAAAACAAATTCATATGCATTGAAATCTGCCCCATAATTTTTTGTAATAACTGCATTAGGGGCTACAGTAAATTCCTCCAATACATACAAGTTTCTTGAAGCGTTTAAAAAGTAGCCTTGAATTAAAATAATTGAAGAATTGACTGGATCTCGATTAATGACTTTAACGGTAACCTGCTGGATCAATCTGATCCCGCCAACAGGGCTATTCTCAATAGGTCCGGTTGATAATACTGCCATTAAGTTGATCCCTCCTTTACTGAAGTCATAGAATACTAGAACTAAAATAGGGACGGGGTTGTTGGAACCTCCATGTATCATATTAATAATTTGTTTATTTGATTGTTTGTTAGTCCATTAAAGATAAAAATACGGATAAGCCTAGAGAGGAATTACACAACATAAAGCGGTGGTTTGCTTCGATCCATGAGCGTGAGGAGGCCGATGGAGATAATCTGGAGCAAAAACTTATCGACAAGACCGAGGCTACCGAAAGCTGGGTAAGGGTTTTCCGTAACTGGAATATTGATTGTTGGCATATGCCAATATCGTGCGGAGGAAGTGACGAGGGAACCGGATAGTCTGGTGGATTGGCGTTCCATTCGACGGGATAGATAAAGGCCGATCAACGTGTAGTCACAGAGGCTAAAAAGGCTGCCGCCTCCATTTATTATTTAATAGTCGGGAAGCGGATTAAGGTACAAATGCTTTTTAGAGCACTGTTCTCCCCAGAGAAACAGTGCTCTAAATGTTGATGTATGCACATTGACTCAATCCGCGATACAGACGATATATTCTCCTCGGCTATGATTTGGTTTTATAACACCCAAATCTTTAAGTTTTGAAATGTTTTTTGCAATACTTGAGGGTGAGGCTTCTAGGATATCGTCAAACAATTGTCTATGAAATATCTCGCCGTCTTCCATCCTGCTAATCAACTCGAACATTGTCTTAGCATGCCCTCTTCCCAAAAACTCACGAATATGTTTTATTCTATCGTAACGTTGGAGTTCTTTGAGAACTTTGGTAAGAGATGCATTAACACATTCAAGATAAAATATAATGAAAGGTTGTAGGTCACCTTGGGTTGCAGTCATAAGCGTGTCGTAATAATCCTCGATTCTTTTATCGAAGAATTCTTCAACACTAAATGCATCCTTGATTGTAGCGAGGTCGGAATGAATTAAGCCAACCAAAGTTGAGAATGCCCGAGCTGTTCTTCCATTACCGTCAGGAAACGGGTGGATATAGCCTATTAAATGATGGGTGACCCCAGAAATAATTAGGGGATGCACTTTCTTGTCGAAATTTATTTTCTCCGTTTCATAGGGGGTTATAAATCCAGTAACACTAGTGTATAGCCAGGAAAAGTAGGCTTGCATAAGTCGTGGGACTTCATTAAATGCAGGAGGTTGATAACTAACATGCCCATCACCATCTTGAAGTGCTACAGGTATATTTCTATAACCTTCTGGATAACCGGTTAAGTCTTTCATTAAAGTGTGTTGAATTTTTTTTAATACAGATTCGTCCATGTCCGAAAAATCGTTGTTTGGATCTAAACTGTAGATATACTCATAGGTTTCAAAGACGTTCTTAACTTCTAATTGTGCCTTTTGTTTTATAGTAAGTGGGTTTCTCTTATAGCTTTGATAGAGTTGCTCTACTTCTTTGTATTCCAGTTTATTCTGTTCAATTTTAGTTGTGAAATGAGCTGTTCTAACTAAAGAGTTACGCAGGATTGTGGGTTTTAATGGATGGCTTTTTAATCCAAGTCTAGCTAATGCCCCTATATTTCGCTCTGCCTCTAGGATAAGTTGGTTTATTTCATAATCAAAAAGATTGAGATTGGGTTTATAGACTAGACGTTCTTCTGTAGTATCGAAGTGCTCATAAGCAAATACATAAGTCATTTATTACACCACCTTTTTACACTGAAAAATACGATTACATCAGTACTTTTCGCTTATTTTAATTATATTCAATTACACTTATTATATACATCTTTTTTGCTATTAAACTAGCCCGAATTAATTAATTGCCCAGAAAAGGATATCAATTTAATGTTCGAATGGAGATGACGGCTGCGTTTATTTGTGGCTTCAAAACCGGGGCGGCGATGATGATAGAAATTTTAGTCGATGATTAAGAGTAGCGTTTGAAGAGAGTGCCATAAAAGGCGCTTTTTTTACTGTATAGGAATTTATTAATATGAATAATGTAACGTTTCTTTATTTAGCCAGTCTTATAGATGTAAGGTGGTGAATCTTTGGGGGGACTAGACGAGTTAAAGGAAGTTTACGATCACTATTTCCGTGATGTTTATGTATTTGTGCTGTCGTTAAGCCAGAATGAGCAGATTGCTGAGGAAATTACGCAGGAAACCTTCTTTAAGGCGCTGCAGCAAATTGAACAATTCAGGGGAGACAGTAAAATCAGCGTCTGGCTATGTCAGATTGCGAAGAATACCTACTTCACCTATATTAACAAGCGGCAGCGGTTCGTTTCGATCCATGAGCGTGAGGAGGCCGATGGAGATAATCTGGAGCAAAAACTTATCGACAAGACCGAGGCTCTGAATGTTCATAAGGTTCTGCACGCATTGGACGAGCCATATAAGGAAGTATTTATGCTCAGGGTATTTGGGGAGCTGTCATTTGATCATATCAGCCAGATTTTTGGCCGAACCGAAAGCTGGGCAAGGGTGACCTATCACCGGGCCAGGCTGAAACTACAGAATCTTTTACTGGAGGATGAATAATGACCCGAATTTCATGCGACGTCATTCAAGACTTGCTGCCGCTGTACTACGACGGTATATGCAGCACGGCCACTAAGGAACTGGTGGAGGAGCATCTCATGGAGTGTGAACACTGCCAATCTTCTCTGGACCAGATCAAATCAAACCTCAGCTTGCCCATTCAAGCTATGGAGCAGAATAAACTGGAGGGAAGCGGGCTGAAAAGGATTAAAAGGATATGGAATCGTGCCCAAGCGGCAGCGTTTGTGAAAGGGTTAATTGTGGCTGTTTCTGTATCCGGGATATTGGTGCTTGGTTATTTGGGCCTTTTCCGCTGGGACATAATCCCTGTTCCTACTGATCATTTAAAAGTCTCTAATATAAGAATTAGAGCAAATGGCGAAATCGCCTTTCGTTTTCAAATTAACGATGGTTACACCGTCAAACAGGTGAACTGGAATGCTCATGATGATGGAAGCTATTATATTACCCCCGTCCGTCCCCTCATCAAATCGAAGAAAATTGCAGTAGAAGATTGGGGGTTCCTCAACGGTGAGTTTTATATCAATCCTGAGGGCTTAAGGAAGACGAAACACGGAAAGGACGTGAGGATTACAGCCATTTATTACGGTCCTCTGGATAATCCGATTTTAATTTGGAAAAAAGGCACTGAACTGCCTGTGGGAAAGTAATGGTCAATCCGGAGTTAACCTCTCGACCCTATTCCAGTGGAGCATTAGATAAAAATTCTGAAGAAATAAAAAAATTAGGGGCCCCCGTTATCATATGCTCCCCATAAAGTAGACAGGTGAAATAATAAAAACCTGTTTCACTTGAAGGGAGTTCAGACTTAAGATGGGGTGTCTTTTTTCATATGAGGGGTTGTTCTTGGTTGCTATGCTTACAGCACCAAAGAAGATAGGTTCAAGGCTTGTGTCTATGTAATTACATGGATACAGGTCTTTTTCTGTTGATCTCTTAACTTAGAAGAAGTGGAGGGGACGTTGAAAGAGTGTCTTAAGGATGATTTTTTTTATTTTTTTGTTAGAAAATAGTATTGCTTTAAATATCAAACGTTCCTAAGCCTCAATCTTTTTCAGTATCAACCAAATCAATTATCTCCCGTATATCCTGGATATTTAAGGCTTCTGCAATTTTAACGATATGATTGAAGTTCTAGTCGATGATTAAGAGTAGTGGAAACCTAGATCTTTAAGGTTTCCGAAATAGCTTTCTTACATATGCATTCCCCTCAAGACACCAACCACGGTGTCTTTTTCGCTTATCTATTCGACCAACTCCACTCCTAATGCAGGAATATCCTTACAATCTACCGAATTCCCTACATATTAATTCCAAATACTCAAACGCAGAAGGAATAGCCATGGACGAAGAGAGATATCTGATTGTTGTTAAAAACAAAGACCGCACCTCGGAAATCACATCATATGAACAGTTGGGCGCAAATATACAGGTGACTTATCGCAGTTCTTCTAATCCCTACCATTACTATGCAAGTGATGTAATGATCCTCAACAACCCTGTTATTACAGTAATTACTAAAGAACAAGCGGTCTTCCATCGGGATAACCCTCTGAGCAATGTTAAGCGAGTGCTGGATTTTGGGCCTCGAATTCGTGTGTTTTTTAAGGATGGAACCAATCGGGTGTATGAAGCGGAGCATGTCCGAATCGAGAGCAGCGGAGTGAAGACC
Organism: Paenibacillus sp. BAC0078; assembly: GCF_054483875.1. Classification (NCBI taxonomy): domain Bacteria; kingdom Bacillati; phylum Bacillota; class Bacilli; order Caryophanales; family Paenibacillaceae; genus Paenibacillus; species Paenibacillus sp. BAC0078. The sequence continues at coordinate 86,048 of NZ_JBTLRW010000020.1, forward strand.
TCTGATGCGCTGAAGGTCATAGAGTATTGGCGTGCCATTTCCGGGCATATTGAGAGCGGAGAAGAGCAGCCGGAGATGGAGGCTTTTCTGAAGCGGGAGTTCGCCAAGCTCAGCTTTGTACACCCGGAGAGTGTACTGAGCCACTATGTGAATGGTTCCCCGGTAAATGCAGATATTTCTGTCGAATCCAAACCTATCTTTCCGTTCAAGTACAACCTGAGCCAGAAGACGGCCCTGGATCAAGCCTTGCGCAGTAAGATCAGTATCATTGAAGGGCCGCCGGGTACAGGTAAAACCCAAACCATTCTCAATATATTGGCTAATCTGGTTGTGATGCAGCAGAAGAAGGTGGCTGTGGTCTCAGGCAACAATGCGGCGGTGCAGAATGTACGCGACAAGCTGGAGGCGGAGGGTTATCCTTTTCTGGTCGCGGCGCTTGGGAATAAAGAGAATAAGGAAAGCTTCTTTGCGAACCTGCCTGTTGCCGAGGTCTCCGGCTGGGAAAGTGAGCTGTCTGAAACGGAGCTACTGTCTAAGGTACAGGAACTGGATGGACGTATTACCCGGCTGATGGAGCTGGACGTGGAGAAGGCACGCTTGAAGCAACAGCTATCGGCGTATGTGCTGGAGCAAAAGCATTTTGAAAACTATTATGCGAAACAGGATGTTGAGCCTTTGGAGAAGTTGTCTTACTATCGTGAGACGCCGGAGCGGATGCTGGAGTTCATGAAGGATAGCCACCTTGCGGTAAGGAAAGGCAAAGAAAATGGCCTCGTGTATAAGTTCAAGCTTTTTGTCAAACATGGGTTCACCGAGCTTAAGTACTTGAAGGAACAGGGGGCAGATGTGATTCTGAATGTTCAGCGGAAGTTCTATATTCTGCGGATTGCAGAGCTATCAGGCCGTATTGACGAGATTGAACAAGAGTTGCAGTCTGCGTCGTATCAGCCTCTACTGGAAGAGCACCAGCAGTGTTCGGCGCAGCTTTTTCGTCATAAGTTGTATGAGAAGTATCGTGATCTCCCCCGGGTGCAATGTAATGCAAAAGATTATAGGCAGAGCAAAAACTTCAATTCCTTCATCGATTATTATCCGATTGTACTGAGCACGACTCATTCTTTGCGCAACTGTGTCCCGGCCAATGTTCTGTTTGACTATGTCATTATTGACGAGTCTTCACAAGTGGATCTGGTGACAGGCGCACTTGCGCTATCCTGCTGTAAGCGGGCGATCATTGTTGGTGATACCAAGCAGCTGCCGCAAATTGTGAGTATGGAGATTGAGCAGGTGGTTGGAAATGCTGCATCAATTGGTATTGACGAAGCATATAGTTATTTTCAGCATAATCTGCTGTCGTCCATGCTTGCCCTATACGGTGATGATATTCCCAAGGTGATGCTTAAAGAGCATTACCGCTGTCATCCCAAAATCATTCAGTTCTGCAATCAGAAATATTATGACGGTGATCTAATCACTTTTACAGCTGAAGAAGACACGGATGTTCCACTGCTGATTTACAGGACTGCTCCGGGCAATCACCTGCGGGAAGTTACTCGGGGAGAAAAGAAAGGCAAGTTCAATCAGCGGGAGCTGGATGTCATTGAAGGGGAGATTCTTGCGGGCTGGGAGGAAGTGGCGGCTGGGCAATCAGATATTGGCTTCGTCACTCCTTACCGCAAGCAGGTGGAGAAGGCAGCAGGACAGTTCACCGACGATATCGAGAGCGACACGATACATAAATATCAAGGCCGGGAGAAGTCCATTATGATTATGTCTACAGTGCTGGATCAGACCCGCTCCGGCAAAATAGGCATGAAATTTGTGAATGATCCCTGCAAGGTTAATGTGGCAGTCTCCCGTGCTCAGAAGAAGTTCATTCTGGTAACGGATCATGCCTTATTTCGGAAATATGATAATGAAATTGGTGACCTCACGCGTTACATGGAGTACAGCACACTGGATAACAATGTGGTGGAGAGTGAAATTGTGTCCGTATTTGATTTGTTGTACAAGGAATATTCGGATAAGCTTCGTGTATTTAGAGAGAGGGTTAGGGGATTCAACATATCTAAATACAAATCGGAGAATATCATGCTGGCTTTACTTACGGAACTTTTGCAGAAACCGGCTTATAGCGGATTTACGCTGGGCAATCAGGTTCTTCTTAAGAACCTGTTTAAGAATTTAGATAGATTGGAAGACCAGGAACGGCGGTATATCAAGAATAATGCTTCTGTTGATTTTGTCATTTATCATAAGCTGGATCGGACAGCGGCGCTTGCCATTGAGGTGGACGGGTTTAAGTTTCATGAGGATAAACCGGAACAAATTAAGCGTGATCTGATGAAAAATGCTATTTTCACAAAATACGGATTAGTACTGAAAAGATTCAAAACCAACGAAAGCGCGGAGGAGCAGAAGATCAGGGAGCTGCTGGATGCTGTTATTATGCAATCAGGCTGATGCTTGATGTTTCTTATTCCAACAAATTCGATTCATTAATGAAGCTCATTTGAATAATAAGTCAAGAGGTCAATCATCCCAAATAAGTCGTAGAAAATATTGGAATCGTATAGTATTATTTGATTGGTAGAAATACGAGAAAATATAAGGGGAGCAGTTCATGAAAAAAGGGAAGATTATTCTAATGCTAGTGGTATCATTGCTATTATTATTTAATTCATTAGGGGGTGTAGTCCCGGCCGCCAATGCAGATTCATCAACGACGTCTCTAGAACTCTCTCTCCCGACTAATTTAACAGACTGGGTGTTGGATGAAGATGCGGGTTATATCTATGCAATCTCCAGTATGGATAGTAATCTTTATTTCATCCGGCTTAGTGATCTTAAAATCGAAAAAACGTTGAATGTAGGTTATAACCCGTCTTATCTGGCGCGAGATGGGCAGTCTCTGCAAATTGCACTTTCCGGAGCGTCAATGATCAAAACGGTTAACCTCTCAACCCAACAGATTTCGGATACAATTATTACAAATGGGGTACCTGACTCGGTAGCTGCTGCTTCCAATCATCTATTCTATGGGACTAGCGACGGGGTTTATACATATGACAAAGTTACTCAAACGAGCAGCTTATTATTCAGAAATTTTTTATATGATGGGGCTTTGGCGATTGATGAGCCATCCAATATACTTTACGCCGGTGGATTGTCTTCTAGTGCTGGAATAGCGGCTATAGATGCTGAAACCGGAGCAATACTCAGTCAGGATCCCTATGATAATATGGAAATTGGAGGGGCTTCAGTATCACTCAAACATATACTTATTGATGAAAAATCCGTATATTTTGGGGGGCATCAGTTTAATAAGCAGAATTTAACGGAAACCACAGGCACTTACTCAAGAAGTAGTAACGATTATTCCTATCTTGAATCGGTAATATTGGATATATCAGATGATTATGTTTTAACTACGGCAGGGGTATACGATAAAAATACTTATATGCAACTGGTTGAATTCCCTACTAAAAAACGGTTCGCCTTGCTCGATTCAAAAGGACATGCGTATGTTGCAGGTATTGAGAATTGGTTTGATGACGCCAAAAAAATCACTCGAATCGACCTTTCTGTACCTCAAAGGACAACTTCTGTCTTTACGACGGATTCTTATTCGGTCCGAAGCGATAAGACGATTACAGACTGGGCCACTACGGACAATTCTCATTATATCTATGCAATTGTGGCAGACACAAATGAGCTTGTTGTTATCCATAAGGACGATATGAGTGTAGTAAAGAAAATGTTCATTGGATCTAGCCCAAGTAGAATCAAAATCTTCAATAATAAGGCTTATATCATTTTTAAGGGTGAAAACCGCATCAATATTCTGGATTTGCAAGACGGTATTCCATCAGAAGCGGGATCTACCAGAATTACCACGAAGAACTATCCGCTTGATGTCTTTCCTGATAATAATAATCGGATTTTGTATAATGGCGGGTTATATGGTGCAGGTATCAGTGTGACATCAGCTGTCTACACCACTGTTGCAGACGCAGTTTACAATGAAAAAGAATCGGGAATCAGTCATTCTAACAGCTACGTGTTAGATCCGGATCAAGAGATTCTCTATGGCGGAGATAGCTTCTCCCTCTATAGATATAACAGCCAAAACTTCAATCTAATTGAAAAAAATGATATAGAAATTGGCTATTATGATCCAAAAATCGTTCTTGATAACAACAATCTGTACTATGGGAGCCGCAGGTACGAAGCGAATCAAATATCCAATCTATACGGGACTTATCCGCAAAATATTATTTACTCACGTGGCAATCTCGTGTTCGGTAATGGTGCCGTATATGACAGAGAGAGTTTTACAAAAAGCTATGATTTGTTAATGTATACCCAACATGCATATGTAGATCCAGATAATTCTATTTTTATATCATCTGATAATCGGTTATATAAATTTCATAGCTTTGAAGAGATGCAGAGCATTATGAATGAGGCGCGCCAACCTTCTAATGCCGTTTTCGTGGATGAAGATATGACCTCCGGCACAATCGACGGGTATTTGTCCTTTGAACCACCAGCCGATCAGGAGGGGATTAAGGGTTATGCTGCTTATTTTCTTGATCAGAATGGAAATAAACTTAAGCGAGCGGGGATCTTCCAGAGACTAGATCTATCAACGGGTTCACTCTTCGTTTATGAAATATCACAATCGCTTCTACCTGAAGGGACAGTAAGCATTGGGGTGTATCCCGTTGTTCGTAATGATATTTATAGTAGTGAGAGACCGCTTGATGTTCATACCACGGCTCCAATTTATGATGCGCCGAATTATCTTCCTGTTGACTTATCGGTGACAGATATGAATCCAGATGTCAGCACATTTTCGGGTACAGTGACATGGAAAGCTGGAATAGCTGAACTGCCAGGTACCCGCTATACATTGTATTTTATTGATGAAAAAGGTTCGTTTGGAGATGCGATCGCTGTTATGAATGGTGGTCAAAAGAGTTATACCCTTACTATTTCCGATAAGGTTGTGCCTAAGGAAGCTCTGGGATTGGGTATATTCATGGAAAATGATGATTTCAAATCTCCACTCTATAGCAGAGCAGTATTTGAAGATAAAGTAACTCCAGATATCCCGGCATCGTCCATTATTATACACAAATACCAACTGGATGCGGATAACGTTGTCGTGAATGATCTGGTGGCCGGAGACATTATTCGTGTTTACAATGAGCGGCTAACGCGTTTAATGGGTTACGGGATCGTTGAGCCGAATAAGGCTACAATTACGATTACTATTAATAACATTGGAAATCCGGGGGATAAACTCCGTATAACCCGGCAAACAGCCAATAGAATTGAAAGTATGGGGACTTTAGTCGTTGTACCTTCTGTTACCGATGGTAGTAACGGAGGAACTGGTGGCGGAGCAGGAACCGGTGGCGGCGGAGGAACTGGTAGTGGCGGAGGAACCAGTGGCGGTGGAGGAACCGTCGGTGCTGTCTCTACTGATAATGCTAATATAGTGACCACGATCAAAGAAAACACAGATGGAACCCATTCGTCTTTGACAGATGTAGGAACTGAATTTATTTCAAAGACAATAAACAATCCTGAATTCAAGAAAAATCCAGTAATTATAATCAAGGCTGATGAAAAAACAGCAACTCAAAGTAGTTTATTCCAAATAGACTTAAATTCTATAACAAGTATTAATAATAATTCGAAAGACGCAGTACTTATTCTGGAATCAACATCAGGTAAGCTTCAGCTTCCTGTGAATTCCTTGTTCTTGGCTGTTTCCGGGTACAGCGGTTCGGAGCAGAAAATCATCATTACGATTGCCCAAGCAGCAAACGACTACACGGCTAAACTAACTACTCAATTGAGTAGCTCTACCAGTGTCCCATTGGGAGGTCCTGTGGAGTATGAGGTTAAGCTGACTGGAAGCGGCCAGGATCACATTCTTACCAATTTCACTGATTATGTCGGTCATGTGCTGAATTTCAATGTAACTCAAGATGCAAACACCGTCTATACTGGCTTAACCTATGATCCGGTCACAAAGACCTACGTCCCGGTTCCGACCACATGGGAATGGAAGGATGGAATTCTGCAGGTGACCATGAAGCGTAAGGGGAATTCTGTATATACCGTTGTTCAGAGTCATGTCCAGTTTAATGATTTGAACAACAGCAATCCGTATAGAGAGAGTATCTTGGCCTTAGCGAACCGAAGTGTAATTAATGGCTATGCTGACGGAAGCTTCAAGGCGGAATCAGTTGTAACACGTGCTGAGTTTGCCGCCATGCTCAATCGTGCTTTAGGTATTTTACCGAAACTGCAGGCTTCTAAAAACTTTAAGGATGTTAAGATTGGAGCGTGGTATGCACAGCAGGTAAATGCAGCGGTTGACGTTGGTCTGATTAACGGCTTTTCGGATGGTACTTTCCGTCCGGATCAAGAAATTACGCATCAAGAGATGGTTGTTATGCTGGTTAACGCTCTAAAATATGCCGAAACGGACACGGCTGTAAATAAAACCTCTTCGACAGTGTTCCCCGATAAATTGCCGGATTGGGCAAAACCTTATTATGTTATTGCTTTGGAGAATGAAATCTTACCGTCGAACAGTCCATTCCTATTCCAGACGGGTAAGAAAACGCAACGTCAAGAAAGTGCATTGCTATTGTACCAATTGATGAAGGTATTGAAGCTTACAAATGTTTAGCAAGATGACGGCGAATTGTGGCCTGCCCATTCACACCCGGCTCCATATATAGTAGCTGCGAAGACACCTTTCGGGGTGTCTTTTTGATGAATACAGGTCCACGAAAACAATAAAATAGAAATTTTAATTCTCTGTAGACTTAAACCACGATTTAAGTCGTATGCTAATCCTGTAAATAATTTCCTACACGGAAGGCTCAGGTCATTCAGCTTAATATTTATTAAGCGGCAGTGGAGAATCTTTGTGTTATCCCTCCCACGAATATGATATATTTAAAGTTGAAACTCAATGGCCGACCTGATAAAGGAGTACCCCATGACACAGTTTGTCTATAAGCAAATTATTGATGACCTCAAAATGAAGATTTTTGCGGGGCAGTTCGCGGATATGAGATTGCCGGATGAGCGCAGTCTTAGTGAAACTTATGAAGTTAGCCGCAGCACGATCAAGCGGGCGCTGACCAAGATGGAGAACTACGGAATTATCTTCAAGAAACGCGGTTCGGGAACCTTCATTAACCCGTTATACATAAAGAATGAATCCATCTTCAACTACGAGGGCTCCAATCTGGGGGTTACCGACAATTTCCAGATGGATGGCAAAAAGCCCAAGGTCAAAGTGCTGAATTTCGAGGTCATCCGGCCTACGGAAGAGCTGCAGCGGGATTTGTTCTTGCAGCCCCATGACTTTGTATACAAAATCGTGCGCCTGCGCTTGTTCGATGATGAGCCCTTTATGATTGAGACCGGCTATATTCCGATTAAAATCGTGCAAAATCTGGACCAGACGATTATCGAAGGTTCGATCTTTCATTATTTGGAGGAGTCGCGTAATCTGGCGGTCACCAAGTCCTTTTTATCTATTTTTGCCGAGCCTTCGGGGGCCAATGATCAGGAGCTGCTCCATCTGCAGGAGAATGAGCCTGTTGGCATAATGGAAGGGATTTTCTTTTTGGATAATGGTACGCCTTTCGAATTCTCGCATATGCGGTTCCACTACAAGTATCTCAAATTTAATACATTTGTTTCTGTGCATTGATGATCTAACGATAAGGCCGGGGATTTTTCCCCGGTCTTTTTTTGTTTTTGCTAACCCTGAAATTTCATAGCATATATTTACATTTTTCCAAAAAAGAAAGCTTTTTTACAGAGGATATGCAACGATTTTCATACTATGTTCAAAATTTCACAAAATTGGACCGTATCAATTGTTAAAAAGATTGAATTTCGCGAATGCAGAGGTATGATGTACTTGTAGAATTAGTTAGGTTCAGAAATCGAAGAAAATGATCAGGGAGTGGATTGAAATGGGATTGTCAACTGCACCGGTGGATTACTCATCCAAAACGTATTTAGAAAAGCTGGACGCATACTGGCGCGCAACGAACTACATCTCCGTGGGACAGCTCTACTTGAAGGATAACCCGTTGTTACGCGAACCTTTGAAGGATGCAGATGTAAAAGTAAAACCGATTGGACACTGGGGTACAATTCCCGGCCAGAACTTTATTTATGCGCATCTGAATCGCGTAATTACCAAATATGATTTGAATATGTTCTATATTGAAGGTCCAGGCCACGGCGGTCAGGTTATGGTATCGAACTCGTATCTTGACGGAAGCTACACTGAGATTTACCCGGAAATTACTCAGGATATCCCTGGTCTGAAAAAATTGTTCAAGCAATTCTCCTTCCCCGGCGGCGTAGCGTCCCATGCTGCTCCTGAAACTCCAGGATCTATCCATGAAGGTGGAGAACTTGGTTACTCCCTGTCACACAGCGTTGGCGCGATTCTGGATAATCCGGATCTGATCTCGGCAGTTGTGGTGGGTGATGGTGAAGCTGAAACCGGACCGCTGGCTGCTTCCTGGTTCTCTAACCGGTTCATCAATCCAATTACGGATGGTGCGGTATTGCCGATTCTGCATTTGAACGGCTTCAAGATCAGCAACCCAACAATCCTGTCCCGTAAGTCAAGAGAAGAGTTAACCGCGTATTTTACAGGTATGGGCTGGGAACCGTTCTTTGTTGAAGGCGAAGACCCTGATTTCATGCACCCGGAAATGGCGAAGGCTCTGGATGTTATCATCGAGAAGATTACAGCAATTCAAAAGAATGCGCGTGAGAACAATGATGCTACCCGTCCATTATGGCCAATGCTTGTTTTCCGTTCTCCTAAAGGCTGGACCGGTCCTAAAGAATGGGATAAAGTGCCGAACGAAGGCTCCTTCCGTGCTCACCAGGTTCCGATTCCAGTAGATCAGAAAAATATGAAGAACGCACCAGCATTGCTTGAATGGCTGAACAGCTACAAACCTGAGGAATTGTTCGATGCGAACGGCCGTTTGAACGCTGATCTGGCTGAAATCCTGCCTTCAGGCGACAGACGTATGGGCATGAATCCTGTGACCAACGCCGGCAACCTGATTAAAGACCTGCACAAACCGAATTTCCGCAACTATGTGCTGGATAACTCTGTTCCTGGTCAAGTGATTGCACAAGATATGGCTGTACTGGGCAAATACCTGAAAGAGGTTGTAACGCTCAATGAAGACAACCGGAACTTCAGAATTTTTGGACCGGATGAAACAATGTCGAACCGCCTGGGTCCTGTGTTTGAAGTGACCAAACGCCAATGGATGGATGAAATCAAGGAACCACACGATGAATTCCTCGCTCCTTATGGCCGGGTTATTGATTCGCAGTTATCCGAGCATCAAGCGGAAGGCTTCCTGGAAGGTTACGTATTAACAGGCCGTCATGGTTTCTTTGCAAGCTATGAAGCATTCCTGCGTGTGGTAGACTCGATGATCACTCAGCACTTCAAATGGCTGCGCAAAGCGACAGATCAAAGCTGGCGTGCAGATATCCCGTCCTTGAACGTTATTGCAACATCAACAGTGTTCCAGCAGGACCATAATGGCTACACTCACCAAGATCCAGGCTTGCTCGGTCACTTGGCTGATAAGAAGCCGGAATTTATCCGTGAATACCTGCCGGCTGATGCTAACTCCCTGCTTGCTGTTTTTGATAAAATCCTGAATGACCGTCAAAAGATCAACCTGATTGTGTCGTCCAAACATCCGCGTCCGCAATGGTTCTCGGCTGATGAAGCGCAAGAGCTGGTGGATAAAGGTCTGAAGATTATTGACTGGGCAAGCACCGATAAGGGTGGAGAGCCTGATGTAGTTATTGCTTCGTCCGGTACGGAGCCTACTATGGAGAGCTTGGCTGCCATCTCTATTCTTCATGAAAAATTGCCTAACCTGAAGATCCGTTACATCAACGTGGTTGATCTCTTGAAGCTGAGAAGCCAGAAGCTGGACCCTCGCGGATTGTCTGACGAAGAGTTTGATCAATTTTTCACAAAAGATAAACCAGTTATTTTCGCATTCCATGGCTATGAGGGTCTGATCAAAGACCTGTTCTTTGACCGCCATAATCACAATCTGCATGTGCATGGCTACCGTGAGAACGGCGATATCACCACACCATTTGATATGCGTGTACTGAATCAGATGGACCGTTTCGACCTGACGAAGGAAGTCGTACTGAGCCTGCCGGATGCCGACAAGCATAAGGCAATCGCGGATGAAATGGATGCTATGGTGAAGAAACACAATCACTACATCCGTGAAGAAGGTATTGATTTGCCAGAGGTTGAGAACTGGGTATGGAAGGCTTTGAAATAGAGCGTAAGCTACTACTGATCTCTTAATTAAATATTTTCCTCCCTAGGGGGTGTCCTGAACGTCATGAAAAATGGCTGCTGGGGCACTCCCTTTTTTTGTGCAATAAATAGGATAGCATCATCATATATTCGGGATTTCTTTGATGGATGATTGGGAGGTTCATGTTATGGGGCTAACGAGGCTGGAAGAATAGGCAGTTTCTGTTTTTTTATGGATCAAGAAGACAACTTTTCGTAATCTATCCAAGAGCGAGCTATCATGATATAATCGCAGAAGCAATAGAAGGCTTAAAAGGGCGGTCGGCTAATCTCCCGGAAGGGAGGTGAGGCCAATGGAGGTTTATCAAGCGTTGTCTTTAATGTTCATGTTCGGCATGTTCATTATTGCTCTGCTGAATTACCTCAAAAAGAAATAGACCGCCCTGGTGAAAGGAGACGGTCTATTTCTGCCTAAACCTATTACCATGCCGCCGCCCTTAAAAGCGGCTGTTGCAAACGGAGAGTCGTGTTGGTCGCACGGCTCTCTTTGCATTGTACGTTTATTCTGCCTTTACTATACCACAACCAAATATTAATTACATGCAATTATTATGTCGAATGGAGTTGTACTCATTATTCTGAAAAAGGTACCTCTTTTTAGGACCGCTGGAAATGCCGGAAACTTCAATGATTACATGTCCATGAGGGGGCATATCACTTTTCAGTTTAGATTTGCTTTGGATTTTACCCTATTTTCTAGTTGGAATGCGCTATTTTCAAGCTTAACATTTCTGCCCGCAACGCTTGCACCTCCGCCGTTCATTTCCGGCAGGTGCTTCCAGTATCGTTTGGGCATCAGCGATGAGCGCAGACGGTCGTTGCGGCGCTCCTTAATCCCTATGGCGTCGTAGAATCCGTTCCACAGGTGGCGATAATGCTCTTCTGCAGCATCAGGCTCCGGGGGCACCCATTCATCAAGGGGGATGATAGCTTGTTGTCCGGGCTGGTGGATCAGCGCCATCCGGTGGGTTTTGTCGTAAATCATGAAGCTTTCGCCCTGGAACCGGTCACAGAAATGCTCCTGAATGACGGGAAGCACGAAGCTGCGGGGCTCGATGACCGCCGCCATGACCGGACCGTAAACGGAGAACCGGACAAACCCCAGATATAGGTGGGCCTCCCGCTGAAGCTGCTGAACCGCCTTGAGCAAGGCGTCAACCGTATCATTGGCAAGCATGTTCATTACCTCGCGGCCGTGCGTGAAGCCGAGATACAAGAAGTTCAACAGCAGCAGCTCCTTGTCCGGCACACATGTCCAGAATCCCAGGCGGACCAGCTCCTCTGCTTCGGGAGAGATACGCAGCGGTATGGAACGCAGTACCCGGTCTGCCTTGCTGATGTCGGTATCAATCCATTTTGATTCCAGAAGCAGCGCTTGCCCTTCCCCATCAGAATGAATGGCAAGCGGGGCTTCCTTCCATGTATAACTCTCGAACACGCAGCACAGCAATCCTTCGAAGCTGCCGTCATAGGTATATGCCAGTGGGGATGTTGCAAACATCAGGCCTGCCCTCCGTTCATCAAGGAGGCTGCTTCTGCTGCCGGCAGAGCTGCCAGATAAGCATCATCGAACAGGGAGAGCTGTTCGTACTGCGGCTGCTGAAATTGTGCAAGCTCCTGCCCGGACATGAGTGACCGAAGCAGGGTATGCTCGCCTACTTTGAGGCCTTCGAGTGTCTTTCCCTTGCAGGTGATAAAGAACTGGGCGCGTTTGAGCACGACGCCGAGCTTCTTCAATGCGTGAAAGTCCAGCGCTCCGGCACGGCGCGCCTTCACAATCCGCTGGGCGCTTCTTACGCCGATGCCCGGCACACGCAGCAGCATTTCATACGGCGCACGGTTGATCTCAACCGGGAACTGCTCCCGGTGGTTAATGGCCCAGCTGCATTTCGGATCGAGCAGCGGGTTGAAGTTGGGAGCTGCTTCATCCAGCAATTCGCTGGCCCGAAAGCCGTAGAAGCGCAGCAGCCAGTCAGCCTGATACAGCCGGTGCTCCCGCAGCAGCGGCGGTTTGGTATCTAGGGAAGGCAGCAGCGAATGCTCTACCACGGGGGTATAGGCTGAGAAGAAAATGCGCTTCAAGCCGTACTTTCGGTATAAGCCTTCCGTGAGGTTCATAATCTGGTAATCGGTGTCGGGCGTTGCGCCCACGATCATCTGCGTGCTCTGTCCGGCAGGGGCGAAACGGGGAGCGTGGTTGTATTTGACCAGATCGGAGGAATTCTCGGTGATCTTGTTCTTGATCAGGGCCATCGGCTTCAGGATGGAATCCTTGCTCTTATCAGGAGCAAGCAGGCCAAGACTTTCTCTTGAGGGCAGCTCGATGTTGACGCTCATCCGGTCCGCGAGCAGTCCGAGCCTGGACAGCAGTACATCGTCTGCTCCGGGAATGGCTTTTACATGGATATAACCTCCGAAGTGATAGACATTCCGCAGCAGTTCCAAAGCGGCAATCAACTGCTCGGTTGTATAATCGGGGTTGCGCATAATACCGGAGCTGAGAAACAGGCCTTCTATGTAATTACGACGGTAGAATTGCATGGTCAGGTCCGCGATCTCCTCCGGTGTAAATGCGGCCCGGCGTGTGGGGTTCGATTTGCGGTTGATGCAGTAAGCGCAGTCATAGATGCAGCCGTTGGTCATAAGCACCTTCAGCAGCGAGATGCAGCGGCCGTCCGCCGCGAAGCTGTGGCAGATGCCCATACTGACCGCATTGCCCATGCCTCCGGGCTGGCTCTTGCGGCTGGAACCGCTTGAGGTGCAAGCTACATCATATTTGGCCGAAGCGGTCAAAATTTCAAGTTTCTCCATAACATCCACGGTCAACTCCTCCTCATAGGGAAAAGTATATACCGAACGTGTGTTCTTGTCAAAATGGGATGGGGCAGCTAAAATATATGCGCATTCCTACTTGTGCTATAATAGCAACTGATAGCTGGTTAATTGTGAGAGCTTTGGTTTTATTGATAAATAGGCCGGGAGTGTTGCAGAGATGAGATATAATATTTGGCGTCCATTAATGTTGATTTTGGTCGCGCTGGTTACAAGAACATTAGTGAACAGTGTATGCCTCATGTTTGGCATGTCGCCTGATTCAGCAAGCAGCGTCGCCATGATTGGGATGATTATTGCCGCGCTTGTGATGTATAACCGGATGATGAAGCCGCGCCGTAAATAAACGTAAGAGTGGACCGGACAGAGAGAACTGCCAAGCACAGGGAGGAATTCCAATTAATCCTGAGAATCATCCTTTTCAGCGGGATTGGCGGGCGTTTTTCCCTGTACTCTTAAAGGCTGATCTACACTGTCCGTGGATTGGCGGCATTTTTTTCTGAGAAAATAGCAATATAGCGATGTAAGAGCTTGCAGAATGATATTTTATGTGGTAAGTTTTAGGTGTCACTTATTAATCTAAACGTTTAAACGACTAATGGACTATGGTTCGGATGCTTAGACAGGAGAAGCCCATGAGGAAAACCAGCATTAAAGACATAGCTCTCAAGGCCAATGTTTCAATTGCTACCGTCTCCTATGTGCTTAACGGCACCCGTAATGTCCGTCCCGAAACGCACAAGCGGGTGACAGAAGCCATAGAAGAACTGAACTACAAACCGAATGATATTGCCAAGAGTCTCAAGCGCAACCGCACGAATACGATCGGCGTAATCGCAGAAGATGTGACCGTGTTCAATGCACCTGAAATTATCGACGGCATCAATGACTTCGGGGACCGGAACGACCAGCATATATTGCTTGTCAACCTTCGCCTGGATAAGCGGATTGGCCGCAACTTCAGCGATACGGATGCCTACCGCAAATATGCCGCCAATGCCGTGTCCGAGCTGCTCAGCAAACAAGTGGATGGAATCATTTATATCGGTGTACATACCCGTGATTTGACAGGCCTTATTGATGTCGAAGGCAAACCCATTGTATATACCTACGGTTATACACAGGACGATATATCTATCCAATATAATGATGAGCAGGCTTCCTATGAAGCAATGTCGTACCTGGTCCGTAAAGGGCACAGCCGAATCGGGATTATCAGCGGTCTGATGGATTCCATTCCATCCAGACAACGGCTGAAGGGCTACTACAGAGCGGTTACCGATTTTGAGCTGCCCTTTGATCCTATGCTGATCAAGATGGGGGATTGGGAGCGGGAATCCGGATATCGCCTGACAGGCGAGCTGCTTGCGCTGCCGGAGCCTCCAACGGCTATTCTGTCGATGAACGATGTAATGGTTGTCGGTGTATTGCAGGCGGCGGATGAGCGCGGTGTCAGCATCCCGGATGATCTGTCGGTAATCGGGTTTGATAACCGGGAATTCAGCGATTATCTGCGCCCGCGCATCACAACGATGGGATTGCCGCTGCACGAGATGGGATATCAGGCCATTGAAACGCTCTACCATTTAATTAACGGGAACAAGGTGCAGACGCTCGTTATGCCGGAATGCCGCTTGATTGAGCGCGATTCGGTAAGAGCATTGCACAGCGATGTGGAACAGAAACAGGAGTGATGTTCCACATCATTTATTTTCCTATCAATTTAAACGTTTAAATTTAGTGACAGGATGTGAAAGAGGTGATGGCTGATGACTATACTGAGCAATGAGAGATACAGAATTGAACTAAGCGGACGGGGAGCGATGGAGGCTCTCGTCATGCGGGACGATCCCTATGAGATGAACTGGGTGATAGATCCGGGTTATTTGCAGCAGGCCGGATATACAGATGATGAAGATAAGCTGTTCGGGGAATGGACGATGCGGCTGAACGGGGACACCTTGCGCAGTGTTGACCTCACGCCGAAAATTATACAAGAGGGCCCCTGCCACGTAACTGTAGAATTTAATGTCTCCCCGGTTGTGCTCACGGTAGTGTATACTTTGAAAGGTGAGCAACTGCGGTGGGCGGTCAAATTGTTGAATAATTCGGATAAGCCTGCCCGCATCAACGGGCTGCATATCTGGTTTTCACTGGCTTATGTAATGTACCGTGACGAGAATGTGCTGCGCAATATGCGCGAATCCTGCGCGGTGTTCACGCATCTTGGCGGAGATTTCGCCAAATTCGCCGCCGTCCGGCGCAGTAATGAAGGGCCGCATCTGGGCGTATACGGTATGGAAGGTGAAACGGTAACGACAGGCTCCTATTGCCGTTATAGCAACCGCTTTCTTGAGCAGGTTTCGCCTTCGCTGGACGGCCTGCTCTACCATCGGCTGTCGCTTGTCGAGGACGGGGCTTCAATGAGCGAATCAGCCGCCGCCGATTGGATTTATGGTAGCGCTTACCAGACATTGAAGCTTGCGCCAGAACAGACGAAAGTGTGGGAATATGTCTTTCTTCCGTTCCGGGATATGGACGATTTCTACCACCGGGGCGAAGCACTCGGGCATCCGCGCTGGAGCTATACGCCCGTGCTGCCTAAGGGCGGGGTCTTCCAGGCTTCACTCAACCTGCCGGATGGCCAGGCACTGCGCGAGCTGCGCTTGTATACTGCGCCGGGAGGCTCGGACACGATCCGCGAGGAGGATGTTACGGCGCAGGCGCTGCCGCTGAGCGGGGCCGGGCAGAATGGCGGAGGCAGCGGGTACACGCTGTCCCTTCACCGGAGCGAGCCGGGCGAGCACAAGCTGGAGCTGGTGCTTGCGGATGGACGCCGCGATGTGCTGGTCTGGAACGTGCTGGAGCCGGTCGGCACCCTGCTCAAGAAGCGGGCGGAGTGGCTGGCCGCGAACAGCTATGAGGGTGCAGGGGCAGCGGAACGGCCCCACGCGTTCCGGCCGTTGTCCAACCAGGGGGAATCGCTAGGGAAGCTGGCGTTTCTGCTGATGAACAACAGCATGACCACCCCTGTGCCGGAGCAGGTGGCCAAGGCTGAGGCGGCCGCGGTGCTGGATATGAAGCTCCATTGGTTCGCAGACGGTGATTTTTCCCGGCCGCGCCCGTTATACGGAGACTTCTACCGCATCTACGACTTCGATTACATCGGCCATGTCTTCTACCTGCTGTCGCGGATGGATGGTGGGCTGCTGAAGCTGAATCCGCCCCGGGTATACCTGCAGTGGGCTGCCGAAGTCATGTGCATGCGGCTGGACCCGGATTGCCATCCCGGCCAGCGCGAGAAGGACGAGTCAAGCCTGAACGGCGTATTTATTCTCTACATTCAGGAGCTGCTGAAGGATCTGGAGACTGCGGGATTGTCCAAATGGCACGGGCGGCTGTTGAAGCTGTGGGAGCGGTTTGGCCGCAGTATGGAGATTGGCGTGCAGCAATACAGCGGGGCGATTACGGAGCATTTCTACGATAACGCCGGCTTCGGCCCGACCTGTGAAACCCTGTGCCATCTTGGCATTACCGGCGAAGCTTCGCGTTACGGCCAGCTTATTCTGGCCAACATCGGATTCAGCAATGATTACCGGCTGCAAAATCCGGACCGCTGGTGGGAAGCGTTGTCTCCCATGATCCATTCCTTATGGGGCGGACTTGTGGCCGCGTCGGCGCTGGTTGCTTATGAGCATTTGGGCGACCCTGAATATCTGGAAGCGGCTTACCGCTCCACGATGGCGGTGTTCAACTGCTATGACTGGAACGTGCGCTCCACGCCGCGCCGCCTTGCGCCGGGAGAAGCGGCTTCGACCTACAGCGTAGCCGCACCGAATCTGAATATGCCGGAGCTGTCGCGGAACCGGTTCGGACAATCGGTGTTCGTAGGCGCAAGCGATCCGCTGTTCACCTCGCTGTTCTCCGGTGTATCCGGGGATGATTGGGATATGGGCGAGGAATTGGTCGCCTATCTGCTTGGCTTCGGGACAACGGCTTACCTGTACCGGGACAGCAGCGGTCAATTGCGTTGTGTCAACGGGTTCATTACCGAAGAGGAGAACGGCTGGGTTGTGACGAGCTATGCGGCATATCCGTCAAGAGTTCTGCTGCTTGAAGACAAGCTGGAATTCCGCGCTCCCCAAGGAACACTGCAGCCCAGGGTCCGGCTTCGGGACGGACGGTTCAGCGCCTGCCCGTAAATGGATTTTCGCTGCTTGAATCCCGCTGCTGCTATGCACCGGGGGAACATCCGGTTATGCAAATTTATGTTGCTTTTAAGTTAAACGATTAAACTCGTTTGACTTGAAATAAATAGCTTTGACATAAGGGAGGAAACAAACATGAAGTTAGGCAAACGTAATCTGGTTCTGTCTCTTGCACTAACGATGGCGCTCTCCGCGCTGGCGGGCTGTTCGGGCAATTCGAACAACTCGGGCAATGCCAAAAATGCGGCAACAGAAGCGCCGAAGGCATCGGAAGCGGCGGCGGACAACAAGGATGCGTCCGGGAAGGATATTACCCTGGAACTGCTGTATTGGGGGGATGATGTGCAGAAGAAGCTGGTCGAAGCAGCCGCAGAGAAATATACGGCCGATACCGGAGTCAAAATCAATGCGCAGGTGCTGCCGGCGGACGGTACCTTCGACACCTTTATCCAGACCCGGCTGCAATCCGGTGAGCTGCCGGACATCAGCTACATGGGTGAAGGCGACATTCAAAAGTACAATGAAATGGGGATTCTCGCGGATATCTCCGATCTGCTGAAAGACGGAAGCATACCCGAGAAGCTCCCGGCGATTACCATCCATTCTCCCGAACAAAAGGTAATCGGTGTGGGTCTCTCCAACCAAATGGAGCTGCTGTTCTACAGCAAAGCGAAATTTGACGAAGCCGGTATCCCTTATCCTCCCTCAAAAGTCGAAGACGCCTGGGATTGGGATACTTTTGTAGCCAACGCCAAGAAACTGACTAAGGATTCGAAGGGCAAGACGGCTGCCGATGCCGGGTTCGATGCTTCGCTGACCGAGAATTATGGCCTTGGCTTCACTGCCGGCCGTGAATTCCATCATTTCTGGGCAGCCAATGCGAACGGCGGCGGTATTGTATCACCGGACGGCAAGGAGTTCCAATGGGATTCACCTAAGAGCGCAGAGGGTATTCAAAAGCTGGCCGATCTGGTCAACAAGGATAAGGTAGCTTCCCCATTCACCTACACCTGGAGCACAGGAATCGGCTCCGCTGTGGATGCACTCAGCGGCGGATATGCAATGGCGATCAGCGGCTCCTGGGATTTGGCTAACATCAAAGGCAATGAGGACATCGGGGTTGGTGTGCTGCCGAAAATGGAGAAAGCAGTAACAATGAACGCTGGCGCTCCGCTGGTAGTGTACAACACCTCCAAACATATCGAAGAGGCCAAGAAATTCTACGCCTACATGGTTAACCCTGAGAACAGCCTGGAGCTGCTGAAGAGCGGTGCATGGCTGCCGAATCAGGCAGACTGGTATACCGACCCCGCTCTGGTAGACAAGTGGACCGCCGATCTGCCGGAAAGCGCCAAAGAAACGATTCTCAGCTACTCCACTACCAAGGATGCTATCGTGCAATGGCCTGCGTATTATGTTCCGGCTTACCTGAAGATGAATACGGAGTATGAGAAATCCATCGACCAGGCGTTGTCCGGCAAGAAGAGCGTCAAGGAAATTTACGATTCGATCATGCCTACGATCAAGAAGCTGTGGGAAAGCGGCAAGGTGTCCTAGAACTGATATCACTATTACAAAAGTATAAAGCTTTTATTTGAAAAGAGGGCTGTGCTTATGAACCCAGAGAGCAAAACCGGTGTGGCACCCGTCTATGTCAAGAAACACGCCAAAGGCGCCACCAAGGAGGCGGTTGCCGGATATTTGTTTGCAGCGCCTGCCATTATCGGATTTTTGGTGCTGACGCTGTACCCGATGCTGGCCAGCTTATTTTACAGTTTTCATAAAATTACGATTTTGAGCGGAAGTCAGGTAATGGACTGGATCGGGCTGGACAACTATAGATATATCTTCAGCAATCCCAGCTCCGAGTTCAAAAAATCGATAACGGTAACCTTGATCTACGCTTTTGTCAATGTGGTGCTTGTTATCGTCTTTTGCCTGATCGTTGCACTGTTGTTGAACCGCAAGTTTATCGGCAGAAATATGCTGCGGGCCATCTTCTTTCTGCCGTCCGTGGTGCCGATGCTGGCGACTACGATTGTGTGGCAAATGCTGCTGCAAAATCAGGCCAAAGGCGGACTTGTCAACTGGCTTTTGCTGCAGATGGGAATAGCGCCCGTAGAGTTTCTGACGGACCCGATCCGGATTTTCGAGACCCTGTTCATCATGAGTTTGTGGACCTGCGGCGGGACGATTGTTGTCTTCATCGCCACACTGCAGGATGTTCCCGGCGAACTGCTGGAAGCCATAGAGATGGACGGCGGCAATGCGTGGCATAAATTCCTGAAGGTGACTTACCCGACGATCAAGCCGGTGCTTTTCTTCCAGTTGATCATGTGCATGATGACTTCCATCCAGATTTATACCCAGAGCGTGGTGCTGTCGAGAAACGGCGCGCCTGACCGGATGACCTATTTCATCAACGTTATGATCTATGACCATTCCTTTGTCCAAGTGGGCATGCGCGGGCTGGCGTCCGCCGAGGCCTGGATTGTCTTCCTGATTACGCTAGCTATTACAGTCATATTGTTCTACTTCCAGGGTGCGCTTAAGCGCGACGATTCAATGGGCAAAAGAAAGAAGGTGAGATCATGACAGCAACAGCAACTATGAAATATTCCAGCATCAAGCGGGCAAAAAGCAGAAGCAAGGCTATTCACGCGGCGCTCATTACGCTCTCCTGCCTGCTTGCGGTCGTCTTCGCTTTCCCGTTGTATTGGCTGCTGCGCGGCGCTTTTGTCAGCCATTCGGAGATCCTGGCGCGTCCGCCCGTGTTCTTCCCGGAGCAACTGAGTGCCGATAACTTCAAGCTGGGGCTGGAGCGCATACAGTTCTGGCGGCAGCTCTGGAACTCGGTATCCATTGTCGTACCTTACGTGATCGGCACCGTGCTTACGACAAGCTTTGCCGGTTATGCCTTTGCCAAGCTGAAGTTCCCGCTGCGCGGGATGTGGTTCGTGCTTGTCATCAGCAGTATGATGCTGCCGAGCGCTGTAACCCTGCTGCCGCAATTCTCGCTGTACACTTCGCTTGGACTGGCCGGCAAGCCGGCGCTGATCATTCCCGCCTTTTTCTGCGCGGGCGGTAATGCGTATTTCGTCTTTCTGCTGCGGCAATTTTTCATGACCATTCCCGGGGAATTAAGCGAGGCGGCCAAAATTGATGGCGCGGGCCATTTCCGCATCTATTCCAGCATTATGCTGCCGCTGATTCGCCCGGCGATGATTGTTGTTGCACTGTTCAGCTTCATTAACTGCTGGAATGAATTTTTCTACACGATGATTTATTTGAAGACGGAAGCCGACTACACCCTGCCGATGGGTCTCTACATCGTCAACGGGATGCGGATTCCGAACTATGAACAGGTCATGGCGCTTGCACTGGTTGTTACGGCTCCCTGCCTGGTGTTTTTCCTGATCGGCAACAAATATTTTGTGGAAGGTATTACGTTGACGGGGATTAAAGGTTAGAGAGGAGACAAAGCAAAGATGGCAACGAAGAAATG
The DNA here is from genome assembly GCF_054483875.1 of Paenibacillus sp. BAC0078. Taxonomy (NCBI): domain Bacteria; kingdom Bacillati; phylum Bacillota; class Bacilli; order Caryophanales; family Paenibacillaceae; genus Paenibacillus; species Paenibacillus sp. BAC0078. The sequence goes on from NZ_JBTLRW010000020.1 coordinate 107,034, forward strand.
GACTCGAAAGATTTGGGTAGCGGCCTTGTGTACGGCTGTTACCCTGAATGCCGGCATTGTGCCGGCATCGGCGAACTATACGACGGATTTTGTGCATAAGGGTGTAGGTACGGATTACGGTCCGGCGAAGTGGAAGGACGGCAATAAGATCGCCAAGCAGCCGATTGATTTCAGCCAGGACACCATCGGCCAGATGATGCAGAAAATTCAGGATTTTGATTTTGCCAAGTTCGCCAAAGACAATGCCGACCTGCCGTGGCTCGATTCACTGCTGGTCAACAATGGCGTCATTCCCGATGATAATACCGGTGACGACAGCAGCGCCAATATGCTGTTCAGCCGCGGCAGCGCCCTGTACATGAAGACACAGGACAATTCACAGCTTGGTTTTGTCGGTACAGTGCATTATGCGGATACGCTCAACAAGGATACGATGTACAACATCTCCCTGTCTACTGGCGGGATGGATGAGGACAAGGACAAACGCAAAAATTATCCCAGCCATGAGGATCAGACCTATAACAGCGGCGGGCTGGAAATCAACCAGCGCAAATTCATTTCCGCCTACAACAGCGCCGTTACCCTGCTGAAGCTTACCAATAAGGGCAGTCAGCCGATTACGGTAACGATGACGGTCAAATCGCCATTTGTCTCCAAGGCGGAAGGCGATGAACTCATTGGCAATCGGGTTGCCGCTCCAATTATGGTCGGACGGGCCGGTGAAAAATATGTGGAAGCGATGTCCTATGTCGATGTTCATTTAAGCGGGGACGGCATGAGTCCTGCGGGCAACGATCTCGTCAAAGAGATTACCGTTCCGGCCGGCGGATCGGTGGACCAGAAGGTCGTTATGGGCTGGCTGGCCGAGGAAATTCCGGCCTCGAAGACACAGTATGCCGACTTCAAGGCAGCCAATAATGAAAAGGCTTTCTCGGATCAGGTCAAGCAGTACAACGAGTGGTGGGCGCAAAACATTCCGTACATCGACGTTCCTGACGAGAATGTGAAGAAGGTGCTCTACTACCGCTGGTGGAGTAACCGCTACAATCTGCTGGAGGCCAACATTCCCGGCAATGACTGGCAGTTCCCGATGAATATGGAGGGTGTGCTCGGCTATAACAACGGCATCACAGTCAGCGTGCCGTGGGCGCTGCAGGATTTGAAATGGCTGCGCGACCCATCCTATGCTTACGGCACATGGCTGGCCCAAGGCGAATATTCCGAGAACGCCAACTATAAAAACAACCCTGGCCGGCCCAACATCTGGACCTGGGATATGATGCAGAACTCGTCGCAGGTAGGCTGGGAAGCCTACAAAATCTACGGCGGCGGGGATAAGGTGCTGAAGAAATTCGCTGATTTCTCGGCGAACGATGTAACCGGCACACTGGCTCATTTCAAGGGCACAGACCCGGATCTGGTCTACTATAACCACGGGCCGATTACCGGCAATGACGGCGATACTGTCTCGATGCACTGGAAAGGCGGCGGCAACTATGCCCGTCTGGACGGATCGTCCACGGAGTATGCCAATGCAGTAGCGGCGCAGCAAATGTATGAGCAGCTTGGCGATACGGCAAAGGCCGCGCAGATGAAGGAGATTGCCGGCAAGATCCAGCAGGCCATTTTGACGAATATGTGGTATGACAATAAGGACTTTGACGGCGACGGTAAAGCGGATACCAAGGGAGACGGCAGCTTTTTGCATAAAAAAGTGGAAGGCAGCAAGGATGTATTCGATCCGTGGCGCGACAACAACATGTTCGTGTTCAATTTCGGCGTGGTGCCAAAGGCAGGGGAAGCTGGATATCAATCCAAGTACCTGACCCAACTGTACGATTACGCTGATCCGAATTACTATCCGATCTTCCCGTTCTTCACTGCCGATCAGAACAGCATTATGAAGCGGGTTGAGGCGTTCAAGAACGGTGAGACTGATGCCTTCGGCACCGACCAGTTCGCTTGGTGCAACTTCGGCAATTATATCAATACCATTCGCGCTTCACTGCGCTATTACCCGGTGAATAACATCAACAGCGACACTTATAAAACGTTGTTCGACTGGGGCGCATGGCTGCACACAGTGAATCCGGGCAATACGGATTATCTGGATTCCAATGAGTTCTTCTGGCTGGAGGATTATTTCTTCGGCACACCTTGGACCAAGGACAACCCGCCGAACCCAAGCGGCAAAATGGTGCGGGCATGGATTCACCACGATACGCTGGGCATGATGAATTACACGGTTATGGAGGATATGGCCGGACTGCAGCCGAGAACGGATGACAAAATCGAGCTGTGGCCGATCAATGTCAAATATGACCATTTCGCAGTGGACAATGTGCGTTATCATGATGCCAACCTGTCGATTGTCTGGCAGGACCCGGCAAAGTATACCGACAGCAATGCTTATTACAAAGGCATTCCGGCTGGTTATTCGCTCTTCATTAATGGCGAGCGTGTAATGACCACTAACGAAATGTCGCATATCATTTTTGATACAGCTACAGGCAAGGTGGAAAAACCTGCGGGTGATGTTCAGGGCGCTGTAGGCGACAACTCGAAGACGCAGGTATTATTCCAAAAAGGCAGCGCCGTCAAACTGGCTGCAGCCGATGACACTTCGCTGGCCGGCAATGCCAAAGCGGTTGATATGTTCAACAAAGCTGGCGTTGACGTTGTGCATAGCGGCGAGAATCTGGCGCTTGCGGCTGGAACGACTATTGAATCCAGCTATATCAAGAGCGGCTCGGATGTGAAGAATCTGGCGGATGGGTCAACGATTGCTTCCATCAATCATACGTCCAATACGGCTTTGTTCGGCGGCTCGCCGAATCCGTCCGATACGGTGACCTTCAAGTTCGACAGCACTCAGACGGTGGATAATGTGAAGGTCTACTTCTACAATGACCGGCGTCCTAACGGCTATGACGCTCCGCAGACCTTCGGCGTGGAGTATCTCGATGCTGACGGTACGACCTGGAAACCGGTGGAGGGGCAATTCCGTTATCCGGATTATGTAACCTCCAACTACAACAATGTGGAGTTCAAGGCGGTGGATACGGCAGCGATCCGCGTTAATTTCACCCATGCTTCAGGTTTTGGAACCGGTATTAAGGAAATTCAGATTTACAACAACAATCTGCAGGTTACGCCTGCGGCCAACCGTGCGCCGAAGGTGATGCTGGATACGCCGGTGAAGGTGGAGCAGGATGCTCCGCTGACCCTTGTGCCTACAATCCAGGATGACGGCCTGCCAAGCGGCAAGCTGACCTATCAGTGGAAGCTTGTCTCCGGTGAAGGTCAGGTCGAAGCGCCTGTGCTGGATCAAGCCGTCCTGAAAGCGACATTCAAGACGGTAGGCGAATACAAATTCGAGCTGAGCGTCAGCGACGGAGATCAGGTTACCAAAGTCGATGTTCCGGTTACGGTATTCGTAGCGACCGCCGAACTGTCCGATATGATCGCGAAGTTCGCAGATCGGAATTCAGCGATGGGACCACTTGTGCGGAATCAGGCCGACTTTACGCCTGAATCGTGGCAGGGGCTCCAAACTGCGCTGACTGCGGCCAAGGCGCTGCTCGCCAAAGACAAATATACTCTGGAGGAAGTGCAGACCACAACGGATGGGCTGCGGTCGGCCATAGACAATCTGCGCTACAAAAATGCGGCTCTGCTGGCAACGCCAAGCGCTTCGTATACTTCGGCTTGGGAGAACGTGTACGCGGTGAATGACGGCTATGTCCCGCTTATTTCAAATAGTATTGGCGACAAGGAAGTTGAAACCCAATACGGAAACTGGGGCGGTCCCGGTAGCAGCCACTGGGTGCAATATTCGTGGAAACGTCCGGTGACTCTCTCCGGAAGCTCGCTGTATTTCTTCGATGACGGCGGCGGAGTAGTCGTTCCTTCCGACTACAGCTTCGAATATTGGGACAGTGCTGCGGGTAAATTCGTACCTGTCAGCGGTCTGAGCGAGAAGAAGATGGCGAAGGATACCTTCAACGAAGTCACCTTTGATGAGATTACGACCGACAAGCTGCGGCTGACGATGGTGAAGCAAGGCGGCTCCTATACCGGACTTAAGGAATGGCGCGCCATTTCGTCCAAAGCCGGCGGGGAAGAGCCGATTCCGGCCGATCACGGAGCAATTACAGCCGTTGAGCCGGTCTCGGTCAATACAACAGTGAACGTGATGCCGGTTCTGCCTGCCAAAGTGACCGTGACCTATGCGGACAAAACAAGAGGCCAGGCAAGCGTGGTGTGGGATGAAGTGCCGGCGAACAAGCTGACCATTGCCACCGACTTTGTTATTCTGGGCAAGGTGGAAGGAAGCGAGCTGAGGGCAAGCTGCCGCATCTACGTCAAGTATGACAAGACGCGTCTGAAAACAGCGATTGATACAGCCGCCGATCCGGCGGTGAACAAAGACAACTACAGCGGAACGTCGGAACAGTGGGAAGCGCTGCATGCTGCTCTGCTGGCTGCGACAGAGGTCTACAAGAATGATTCATCCACCGAAGGCGATATTGATACGGCTTACAAAGCGTTGAAGAACGCTTTCGAAGCACTCAAGCCGGTGGAAGAGCATAATGCTTCCATCAGCGGCATTACAATTCCGGGCGGTTCGGTAGATCAGGTGGCGAAGGAAATTATTGTGCCTGAGACTACGACCCTGAAGCAGTTGAATGAGGGATTAACTGTACGGGCTGGAGTTACTTTTGCCGTCTATGAAACAGATGCTATTACTTTGGCAACGGATTTGAAGACAGGCTACAAAGTGAAGGTAACGGCTGCCGACCAGACTACAACGCGTACCTATACGCTGACGCTTGTAGCTGTGCAACCGCCGGCCAATACCAGTCTGTTGGAGGAAAAGCTTAAAGAAGCGAAAGCTTTGAAGCAGGCGCTGTATACCGAAGCGAGCTGGAAGGCTCTTGCAGAAGCTATAAGCCAAGCTTCGCTGCTGCTGGAGAGCGGGTCCGCTGCGCAGGCGGACATTGATGCGGCGTTAAGCAAGCTGGAGTCGGCAATTGCCGGACTCAAGCTGCTTCCGACAGCAACGCCAACACCATCGCCAACACCATCGCCATCACCGACACCAACAGCAACACCGTACATTCCATCGTCCGGTTCCAGTACTACACCGCAACCAAGCCCTAGTGCGACCGCAACGCCTGCTGCCGTAAGCAAAGGCAGTATCGCCGTGCAGCCGGTGGTGCTGGCGGACGGAACAGTTAAGGCGCAGGTAACCGCCGGTGATATCGAAGCTGCCGCCAAGGACATCAAAGACGGCACGTTGACAGTCACCGTTAAAGCGGCGGCGGGTGTGAAGCAAGTGGCGGTAGAGCTTCCGCTGCAAGCGCTGGCCGCAGCGAAAGCGGTGACCACGCTGAAGCTTGAGGCCGGCTCGGCGAATGTGATTCTGCCGCAGAGCTTCCTGAAATCGTACACGGGTAACAGCAGCCTTGCGCTGCTAGTGAAAGCCGTGGACGGTGCGGGCCTGCCGGCGCAAGCGGGCGCCCTCAAGGGAGCGGGCACGGTCAGCGACATTACGCTGAGCGTTGACGGAGCGGCGCTTGCGGCTTCGGCGCTGCAAGCGAAGGGCATCAAGCTGGCCCTGCCTTATGTGCTGAAGGCCGGCGACAAGGGCCATCAAGTGGTCGCCTACACGTTGAATGATGCCGGAACAGCCAAGATCGTTGCTGGCGGCAAGTACAATGCCGCTACCGGAATGTTCGAATTCAACATGAAGCATAACGGAACCTATGCGGTTCTCTGCCCGAACGTTGCATTTACCGATGTAGCGAACGTGGGCTGGGCAGCGGACAGCATCGAAGCGCTGGCAGCCAGAGGGGCTATCCAGGGTACGGAAGCAGGCGCGTTTAAGCCGGGGGCTAACGTGACCCGCGCGGAATTCATCAAGATTTTGATGAATGCGTTCGATCTGCTGGATGAGACGGCTGTACCTGCATTCAGCGATGTGAAATCGGGAGCCTGGTACACCGGCCCGATTGCCAGCGCACAAAAGCTGGGCATTGTGAAAGGAAAAGCCGACGGCTCCTTCGGGGTCAATGAGCAAATTACCCGCCAGGAAATGGCCGTAATGATCTACCGCCTCGCAGGTATCGTGAATGTTCCATTGAAGAGTGAAGCCGGAGCGGCAACCACTCCGTTCACCGACCTGAAGCAACTGCCGCAGGATGCTGCCGAAGCAGTAGAAGCGGTGCGCAGCGGCGGACTGATCAACGGCATGCCGGATGGACGCTTTGTCCCTGAAGGACAAGCTACCCGGGCGCAAGCGGCTGCTGTTATTTACCGGCTGCTGGGTCAAGCCGAATAAGCGGTTTGCTGGACATTTTTAAGCATAAGCAAGATTGAACTAATGAAACGGCTGTCTCAAGCAGATTTTTCTGCTAGTGAGGCGGCCGTTTTTATTGTTGAAACTATGAAAATGGTTAGAAGTTTTGAGGGCCCTATAACGCCTGTACCCCAGGATAATCACTTACGAAATGAACCAAGAACAGGGAGAACCATGGGGGTTGGCCAGAAATAACGGCAGAAATGCCGTTGTTGGAGCGAGGTAGGGTGGTTTGGGGTAGTGTCAAGAAGTTTGTGTAAGAGTAGAGTATCTCATCGGGTGTATCTTATAGGGTGTAAGAGTGTGTAGTGGCGGGGGAACCCCCCCCCTACACACACCCGAACACCAAAAATGCGGCCAATGTTTCGACCGTGGGGTAGCGTTCTTCAAATAACTTTCTTAACTGCTCTTTCACTGTTGGTGCGC
>NZ_JBTLRW010000021.1:0-94407 GCF_054483875.1 Paenibacillus sp. BAC0078
CTCAGGTCGGCTACGCATCGTCGCCTTGGTGGGCCGTTACCCCACCAACTAGCTAATGCGCCGCAGGCCCATCCTCTAGTAGCAGATTGCTCCGCCTTTCATCCTTCCTTCAGGAGAAGAAAGGAATTATCCGGTATTAGCTACCGTTTCCGGTAGTTATCCCAGTCTACAGGGTAGGTTGCCTACGTGTTACTCACCCGTCCGCCGCTAAGCTTACCCCGAAGGATAAGCTCCGCTCGACTTGCATGTATTAGGCACGCCGCCAGCGTTCGTCCTGAGCCAGGATCAAACTCTCCAATTAGGTTTTTTCGAGCGATCCTTCACCCGAATAACTTCGAGAAAAGAACCAACCGAAACGTATTAGAAAGAGCGATTCGCTCATTTTGAAACATCTGACGAGAATTAAAATTCTCATTTTGGAATCACCGAAGTGATTTCCGATACTCACTCGTTGTTCAGTTTTCAAAGATCAAGCTCGTTGCCCACGACGATGTTCTCGTCAGCAGCAACTCTTATACTATATCATGTTCGGCCGTTTAATGCAAGCTTTTTTTAATTTCTTTTTTCGAGCTCGGCATTGAACTTTCTTGGCCGGAATAAGAATATACCATGTATAGAGATCCATTGCAAGCATTTATTTAAAACTTATTTGTGCTTACACTGCATGGCCCCTTTCTTGCTTTGATATCATAGTCTGATGTGAAACTTTATTCAAGTCTTAACGTCCATAAATGTATCTTCCCCTATAAGCAAGAAGGATACGTGTTACGAAAGAGGTGACTGCTTTTTGAAGAGAGTTCACGACTTCTAGCTTCCCTTCCCTGTAAGGAGGTTAGAGTCACAATGAGCAGAAGTGTAAAGAAACACCCGGTGTGGAACGACCAGCGCTCCCCAGGTTCTGTCTGGGCTAAAAGACAAGCGAGCAAAGCCGTCCGCCGCTATACCCGCGGGATCTCTGATGGTAAATGGTACAGAAAGGTCTACTGCCCTTGGAATATCCGCGATTACAGCTTCTACAAAACCAGACAGCAGGCGATTCACGAATGGGAGACCTCTGACTGGAGAAAACTTAGAACACCCACGTTAGCTGAGGCTATCCAGAATTGGAGCAAGGATTACCGCAGGAAGTAAGCAAAAAGCTCCACCGGCAGGGAAGCGCCGGTGGAGCTTTTATCATATAGGGGTACGGTCACAGATGGATGCCGAATGTTGCGATTTCGCATGCACCTAACTGCAGATGATGTGCTGCATCTCTGGAATCCGGCAGCGGATTCGCACTCTCTTCGAGGATGCCTGTCTTGTATAGATGTTCATGGGCAAGCCCTAGCTTCAGCTCCAAGTCTGCTTGCCCGCCGCTCATGTTATACCAGCGCAGCAGGAGGTCACCGGTATGCTCGTTCATTTTCATGGAGGAAAATGCTGCTTCTGCACCTTTCCAAGTCAATGGAGAATACCCGGACGCAAGCGCTCCTGCATGTACACCTGTCTGGAAGACGGTCCACGGCGTCTGGAACTGATAAGCTTCGGCATAAGCACCTGAAGTAATCCCATCCCCAGTATGCGGAATCAGCATTAGCTGAGCGGTGTGCTCGCCGAGGCATTGCGCCTCCGGTGTCGGGAACCAGCCCCAATCCCCGAGCTCGCCCACACTGCGCAGCAAAGTAACAGCTATCGTATTGCGCCCGTCACGCAGCACTTCATATTCGTTCAGACCGAGATTGGCTACCGTCATGCCTGCCTCTGTACTGCTGACATCTACAAAAGCCTGCTGATGCTGCGTGTTGCTCGGATTAAGCCACTCTGCTGCCGGTTCGTTGTCCCGCTTGGCAATTTCGAACATGGAATCGGCATGATGCACCGCTGTTTGCAGATCTGTAGGGAACAGCATCCGCACCCGGTGATCCTTGGCCACATTATTGATCGTCGATTCAATATGCAGCCCCTTGCCTTCACGCTCCAGAGAAATAACAGTGCGAAGCTGCAAAATCACTGTTTCGCTGCTGCGCTGCGCCTTACGCTCCGGATAGTACACTAATGCGCGCTGCTCTTCATTTAGTCTGGCGTCTGCCGAGGCGGGAATTTCCCATTCATGCTTAATCTCGACAGCCGCCCGGAAAGGAGTGTCTTCAATTACAGTGATTGCTGCGTTCAACCCTTTGGTCGTCAAAGAAGTCTCGCCATCAGGCTGTCTGTACATATACTCATTGCCAATGTCCCCGGAATTCTCGTAAACACCAAGATCACGGTACACAGCTCCGCTCTGCTTGTGACTAAGGCTGAAGGAGCCATCCGCAGACACTTCCACACGGATCGCTGCGTTCTCCAGCACATGTTCACCGCTGAAGAGAGAAGCTTGCTGCCCCGCAGGAGCAACTGCTTGCTGGGTAATCCAGGCATAGGCACGCAGCCCAAGTGCCGGGACTTCAGCCGCTTCGAAGGTGAGCCTCACTCTACGGCACATGTACGGCTGGCGGAACTTGTCGTCCGGCAGATCATAGCCGAATTCCAGACCCAAATCCTTTACGGTGCACGCCAGCACATTGCCGCTGTCATCCACCAATACACGGCCGGAGAGATCGGTCTCCTGCATTCTGCGCGAGGTTTCTTCCAAGCCATAGCCTTCGCGCAGATATAAGCGGGCTGCGTCCAGTTCAACGCTGACAGTCCCCGTACGGCTCCAGCCGGTGGTATTCATCACCACGAAGGGTACAGCCTCACCACTATCCGAATATCTGTCAAAAACAGAAGTATCCACAGCATCGGCGATGAATCTGGCGCTTTCTTCTATGATGCTTTCTGCTACGTGGCGGCTTTTATCAAAACGGGTCACCATCTCGCGGTGGACCTCATCCACGCTGCAGCCGCAGATGCTGTCATGTGGATGGTTCTGCATCAGAGTCTTCCAAGCGTAGGTGAACAGGTGATGCGGATAGTCTTTGCCGGCAAGCTTGGCGATGGAGGCCAGGGGCTCGGCTACTTTTTCAAGGAGAGTCTGGCCCTTCTGGTTCATCTGCTTCAAATACACACGTGCCGAGGCCGTATTGACCAGTGTGCCCCACCCGTCAGTCCGCTGGCTGCGCAGCTCGCCGGTGACGGAAGACAGTTCACGCCCGTTATGCTCAAGATCGGAATTCAAAGCGTCCAGGTAATCCGGGAAGTTGGAATGAATAAACTCTACCTCCGGGTACAGCGCCTGTGCTGTGGAAATCGCCTCCGGCAAATCTAGCTGCAGCGGCTGATGGTCGCACCCATTCATGAATAGCAACTCGCCAGTGGAGGCATACTTCTCGGCATCTGCCAGCTTGCGGTCCCAAAACTCCCGGGCAGCAGCTTCGTCCGCCGGAACCTCATTGCCGTTGGAGTACCAGTTGGCGAAAAGAATGCCGAGGATCCGGGAGCCGTCCGGCCCTTCCCAGATCAGCTCGGAGAAGGATGATTCATAACCGCCGTCCGATACGGTATTGTTGAAGCCAGTCGGCTTGACTCCTCTGCCGAAGAAGGCGTTTTTGATGCCGGATTGGAGCATAAGCTGCGGCGTCTGACCGACGAGGCCGAAGGTATCGGGGAAGTAGCCGATTTTGGAAGGCTCGCCGTATTTCAGGGCATCCTGATGGCCAATCTGCATATTTCGCACGTTGGCTTCGCCACTCGTTAGGAAAGCATCCTGCAGAATGTACCACGGCCCAATCAGAATCCGGCCATCCCGGATGTGCCGCTCCAGACGTTCCTTGTTCTCCGGGCGGACCTGGAGATAATCCTCCAGAATAATGGTCTGCCCATCCAGATAAAAGCTGCGGAAGGCCGTACTGCTCTCCAATTTATCCAAAAGCGCATCCACCAGCTCTACCAGACGAACATGATGCTTCTCATAGGGCAAATACCATTCCCGGTCCCAGTGGGTGTGGGAAACGATATGCGCGGTTTTTTTCTTCGTCATGAATCCCATCTCTCCCCTTAAATCTTGCTTAATAATGTATTGTAATCGCAGTTTCTCCTGCTCTGTACACAGAAATCAGTTGCCCCTGCAAGTCTGCCGCAAACAGCACGGAACGTTCCTTCTCCAGCCGGAAGCTGTAGCTCATGCCAGTCACTGCGTCTCTAACCTCAATGTCAGCGTACCAGGCATATTCGGATACGAAAATATAAAGTGCTCCTCCCGCAAAATCCAGCTTGCGCCCGTAGACTCCCGGCAGGTCGCCGCCGCTGATCTACTCCAGCTCCGCAGGAATAGATGAGTGCTCCACAGCAAGCGGTACAGTTCGGTGATCGGCTCATCGTGGTCATTCAGTTCAAGCGGGAGCGGGCACCAGATAAGGCGTCCCTTGCCGAGCGGAAGATCGATTACGGTATCTCCGGATTCAAGGGAATTATTAGGCGCGGACACCTCTTTTACTTGGACTTCATCCGCTCCTCGCGCCGCACGTTGCTTAGTTCACGCGTACCAAGAATTCCTCCTAGGCGATCGGACGGTTGCCAGTAGGAGTTGAGTCCAAGTGCTCCGGTCACTACAAGCACTGTTCCAGTGCGTTCTATAAAAGCAATCAGCTGTTCCATCGCGCTATCGTCCAAATTCTGCGCACTTGGCAACAGAATCAGGTTCGGCGGCTGAGCCCCAGCGCTTCCAGGCCATATTCCGAAACCGCCCGGAATGGCAGGCGCAGCATTACTTCGGGAGCAAGGAGCCGCAGGTTCAAATACTGTCGTCTCGATTATGCCTTAATGTTATGCCCTGCTACTGTTCATTGATGCTATTCCTCAATCTCCAAAGGGAACTCCCTCATATATTTAAGCAATTCATCTACGGTGGTGAAGGCAAGGCCCGTAACGGTATCCGCACACCCGTAGTAGATAGCAATCCGTCCTGTAGCAGAATCTGTCAAAGCCGCGCAAGGGAAGGTCACATTGGGCACATCTCCCACACATTCGTACAACATTTCCGGTCCAAGAATATAATTGCGCGAACGGGCTTTCACTTTCCAAGGCTGATCCAGATCCAGGAGCGCACAGCCCATGCGGTAGACAAATCCATTACATGTGTTGATTACGCCGTGATAGATGAGCAGCCAGCCCTCGCTGGTTTCAATCGGAATAGGACCTGGACCAATCTTCTTGGACTGCCAGGCGGAGGCATCTCCATTCACCGTGCCCATCACATAGCGGTGCTTGCCCCAGAAGGTAAGATCAGGGCTTTCGCTGTAGAAAATATCTCCAAACGGAGTATGCCCGGTATCGCTTGGACGGCTAAGCATGGCATAATGCCCGTTTATCTTCCGCGGGAACAGCACGCCATTGCGGTTATACGGCAGAAAGGCGTTCTCCAATTGATGGAAAGTTTGAAAATCGGTGGTGTACGCGAGTCCGATGGTAGGCCCGTGATAGCCGTTGCACCAGGAAATATAGTAACGATCATCTATCTTGCAGACCCGGGGATCATAGCGGTATTCCCGTTTAATGACCTCTTCGTCACCTTGGAAGACAATCGGCTCATGCTGGATTGTCCAGTTCACGCCACCCTCGCTGAAGCCCGCAAAGATATCCATGCTGACCGATTTGGAATCGCAGCGGAAGACGCCGGCGAAACCATTCCCAAAGGGGACGACCGCCGAATTAAACACACTGTTGGAGTTTGGGATGGCATCCCGGTTAATGATCGGATTGGCCGAATATCTCCACACGGGTGCGTTGGTGGCTACCGGCTTCTCCTCCCAAGGGATGTTTGACAGATTTTCTCCAATAATCGTACTCATGCTCATGTCTCCTTTTCATATAAAAAAGTACCTTACTCCATCTTGTCATCAGTATCTGAAATAACTTAGAGAATTCCTTCCTGTAGCGCCCGCCAGATCAGTTGGGAAAACAGGCTGTTCGACCAGGCGAACCAGCTGCGGGTGAACACGGATGGGTCGTCCGCATGGAAGCCTTCGTGCATGAAGCCGGTATCGGCGTCCGTTGCTTCCAGCATGCTGATCACCGCCAGCTTCTCTTCCTTGGTGTCCGCCGTTATCCCTTGCATCGACAAGGCCATATGCCAGATATAGTTCTTGGGTGTGTGCGGACTGCCAATGCCTTTGGCAGCTGTTCCTTCATAATAGAAAGGATTTTCTTTACTGAGCGCAAATCGTCTGGTGTTCTGATAGATCGGATCATCGTTCTTCAAATAGCCTAGGTAAGGAATGGAGATCAGCCCCGGGGTTCCGGCATCATCCATCAGGCAGTAGTTGCCGAAGCCATCGGTCTCGTAGGCATAAATCGGGCCGAATTCAGGATGGCGGTAAATTCCGTACAGTTTAATGCCGTGATCAACCTCGGACTCCAGCTCCTTCAGCTCGGCCAGCAGATCCATGTCCCGGAAGACCCACTCGGCGAACTCCTGCATCTGGCGTAAGGCTACAACGGCAAACATATTGCCGGGAATGTTGTAGTGGAAGTCGCAGGCATCGTCACTGGAACGAAACCCGGACCAGATCATCCCGGTATAGTTCACCGGCATGCCAAGTCCGCTATTTCGCAGCGAATCCTCAGGAATACCGTTGTTACGGGTGAAGCGGTACGGTGACTGCTCGAAGTGGTGCTGCTCTTTTTTGAACACATCGATGATGGTACGCAGGGCAGACTTGAACTCTGCATTGAAGAAATCGGTCACCCCGGTTTCCTGCCAGTAGGTATACGCGAGACGCACCACGAAGCACAGAGAATCAATCTCGAATTTGCGCTCCCAGACCCATGGGGACATCTCGGTAACGTCCGTGGTGTTCCAGTGCCAGTCATTGGCATATTCGTTAAAAGCATTGGCGTACGGATCAATGTGGATGTATTGAATATGACGTTTGATCAGACCGCCGATGATGCGCTGGAGATCCGGGTCATTTTTGGCCAAAGGTACATAATGAATGACCTGCTCCACAGAGTCACGCAGCCAGGAAGCCGGGATATCTCCGGTGATGACAAAGGTGGTGCCATCCTCCATCAGCTTCGTCGTGGTCTCCAGGGTATTGGGAAAACAGTTCTTAAATAGCTGCAGCAGCTTTGGCCGGTGGGCCAGCTTCTCTTCCGCTTCGGCCAGCACCTCCTGTACGGCTTGCGGCAGTTCGAGCTTCGGCATCGGGATTTTGGGTAGTCTGAATTGTTCCAAGGAAGGTACACTCCTTATGTTCAAATAGGTAGTTTATTTCATGTAAATCGTCTTGATCTCAAAAGGAGCGAAGCACAGCTCGAATTCACCTTGGTGATGGGCTACGGGTTCAAGCTGCTGTTCCAGGGCGTTGGACAGGTACACTTCGCTAAAAGGTTGTTTCCAGCCAAGCTTCACGGCTTCGCGTCCCCCGGAGGATTCATAGAGCCGCAGAATGCTGCCCTGTCCGTCCTCGGACGGTTTCACGGTATCCAGCACAACATGCTGCCCATGGAAGCTGATTAAGGCTCCAGTGGATGGCAGTTGTCCAGTCTTCATAGTCGCTGCAATGACCGGAATTTCATGATTCAGCTCCGCTGCCTTGCGCAGCGTGTGCGCACTCCGCCAATCCCCTTCATGGGGATATAAAGAATAGGTGAAGTCATGGCTGCCCAGGTCAGCGGTGACATCCGGCCATTTCGGTGCGCGCAGCAGAGATAAGCGAATCGTGCTGGCCTGAACGTCATAGCCGTATTTGCAGTCATTCAGCAGGCTGACGCCGTAGCCATGCTCGGACACATCAGCAAAACGATGGCCGCACACCTCATACTGAGCCTGCTCCCAGCTTGTATTGCGGTGGGTCGGACGCTCAAGCGCGCCGAACGGAATCTCGTAGGTGGCTTTGTCAGCAACCACATCGACCGGGAATCCAACCTTAAGCAGCTTGTGGGCTTCATTCCATTCCACATGTGTCTTGAAGTCAATCCTGCGGTCGTTCGCATACAGGATCAAATCCTGTGTAATTTCCGATTGGCCCAGCTTCCAGCGGAATCTCAGCACATCCTGAACTTTACCGGAGTGAAGCACGTATTTCTCCACCAGTTCCGCCTCGCCAGCAGGTTGTTCTTCGTAACGGTTGTCAATGTCCCAGGCATCCCAGAGTGTCGGACGGTCATGGAAAAAGTGGAACCGGTTGGCGCGTCCGCCCGGCAACACGATTTCACGGCCTGCCGTCTTGTCGAACAGGCTGGTGATTTCGCCCCGTTCATTGAAAGCAAGGCGGTAGTGAGGGGTGTCCCAGCTATCGTTCAGGGGAGCGTATCCCGTCAACGGAGTGTGCTCCACCGCCGCCACGGCTTCAGTGGTTTCGCGTCTCAGCCATATTGTCTTATAGCCAAACGCCGGGACCTGTGGGACATGGATATAGGCTGTCTTCTGCTCCACTGGTCCGGCTGCCGACGATTCGGACACAAGATCCATCGAAAGTGAATGACCATCCTCGTCATAGGCAGTCCAGGTCAGGTCTGCCGGTGTCGCCTTAGTCGGTGCCGCCTTAGCCAGTTCCTTGCTGCTCAGTCCGCTATTGGTCAGTTCCTTACCTGCCAGTTGCATGTCCGCCAGCGCTGCATTCTCCAATTCCGTATGATCCGGCACAGTGATTGCAGCTACCACATCCCGTGCCCAGCCCAGACTGTTGAACAGCACATACGGCGTACCTTCGCCCTCTGCCGCCACCTGGCCCGCCAAGGCCTGAAGACCCGGCTGGAGCGCCGAATGTCCAAGGTTGAACACCTCGCGGTATTCCTTCTCCGAGGTCTCATAGGCTTCGGTGATCGCCGAGCCGGGGATAATATCATGGAACTGATTCAGCAGCACCAGCTTCCAGCCTTTATGGAGCTGTTCGGTGCTGCTGCTCCGTTCTTCCGGCTTCATGAAGGAAGCTGCCACTGTCTGCCACAGCTCCGCCTCGCGGTAAAGAATTTCCGCCTTACGGTTGTTCCGCTTATTGCGGCCGTGGGTGGTGTAGGTTCCCCGGTGCAGCTCCAGATACAGATCGCCGCGCCATTCCGGGAGCTTCGGCTGCCGTTCCCGGATGCCTGCGAAGAAATCAGCGGCACTGCTGATTTGGCTGGCCGGCTGGCCGACCATCAGCTCCGCCCGGCGGATATATTCCAGCATCTCGCGGGTCACGCCCCCGCCGCCGTCGCCATGACCGTAGAGCAGCATCTGCTCGTTATGGGTTTTCTTCTCGCGGAAGGATTGCCAGTGATCATGCACATCCTTCGGCAATGTATTCTCATTCACTCCATGATTGAGATAAGACAGCATGGCAGTGCCGTCAATACCGACCCAGTGGAACAGATCGTAAGGGAACACATTGGTATCATTCCAGCCGAGCTTTGTGGTCATGAAATAACGCACGCCGCCATGCCGGAGGATCTGCGGAAGCGATGCGCAGTAGCCGAAGGTATCCGGCAGCCATTCAATGTCCGAGGTTTTGCCGAATTCCTCCAGATAGAAGCGCTGCCCGTAGAGCATCTGGCGCATCAGCGATTCACCGCTCGGAATGTTCAGATCCGGCTCCACCCACATGCCGCCGACAAGCTCCCAGCGGCCTTCGCGGATTCTCTCTTTTACCTTGGCGAACAGCACGGGATCATTCTCCTTGAGATATGCGAACAACTGCGGCTGGCTCTGGGCAAATTGGTATTCAGGGTATTCTTCCATCAAGGCGTGCACGGTCGAGAAGGTCCGGCTAGTCTTGCGCACAGTCTCCCGGGCCGGCCATAGCCAGGCAATATCAATATGGGATTGGCCAACCATATGAATGGTGCCTTCCGCATTTCCGCCAATTCCCGCAATGTCTGCACGCAGCTTCTCTTCGAGGGCTGCGACAGCCTTTCCCTCACGGATTACTGCCTCAGATAAATTCAGAAATTCATCCATTACGCGGTACAAGGCTTCCAGCATCCGGGTCCGGCGCATATCCGCTTCAGGCAGCAGAATGGCCGCATCCCGGACAATGATGACACTGTACATCAAGCTCTGAACCGGAACATTCACGAGCACAAGCTCCGTGCGGATCGCCCGGATCGGCGGCTGGATCACCGCCTGCTGGTTCAGCGGGTCCACCGGCTCCGGGATCGGATCAAACAATTCAATTTCCAGCTCCAGCGGTCTTCCGTCCGGGGATGCTTCAAGCGTCACAAAGGTATGGTTCCGGTCGAGGCCCTGCCGGGATTCCCCATTGACCCTCAGCAAGCCCTCGCCTCCCGACTCAAAGATCAGACCCGCATGCTGCTGCCCCCATTCAAGAGGAATTGCAAGCGTACGGCGGAAAAAGTACGTGGTTCCCTGAACACTTGGAAACAGGCTGAAATCCCCTTCGGTATAGGGGCGTTTTCCGTCGTATTGGCCCGGCACGGTATATACCGAAGCTTGGATATCCCATTCCTCAAGCGCAAGCCGCTCCAGCCATTGCCGCTCGGACAGCTCGCGTATCAATCTTTTAATCCGCTCCATGTGAACCCTCCATTACCTCAAGCGCGGCTTCCAGCACATCATTTACATGGCTGCCGGCCAGCACCTTGAAGGCTCCCGGCTCCACGACAGGCTGAAAATCCGGGCCGATATATTGTAGTTGCTCTGCGCCGACTTCAAATTCCACAATTTTCGATTCACCCGGAGACAGCGTGATTTTGCGGAAGCCCTTCAATTCCTTGGCAGGTCTCGAAACCTTGCTGGCTACATCAGAAATATATAGTTGAACGACTTCAGCTCCTGTACGCTCGCCCGTGTTAGTCACTTGTACGGTTACCGTCGCGGTTTCACCCGCAGTGATGGACTGCGGCTCTACCTTAAGCTCAGAGTAGTTGAAGCTTGTATAGCTCAGTCCGAAGCCGAACGGGTATCGGGGCTGCGAATCCGTTTCGAGGTATCTTTTGCCCCGGGAACGCTTGCCGTTGTAGTACACCGGAAGCTGCCCGACATCCTTCGGCCAGGAAACCGTCAATCGGCCTGAAGGATTCACCTCGCCGAACAGAATATCAGCTACCGCGTGGCCGCCCTCCTGGCCTGGATACCAGGCTTCCAGAATGGCGTGGGCATGCTCCTCAATCCACGGCTCGCTTATCGGACGGCCGTTGATGTAGACCACAATCACCGGTTTGCCCAGCTTGTGAATCTCCTGCACCAGCTCCAGCTGCACACCCGAAAGGGCCAGCGAGATCCGGTCGATGCCTTCGCCGCAGTCCATATCGCTCCAGGAGTGCTCCGTAACCTTCGAGGCTCCGGTCTTCAGATCAATTGTGCCTTCGCCAAAATCGCGGGCACTGGAGCCGCCGAGCACCATCACCACGGTGTCGGCCTGCGCCGCGCAGGACAGCGCCGCTTCGAAGCCTTCTCTGGAGTCGCCCTTGATCCGGCAGCCGGGCGCGTACAGCACCCGCTCCGGCCCCAGCTTGCTGCGCACACCGTCCAGTACGGTGGCGATGCTTGCGCGCTGCTGCGGCGAGGTATAGTCGCCAAGCTGATTGTAAGGCGCATCGGCGTTCGGGCCGATGACGGCAACCTTGCCGGAGCCACTGGAGAGTGGCAGCGTGCCGGCATCATTCTTCAGCAGAATGATGCTCTCCGCCGCCAGCTTGCGGGCAAGCTCCCGGTGCTTCTCGCTGCCGATGAACTTCTCGGCTGCATCCGGATCGGCATACGGCTGCTCGAACAGGCCGAGCTTGAATTTCAGCTCCAGCACCCGCTGCACAGCGCGGTCCAGGATCTCGATAGCCAATCTGCCCGTGCGGACGGCCCCAACCAGATGCTCGCCGAACATCGCGCCCGACATCTCCATGTCGATGCCGGAGGTGATAGCCTGCACGGAAGCATCCAGTCCATCCTCGGCGACATCATGGCCGGAAGCCAGCATTTCGATAGCGCCGCAATCGGTAATTACAAGGCCGTCAAAGCCCCACGCTCCCCGGAGAATATCCTCCATGAGCGCGGTATTCGTCGTGCAGGGAATGCCGTCGATTTCGTTGTAGGCAGGCATAACAGAAACCGCGCCAGCCTCTACTGCCTTCTTGAACGGCAGGAGATCCACTTCAAGCAGCTCGCGCCAGCCCATATGCACCGGGCCGGCATTTCTGCCGCCCTCGGAGCTGCCGTAGCCGACAAAGTGCTTCAGCGTAGCGCCTACACTCTCCTGGCTGCTCAGCGATTCACCCTGCAGCCCCTCCACAGAGGCGACGGCCAGCTCGCTGATCAGATAGGCGTCTTCGCCGAAGCATTCCTCCGTGCGCCCCCAGCGGGGATCGCGCACTACATCCAGCACCGGAGAGTAGGTCACTGTACCGCCCTGACTACGGGTCTCCAGCGCCACCGCCCGGCACATCTCCCGGTACAGGTCTACATTCCAGGAGCTGCCCAGCGAGAGCGGCACCGGGAACACGGTAGCGCCAATCGCCATATGCCCGTGCGAGCATTCTTCCCCGATCAGAATCGGAATGCCCAGGCGGGAATGCTCGATGGCATAGCGCTGAATGGCGTTGACCGCCTCCGCGCCCTGGCGCGGAGACAGCCCGGTCGCCAGAGTTACACCTGTCCACGGATCGGCACGAAGCATGCCGTACAGCGAGCCGATGCCTGTCTCCGCCACCTGGCGTTTGAAATCTTCCGTAAGCGTAATGGTTCCATCTGTATGTTCATAGGCCTGCCAGCCGAAGGGCTGAACCAGTTGTGCGGCCTTTTCTTCCAAGGTCATTAGTCCCAGCAGCTGCTCCGCCCGTTCCTTGGCCGGTCTGCCCGGATCTTTATAGCTCATTTCTCCACGCCCTTTCTGCTGACACTCTTATTCTTTGACGGCCCCTACTGTAAGACCCTGAATGAAATAACGCTGGAAGAACGGATAAGCAAAAATAATCGGTCCGGTCGCAAGCACGACCATCGCCATCCGCGACGTATCCTGCGGCATGGAGCGCAGCGCCTCCAGACTGAGCGAGCTGTTGGTGGAGTTCTGCATAATAAACTGCATGCTGGTCTCGATCCGCATCAGCATTGACTGCAGCGGCACCAGGTTCGGATCATCAATATAGAGCAGCGCGTTGAACCAGTCATTCCAGTAGCCCAGGGTACTGAACAGGGCAATCGTAGCGAGACCAGGCAAGGACAGCGGCAACACAAGCGTCAGGAAAATGCGGAATTCGCCCGCGCCGTCGATTTTACCGGATTCAATGATGGCATCGGGAACGCTGGTGCTGTAGAACGTCCGCAAAATCATAATGTAAAAGGCATTGACCGCCAGCGGCATCACAAGCGCCCAGATCGAATCCTTGAGTCCCAGGAACTGCGTAACGATGATGTAGGTCGGAACGAGCCCCCCGTTGAACAGCATGGTGAAAAAGGCAAAGAACGCAAAGAAATTGCGGTATCTGAAGCTTTTACGCGAAATGGCATAGGCATAAAAAGAAATAAACAGCAGGCTGATCAGCGTACCGAGTACGGTCACGAGAATGGTTACCCCGTAAGAACGCAGCAGCATATCGCCTGACTCGAATACATATTTGTAAGCCCCGAGACTCCATTTCGCCGGAAACAGACTGTAGCCATCCCGGGCCAGCGTCCCTTCATCTGTGAAGGAAATGATCACCACAAAGATAAACGGAAAAACGCACAAAAAAGCAAAAATGCCGGCAAACAAATTGAACAGCACATTCCAGGTCTTGGAGAGCTTGTGAAAATCGCGTTCTTTTTTGACTAGTGTGGACATCTGGTTCACTCCTTTCGCCCTGATTAGAATAAGGCGCTGTCCTTGTTGAATTTGCGCACGATGAAGTTCGAAGTAATTACAAGCACAAAACCGACAACGGATTGATACAGACCTGCGGCAGTGCTCATGCCAATCTCACCTGTAGATTTGAGGCCTTGGTAGACATAGGTGTCGATAACGTTCGTAACACTGTAGAGCGTCCCGGAATTGCGGGGAACCTGATAGAACAAGCCGAAGTCGGCATAAAAGATTTTCCCGATGGCGAGCAGCGTCATAATGGTGATAATCGGGCTCAAGAGCGGCAGCGTAATGTTCTTGATCTGCTGGAACTTGCCTGCGCCGTCGATCATTGCAGCTTCATAGAGCGATTTGTCGATACCCATGATAGCGGCCAGGTAGACTACGCTGTTATAGCCAAGCGCTTTCCACAGATACACCAGTATCAGGATGAGCGGCCAGTATTTTTTCTCGGAATACCAATTGATCGGCTCTGCGCCAAAATAGCTCAGGATCTGGTTCAGCACACCGCTCTCGGAGCTGAGAAAGCTGAAGGCGAAATAGCCGACAACGACCCAGGACAGGAAATACGGCAGAAACATGCCGGTCTGATAGACCTTAGCAAGTCTTTTATTGGCGATCTCCGCCAGCACAATCGCCATCGCTACTGACAGCACAAGCCCGAGCAGAATGAAAGCTGCATTGTATAAAAGCGTATTGCGGGTGATTACGTATGCGTCGTTTGTGGTGAACAAAAATTTGAAGTTGTCCCAGCCCACCCACTTGCTGTTGATGATGCTGGCCCAGAATCCCTCACGGCTGTAGCGGTATTCCTTAAAGGCAATGACCGTTCCCACCATCGGCAGATATGAGAAAAAGAGGAACCACAGCGCGCCCGGTAGGACCATGAGCAGCATAACTTTGTTTTTGATGATATTTCGGATGAATCCGCCAACACTTTTCACGTGGAGCCCTCCTTAACTGTAAAGAAGACCGGGCAAGAGGCTTGGCACCCGCCCGATCTTCCTTAAATGAATGAATTATTTGTTGTTCGCGGCTTTCCAGGCGTCGATTTGTGTCTGTGCTTCTGCGATGATTTTATCGAGACCGGCAGCTTTGAATTTCTCAATCGCTTTTGGCAGATATTCGTCAGGATCTACGGTTCCCGTCATGAGCGGAGCCCAGAATTCTTCCTTCACGTTCTGCACAGCGGCGATTTCATTCGTCACCTTGGAGGTATCAAAGTTGAAGCCGAGCAGCGGCGCATTTACACCCGCTTCATTGAATTTCTTGAACTGATCCCATTTGTCCGCAGGGTCGCCTTCGTTCAAATAGTTGAGCATGATATTGCCCAGGGAGAAGGACGGCATATCATAGTTTTGCGCTTCAGGCAGATTCTTGATCGTAGTGTCGTTGACTTTCTCGTAATGCACGCCTTCGATACCAGAGTCCATCATGTTGCGCAGAACCGGATCGGTGTTGAGCAGGTTGAGGAATTCCATAGCTTTCTCTGGATGCTCGGAGTTGGCCGAAATCGCCTGCATCGAACCCATAACGGACCAGTTGTAAATGTAAGATTCACCGGCAGGAGTCGATACTACAGGATAACCGTAGCTTGCCGTCCACAGATTGTCAGCCATTGGCTGTGTGGTGGCGCGGTCCATGAACCATTTCCCGGATTTGTAGAGGTCATCCACGGACGTAGTTGTCGCTACTTCCGATGAGAGGTAACCTGCCTTGTAATATTTGTGTACGGTTTCAAGATTGGATTTCAGTTCAGGAGTTTCGAGAATGTTGACGATTTTATAATCTTTAGTGTCCAGATATACCGCCATTGGCATTTTTTCGATGATATAGTCAAAAGGCAGCACCGGCATAAAATCCTTCACCATCGCGTAAGGCGTGATGCCCGGCTCGTTTTCCTTGATCGTCTTGAGCAAAGGTTCAATGCTCTCCAGTGATTTCACTTTGCTGATGTCCAGCTTGTACTTGTCCACCAGTTCCTTGTTGAAGCGCCATACTTCCTGAGCCGGAAGCTCTTTGTTGGCAGGAATTGCGTAGTTGTGGCCGTCTACCTTGGAGCCTTCCAGGAAGGCAGGGTCGATGGTATCCTTGATGCCTTTGCCGTACTTGTCAATCAGGCTGTCGAGCTCCAGGAATGCGCCTTTGCGGGCATTCTGCACATAATCCAAAGCCCATGAGCTGGTAAACATGATGTCCATAGGCTCACCGGAGGCAACCTTGACCTGCATTTTCTGCGAGTAGTCACCGTAGTCGATCATGTTGACCTTGAGGGTAGCATTGATTTTTTCTTTGGTATATTTGTTGACCTCAGCCACGACCATGTCCAGGTCCTTCTGCGGCGCGCCGATGGTATACCAGATCAGCTCAACCGGCTTCTCCGAAGAAGTGTCTTTCGTTTCGGAAGCAGTGTCCTTTGTCCCGGCATTGTTCGTAGCAGCATTGTTGGAACCGCCGCCGCAGGCGCTAAGCAGCACCGAGAATGCCATCAGCGATGTCAGTAACAGGGAAAACCGTTTTCTTTTCTTGCTCATTCTTTGATAACCTCCCCTTTATTCACCTCGAATTTTGCAGGAACATCCGGAAGCCTGACCGCCGCCGCCCTCTTCAAGGATTACTTTAACTGTAGTTGATGTAAGCATTCTCAAACAGAAGCTAAACTAAATAAATCCTGTAGAAAATAAAGAAAAGAACTTGCCCGGCGAACGTCCGCTAGACAAGCCCCTTGTATTCGGTAGGTGAAATGCCCACATATTTTTTGAATTGCTTATAGAAGTATCCTGTCTCCCAGTAGCCTACTTTCCTGGCGATTTCCTGGACCTTGCAGGAGGTATAACGCAGCTCTTCCTTCGCCTTCTCGATCCGGTAGCGGTTGATATATTCCGTGAAGGTATCCCCCACCTCTTTGCTGAATAGCTGCCCCAAATATACCGGATGGATATGGAACTGCGCACCGAGTGTCTTCAGCGAAATATCCTCCGAGTAGGACTTATGGATAAAATTAAGCACCTGCTGTACGACCGGACTTTTCACATCGCGGATCAGCAGATCAATTGTAAACGCTGCCGCTTCCTTCAAAATATATATCCACTCATGGATCGACGCCGTCTCACGGATTCTGCGGAAGCCCTCCTGGTACAGCTCCGGCTCTTCTGCATGTCTGATTTCCTTGAGCTGCATCTTGAAACGGATCAGCCATTCCATGGAAAAATCCTGCAGGATTTCCGGTGTGACACCCTCCATATGCCGCAGCTGCTCAAAGCGCTCGTCAATGCGCCGCAGCAGCGCCTCCTTGTCTTTGGCCAGAATCAGCCGCTGCACCTGCTCCCAATTCTGGGTGACTTCCCGCCCGTCCGCTTCAGTACGGCTCCTTATCTCTTCATACCGGATCAAGCTCCGCTCCGGGAACAGCACGAAATATTCTTGAGCTTTCTTCGCCTGCGCATAACTCTGGGCCGCGCCCCCTTCGGTCTCCACAACGGAGCCAAGCGAGAGCCGGAGCGGCTGGAAGGAGGACAATTGTCCAATCAGCCGCTCATGGCAGCGCTCCACCTCTTCCTTCCCGCGCTGGTATTCACTTAGACCATGCAGCAGCACAGCATCTCCTTCGATATCCTGAAACAGAATGATAGAGCTGCTGCCGGCAAGCGCTTCCCCTACCGCCTTGAGGAATTCCGCACTGCCGAAGCCCGTGCCCGGGCGCAGCAATGCGGCCAGCAGCAGAGGCTTGTTCATCTGTATGCCCAGCAGCTCCGCCCGTTCGTGGAATTCCTTCGGAGCAATCTGATCTTTGAGCCAGCGGTGCATCACGTTGTCTCTTAATATCGAAATGCTATGCGCGTTCATCTCATCTTCGGCTTTGCTCATGTTGAGCTTCTCTACAGCATTGCTTAGCGTAGCCTTGAACTCTTCCAGATTAATCGGCTTGAGCAGGTAATTCTCGATGCCCAGCGTCATGCCTTCCTTGAGATAACCGAATTCATCGTACCCGCTGAGAATAATGACCTTCAGCGCCGGCTGAATCTTGCGGACGGCGCGAATCAGGTCCAGCCCGTTCATCAGCGGCATGGAAATATCGGTAATCAGAATATCTGCACGGAGCGAGGTCAGCGCTTCCAGCGCGTCCTGCCCGTTCTCCGCCCGGCCGACAATCTCCATCCCCATTCCGGCCCAATCGACGATATCGTATAGTCCTTCAATAATAAACGGTTCGTCATCCACGATGAATACCTTATACATAGGTTGGCTCCTCCTCTCCCAAATCGGGAAAACATACGGTCACAGTTGTCCCAAGACCTTCTACACTTTCTATCTGGACCCCATGCGGCGCTCCGTACAGCAGCATCATTCTCTCATGAATGCTCCGAAGGCCAAAAGACTGCGAGGAGCCGTCTGTATGCAGCAGACCACTCTGGATCTGCTGCAGCCGCTCCGGCTGAATGCCCCGGCCGTTATCCGCTACCACGGCGCGGAGAATCTCGCCTTCCTTGACCAGTTGAATAGAGATGTGATTATCGCTCCGGTCTGTTCTCATCCCGTGAAGAATATAGTTCTCCACGATGGGCTGCAGTGACATCTTCAGGACTACCCGCCCCTCCAGCTCCTTCGGACAATGCAGCTCATAGGAGAATTTGTCCTTGTACCGGATGCGGAACAGCTCCAGATACAGCCGGCAGGCTTCAAGCTCATCCTTCATAGTGTGCTTGCTCTTGGGATGGACATAGCTTTTGAACAGAACAGACAGGCTGTAGATCATCTCTCCTACATCGGGCGCCCCTTGGGAGATGGCGCGCATGCGGATTACCTCCAGTGTATTGTATAGGAAATGCGGGTTGACTCTCGCCTCAAGCGCCGAGATTTCGCTGTGCTTCTGCTTGATCTCCGCCTTAAAGACACGGTCGATATAGAGATTAAGCTCATCTAGCATATCATTGAAGCTTTTGGAGATTTGACCCAGCTCGTCTTCCTTCACATCTGTGATCCGGGCGGCAAGGTCGCCATTCTTCACCTTGCGGGTAAAGCGGATAATGTTATGCGCCCGGTAGGCGAAATTGCTGATGAACAGGGATGGCGTAATCACCGCAAACAGAATACAGATCAGGCAGATGATAATAATCATGTTGCGCAGACCTCTATAAGTCGCTGCAAGCTCCTGCTCCGGGACTGCGCTAAGCACCGTGAAGCCGCCCTGGCTGTGCGTCAGCTTCGTAATCATCATCCCGTTTACTTCTTCACCGTCTGAGAAGATCGCTTCAACCTGTTCAGGATAGGGGTATTTCTTGCCGTAGAGCTTCCCCGAGCTGTCGAACAACACATCGTTGTCCGCCGAGAGCACAACAATGTTGCCTTTGAAATCATCCTTGTAGTCGCCCATACTCTCCCAGATATGCTCCGCATCATAGAACACCAGCAATTGCCCGATATTGCGCAGCGACTGCTTGTCATTGATAGGCACCCGGATCGAGAACATGGGGGAATCCGCGAGGGATATGGTTTTGCGGACCCAGATGTTCGGAGCTGTCACGCTGCTGGCTTCTTCCAGATACAAGGCATCCGGGACAAGCGAACGCGCCGCGTTGGTGGAGATAATATTGAAATTTTTCCGTTCATTGAACACATACAACTGCTGCTTGGCAGAGCTGTAGAGCAGCAGCCTGCGTATATCCGGGTCATCCTCCATCTGATTTCGAAAGAACTGCACGCTGTCTGTAGTGATGCTGCTCTCATTCAGATACCGGTCCAGCCTGTAGGTTACATAGTCCTGATAAGGATGCTCCAGCAGATAAGATGTATTGGATGCAAGCTCACTGTCCCTGTAGACATCGCGCATCATCGTCTGCACAGCATCGTATTTATTCTGAATATAATTGTTCACGCTTTCGACGGTCCGCTTCTGGATATCCAATTGCCTCTGCACTACAGGCTGCGACATTAAGAGGAACATCAGGTAGGAGAACGTAATCGTGGTGACCACAGCTATAATGGAGAAAATCAGGATGATCTTCATAAACAGATTGTTCTTAAAATGCTTCTTATACCATTTCGGAAGCAGCATAATCTCAGATGTCCCTCCTGCTCTTGTTGCCTAATGAACTACACTTCATTATATATGTTTTGTCGGCTTTCAAGTTCAACTTATATACTTCAACAATAAGCTATGGCCTACTTACGCAAATAGGGTAAAAAATAAAGGTTTACTGTAAAAAGTAAAGGCAGGAAGCCTCCTCTATCAGTCTGTTCCATAGAATTTCATTATTTTGTAATGAGAATTGTTCTCAATTATAATATAATAGTTCTATATAGGTTGAACTTGAAAAAAGAATAAAAAGGGCAGAAGTGACGGAGGGGAAGTTTGGATACTTACGGAGCGGAAGCGACCGCCTTTGTCTGCCGATTTCCACCGCGAAGAGCGGTATAAATCAAGAAATCTGCAGGCGGGCAGCGGCCGGAAGTCCAAACATTCCCCGCAGTTACGACTAGTACCCTAATATAAAAATCTAAAGTTCAACTTATATAGCAACAGCACGTGAGACCGAGGAGGTGGACATATCATGCAAGCGGGCCAGCAGTTGCTCGTTTGGAGCTATTCGCACATCAATGTATTGGATATCCGCCGCATTGTGCAATATGAGGGGGAAGCAAGATCGTACCGCTTGCCCGCAAACTGTTTTTTATACGCAGTAAAAGGAGCAGCGACAATCCGTCTGGAGGATGCCGATCAGCCCGTCAAGCGTTTTCTTGTCCTGCATGGTATTAAGGGCAGTGTACTTGCGATAGACAAAATTGAAACCCTCTTTGAGTACTATCTGATTTATTATGGCGCTACTCTGCCCGAACTGATTAAGCATAGATTATTATCTGGTAACGAGCGAAACGGCGCATATCATCAAAGCTACAGCATAGCCCCGATATCTTCGGCCTTTTTGCTGCATCAGGTTCAGGAGATGCTTGCGGCCTGGGAAAGCCAGGCACAGGACAAGCTTCAGAAGATTCGCGTAAAATCGCTGATGTACCAGTTTGTATACGAGGTTCTTCATCAGGCCAACGCCGGAGGAGCACTGCTTGTCCGCAATGATTTGGTATCCCGGGCAATTCAATACATGCAAGCTAATTATGCCCGGTCCATTACGCTTGAGGAGCTCGCGGCAAGGCTCGGCTGCAGCTCACGCCACTTTTCAAGAATATTCAAGAACGAGACCGGGAAAAGCCCTATTGATTACATTATTCATTTGCGGATTACGAAATCCAAGGAGCTTCTCGTCACAACAGATGCCACTCTTCAGGAAATAGCTGAAAGCATCGGGCAGCCCGACAGTTATTATTTCAGCAAAATGTTCAAAAAGCATGTCGGCACATCCCCTCTTCGCTATCGAAACGAAAACCGCTATGTCTCTGAGTGTCCATATATAACATCAGGGTTGGCACGATATGACATTGGAGAGCCTTTTTGGGCACAGTATAGTATTGATAAGGATTATCATTCTTATTTGTACACCAAAGAGGGGGATTCACCAATGTTTCGCAGCAAAAAGTGGGCAGTAACCATGCTGCTATGTTTTACTATGGCGCTTAGCGCTTGCTCGGCAGGGAACGGCGGTTCTAATGGAGCGGCAAAGAATGCGCCCGAGAACCAAAACTCTGCTGTTACTCAGCAAAACGCAGCCGTTCAGTCTGCTGCGGAGGAGACGGCAGCATCACAGCCTTATCATGCCTCTATTGATACCAAGTTCGGGACGGTAGAAATAACGGCAGAGCCGAAACAAATCGTTGCGCTTGGATGGGGAGATGCGGAAACAGTTCTTAGTCTTGGAGTGGAACCGATCGGGGCCAGCGATTGGGTAGCATTCGGCGGCGACGGTGTGGGGCCTTGGCTGGAAGGCAGCTATCATACTTCACCAACAATTATTGGAACGCTGGAGCCAGACTACGAGCTTATTGCAAGCCTGAAGCCGGACCTGATTCTTGATGTTAAATCTTCCGGTGATGAGGAGCGTTACAAGCGCCTAACCGAAATTGCCCCTACCATCGGCATTCCGAAAGGAGCGGACCGTTACAAAACTTCCTCCGAGGACCAGCTTCGCATTATTGCCAAAGCATTGAACAAGGAGAAAGAAGGCGAGGAGCTGCTGGCAAAGGTGAATGAAGCGTTCGCCAAGGCTGCAAGCGAGCATCCGGAATTTGCCGGCAAAACAGCAGTTGTTGGTTCCTACCAGACCAGCGGATTTGGCGCCTATGTAACAGGAAGCACGCGCATTGATTTCGTTAAGCGTCTCGGATTTGTTACGAAGCCGGAAATCGAAGCAATAGAGAACTCCAACTTTGCCATTAAAGTAGCTGATGAACGACTGGAGCTTCTGGATGCGGATCTGACCGTAATTGTGCCAATCGGTGTGGAACCGGGCGCAGTAACTGAACAGGCATTGTTTCAAAAAATCCCTTCAGTAGCTGCTGGAAGAGGATTGGTGCTGGACCGGCAATCCTCACGTGCATTTTCGACGGGAAGCATCCCTGCCCTGCTGTGGACAGTGGAAAATCTCGTTCCTCAATTCGCGGATGCGCTGAAAGGAAAGGAGTAAGCTGTTGTGGCATCAGCCAGTCGATCAATGAAAAAGGATAGGCCGGAGGAAGCCGGAAATGCGCAGAACACGAGAGTGGCAATAACAAGATCAACGGGCCTGCTGGCATTGCTGGTCCTGTTGGCGGGCGGCATGGTGATCAGCCTGATGGTTGGCGCCAAGCCGCTTTCTGCTGCTACCGTATGGGCCGCACTGACATCCCCTGACGGAAGTTATGACCATACAGCGGTGCTGGAGTCGCGGGTACCGCGTACAATGCTCGCTTTGGCGGTTGGCAGCGCTTTGGGCTTGTCCGGTGCGCTTATTCAGGCTTTTACGCGAAATCCGCTTGCCGATCCCGGAATTCTGGGTGTGAATGCAGGCGCAGCGTTCGCTGTAGCGGCAGGGATAGGCTTATTTTCTGTATCGAGCCTATCCGGTTATATGTGGTTTGCCTTTGCGGGGGCCCTTCTTACTACGATTGCCGTTTACATCATCAGCGGCGGTGCTGGGCGAATCTCGCCGACTCCGGTGCAGATTACGCTGGCGGGAGTGGCTCTTGGAGCGGCCTTGAGCGGGATTACAACCGTATTTCGGATGATGAACAGCGAAGCTTTCTCCCAAATGCTGCAATGGAGCGTGGGTTCATTAGCCAGAAGAAGCTTGAGTGATTTATGGCCGGTGTTGCCGTTTATGCTGATTGGAGTATTGCTTGCCCTGGCCGTATCGCCGGCGCTTAATGCAGTTGCCCTTGGGGATGAACGGGCCGCTTCCATGGGTGTACATATTCATCGTACCCGCTTGATCTGCCTGATCGCCGTTACCCTTCTGGCTGGCGGAGCGACTGCTGTAGCCGGTCCCATCGGGTTTATCGGCCTGATGGTGCCGCATAGCGTCCGCTGGATCATTGGTCCGGATCAACGCTGGATTTTTCTATATTCATTGGTGGCGGCACCGCTTCTACTACTCGTATCGGATGTCATCGGCAGAGTGCTGATGCCGCCCGCCGAAATTCCAGTGGGCATCATTACGGCTTTCCTCGGCGCTCCCATACTGATTCTGCTGATTCGAAGAAAAAAAGCAAGCGACCTCTAAGCGGGTTGATGGCGACATAAGGGAGATGAGACGATTGCGACCCGTTCAATATGGCCGCCGCGAGCTGGTACTAGCCTGGCCGCTGAAGATCAGGCTGAGGGTCAAGGCGATGCTGGCCACACTGGCGATGCTTGGAGTAGTCATCGCGGTTGGAGTATTTTCGCTGACTGTTGGTACGATGCCGGTAAGCGTGGTTGATGTGTTCAAGGCAATAACGGGTCATGCCGAAGGCATAGCCCGGACCGTTGTGGTGGAATGGAGGCTCCCAAGGGCCGTTGCTGCGATTGTGTTTGGGGCGGGACTTGGAGCCAGCGGGGCGATTTTTCAGTCGCTGACCAAAAACCCGCTCGGTTCGCCCGACATTATCGGGTTTACTTCCGGTTCCTATACGGGG
Organism: Paenibacillus sp. BAC0078; assembly: GCF_054483875.1. Lineage (NCBI taxonomy): Bacteria > Bacillati > Bacillota > Bacilli > Caryophanales > Paenibacillaceae > Paenibacillus > Paenibacillus sp. BAC0078. The sequence continues at coordinate 23,715 of NZ_JBTLRW010000021.1, forward strand.
GCGCTTTTGGTGCTGCTTGGTACAGGAGCGGTTTCCTTTGCGGCGGTGGCTTCAGGTGCGATAATCGGCGGTATCGGAACGGCTGTTATCGTGTATGTGCTGGCGTTTCGCGGCGGGTCCAAAGGCTTCCGCCTGATTATCGTCGGGATTGGAATATCCGCCATGTTGGGTAGCCTTAATTCCATGCTGCTTCTGCGCAGCGAGCCGGATGCGGCATTTACAGCCGCGGCGTGGGGCGTTGGCTCCTTAAACGGAGTGGACTGGTCACAGGTAATGCCAGCTTCGATTATGGTAATCGCTCTTCTTATGGGGGCCATCCTCCAGACGAGACCGCTGCGGGAAATGGAGCTGGGAGACGATACGGCCAAGGCGCATGGCGTCGTGGTTGAACAGTCCCGTTTTCTGCTCATTGCAACGGGGGTAGCGTTAACCGCTGTACCTACGGCTGTTATGGGCCCGGTTTCCTTCGTTGCTCTGGCAGCGCCCCAGATGGCTAGACGGCTTGCGGGAGCATCGCATAGTCTGATCCCGGCAGCTGCAATGGGCTCATTGCTGTTGCTGGGATCAGACTTTCTGGCGCAGCGGCTTATCCGTGGAACTGTGTTTCCGGTTGGCGTCGTAACTTTGTCGCTGGGTGGAGGTTATCTGGTGTGGCTGCTGTTCGTGCAGGCCAGGAAAAGGAAGGAACAAACATGACAACATCTGAAAAAAAATACGCTCAAGACAGCATGGCTGGTGCTTCGCCGCTGTGGGCCAAGGACCTGACCGTCAATTATGACAAGCGTGCTATTATAAAAAACTTGTCGGTGGCAATACCGCCGAATTCTTTTACAGTCATTATCGGTCCGAATGCCTGCGGGAAGTCTACGCTTCTGCGCGCATTGTCCGGGCTGCTGAAGCCGGAGCACGGGCTTGTTATGCTGGACGGGAAGGAGCTTGCGGCCTGTAAGGGAAAGGAGGTTGCCCGTAAGCTAGGGCTGCTGCCCCAGACGGCCATCGCTCCCGAAGGCATTACGGTATCCGATCTGGTGGCACGCGGCCGTTATCCCCACCAAAGCATTTTCAGACAGTGGACGGAAGAGGACGAGCATATTGTTGCCGCAGCCATGGAGGCTACAGGCACAACCAGCCTGGCGCATCGTCTGGTGGATGAGCTGTCCGGCGGCCAACGCCAGCGGGTGTGGGTCGCAATGGCGCTGGCGCAGCAGACTCCTCTGCTGCTCCTGGACGAGCCTACGACGTTTCTTGACATTGCGCACCAGATTGAGCTGATGGAGCTTTTTACGGAGCTGAACAAGAAGGGGCGTACGCTGGTGGCTGTGCTGCATGATTTGAATCATGCAGCCAGATACGCCACACATCTCATTGCGATGAAGGACGGTGCAATTGTCGCACAGGGCCATCCCCGGGACATTGTTACGGAGGAACTGGCCCAGGATGTATTTAATCTATCATGCAAAATCATTGAAGACCCGGTTACAGGCACTCCGCTGGTCGTTCCCGTTGGTAAAATCTAATTGTTGATGATTAACTCCTGCACATCCCGCCGCATGCTTAATGGCACCTCGGTAAGCGGGGTTCCCAGACGTACGAGCATCTGAATGGTCCCGCCGCCTGGGGCATAGCTTCGGTGAATATCACTGTAGATCCCTTTCATCTCAGGATATTCCTCGATGGCCTGGCTTAACGGCTGCATAGCCAGCCCCAAGCTGTGGGCGGTCAGGATTAGCCTGCTGTACAGCATCCCGCTTCTGACCTGGCTTGTGCGGCTGTTATCGCCGCTGACAATCAGTGCATAAGCAGGCGTTTTGTTCACAGAGGCTTCCGTAGACTGGATAAGCTGGTCGGAAGCAGCCTGCCCCTTGTTCAGAGACGGAAACAGAGTTACAGCGCCCTGCAGGATATGGCGCATGAGCCCACTGGTTCCTTGGCCTTCCACGGAGAAGCCGTAGCGGTATTTATTCTTTTCCCGCTCATTAGGACGGAAGATTTGGGCCGACTCCTCCATTACACGGCCAACACCCGCCTCTACCTTAGCCGCCTGATTGGCATAGTCTGCAAGCTTCTTCATGTTAGCGGCATCTTGGAAAATCTCAATGGTCATATTACTGTCATCATTAACGCCCTTTAACTCCTGCACTTGCGAATCAGTAAGCGGATCTGCCTTATAACCTCCCCTGTTCGTATCCGGCTGGAACAAATAAGGATAGAGCGGCCCGGCAGCGGCGCTGATCTTCGTGAGGGTGATTCTTGCAACGGGTTTGCTGTCCATGCTCTCGGCAAGCCTGCTCTCCTCATACTCCCCTTCAGGAAACAACTTAATGGCAGCGTCATAACCGAGCTTCTCTCCGGCAACCCGTATGTACTCCAGAAAGGTTCCCTGTGAAACCATAAACTGCCGTGCGTCGGGATCAACTGCCGGAGATACCCGGGAGCTGTCCGCATACAGCGAAAAAACCATGTCATTATTAGGATCAAGCTCGATCCGCCAAGGCTGCATATTATGCCCGCTGGCGGCGAGCAGACCATGAGCGGCTAGCTGCAGTCTTGGATCAGTCATTTTCGCGGAATAGCCGGGTTTCCAGGGCTGCAAATAACGCTGCTGGGTGAACACTCCACTGACAAGCAGCAAGGTAGCAAATACGATAGCAACCAGACCGACAATGCTCGAAACAACGACCAACATAATCTTTTTCCCCCGTTTCTTCCCTTTCACTTGAGAACACCCCTTCTATACGCTTATAGATTCAACCATTAGGCTAAAAGCTGTCGTAACCAGCTCATCCGGCGTTGTCGCATGCATGTGGCGGAGATAATTCTCCTTCTTCAGCGCTGTGTTCAGCACCCCCATGACGCTCGACCACAGCATAAGTGCGGTATGTACAACGTTAAGCTCCTTACGGATAACCCCCTCGTCCATTCCCCGCCGCAGCATCGTAATTAAATACTCTGTGATCTCTTCCCCCAGGGCATAACATTCTTCTCTCGTCTTGTCAGCAGCTTCGGCAATGAAGTCAATCTCCGCAGTCTCATATTGAATCATCGCTTCGAAATATTCAGGATGCTCCTTGCTGAACCGGTAAAATACATCGCCCATCTGCCGAATACCCCCCAAAGCGTTGGCAGCCGGATTCTCACGGATGTCTTGCCGCAGCATCTCCAGCATCAGCCTGTAGCCCCGGGTCATAATCTCAAAATAGATTTGTTCCTTGCTGCTGAAATAGACGTATAAGGTTCTTTTGCTGAACTCTGCCGCCTTGGCTACATCATCCATAGTCGCCTGATTATATCCCTTGGCAAAAAAGACCGCTTCTGCCGCCTCGATAATATCGTTCCTGCGGATTTCCTTCTCCTTCTCTCTGCGCTCTCCGCTTCCCATCCTGTCCCCTCCTTGATTTTGCACTATAGTGTCGTTAAGTAAACTATAAGTTTACTTCGCGTTCAAGTCAAGTCTCCTGTCTGTAAGATTCCTTACAGTGAATGAACTTTACCAGAAGTGGACACAGTAACAGCAGGTCTGGGACAACTATTAGGAGGGCAACGATGGACACACACGAATTCGTGGAGAAGTTTCGGGAGAATATGAAGAAGGCCGAGAAAAACAAACGCCGCGGCAAAGGCTCGCCGGAAGCGAGACTGTCGAACAAACAGCATAGCACGAACAAATAAGCGCCGGGAACGGCCGCGCCCGATTCAGCCGGATATATCTATATTTGCACAAAAGGGATGCCTGCAAAGCCAAATGATTGGCTTCGACGGACATCCCTTTTTCTACACCTCGGATTGAATAATCTTATTTGCTCAGTTTAGCAACACTTGCAGCCACTTTCTCCAGCTTTGCCTTGCTCAGTGTTTTGTCCGGCGAGCTAAGCGTAACGTAACGGTCATCCAGCTTGAAGGTCAGCATCGGGATATCCGAAGGGGTATACCATTTGCCTTCTGCTCCGGTCGAAAGCTTCACTGTCGTACCTTTGTAATCATAGGAGTAGTCCCGTGGTGAAATCTCCACGTTCATATGTTTGAAGAGGAATCTTACGCCATCGGAGCCTTGGGCTGCTTTCTGGAAAACATCTCCGCTGGTCATTTGCGTCGGTGCATAAGCAGTTTCAAAGCCCTGGAAGGCTGCGAAGGCCTTGGTGATTGTTTCTTTTTGTGCGGCGCTGTATTGGATCGGTGCCAAAGTGATCGCTGAACCGTTACCCGGCGTTGTTGTCTCTGCTGATGAACCCAAAACCACCTGATTGGTTGAAGGATCGAAGGTTACCGGCACCTTCAGCGCATCCGCCATCGCACGGACAGGCAGGTAAGTCGTATCTTTGTAAGTGATTGGGGCCAGCGTTTTTCCATTGTTATCCACTGGTGTATATTCTGCTCCGTTTACTGTAAAGCCAATGCTGTGATTCAGGTATGCACTGATCTTCTGCATATTTGTTCCCGCATATACCCCCGCCGAGCCTGTCACTGCCATTCCGAATACCATTGTTGCTATGATCATTTTTTTGCTTTTCATTACATATCGTCTCCTTGTAAGTTCATATTATTGTGTGCCTTGCTATGATTCAATTTAATCATGAACTTGTTTCGAACTTGTATCGTGATTGTAAAGAAGTGATTCCAAACCGGCTGCCGGTACTTTATACACCTCAGTGTACAAAATTTCTCTGAACCGCTCGAATTCCTGCTGGCTTACAGCCCGGGGATAGGTCATGATCATCAGCGGCAGATCGGCCTGGCCTTCACGCAGCGGCGGCTGCACATAAGGAAAAGGATTCAGATGAAAGCCCAGACGCTCGTAAAAGCCGACTCTGCGCTGCTGGGGCGAACCTTCCGGCGGCTCCACCTCCAGCAGAACGGGCTTGTCCGAGAGGCTAAGGTATGAATTCATCAGCTTTTTGCCGATTCCGCCGCCTCTAATTTCCGGATTCACCGCGATGTGCTCAACAAACCTTAGTTCAGGGAACTCCCAAGCCGCTAAAAAAGCCACTGTCCTGCCTTCAGCATCACGCTCGATGTACAGGCGGTAATTCGGATTGTCCAGCAAGGACTTTTGCCCGCTATAGGTTCTGATCTCACTTACTGGAAAGGAAGCTTCCATTATGGCGAATATTTCATCAAACGCTGTAGGGTTCATTAATTTTCTACCTGCTTTCTGGTTAATTTCTGTATTATAGCAAACAAGTATAAACGGCTACACCGTCCTTAAAAAGGAGCCTATGCTTCCGAAGCAGCGATACTCTGTATCGCTTTCAGGTATCCGTTTCAGCGAGAAATATAAGGATAAAGTATAGCGTGAAACTTATACTTTCTTATATTTTTGAAAATAGTCACAGAACATTCGCTACTGACACCCCTTCCATTTAGAACCTGGTACTAGGAGAACGTGCTATACTGTAGATATTAGAAACCATTATGTTTATATAGGAGATAGGAGAGGTTCGTTGTGGAGAATGCGCGCTGGGTTGCACCTGAATTCTACAATATCACTTCGGAAATGGAGAAGCATCCTGCCGATAAGATTGCGCTTAAATGGTTGCATGAGAATGGGGATTATGAAGAAATCACTTACGGTGAGCTGATGAAGCAGGCGGGTCGGCTTGCCGGAGGACTGTCCGGGCTTGGGCTTGAGAAAGGTGACCGGGTGCTCGTAATGGTACCGCGCCGCATTATCGCTTACGTTATTTATCTGGCCTGCCTGAAGCTGGGGCTTGCTGTTATCCCTTCCTCCGAAATGCTGCGGGCCAAGGACCTCGCCTACCGCCTGCGGCACTCCGAAGCCAGAGCCGTTATTGTCTGGTCGGAGGTAACCGGAGAAGTCAATAAAATCACCGAGGATCTGCCTGCACTGGATTACCGGCTCTCCGTTGGCGGCGCTGAAGATGAGCTGCAGGGCGGATGGACGGGTCTTGAGAGCCTGATGGACGGCCAGCCGGATAACTTCCCTACCGTTGCCAGCCGCCGCGATGATATCGCCATCCTGGCTTATACTTCTGGAACGACCGGCAACCCTAAGGCTGTCGTTCATACCCACGGCTGGGGTTACGCCCATCTGCGGATCGTTTCGTCGCTATGGTTCGATATTCAGGAGTCGGATATCGTGTGGGCAACCGCCGCACCAGGCTGGCAAAAATGGATCTGGAGTCCGTTCCTGACCGTTCTCGGCAATGGCGCAACAGGCTTCGTCTACAATGGTTCTTTCCACCCGCACCGTTATTTGCAGCTGCTTCAGGATCAGGGCATCCAGGTGTTATGCTGCACACCGACGGAATACCGCCTGATGGCCAAGACGGAAGGGCTGCCAGGGTTTGACCTGTCGAAGCTGCGCTGCGCAGTGTCCGCCGGCGAGCCGCTCAACCAGGAGGTAATCAACGCCTTCCAGCAGCATTTTGGTATTACGATCCGCGATGGCTACGGGCAGACGGAGAGCACGCTGATCATCGCGGCGCTGAAGGATGAACCGCTGCGAATCGGTTCAATGGGCAAGTCGATTGCACCGGGCATTGTAGAGGTCGTGGACGAAGACGGCCACCCGCTGCCTGCGGGAGAGGTTGGAGATATTGCCGTGCATCTTAGCATGCCAGCCTTGTTCAAGAGCTATTACAAGGACCCTGAACGGAAGGCTGACAGCTCGCATGGGGAGTATTTTATCACCGGGGACCGGGCGCGGAAGGATGAGGAAGGTTATTTCTGGTTCGAGGGCCGGGGTGACGATATTATCATCAGCTCGGGTTATACCATCGGACCGTTTGAAGTAGAAGAAGCTCTGATGAAGCACGCTTTGGTCAAGGAATGTGCCGTTGTGGCCAGTCCGGACGAAATTCGCGGCTCAATTGTAAAGGCCTTCGTTGTACTGAAAGACGGCCACACCGGTACACCTGAACTGGTGCGGGAGCTGCAATCCTCCGTCAAAGAGTGGACCGCTCCCTACAAGTACCCGCGTAAAATCGAATTCATCGCCGATCTTCCGAAAACCGCCTCCGGCAAGATCCGTAGAGTCGCACTGCGTGAACAGGAAAAGAAGGCCGCTCAGAAGTAACACCAGGCCTGCTGATACAAAACGGGTACCCCGCATGTTGAAGGGTACCCGTTTGTATTGTTATTCCGACCAATAATTCGCCTCAGGATTCAGAGCCGCGCCTACTTCGCCCTCTTTGATCAGGTCGCAGTCCAGATAGCCCTCTTCATCCACAAAATAAACCTCCTGCTTATAGAACTCGCAGAGTGTCTCCAGAAAGTTCTCCGGGGAGTCGTACATCACTACAAGATCACCGTAGTCATGCAGCAGATCGCATACCCGTTCTACGCCATCCTCCGATTGAAAATAGCAGATGAAATCACTCCCGTAGTTGGTCAGGAGCGGCAGCACTGTGCCTCCGCCGCTGTAGCCTTTTTCCACCAGAATACTTTCCAGCACCTTGATTTCCTGCTCGTATTCATCAATATGGATCAGTCTGTAGCCCGGAATGAACTCGATCAGGTTCGGCTCCTCTTCTTTGCTGCTTGTACCGGAAACCTGGCTGTAAATCGCTTGCAATACATCCGGCACACTCGGCATCAGACTGCCCAGCTTGGCCGTCACGTTCTCCCCGCCGGTTCCCAGACTGGCAGTATAGCCGGGGCGCAGCCCGCTTGATAGCTTAAGGTATTCCTGAAATTTGACGGTTAACCGTTCGATTGATGGATGGTTTAGCATATCATCATCCTTTAGTGGCAGAAGCCCACATTTTCTGAAGCCAGGCATCAAAATTCTCGCCCTTCTCACCTTCATAAGCATCGTAGACGTCAATCCGCATCTTCTTCAGCTTCTCCTTGAACTCCTCATACGAATGGTCTCTCGGGAGACTTTTCTTGATCCGCAGCACAATCTTGGATATGCCTTTGAACAGCTCGGCTTTGTTCTTCGTCGGTACCTTTACATCTTCGCCGAAGGCCTTCAGCTTCTCGTATGCAGCTTCTTGAACGGTATATACAGGATCGCTGACCATCAGACGGTTCAGGATGTCGATAATCTGTTTGTGGTTGTGGCGGCCAAGCTCCTCCACGGCCTCAAGACGCGCTCTCCAATCGGCGGAGCGTCCGGCAGCCTTCTTCAGTTCTGCGTAATTCTCCGGCAGCCCGTTGTTCACTTCTTCATTATTCAAACGATACAATCCCCTTCTTGGTTAAATATAGTCCCAATTCTACCCTACTGCACTCCTTGATTTCAATCTTTTGGACAAATTCGCGGAATGAACCGTATTTATCCCCAAGCCCCCGCAGCGTATGATAAGCTTAAGCTACTAGGATCCACTCAAAGTGAAAGGAAAAATTACATGATGGAGCTTTTTATTTCTCACGAATCAACGCCTGAAGGCAAGAATTATGTAACGAATAAAATGATCGAGTTCAACCGGCAGCATTTCCCTGACGCATTAAAGGGCAGATACCAGGAGGTTCAGCTGCTGCTAAAAAATGCCGAAGGCCTGACGTTTGGCGGCCTGATCGGTGAAATCTGCTGGAACTGGCTGGAGGTGCAGTACCTGTTCGTGGAGGAGGCCTGCCGCAAATCCAGTTATGGCAGCATGCTTATATCCGAAGCCGAACAGCTTGCCCGGTCCAAAGGCTGCGATTTCATCAAACTCGACACCTTGAGTTTTCAAGCCTTGGATTTTTATCTGAAACAGGGCTTCGAGGTGTATGGCACCATTCCAAATGCCGGAGGCTTTAACCACTACTATTTGAAAAAGAATCTGTAGGCCGCCACAGCAGATCACCCAATAAATTGACAGATTTCTGTAAACGATGGTACGCTCACAGTGCGTTCTCTACACCGAACTGTTTTTACACAAATTCACCGTCAAAACGTTACAAATCCAATTAAGGAGATTTCCTATGACTGACGGGTATAGCCTGGATAAGGAAAACTTGTCCAAGGAGCTGTGGCTTCTGCTTGCAGTTCTTAATAGTGACGACATCAATGAAACGGCGGAACAGAATCCGCAATTATTCAAGGATATCGACTGGGAGCTATGGGTACGGCTGTCCTTGCATCATCGTGTGTTTCCGTACATCTATCCCAAGCTTAGCCGGATGCGTGAAGAGTGTGTGCCTGCCACGGTCACCCAGCGTTTAAAATGGGAGTATCGCAGAAACACTGTGCAAATGCTACAGCTCAGCGGTGAAATGGGATTTATCGGCGAGGAGCTTGCCAAGCTGCATATACGTTCTCTATTCCTGAAGGGACCGGTGCTCGCCCAGGAGCTTTACGGCGAAATTTCGCAGCGGACCTCACGTGATCTCGACTTTCTGGTGCCTATGGCACAGCTCACTGAAACGGAAGCGCTGCTGGTCCGTCTTGGGTATGTGAAGGAAGAGGATTTCGAGAGTATTCTGGGGGATTGGAAATGGAGAGAGCATCATACCACATTCAATCATCCCGGCAAAAACATCAAGGTGGAGGTTCACTGGAGATTAAGCCCGGGTCCGTCCAAGGAGCCGGGGTTCGACGAGCTGTGGGAACGCTCGCGGACCAGCAGCCACTTCGGGCAGCACGTCCATTATTTAGGTCAAGAGGATTTGTTCCTCTTCCTTGCCGCCCATGGGGCCAGACATGGCTGGTCCAGGCTGAGATGGCTGCTGGATATCAAGCAGTTGCTGCTGCAAAAACCGGACCCCGCCAGGTTAATCGGGTTGCTGCAGCGATATAATTACACCGATGTTGGCGGGCAGGCGCTGCTGCTTGCCGCCGATTTGCTGGCGGCGCCTGTCGCGCCCGCTCTATCCAGTCTCACGGAGAGACCGAAGTCCCGCCGTATTGCCCAGCTTGCTCTTTTCTATGTGACACGAATGGTCAACCTGCATAATCCTCCCCTGGAGCCGGAGGTCGAGCGGCATTACAAATATTATCAGCCAGCCATTATGACGCGCTGGCATCAGTTCTTGTATATGGCCGGCTTTCTGTATCCATATGCGGCGGATGCGAAGACACTCCCGCTGCCGAAGCCGCTGCATGTGCTGTATTTCCCGCTGCGTCCCTTTCTGTGGACCTGGCGTAAGGTCAGCGGCGGGGAAAAGTGAACAAGCCTATATCTCTGCTGTCCGGTCATCCCGCCCGAGTCGCTCAATTAATGGTTAAACTGTACTTCGTACAGCTAAAGTTTCGCTATCGAGGGACATCGGGGGGATAACTGTATTTCATACAGGTATATGGGCTGAAATCAGCGGAATGGCTCATCTTCCACATTTTTAATTGCAGAAACTACATTTATCTCTCAAAAATAGCTATTCCGGCTGATAATAGCTGCACAAAGTGCAGCTATCTTGCATTTTAGAGAGACAGGCTGACCTTACAATTGTATATCACAGCCAGTAGGCATTTTATTTTCTTACTTCTCCTGTCCATCAATCAATATAGTTGCCTTCAAATACTACGCCATTATTTTTTTCATAAGATGATATATGTTTCTCCGCTTCTTGCAAAAAAGCTTGATTACGAAAATTTTCGTAATAATACTCTCTCATCCTCTTCAAATCGTTCATGTATTTTTCAACATCCATAGCAATAACCCTCATGAATAGCAATCTATCTAGCGAAACAACAAATACAACTCCTTCATCAATGGCGTCCTTAAGATAAAAATCATAATCTAAAAGTGCTATACTTCTCCATATTTCAAATGAATCAATAACAACGCCTAAATCGCCGTATAAATCCTTCCTTTTATCAGGTTTTTTCATAGCAAGTGATTGATAATCCTCGTCGCAAATCAGCAAATCAATATCTGCACCAGACTTTCGCATCCCGTAATATTCCATAGCCATTCCACCGATTAAAATAGGCTTTTTCATAAAGTCCAAGTCATTTGATTTAAGCTTTTGTTCAAGTAAATCTATAACCTCTGACATCGTTTTATCACCCTAGCTTCCCAATTAGATCTCACAAAATATGCACAAACATATGTTCCATCCTTATTTTAAGTCGTCTACATAGTAAACACAATACAACATGAAATTGCCTCAGAACTGTAAAATAACATACCCGTTTTCTTAAATAATTAGATGATATAGTTAATGCATAGTGCATTGTTTATACCACCTGAAAGGGATCTTTCCAACATGACAATAGAAGTAAAACGGCAGTTGAACGATGGTCTGAAAATCCGAAAAGAAAAAGAAATTGTATCAAAAATGATTCGTATATACTGCAAGAAAAAGCATCATCAAAAAGTGCTATGCGCGGAATGTCAGGACTTGAATGATTATGCTATACATAGACTATCCCTCTGCCCGTTCGGTGAAGAGAAAACGGCTTGTGCAAAGTGCCCTATCCATTGTTACAAACAGGATTACCGTCAAAGAATTAAGGATATTATGCGTTACTCAGGTCCGTGGATGCTGCTCTATCATCCAATTGAGTCAATTAGGCACATCCCAATACCAGGCAAGTTAAGAAAATAACCCACTGCACAAAAAAAGGATTCTGCTGCACTCTGTGCATTAGAATCCTTTTTTTCGTTGAAATTCCAGAGCTGTAGCCGCTCCCCATTCCCTCCTACATCGCTTCTTCCTGGCTGCTGAGCAGACGGCTGAACATGCCGCCTGTCTCGGAGGCCAGGCCGTTATACACGCCCTGCTGAATGACCCGGCCCTGGTCGATGACCAGAATCTGATCCGCTCCCCGGATAGTGGACAGGCGGTGGGCTATGACAATTACCGTTACTGAAGCTTTCAAGCGCTCTAGTGCCTCCTGAATCCGTTTCTCGTTCTCTGTATCCAGCGCACTTGTCGCTTCATCCAGTACGAGAATGGACGGCTTGCGGATGATCGCCCGGGCCAGCACGAGCCGCTGCCGTTCTCCGCCGGAGAGGCGGACGCCGCGGTCGCCGAGCAGCGTATCCAGCCCCTCAGGCAGCTTGCGGACGAAGTCTGCCGATGAAGCGAACTCCAGCGCCTCCCACAGCTCCTCCTCGCTTGCATCCGGCTTGATCATCGTCAGATTATCGCGGATCGTTGCATTATACAGAAAAGGGTCCTGCGCCACATAGCCAATCGAGCGCCGGTAAGGAAGCAGCCTCTCCCCCGTGATTGGCTGCCCGTCCGCCAGAATCTCGCCCGATTCCGGCTGCATGAGGCCCATGAGCAGGTCGACAAGCGTGCTTTTGCCTGCGCCTGAACGTCCGACAATCGCCGTCATCTGGTTGGCCGGAATCACCACGTTCACATCTTGCAGTGAATACTTCGGCTCCTGCGGCTGGTAGCGGAAATCAACGCCCCGCGCTTCCAGACCCGTCTTCAGGCTCAGCGGAGTCACCTCGGCTCCCTCTCCCCCCTGTGCACCATGCTCCGCAGCCTGCAGACATTCCTCCTGAAGCAGCTGCAGCTGCTTGAAGGAAGGCAGCACAGAAGCGAGCTGCTCCATTAGGGACTGCAGCGCGGAGAAGGTCGGCCACAGCCGGGCAAAGACCAGAATCACCAGCAGCAGATTCGGCCCCTCCGCATGCAGGAAGCGGAAAGATACGAAGATAAACACCGCGATCAGCAGCGTGGAGGACATTTTGTAGAGCATCTGGGAGTTCGAGCGCAGCCGCGTATAATCAAGTTGCTCGCCCTTGACCTCGCCGGTGAACTCATGCATCCAGCTCAGCCGCGAGTACTCCAGATTGTTGCTTTTGATATCCTTGATGCCATTCAATTGATCCGTAATCCCGGCCAGATATTGCCGGCCCAGCACAGAACTGCGGCTGCCCAGCTTCTTGGCCTTGCGGATAAAGCGGCGTGAGAATAAGGATAACAGGACGGCACATACGAGTACGGAAAGCGTCATTGTAGGGGACAGCCAGAAGGCGAAGCCGATCTGCACCAGCGTGAACAGCAGTGAAGTCAGGAATTGCAGAAAAGCGCTGATTCCCGCCAGCACTCTCGCTATCTCGGTGGTCATTACATTAATCAGGTCGGAGGTGCGCTTCTTCAGAAAAAAAGACCACTCGGCCCGCAGCAACGCGCTGTACACCTCATATCGCAACTGCCGGCTGTAGGTCTGCTGAATATCCACGTTCCGCACGGCGACAGAGCGTGAGATCAGATTCTGGCACAGAACGATGAGCACATAGGCACCGAGCACCAGCATTAGTGCTGACGTCTGCGGCAGCTCCGATATGAAGCCGAGCATTGGAAGATTATAACCCGCCGAAGCCCCCCCAAGCTGAATACCCGCCATACCCAGCATCGGCACCAGCAGCAGCATGGCAGAGCTCTCCAGTAAACCGCTGATCACCATACCAAATAGATTCAGATAAAGTTTGACCCCGGACAAGCGCTGAAGCTGCCGGATATAATGGATTATGACTTGCATGGAACCACCTCGATTACTCGGCATGTAACACTTTGGCGAATTTCTCCACCACGACAAACCCCTTCATGGCATCATCGCCGGAGACATAATAAGCCCCGCTGCGCAGCCAGGCATGGGCAATCATCCGGCCCTGCTTATCCTTGGCAACCCCCATGTAGAGAGTGCTCTCGATCCCGCGTTTTTCGAGCATTTTGAGTCCCGCTACCGCTCGGACCATGCAGGTGCTTTTCCAGGGGGTATAACGGCTCATGACCCGGATGGCTTTGGTTATATGCTGGATGCGGGAAATATCAACATCTTTGGACACTGCCGGGGTCTCCCGGGACTGTATCCCAAGCTGTGGTGCTGTCCTGGCGAAAGGAAACAACAGCTGGATTCTCACAAGAAAAAGCCTCCAAAGCGCCTCAGGAATGAGCGCCAGGGCGGCTTTGTCATGGGTCAGCAGCTTACGCATGCGCCGGAGGGTGGTCATGGCTGGCTTACTACTGCGGCAAGATCCTCATCCAGCAGACTTTGCAAAAAGGCAAACACATCCTGACGGGCAAGCTCTTCCGGCACCTCGAAGCTCATCTGAATAATCTCCACTACCCGGCCCGCAGTAACCGGCGATGACAGCGCCGTCCAGATTTCTCCCCCAACCTCTCCGAGGTTGTAGTATTTTCCGTTCTTCACATTCAGCATGACCTTCTCGCCATCCATGTCGCTGGCAATATTGCCTTCGCGCTGCACGAGCACCGATTCAAGGGACAATACATCTGCTGGCTTCATATTCATTGGGTTATCTCTCCTTCACTTGTTGCCAATCGTTTCAAGGATAAGCGCTGCTTGCGCCGGAGCGTTGAAGCCTTGCTCAGGCCGGGTCAGACGGTACATCGGGAGCCGGTTAATGAACGAAGCCAGCATGCCGAAATGCCATTCACGGATGCCAATCCGGTCCACAATTGCTCTTTGATAGGTATGATTGTATAACGTGTGAAACCGCTGCATGCCCTGAATCGGCTGGAGGGCGACTGGCCCCTCCTGGGTCACCGACAGCTCAAACACTCCGGCGAGCGGCAGAGGTTCACTATGGAAACGGTCATGCACCGGCACAGCAAATTTGGTCTCCCGCTCAAAAAGCGGACGGTAGAGGGACGAATTCATTCCCAAATAGTCCAAGCTTTGCTGCCACAGCTTCTGCTGCGGATAACCTGGAATAGCTAATGGATGTCCATTTTGCACCATAACGGGAATAACGTCGTCACTGATCAGCGGGCTGCCCTGATCCATCAAATAGGAAGCAAGCGTCGATTTGCCTGCTCCTGAACGCCCAACCAGCGCGTAAGCCTGGCTGCCAATTACAAGCGCGCTGCCGTGAAGCGGGAGAATCTGTTTTTGCATCAGCAACACACCCATGCAGCTTCCCAGAATGAACAGACGGACACAGTCCGGGTCTGCTTCCGGTGCAGGAGATACCGTGATGGTATTGCCGTCTTGAATTGAAAAAATAGCCGTACCCTTGGCCTCGAACATTACCTCTTTCCCGGACACTCCCAGGCTGGGCGTAACCTTCGGTATCGCTTGCCAGCGTTCTGCCAGGTCTGCCTGAACCACCGATACGCTGCCGGCCAGTCCCATCTTATCCGTGAGGGGAAGCTCCGGCAAAGGAAATTCACTGTGAATCTGCAGGCCAAATGCCTGGTAGGCCAGACCTTGAACGGTACTCTCCATGCGGTTCACTCCATATCACCGTATTATTAAAAGATAGCCCTTATCCCCCTCAGCAAGCACAGGGGGATGAGGGCTGCAAGAACCAGAAATTTTAGGAGTAGTGTTGAATTTCATCTGGATCATCCTGGAATGAGTCAACGATAGCGACACCAGGTCCAGCCATTGTCATTTTGACGTCGAGCACTTCCAATTCAGGCTTGCTGTATTCCTTCTTCATATTCTCACCCCCTTTCAGGCATTGCTTCATCAGGACAGACGCTTCAAGAAACGGTAGAATACAAGTCCACGTGTCAGAAGGCGAAAATCCGAGTTGAAAATCATGCTTGGTGCGGGCTCACTACCCAGCCGGTTCAAGCATCCGGCGAGCCCGGTACTATTGAGGTAAGAGGAGGTGCGCGGGTCCTTGATCATCTCCCTGAGCTCCTGAAGAAAAGCATTCCACTGCGGAAGCATGCGGTAAATCCCATCCGCCCCCTGAACGCCGCGCTGCTTCCGGTTCAGGCGCACCTCGTCCGGCAGCAGCCCCTTCATCGACCTGCGGATCAGTGAGCGGTCCACCCCATTCTGCACATACTGGCCTTCCGGCACGGATAAGCAGAAGCGGATAACACGCAGATCATTTGTGGGATCACGGTCCCACACCCGATATTTCAGCGACAGCTTAGTGGCCACCGTTCCGTTGACATTCCAGACATACGGCTGTTCAAAATGCTTGCGGCGTATATCATAGATCGTCTGGGAAGCTGAACCGCTGTTCACCCCTGCCCTGTTTATCCGTTCTTGCACTTCCGTACGCTTCGCAAAATCAGGATGAATCAGCTCCAGCGGTGCTTCCTGCCCGGCCCGCAGCAGCCGCGTCAGAGACGGGAACGCTTTTTTGCCGACAATCTGCAGCACCTTCCTGCGGTTCGCGCCCATCGACTCATTATATTGCTTGTTCTCCCGGTAAAAGGTCAGCCACCGGAACTCCCGAAGCAGCTTGGCCTGGTAATCCAGGGCCGGCCCCCAGGAAATACTCCAGTTGCCGCGTTGTCCGCTGAGCAGCACGCCGATGTTCTTCATTTGCGCCTGCTCAAAGATCCCTTTTAGCCAATAGGAATTTTCAATAAATTTATAAGGCATCTCCATGATATCCAGCCACTCGTCAATTTCACTGTAGGGGCTCAGCTCGGGAAAGTTCAGAAAGCTCGGCTGAATATTGCCTACATAGTTGATGGTCTCCTGGATATAGGGACGTTCATCGGCTACACGCTTGCCAAGATTGAAATCGACAAAGCTGTCCACCGGATAAGAGCTGAAGGTGTGAAGAGGCTTGCCCCGGCGGCGAAGCTCGGCAGAGGCAAAGCTGACCACCGATCCTGAATCGAGACCCCCGCTAAGGTTGGCGCCAACCGCCAAATGAGTCCGAAGCCGGTCCCGCACCGCACGCCCAAAGACTTCACGGAAGGCTTCCTCATACTCCCCGCTTGAGCGTAAACGCAGCTCCGGCGGAGCCTTGAGTGTATAATAGCGGGAGAACACGATGTTCCCGCCGCTTACTGATATGGAATGTGACGGCGGCAGCTGCTCGACTGATTGATAGACGGTAGAGAACAGGTCCGTGACATCAGTCCGTGTCTGGATCGCCAGGAACTCGGATGCCCAGCTCTCATTCAGCGACCGGTCCGCCCCAGGCATAGACAACAGCGGGTGGATGACGGTACAGAAGGAGAACAGTCCCCCGGACCGGCGGAAGTACAGCGACCGGTTCCCGGAGAAATCCCTGGCCCCGAACAGCGACCGTTTCTCTTCATCCCAGATCATAAAGGCAAAGTCCCCGACAAGATGGACCGGAGTCTGATCGCCCCATTTCTCATAAGCCAGCAGAATGAGCAGACTGTCCGGTATGGACTTTCTGTCCCCATGCGGCACGTGAAGCTGCTCGCACAGCTCCTCCCGGTTGTCAATAATCGCATCAGCCGTAATAGCCAGCCTGCGCATAGAATCATAATAAGGAAGCGTCTCTCCCACGGACTGAGGAGTAATCCACTGCGACAAGCAGCCAAGGTAAATGTCCTTGCTCTGCCACGCACTGATATCATCAGCCGGGTAACGCTTAAGCTGCTCTATAAGGTCAAGTCCCAACTGCGGGTCCAACGTTTGATGCTGCAAATGATAGATTCCGGCAATCGCACTCATCGTAAGACCCCCACCTGGTTCAAAAGCCTCCCCTGTGCTTGTCTAAAGCACCCAAGCTAAGCTTTCTCATAGTTCTTAATAAAGAACATTTCTTAATATATAAGATACCGTTCTTCCTATTAAATGTGAATAACACCAGCGGGTACAATTAGGTATCCTTTAGCGTATTGACGCAGTTGAATTTCTGTGGTATTGAGCTAGGAAAAAAGGTTATTGCAGACCCATTTGAACAGGAAATAGAGGTTATGTTATGGTTAATTGGAAACATTTTCTGGGAGTTGAGACTATGGGACCTTCTGACATGGCACAAGAACTTATACCTAAAGTGTCATAAACTGCCCGTGCCGGGCCAGATAAGCCTCCTTCTCCTTGTAATCCGGCATAATACTTCCGAGACGCCGCCAAAAAGAGCGGTCGTGATTCATATGCAGCAGGTGGCACAGCTCATGAATGATAACATAGTCGATCACCTCGGGCGGTGCCATCGCGAGCCGGTAGTTGAAGGTCAGCTTTTTGTCCGCACTGCAGCTCCCCCATTTAGTATGGGACTCTACAATTTCAATCGACTTGGGTTTGACCTTCAGCATCGTCTGGTACCCGGTGATCCGTTCGGCAATAATCCTTTTCAGGCTGGCAAAATAAAACTTCTTCAGCGCAAGCCTCAGCTTCTCTCCATCCTGCTCTCCGATCTCAATCAATTCATGCAGTGGATACTCCTGACCAAGGTACAAGAATCTGCCTTCCTCCTGATACTCCTTGGGCACCGGAACCTGCCGGGCCGCTGCGATCTTGCGCAGACTCTCCAGAATCCACTCTTCATGGCGCTGCACTGCGCCCAGAATCAGTTCCTCGCTTATGCCCGTAGGGGCTTTAACTGTAATCAGTCCCAGCATATCTATTTGAAGGGAGATTTTCTTCCGTTTCGCATATTGAACGTGAAGCTGTATGATTTGATCTTGAAGCTGAATCTGCATAGCCACCATCATTTCTGTAGAATTGGGTTTGCCTTAAGCTTATCACGACGAACACGTTCCGGTCATTCGGGGCAGAAAAAAAGCCTCTCCCGAGAAGGGAAAGGCTGTAATTCATGCAATATTACGAAGTTGTCAGCGGAAAATGACAGGCCACCATACGCTCAGGAAGCACTTCCGTAAGCACCGGTTCCTGCTGGCGGCATTTGTCCTGGGCCATCGGGCAGCGGGTGTGAAACCGGCAGCCGGACGGCGGATTCGCCGGCGAAGGAACATCCCCCTGCAGGACAATTCGCTCCTGCTTGCGTCTTGGCGTCGGCTTCGGAATCGCCGAGAGCAGGGCTGCTGTATAAGGATGCAGCGGAGCCGCGAATAGCGCCTCAGTCTCTGCCACCTCAACCAGCTTGCCCAAATACATGACCCCTACACGATCCGAGATATGGCGGACGATGTTAAGGCCATGCGCAATGAACAGAAATGTCAGTCCAAGCTCCTTCTGCAGCTTCATCAGCAGGTTAATGACCTGCGACTGTACAGATACGTCGAGTGCGGATACCGCTTCATCGGCTACAATGAATTGCGGGTTCAGGGCAATCGCGCGTGCGATCCCGATCCGCTGGCGCTGGCCGCCCGAGAATTCATGCGGATAACGATTTCGGCGCGTAGCATCTAGCCCCACCAGTTCCATCAGTTCCACGACCTTGGCATCAATCTCCTTGGCCGAGAGGTTCCGGTGAATCCGCAGCGGTTCTCCGATAATATCCTTGACCAGAAAACGCGGGTTCAGCGAACCGAACGGGTCCTGGAATATAATCTGCAAATCCTCGCGCAGCTTGCGCATGTCCTGATGACCCAGCGAATGAATATTCTGGCCCTTGAAGAGCACCTCTCCCCCGGTTGCGCTCTGCAGCCGAAGCAATACCCGCCCGAAGGTGGATTTGCCGCAGCCGGACTCGCCAACTAGGCCGAAGGTCTCTCCTTTGCGGATAGACAATGAGACGCCATCCACAGCTTTTACCTGACCAACCGTCCGGTTAAGCAAGCCCTTGGTGATAGGGAAATACTTTTTGACATCCTTTACCTCTACCAGCACCTCGGCGGGAGGTACATCATTAATGATAGGTTTAACTGCTGATTCAGTGCTCATGCATGGTTCACCTCTTCTCTATCGTCAGCCTGAGCGGGTTTGTCGCCGAATAGCCAGCAGGCAGCACGGTGATCCTCCGAGAGCATGAAATCCTGCGGCTCCCGCTCCCGGCAAATCTGCATGGCATGCGGACAGCGCGGATGAAAGCGGCAGCCTGTCGGAAGCTGCCCAATCGGCGGAATCGTCCCTTTAATGGTATACAGCTCGCCGCCACGCCCGCCTTCAAACCCGGGAATGGACTGCAGCAGCCCAATCGTATAAGGATGACTCGGATGGTCAAATATTTCTTCAACTGTGCCTTCTTCCACGATAGCTCCGGCATACATTACAGCGATGCGGTCGGCAATCTCTGCAGCCACGCCCATATCATGCGTAATCAGCAGAATGGACATGCCAAGCTCTGCCTGAAGCTTGCGCAGCAGATCCAGAATTTGTGCCTGTACCGTAACATCAAGGGCCGTCGTAGGTTCATCGGCAATCAATAGCTCGGGATTACAAGCGAGGGCAATTGCGATAACAATACGTTGGCACATCCCGCCTGACAGCTCATGAGGGTACTGCTTCGCCCGGATCTCCGGTGCCGGAATACCTACCAGCCTCAGCAGATCAATCGCCATTTGTGCAGCTTCTTTGGCAGGTTTGTTCTGGTGCAGCTGCAGACTCTCGGCAATTTGGTCACCTACCGTAAACACCGGATTCAGTGAAGACATCGGGTCCTGAAAAATCATCGCGATCCGGTTGCCGCGGATTTCCCGCATCTCCTCCTGCTTCTTGGCGGCAAGATCCTGTCCGTGGAAATCAATATTGCCTTCAAGAATCATTCCGCCGGCGTAATCAATAAGCCGCATAATTGCGAGCGAGGTCACACTTTTACCGCTGCCGGACTCACCGACAAGACACAGTGTCTGGCCTTTATCCACAGTGAGGGAGATATGGTCCGTTGCCTTAACCAGCCCCTTCTCTGTTACAAAGCCGGTGGTCAGTTTCCGGATTTCGAGTAATTTTTCCGCCATTTGTCCAGCCTCCTCCGGGATTTCGTTACTTGCTGTCTGGGATCAAGAGCGTCCCGAATGCCATCGCCGATAAAGTTAACCGCCAGCACCACCAGCAGGATGCAAAGGCCCGGATAAACGGCTTGCATCGGATCTATCAGCATGAATTCCTGCGCGTTGCTGAGCATAAGTCCCCAGCTTGTGGCCGGAGCCTGAATGCCAAGACCGAGATAGGACAATGCCGATTCACTGAGAATTGCACCGCCGACCATCAGAGTGGCATTGACGATAATCGGAAAGCTCGCATTGCGGAGCAGATGCCGGAAAATAATCCCCCAGCTCGATACCCCAATCGCTCTGGCAGCCTCGACATACTGCATCTCTCTAAGCTGCAAAAAATTCCCCCGTACCAGGCGGGCAATGCTCATCCAGCTGGTTAGGGCCAGAATGAGGATCATATACTTAATCTGTGAACCGAAGATGGCCAGCACCAAAATGTTAAGGAAAAGTGTAGGCACAGAGTTCATCACGTCAACAATACGCATGAATACCGTATCTACCCAACCGCCAAAGTACCCCGAAATTGCGCCGACAATCGAACCGATAACTACCGAAGCAAAAGCTACTGAAAACCCGATAACCAGGGAGATTCTCGCACTGTACAATAGACGGGTGAGAATGTCGCGGCCCAGTTCGTCCGTCCCTAAAAGATGTCCTTCAGCTCCGGGCTTCAGGTTGGGGAACATCATGTCAATAGCGTCTGGCTTATATTTGGTTAGAGCCGGAGCGAGTATCGCCAGGATGATGAAAAAGAGCAGAACGAAAAGCCCGCTCATAGCATATGGATTGCGCGAGAATTTTTTCCACAGGATGACCCAAGGACCGGGAGGTCTTTTAAGCTCTGCCGCAAGCGCTCCGGATTCTGCTTTCAATGGATCAGTTGGAAGTTGTGATTGCTCTATACTCATGCCGCCTTGCCTCCTTGCTTGCCAAGCTTGACACGAGGATCTACTATCGCATACAGAATGTCTGCCAGCAAATTGCCTAGTACTACCATAACCGCCGTTACGATGGTTATTGCCATGAGTACTGAATATTCCCGCTGAGTCGCCATTTGCACGAACCAGCGGCCCATGCCCGGCCAGTTGAATACACTCTCGGTTAATGCGGCCCCTCCAACCAATATAGGAAGATCCATACCCAGAACGGTAATAATCGGAATAAGTGCATTGCGCAGCGCATGGTGGAAAACGACCCTGCGTTCTTTAACACCCTTTGCACGTGCCGTTCTGATATAATCCTGATCCAGCACTTCAAGCATGCTTGCTCTCGAATATTTCATATAAGACGCCAGAAAACCAAGGGCCAGAACGGTAATCGGCAGCACAAGGTGCATAAATAAATCCCCGATGTCCCCTTCTTTGCCCCGTGTGTGCATATCCGATAAGGGGAACCATTTCAGCTTCAGAGAGAACCACTGCTGCAGCAGGATCCCGAACCAGAAAGTCGGCATTGCAAAACCGAGATAGGAGATGAAGGATGCGGACTGGTCGGATAACCCGTACACCTTGGTACTGTTATAGATCCCCCACGGAATCGCAATGACCAGAGACACCAGCCAAGCT
This sequence comes from Paenibacillus sp. BAC0078, assembly GCF_054483875.1. Classification (NCBI taxonomy): domain Bacteria; kingdom Bacillati; phylum Bacillota; class Bacilli; order Caryophanales; family Paenibacillaceae; genus Paenibacillus; species Paenibacillus sp. BAC0078. The sequence goes on from NZ_JBTLRW010000021.1 coordinate 45,665, forward strand.
GCCCCCATCAAGATAAAGGTGTTGCCGATACGCGGCCACAGCAAATCGGAGACCGCCAGATGATTTTTGAAAGTATACCCCAGATCGCCCTGCAGCAGATCGCCGACCCAGCGGAAATATTGAATATAGATAGGCTTATCCAGGCCCAAATTATGTGCTTGCTGCTTGAAGACTTCCGGCGAAAGGCCAGGGGACAGCATCATTTGGGTCGGCCCTCCTGGGGCCGCATGAATAAGAAGAAAGGTAACAATGGTAATCAAAAAGATTACCAGCACCGATTGCAATACGCGGCGGATCAAATATTCTGTCATCAAATGTCCTCCTAGAGATGGTAAGACATAGAACCCGGAACTCCCTTTTGACAAAAGGAGAAGAGGAAAGAGAATTCTCTTTCCCCTCCCGTAATTCTATTTCCTGTGTCTGTTTGTTTAGTCAGTTACCCACCATTTGATAGCATGGAAGAACTGTCCATAGCCCAGTGACGGCTCTGGAGCGTCTTCGTCTGCCCAATGAACTCTAGGCCCTGTACCAATGGCCTGACCATATTGATACAGGAACACGTAAGGCAGATCTGTAGAGATTTCTTTACCTACTTCTTTGTAGATCTCTTTACGTTTGGCTTGGTCAACGGTAGAATATCCATCCACCCACAGCTTATCCAGCTTCTCATTCTTATACCAGCCGCTGTTCTGGCCAGCAGGCGGGAAGTACTTGGAGGAGAAGACGCTCTCTGAATCCGGGTCAGGAGTGTTCAGGGACCACGCCAACAGCAGGGCTTGGAATTTACCTGGTGTAACGTTCTGGTCGATCCATGCCGCGAAGTCGATAGCCTTCGGTGTAACTTCAATGCCTACTTCCTTCAGGTTCTGCTGGATAACAGCGGCTACTTGCTCACGTCTGCTGTTACCGGCATTGTACTGCAGTTCAAATGAGAACCGGTGGCCTTCTTTAGTAAGGATGCCATCCTTGCCGGCAACCCATCCATCTTCAGCCAGGAGCTTCTTCGCAGTTTCCGCATTGTAATCATAATTGACTGCTGCATCACCTGGATCAGCCCACGTTCCTGGCAGGAACGGTGCATTCATCAGCGCGCCGACACCCTTCAGAATGTTGTCGACCATACCTTGACGGTTCAGTGCATGCGCAATCGCCTGTCTGGTTTTCTGTCCACCGAATAGCCCATAATTATCTTTGAAGTTCTTGGAGTCAAAGTTGAACATTACATATTCATACTGAGCACCCGGTTTTTGGATGATGTCAATAGAGTCATTTGCTTTGACAGCTTCAACCTGAGTAACCGGAATGGCACTGATATGGTCCGTGTCGCCCTTCAGGAGAGCTTGAACCTCGGTGTTTTGGTCTGCATAAATTTTGTATACCAGTTGGGCAATATGAGGTTTAACCTCGCCCCAGTAGTTTGGATCGGCATCCATAGTATGGCTGTCGCCCTGTTTCCAGGAAGTCCATTTCCACGGTCCGTTTGTAACGGTTTTAGCCGGGTCGGTACCATATGGATTAGTTTGCATTTCTTTCGGCTTGACATCCTTCAGAACATGGGACGGCACAATGGCCTGAACCAAGGCGTACAAGAATGGCGCATACACTTGCTTCATTGTGAACTTCACTGTCTTGTCATCGACCTTCTCAACGGTCTTTACCTTGTCGAATAGACTGGTAAGCGGCGATCCGGTTTCCGGATTCTTCGCCATATCAACCGTAAATACCACATCGTCTGCAGTGACCGGCTGGCCATCGCTCCATTTGATGCCGTCTTTCAGCTTCACAGTATAAGTTAATCCATCAGCAGAGATTTCCGGCACATCCGCTGCCAGAGACCAAGGCTCTGCCTTTACGTTTCCTTCGCGGTCCAGATTGTAAAGTTTGGCAAATACGAATTCAGCCAAATCACCGGAAGAAGTATCATTAATCATGAGAGGATTAATATTAACAATATCGGAGAATGTGCTCATTACGAGGGTTCCGCCATCAACCGGTCCATCTTTAGCCGGTTCAGAAGAGGCGGCAGCATCGCTCGCAGCCGGAGCAGTACTTGCTGTTGCACTCGGTGAATTGCTTGAGCTGTCATTCGTACTGCAACCTGTGAATAGTACCCCTACAAGTGATAGAACAAGCAGACCAGACCACCATTTTTTCTTTTTCGCCATCCAAATTACTCCTCCTTAGTGGGTTCGTGTAATGTTGCTGCCAGTGAAGCCGCATTGCATTCATGCTCTCTCTGTTGAAGCTTTGTTCAACCTCCCTTGTGCAAGTCAAAACCTTCTCACAATCGACTTCCAAAGTATGTAACAATACCTCACAGAAAACTCTCTTGCTTTCTTGACCACCATCCCATAAATAGACCGTCGGTCAATTAGCGCCAAACTTAAAACCTGTTTGGGAGGCTTAGCCTTCCCTTATAAATTATGGTTTATATTACATGTTAATAATTCTCACGTCAATAACTTTTTTATTAGTTTTTTACCTAGTGTTCGTTCTAATTAATGGTGTATAATTCCTGGCCGCCCAATAATGCTCACAGACTATTTTCTTTCGACCTATTAATAGTTAAAAATACGTTAATTAATATAACTAACAGTTAACTATGAGAGTCATATTTATCATATGGATACTAGCTAGCAAATATCACCATGGATTTTATTTCCTTCGGGTTATTATCCTATATATTGGATTTTAATACAACATAAAAAAACGAACAGTCACAAAGATTTCCTCTTTGAACTGCCCGCTTTTCTTTTGTTACTCTCCATTTACTCTTATTCAGTATACCGTATATTCATACCAAACTACCGGTCAATCTGCTGCTAAGGCATGCCACTCCCCGCTTCAATCATCATTAGCAAGCAGTTCAGAGCCCCCTATTTACTAACACAGTTCCTGCCTTTTTTCTTTGCACGGTATAAAGCCTTGTCCGCAGACTTCATCACACTATCCGTCGTTTTGTTCTTTTCATTTTTTTGCGAGACGCCGATGCTTACGGTTATGTATATTTGTTTTGTGGACCTTGAGCTTTGGGAGCTTTTTCGGGATTTGCCTTTGGATCTGCTTTTCCCGCGTATGGTAAAGGGACGTTTAGATATCTTTTCCCGCAGCTCTTCGAGATGGGGAAGGACGTCATTAATGCTTTTTCCCGGAAAAAGAATCGTGAATTCCTCTCCGCCGTAGCGGAACGCTCTTCCCCCGCCCGTAACGTCCTTGATGGTGGAAGCAACCAGCTTGAGTACTTCATCTCCCGTATCATGTCCATAGGTATCGTTGAATTTTTTGAAAAAATCAATGTCCAGCATTGCAATCACGTAGTTAAAGCCCAGCTTCATCATATCCTGCTTGAGCGCCCGCCGTGATGGGAGACCGGTAAGCTCATCCGAAAAAGCCATCGAATATGAATCCTGAATAATTGAAGTGATCAGAATAATTACCGAAGCCCCGAAGAAGATGGCATACATCACGGGACTGTTATTATTATGCAGTACAAAAAACAATGCAAGCAGAACACCGGTAAAGGAAATATCCTGTGAAGAGGATCCGTATATGATTGCCCTGGCGATAAGGATAATAAAAGCAACCAAAAAGACGATGATCGGCAATTGGGACATCGGAGTCATAGAGTAAAGATTTACAGGCACTAGGTCTTTATTCAACAGATTGAAGAGTTCTCTTGCTCCTGACTTCATCTGCCAAGCGAAAAGCAAGAATTGCGCGAGTATCACACCTAATCGAAGCATCCCCCATAAACTCAAAATGCCCCTTTCCTTGAAAAAGGAGAACAGTGCGATGTTCAGAGGAATTACCAGACAAACGACGGTATAAATGTCCTCAGTCCGCAATGCTGTACCGTAGAATTCCGGCAGATCATTAATTAACGCTAGACTCATGGTAAGGATAATCAGGATATAAAATTCTCGGCTCCGGTTAAACTTCCAGGACAGCACAGCCCCCACAAAGGCAATAACATACGGAGAAATTTGGATAACCTCTAACTGCTGGCTTGTCATTGATTTCGTTTTTGTATAAAAAAAGTAGGCCGCAGCAATTAAGATAAACGGTATTGCTTTGGAAAAGGCTGCTCTGATCGTCGTCTTCAAGCTGTGGTAATTCCCTTCATGGAGTTTTTCTTTGGCTCCCTATTATTATCGGCTTTTCGAAGCCGCCAGCTTATTCTTCGGAGAAAAAATCCCCGCTTATCTCCGGCAGAGAACAAGCAGGGATGTACTATTTATCTATTCACTAGCGGCAGCTTGACCAGCACCTTATACTCCCTGCCCGCCTCCAAATCTGTGACTCTTCCATCTACGATATGGTTGCCGTCCACATATACTTCTGCAGCGGTGACGCCGGGTTCGCGCTTCATTTCAATATGCAGCTCCGCCCCTCTAAAGGTACGTCTGACCGCAGCCTCTTGCCAGTGTGCTGGAAGCTGCGGCTGAATGCGGATTCCCGCCGCATTCCCCTGTACGCCGAACAGGCCGTCAATCAGGCAGCGGTAGACCCACGGAACCGTCCCTGTGTTGAACAAATGGCTGGAGCGCCCGGCGGTACGCGGAAATTGTCTGTAGGCCCCGCGATAATAGTTGGGGATGAACACAGGCAATTGGCCGCGTCTGACCAGGTCCTCAAGGTCTGGTCCGGGGAGCATTTTCCGCAGCAGGCGGTAGGCATCATCCGGCTCGCCCACAGCGTAAAGCGCATAGATATAAAAGGCCGCCGCATGATTATATACCGCACCGTTCTCGGCGGTTCCCGGATGCTTCTGCGTCACGCGTCCCACATCCTCGCGCATCGCGGTGTAGGATGGTGCCAGCTTTTCCAGACCATAAGGGGTTTCGAGCTGCTCCTTAACCGCCTGCATCAGCTTCTGCTGCCGCGATGCATCCGCGGCCCCGCACAGCAAGGCCCAGCCCTGAGGGTTAATGAAGATCCGCCCCTCCGTATCCGTGCTGATACCAAACACCACATTATCATCTGTAATCCCTCGGGCGTACCAGTTGCCATCCCATAAGTACTGATTAATGACTGCGTTCGTCTTGTCCGCCGCTATGGCAAATTCCTCGCGCAGTTCCTGCCGTCCGCTTGTGCCACAGATGTCCGACCAGATCAGAAAAGCGTAAGCCGAAGCCATCGTGAGCCAGCCGGACACGCCTTTTCCTTTGTAGCCCACCATGTTCATCGGATCGCACCAGTCGCCCTGATCAATATAATTCAAGCCCCGCTCATCCGTTGCGTCCATCAGCCAGTGCATCGCCCGGTTAATGTGCTCAAAGACCGTCCCCGTTTCCCCTCCTCCGGCAAAAGGAACCACCTCATCCAGGACGGTATAATCATTCGTTTCGTCCAGGTAAGTACTTAAGCAGATCGGCAGCCAGACACAATGGTCCATATGCGGAACCTGATTGATATATTTCAGCTCGGCCGCTTCATGGAGAATAATGCCGTCCGGCATAGCACCGCTTGCATTTTGCTGGCTTAACGCCGTGAGAAAAGCATTTCTCGCCATCTGCGGCTTGATATAGCTCATACCCATATTATCCTGCAGGTAATTGCGGGTCTGCGGGTCTGTTGTCAGACGGTTGGTCTGCCCATGATAGTACATTTGCCGGGGCAGCCAGTGATTCACGAAGTTGTCCAGATCCGCGTCAGGGGTCTTGATCTCAATACAGCCCCGACCCTCCCGTATGTACTCCCCGTATTCTTTCTCAGCTACAGCAAAACCATCCTCACCACTGGACGCTCTATTCTGAAAATAATGCTGGCGGATATGCGTGATCTCAGCTTCATTTTTAGCCGGTCCGAAAATAAAGCGGTACTCCTTCTCTTCTCCAGGCTCCAGCTCAGGGCTGTATTGCAGGACACACAGCGGCATCTCATACCGGGCATCCCCTTGGGACAGTATTTCCTGCTGAATCGCGGATGGCATAGCAAGCCCGCCTTCTCCTTCAAAGGCTTCCTGACTGGCCTCCCAGCTTCGCGGCTTCTGCTCTGCAAGCAGGAAGGTCTTATCCTTCAGCAGCTTGATCTTCGCATAGTCCTGATATTTCTGGTAAGGCGTAATTGCGGAGCAAACCATCGCCTGTAAATCTTCACTGTACTCTGCGGACTGATTCATCCACGACATGTAGCCTACAGTAAAATAAGGATAAATGCTGAGCTTCCGCTTCCGGTCTGCGAGATTCTTCACCTTCACCCGCCATAGCTCCAGGGCATCGTCTTTGGGCAGACTCAAGGTCATTTCGATAGCAATATCGTGGTGTTCAATCCTCCAAACGATATTATGCTTCCCTACGGCAAATGTATATTTATCGGGATGCACGCGTACAGGCTCATAAGGCGCAGAGAAAATCTCACCGTTCTCCTCGTCCTTCACATAGACAAAACGGCCAGGATGATGCGCATAATAAGGCTGCTCCGGCTGCATAAATGTCTTTGCTTCCAGGTTGGGGGCATAGGAGTATTTCGAAGGCTCCGGCTGCATAAACTGGGCTACCGCATAACCCCGGCAGTTCACGTGGATCATCATCTTCTCATTCCACAGAAACCCCGAAGCCTTGGGCAGCAGGGTCGGGCTTGTTAATTCAACATATTCATTGTCTTCTGTTGCTCTGATCATCATCGTACCTCCTTCGGATTCACTAACTATAATGCCTAAATTATACAGCACCTTCGTGCAGCGGGTATAGAATCATAGCGCAATAAAAAGGGACACGAATCGCTCGCGTCCCTAATCTGGTATATTGTACTAAATCTAGCGGTTCATTCTTTGGCTAGTCCTTCTCTATCTCTTCCAAGCGCCCGCTTTTGCCCATTCCAAAGACATAATATCCTATGAAGACAAGCAGGATGAAGGCTGCTCCGACAATCAGAGAGGTACGGGTATCCGGGTTGAACCACATGCCAATCAGCACCAGCAGGAGGAACACAATCGTGATATAGTTGCTGACCGGGAAGAACATAGACTTGAAGGGATGTGTACTGAGCTCCTCTTTCCATTTGGCCCGGAACTTGAACTGGCTGATTGCCAAGGCAAACCACGGCACCATTCCGGGAAGAATGCTGGCACTGTAAATGTACAGAAACAGCTTGGAGTCCGGCATAAGATAGTTGAGCAGCACCCCCACAAGCAGGAGGGCTATTGTCGTAATAAGGCTGTTCCGGGGAACACCGCCCTTCGAGACTTTGCCGAAAAATTTCGGGGCCTGTCCATTCTTCGCCAGAGTATACAGCATCCGCCCTGCACTGTAGATTCCGCTGTTACAGCCTGACATAGCTGCGGTCAGAACCACGAAATTAATAATCCCTGCAGCGGCCACAATACCTACCTTGGCAAAGGTCATCACAAACGGACTGCCGATTTCCCCCACCTGATCCCAAGGGTAGATCGTGACAATCACAAAGATCGCGCCTGCATAAAAAATCAGAATACGCCAGATGATATTTTTGATCGCTTTTTTCAGTGTATGCTTCGGATTCTCAGCTTCTCCGGCAGTAATCCCTATCATTTCTACTCCCTGATAGGCCGCAGTTACAATACAAAGCGCAAACAGAAAGCCTTTAAGGCCCCCCGCAAAAAATCCGCCATGACTGTAAAGGTTCGAAAGGCCAATCGGATGTCCTCCATTCCCGAGACCAAAAAAGATCATCCCTGTTCCCACAACCAGCAGCACCGAAATCGCAACGACCTTGATTATGGCGAACCAGAATTCAAGCTCCCCATAGAACTTCACTGCGGCCAGATTGGCTGCGGCAATAATCCCTACACCTGCCAAAGCCGGGAGCCATTGCGGAATATCCGGGAACCAGTAGCCTACATAGATTCCAATTGCGGTGACCTCCGCCATCCCCACTGTAACCCACAGGAACCAATAGCTCCAAGCCGTCAGGAAGCCGGCCAGGGGATGAATATACTTGTGGGCGAACGTGGCGAAGGAGCCGGTAACCGGTTCCACAATCAACATTTCACCCATCATCCGCATGACAAAAAACATAATGATTCCTGCCAGCAAATAGGCCAGCAGCACCGAAGGCCCCGCCCATTTGATCGTGCTTGCCGACCCCATAAATAACCCTACCCCAATCGTACCGCCAAGCGCAATCAGTTCAACATGCCGTGTCTTAAGGCTTCTAGTCAGTTGCTTTGCCTCCAAAAGAATGCTCCCCTTCGTATGTGTCTCGTGTTATGTCATTAACGCATTGCAGGATTACCCTACAAAATTGTAAGTTAATTCACATAGAAACACAATAGAGCGGGAGAGATCGTCCCCATCCAAAAAAATACAAAAAAAAGAATGCGTATCGCGCGCATCCTTTGCATCAACAATTAAGTATCAGCTCATCCTATTCCCCGCTATGCGCCCGCTTCAGAGCAGCAATATCCAGCTTGCCCATTTGCAGCATAGCCTGCGTGACTCTTTGCGCTTTTACAGGGTCAGGATCATTCAGCAGCTTCCCCAGAATGGTCGGAAAAATCTGCCACGATAAGCCGTATTTATCCTTCAGCCACCCGCACGGCCCTTCCGAGCCGCCTTCGGACAGCTTCTCCCACAGCTCATCCACTTCCTCCTGCCCCTCACAGTTGACGAGCAGAGAAATTGCCTCTGAGAAGGTGAATTCCGGACCGCCGTTCAGTGCAGTGAACATCTGCCCGTCTAGTTCAAACGTTACTGTCATCACCATCCCCGCTGGCCGCCTGCCGCCTTCGCCGAAATATGACGTATTGATGATTTTTGAATTTTTGAATATGGAGGTGTACAATTTCGCCGCTTCTTCCGCCTCGGTATCAAACCATAAATTCGTAACAATCTTTGGCATGACAGGTCCCTCCTGAATATTCTTTGGTAGATTCAAGCTCTGCTCTTATCGTTCCCTCCGGCTGAAATCCTCAAACGTTCTCCTTCATTATAAAGCATCGGACAGGATGATTTGTTAATGGATTGTTCTGAAAAAGAAAAAAGCCCGGGGCTTTACACCCGGACTTCTATCTTCATTGTGATCAATAGAAAACGCTGGTTCCGTTATTACTTATTGTCCATCCATTGAAAATGGAAGCTGCCTGGCTGATCCACACGCTCAAAGGTATGCGCTCCAAAGTAGTCTCTTTGCGCCTGCAGCAGGTTAGCCGGAAGCCGTTCGGAACGGTAGCTGTCGTAATAGGCCAGTGCGGAGGCAAACGCCGGAACCGGAATGCCTCTTTTCACTGCAACCGCTACAACCTCTCTCCAGGCTTCCTGATAGTTATGAACCACGCTGCTGAAGTACTCGTCCAGGAACAGGTTTTTGAGCTCTGGATCGCGGTCATAGGCATCCTTGATGTTCTGCAGGAAACCTGCGCGGATAATGCAGCCCCCGCGGAAGATCATCGCAATGCTGCCATAATTGAGGTTCCAGTTATATTCATCCGAAGCTACCCGCATCTGGGCAAAGCCCTGGGCGTAGGAAGCGATTTTGCTGGCATACAGCGCTTTGCGGACCGCTTCAATGAATTCTTTGGCATCGCCGTCAAAGCTCTTTGCCGCAGGACCCTGCAGGCGCTTGCTTGCAGCTACGCGCTCTTCCTTCATCGCGGAGATGAAACGCGCAAATACGGATTCGGTAATGATTGAGAGGGGAACGCCCAGATCGAGGGCATTTTGGCTCGTCCATTTGCCTGTTCCCTTTTGTCCGGCGGAATCCAGGATCACATCGACCATCGGCTTGCCTGTATCCGGGTCTGCCTTGGCGAAAATATCCGCTGTAATCTCGATCAAATAGCTGTTCAGCTCGCCACGGTTCCATTCCGAGAAAATCTCATGCAATTCCCCGGTGGTAAGGCCCAGCACATCCCTCAGCAGTTGATACGCTTCGCCAATGAGCTGCATATCGCCGTATTCGATGCCGTTGTGGACCATTTTGACGTAGTGTCCGGCACCGTCTTCACCAATGTAAGTCGAGCAAGGATCACCGTTTACTTTGGCCGAAATGGCTGTCAGAATTGGCTCCACCAGCTCATAGGCATCCTTCTGCCCGCCCGGCATAATAGCCGGACCTTTCAGTGCGCCTTCTTCACCGCCCGATACCCCTGCACCGATAAAGCGGAAGCCTTGAGCCTGCAGCTCCTTGTTCCGTCTTTGCGTATCCGGGAAAAAGGCGTTCCCGCCGTCGATCAGGATATCCCCTGGCGACAGGTAAGGCACAAGCTGCTGAATGGTATCATCTGTCGGCTTGCCGGCTTTGACCATAATCATGATTTTGCGCGGCGTTTCCAGGGACTGTACGAATTCTTCAATGCTGTAAGCGCCTTTGAAGTTTTTGCCTGCTGCTTCTGCAAGCAGCTCATCCGTCTTCTCCGAAGAACGGTTGTACAAGGCCACCGAGAACCCTTTGCTTTCCATATTCAAGGCCAGATTCTTACCCATGACGGCTAAGCCGACCACGCCAATCTGCTGTTTACCCATCCTCAATAACCTCCCATTGATATGTGGTGAATTAACCGTATTAAACCTGCGGTGCCTTCTTCCAGTCGGCAGCGAATTTCTCCAGCCCTTGTTCAGTCAATGGGTGCTTGGAGATTTGCTCGATCACGCTGAACGGAATGGTGGCAATGTGCGCGCCAGCCATAGCTACGCGGGTTACGTGGTCCGGGTGACGGACCGAAGCGGCGATAATCTGCGCGTCCAGGTTATGAATGCGGAACAGCTCGGCAACCTTCACGATAAGCTGCACACCATCCTCCGAAATATCATCGAGACGGCCCAGGAACGGCGATACATAGGTAGCTCCTGCACGGGCAGCGAGCAGCGCCTGGTTCACGGTGAAGATCAGCGTTACGTTGGTTTTTACACCTTTTTTAGAGAGGTAACGGCAGGCTTCAAGACCCGCAAGCGTCATTGGGAGCTTAATGGTAATGTTCTTATCATTGTTATTGATCTTGATCAGCTCGTTCGCCTGTGCAATCATCTCTTCAGCGGTAACGGCATCCGGTGTAACCTCGGCGGATACGGATTCCACTTCAGGAACGGTACGCAGAATTTCCGCAATGCGGTCCTCGAATTTCACGCCTTCTTTGGCTACTAGGGAAGGGTTGGTTGTAACCCCGGACAATACGCCAATCTGGTATGCTTTTTTAATATCCTCTACATTTGCGGTGTCGATAAAAAATTTCATAATCGTAATCCTCCATTTTTAGTTGAATTAATTGCTATATTAAAAATTTGAAGCATCAGGCAGCAGCAGTTCGCTTTCTTCATCAATTGCAGAGTCAAACCACCAGTGATTCCCGTCTCTCGCAAGCAATTGATCCGATTCGGCAGGACCGAACGTACCCGCAGCATAATGATACAGAGGAACCGAATTCTTCGCAAAAGTATCCAAGATCGGCTGCACCCATTTCCAGGACAGCTCCACTTCATTCCAGTGCGCGAAGAACGACGGATCTCCATTCAGCGCGTCATAGATCAGGTTCTCATAGGCTTCCGGCACATCAATATGGCTGGTATGAAAATCAATGTGCATCGCTTTGAATTTTCCTTTGTGCTTAGGATCTCTCGCCTTGAGCTGCAGGGTGATACCTTCATTCGGGCTGATCTCGAACACCAGCAGATTAGGGATATCATCCTCGGTGGTTGAAGAGTTCATCTTAATCGGCTCTTTGAACTCGATGACAATCCGCGTCGATTTCTCCTTCATTCTTTTCCCGGTTCGGATATAGAAAGGAACGTCCTTCCAAAAAGGATCATCAATCTGCAATCTGGCTGCAATAAATGTATCATTAAGTGATCCTTCGGCAATGCCTGGCTCAGAGGTATACCCAATGACCGGCTTGCCTTGAATGGCGCCTGCGGCGTATTGCCCCCGGATCACGTTGAACTTAACATCTGCTTCCTTCAGCGGCACAAGAGCTTCCATAACCTCTTTCTTTTTGAAGCGCACCTCATCAGCGGTACTGTCCTTCGGCAGCCGGATCGCCAGCATCATCAGGAGCTGCAGCATATGGTTCTGGAACATGTCCCGGAGCGCACCTACATGATCGTAATAGCCCGCTCTTTCTTCCACACCCACCGTTTCGCCTGCGGTAATCTGCACATTGGCGATGTAGCGGTTGTTCCACAGCGCATGAAGCACCGGATTCGTCTGCTGGAACACATCCAGCTCCTGCACCATCGGTTTGCCAAGGTAATGGTCGATGCGGAAAATTTCATCCTCGGTAAAAGCTTCGCTCAGCTTGAGATTCAGCTCCTGCGCAGACTGCAGATCATGCCCGAAGGGCTTCTCTATCACCAGACGCTTCCAGCCTTTGGCCGCACCCAGCCCGCTCTCCTTAATGTTCAAGGCAATCGTCTCAAAAAACTCAGGGCCGACGGACAAATAAAACATCCGGTTAGGCGAACTGCCCATACCCTTTTCCTGCTGTTCAATTCCCTGCAAAAGCTTGAGATAGTCCTCTTTGTGCCCTACATCCAGCACATGATATCTAAAGGCCTTCAGGAAGCTGCTTACAGACTCAGGGCCGTCCACTTCACGCCGGGAAAAGTCCCGAAGCGACTGCTCAACCATGGCCTGAAAAACTTCATCAGCCAGCTCTCTTCGGCCAAGACCCACCACAGAGAATGAATGGTGCAGCTTGTGGTCGAGATACAGATTATACAGCGCAGGATAGATTTTTCTTCGGGCCAAATCTCCTGTCGCCCCAAACAAAACAAACGTAGTTGCCTCCATCTCCATTCTCCTTTTACTCTGGTTTATCTTTCCTGGTTACACTATAATACAAATACGACCCATACATGTAATTAATATATTTTACAGGAGCTATAGACCATGTCTATGAACAACTTTGAGCTGTATAAGGTTTTTTATTGGGCTGCTAAGACCGGGAGCCTGACCCAAGCCGCCAAATCCCTGTATATCACCCAGCCGAGCGTCAGCCATGCCATCAAGCAGCTTGAGGACAGCTTTGGCCTCACTCTGTTTACCCGGAATTCCAAAGGCGTCGATCTGACACCGGAAGGCGCCACACTATACTCCTATATTGAGCAGTCCCATATCCTGATTACCCAAGCGGAGAAAAAAATGGCCGAGCTGAAAAATCTCGACAACGGCGAGCTGCGGATTGGCGGCAGTGACTCCTTGTTCAAGCATTACCTGCTGCCCTTTATTGAAATCTTTCATCAGAAGTATCCCGGCATCCGGCTGCATCTGATCCACGGAACCACCCCGGAAGTCATTTCCTATTTAAAAGAAGGGCAAGTCGACCTGGGTGTAGTGCGCATACCTATCGCCGATCCCCAGCTTGAAGTGCGGCAGGGGCTGCAGCTTCAGGACTGCTTCATTGCAGGCAGCCACTTTGCTGAGCTTAGCCAAAAGGTGCTGTCCATCAAGGAGCTGCTCCAGTATCCTATCACCCTGTTCTCCCGCAGCAGCCGCGCCCGTATGGCGATCACGGACTTATTCCGTGACTATGGCTATGAGCTGAAGCCCGCATTCGAGGTCGGTAGCGTTGGCCTGCTGATCGAATTTGCCCGCAAAGGACTCGGCATCTCCTTCGTCACCCGGGAATTTGTATCCAAGGAGCTGGAAGAAGGCTCCCTTTTCGAAATTAAGCTGGACGTGCAGCTTCCCCCTGCCCAGGTCGGCATGATGACCATGCGCAATATGCCGCTGACGAGTGCGGCCAGCAAGTTTATTGAGCTTACCCGGTAGGCCGGCTTGTAAAAGCATAAAACGGCTATGCCATCCTTGACTGGACAGCGTAGCCGTTTACGGTTTGGGGAAGAGTGAAGCACGAGATTGATTCAACCCTTCATAATACTCTCTTTGATGATGGATCTCTTCTTCACTGAATCCTAGCAGTTCCAGAAAATATTGATGCTGCAAGGGGGAATGCCTTTCAAATTCAGAATGCCATTCATCTGACGTTCCCCTGCTTATCCCGGCCAAATTCAATATGGTGAGCCACGTGCTTTCATCAAGATGCTTTAAATTTTTATAGAGAACACTATGTTCTAATAATTTTATGATTACAGCCTGTTGTTGTTTGATGGCATCTATTTCCTGGTTCAGCTCACCCATCCTCTTCAAAAGCAATGATGTGACCTCCAGGTTCTCGGCAGCTAAAAGATTAGAAATGTCGCCCAGAGGCACTCCTGCGTCCCGGAACAGTAAAATTCTGCGTAATCGTTCCATATCTGCATCGCTATACAACCGATACCCCGCCATATTCCTTGCGGATGGTTTGAGTAAATTTATAGAGTCGTAGTACAATAACGTACTCCTGGAAATTCCGAATTGGGCTGCAACTTTGCTCACAGATACTGTCATGCACACCTCACCTCATCTTTTCTTGATAAAAGTAAATGCCCTAACAGAACCCGTAGTACTCCGTCTGTCGAGCATGAGTAACCCGAAACCCAGAATAATAATGATCGTTCCACAGAACATCAACAACAGGCCATAATTGAACCGCTCCAACCAGATGCCGAACAGAAGCATTGCAGCCGGATAAGTGAAATTACCAATAGAACCAATAATGCCGAAGACCCTTCCCGCCATTTCGTTCTCAACCTTTTTCTGCAGAATAGCGCGATAACAGGTGCTGATGACAACAACTGCAGCGCTCATTGCGCAAAATATGAAAAAATAGGGGAGAACATGATTTACACCCGAACGACTTACAATACCAAATAACGTATAGACCAGACCGATAAAGCAGATGCCACCGTACATAAATTTGTGTTCATGTTTATTTATGCTCTTCAAGCTTAGCACTACCCCTGTAAGAATAACCCCTGCCCCGTAAAAGGACTCAAGAATTCCGAGATTTTGTGCACCATCTCCCTTCAAAGTCACTGCAAATACGGGGATGATCACCTGAACGGAGCCTACAAAAAAGTGCAAAATAGCAATAACGCTCACAATTAAAATTATACTCCTATTTTTGAAGATGTATTTATAGCCATCCAGGATATTTTCCCTGATTTTTTTGTTTCCAGGCTTTGCTTTTGAAGCAGGCTCAAGCACAAGCAAAGCTGCACACATACCGCCTAGCAATGGGCCTGCGACCAGGGCAACACCGCCAACAAACTGGCTTTTGGCATTGGCGCTGATCAATTCATCTTCCTTGACGATCTGCGGAATGACCGCCTGAACTGTAGGATCAAAAAATGCAGAGCAGATGGATAGAATGACCTGAGCAGTAAGGATGATCGCCACATTAAGCACACCTGCTTCATAGGCGATGACTAACATGAAGACAACCAGCCCCCTGATAATATCAATAGTAACCATTAGTTTTTTTCTGTTCAAAAAATCAATAATCCCCCCGGACAGCAATCCGGTTACGATTGCGGGGGCCATAGAGAAAAACAGCATCAGGCCCGTCAGCGATGGAGAATGCGTAGTCTGCAGAACCCAATAGGCAAGCGCAAGGGAATAGAATTTATCTCCCATTTGCGAAATAAGCTGACCTGATAATAATAGAAACAGATTTCGATTGATATTAATTTTATTCATGTAGACCTCCCGGTAATAAGATTGTTCATCTGCAAAGATAAACTATGAAGCTATAGACAGGTCAATCCTGAATTGCCCAGCCCTTGACATAGCAAAGCAGCGCTGCTCCGGGAGTTGGAGAAGCGCTGCTTAAGGAAAGACGTTATACATTTTTGTTCAATACTTACTCGCCCCGGCACACACGAAAACCTTGGTCAGGACCCTGGCCATTCGCCTCGAACTTGCCCCGATAAGACAACTCGCTGCTGCTGACGTCGCCCATCCAACCGCCGCCCTTCAGAACCCGTAAGGAGCCGCTGTTACTATCCAAGTCTCCGTACCAGTTCCAGCACCACTCTCTTACATTGCCTGACATATCGTAAAGTCCTAACTCGTTGGGCTTCTTGTCACCGGCAGGTTTTGTTTTATTATGGTTGTTTTCTATAATAGGCCAGTTCCATTCTCCTGATAAGTATTTATCTCCAGCATTTTTCCAATACCATGCTACTTCATCTGCATTATTGCTTCCGCTGTAGGTGTAACTCTTGCTCATCTGACCTCCGCCCGCAGCATATTCCCACTCCGCCTCCGTCGGCAATCGGTAACCATTAGCTCCCTCATTGATCGTTACTGTCCATTTTAAATTATCGTATTCACTCTTATTATTCGGGTCTATTCTGATCTTATTTATATTGTAATAAGGCTTTAAGCCCTCTTTTATGCTCCTTTCATTACAATACTCAACAACGTCATACCAACTTACCCTTTCTACCGGCAAATTGTCGCCTTTGAATTCTGAGGGGTTACTTCCCATCACCTCAACCCACTCTTTTTGAGTTACCTCGTATTTGGCGATATAGAAATTTGCTAAGGTTACACCTTTTCCATAGTAGTTGGACTTTGTGTTTATAAAAGCCCCGCCTTTGACGAATACAAAGGGTTCAGACTTTTCTTGCAAGCTATCAGGATTTTCTTGCACGCTGTTAGCCTTTTCTTGCGAACATGCGCTGACAACAACCGTAATTGCCACTAAAAGGAAAACAAATAGCTTTCTCATTGATATATCTCCTTAAAACTGATAGTACAAGCTATAGGCCAATTCAAGTAGTATGTAGGTTGTATCGTTTCTTGGAATAAATAAGGCCGCCGGCTGTGAGACCGGGCAGCCTTAGCAAATATCAAGTGGTTAAGTCACCGGTTACCACACCGTTACGTTAGAGCTTCCACTGCTTTGGTATCCCTCTGTCGCTAACACCTGGTAAGCCCAGCTACTCCCCAGATTCATTCCTTTACTAGCCCATGCGTTAACGTGGTTGCTAAAAGTGATAGCGGCGTTGCTCCCGGTCGCTCTCTTCGACTGCCTTACACTCCAGAACTGGGTGAAAGTTTGTGTGCCGTCAATGGAAGGTGCGTTGTATCGTGTAGTCGTATAAATGTCATATGTGCCTCCATCACTGGTCACGTTGCCTTTATACGTTCCAGTAGGTCTATAAGTGCCCCAACTATCAACGACGTAATACTCAATGAGTGAGTTCCTCGTCCACCCGTAGAGAGTCAAATACCCATTGCCCGAAGGCGCCCAGACGCCAGCATTATAGTTGATTGTTCTGGTTGGTGATCCGGTAGTCCAGCCTTTTCCGACAACAAAATTCCCGGTATTCGACCAGTTAACACTGTAGTTTCCACCAGATCCGTTGACAGCATTTACTGTGCCTCCACCATCGGTCCAATTTTGCCAGTAGTCTGTCGCTGCATTTGCAGTTGCCGCAAACAAGCTTAAACAACTCATTGAAGCTGCAATAACTAACGTCATGATTTTCTTGTTCACCTTAAACATATCCAACCTCCTAAATTTTTTTGTTTCTCACTGCTTACCTACATACCACTTGAATATTACCTTCTATGAATCCCTCCCTTTCATTGTCAAATACTATATATAGCAAATTATAGTAAGTAAGCGCATACATTTCAATTTGCTAAATTAAAGCTTTTACCTGGATTTTCTCACTTACTTTTATAAAGTTCCAGGGTGAACCGTGGTTACAGGAACTCCGTGTCACTAGGAAAAGTTGGAGAACAATTCCTGAAGCTGCATATCATTATTCAAAATACAGATACCAGTACACCGCAACCTCTTCACTAACCTCTTGAATCCCTCGATACACACAGAGATCAAAACCGCCTATCACAAACCCGCATTTCTCATAGAACCTGCAGGCCCTAACGTTGTTGCTCTGCGTCTCCAGCATAATTCCGGGCAACCCCCGCTCCAGTGCCCAGCGCTTGGCCTGCTCCATCAATTGACTGCCAACCCTGTGCCTTCTGAACCTTTTATCCACCTGGATCATTTCGATAAGCGCATAATTGTTCCAATTTTTCTTTAACATGATATAACCTACGGCCTGCTGCTTCGCAAATGCCAAATAAACCGCTTGATCCGGGCTGTTGATATATCCCGAATAGTCAGTTGTGTCTTCAGGTTCACTGCGATCCTCCATATATCGCTTCTCATAGCTTGGAATGTCTTTTACTGTATAGCTGAACTGATTCTCCTTGAATGACAGGACAAGCACCGAATCCACGGTAAAAGAATCCTCAATGTCCATCCTGCGAATTTGATCTTCTGCAATCATTGCTCTGATTGAAATTTCGCGGGGTGCGGAAGGGTCTTCAGCAGGTTGTTTCCATGCTTCTTGTTGGTCCATATAGATGTCTCCTTAGGCTGGAAGTTTTGCCTGAGCGTGTGCTTTGGCCGCTGCATTTCGCCCTAAGCCATATTGTTTCTTATTAATATGTCTTTTCCAAAGGTTTTGTAGTGTTGCATAAAACGGTTATCAATATGAAGATGCTTAATAATCCCCATGTAATCGGTTCCTGGAATGCTAGGTTTGAAGTCTCCAGTGATGTAGTACAAATTAAAATAGACCCAGTCCTCATCCTCAACCAGCCTCAGGCCATCTAAAAATTCTTTAATTCTCAATCATATAAAAAGGATATTGGATTTCATGAAGAGGAACCTTGCGTTGGATTGAGCTCAATTCGGAAGGGATCTGCCTCATATAGACATCAGCTTCCACTTCATCTTCAAAAATACCCGAGATCCAACTCCGCCTTTCCTCTCTCACCTCAATTACAAACATACACATCCCCCCTTCTGCCACCTAATCTATCATATGATCCACCCTGCTGGAAAATAAAAAACACGCCGGCCATTTCATCAGCTTCTACTCCTGACCAAACGGTTCGGCATGTTTTTCTCACACTTGCCTGTTCACTCTCTTCTTATTACTTCAAAAAATCCGCACGCGCCGGGGTAAAAGCATCCAGCAGGATGCCGTCATCCTCCAGCGGGATGCAGCCATGCAGCACATCGGACGGGAAGTGGATGCTGTCGCCTTCCTTGACGATCTGCACATCCTTGGTTTCGCCGTTGTCGATCATGAACCGGAAGCTTCCCTTCAGCACATAGGTGACCTGTTCATGAACATGCTTATGGAGTGGAATCTCGCCCTGCTGGGCTTTGGCAAACATCACTTTGGTATACATGAGCTGTTCGCTGTGTGCCAGAACCTTGCGGGTGGTATTGCTATCGACGGTATCAGTTTGAATGTCTTGGTCTTTAAAAAACATGAATGATCCCTCCACTAAATCGATTTAGTAATGCACTATTAACAGCTTAACACCTGCCCCAGCGATATACAACCCGGATGCAGAAGCCGCTGATGACTTTCTTTTTTAATTCAATCGCCGTACAGATTCTCTATGGTTAAGGGCCGGATTCAAACGGATAATTTCGGACGTCTCCTCCTGTTCCTGTTCCCTCCGGTCAATTTTGTCCAGCAGAAGCCGGGCGCTTCTCTTCCCCATCTCGAAGGTGGGCTGGGAGATCGTAGTAATCGGCGGACTATACAAAGCTGCAAAAGATACATCATCAATACCGATCAGGGAGAAATCCTCCGGGATAGTCCGGCGGTTGTTTTTGGCATAGATCAGCACCTGCTCCAGAATCATATCATTGGTGGCGATGAGTGCAGTGGGGGGATTGTCCATGTGGAACAGTTCTGCAAGCAGCGCCGGCATCTCCTCCAGCCTGCCGCTTTTGATATAGTCTTCATTAACTGGCAGCCCATAATGCTCCATCGTCTTCCGGTAGCCGGACAGCCGCTCAATACGGGTGGTGATTGTTTTTTTGCCCAAAGGGAATGTAACCATTCCAATGTTCGTATGACCATGCTGAACGAAGGTTTCCACGGCCAGCTCGCTGGCTTTCTCATTACTCAGCAGCACCGTGTCTACGCTAATCTCGTCGATTTTCCGGTCAACAAATACAAAAGGGTACCTGTTCTTCACAAGGGAAGCATACAGCTTCTTATTCTCTTCCGTCGGGAAAATGATCAGACCGTCCACCTGCCGCGCGATCATCGACTGGACGTAACTTTTTTCCTTGAGCGAATCGTCGTCGGTGTTGCAGATTATAACCTGGATTCCCTTGAGCTGGCATTCATCCTCTATTGCCCGCACAATTTCTGTTGTGAATTTCGATAGAATGGTGGAAGAAATCACGCCCACAATGTACGTCTTCTTATGCTTGAGGCTGCGGGCCACCTCATTGGGAATATAGTTCAGCTCCTCAATCGCCTGCTCGATCCTCCGCTTGGTATCCAGACTCATATAGTTGTATCTTTTGCTCAGAAACTGCGAAACCGTACTCTTGGACACCCCTGCACGCTCCGCCACTTCCTTCATTGTGACTACCATCTTTCATCCTCCCGGAAAACCAAATCTATCCAAATTACCTATCTACGTGATATAATCATTGGCAGCAATGGAAGGCTTAATAGGGCGGTCGGCTAATCTCCCGGAAGGGAGGTGAGGCCAATGGAGGTTTATCAAGCGTTGTCTTTGATGTTCATGTTCGGCATGTTCATTATTG
Source organism: Paenibacillus sp. BAC0078 (assembly GCF_054483875.1). NCBI lineage: Bacteria > Bacillati > Bacillota > Bacilli > Caryophanales > Paenibacillaceae > Paenibacillus > Paenibacillus sp. BAC0078. The sequence continues at coordinate 66,069 of NZ_JBTLRW010000021.1, forward strand.
CTTTGCTGAATTACCTCAAAAAGAAATAGACCGCCCTGGTCAAAGGAGACGGTCTATTTCTTGACCACTATTCCGAAAGCCGCCGCCCTTAAAAGCGGCTATTGCTCCGAGAGTCGTGTTAGCGCACGGCTCTCTTTGCATTGTACGTCTTTTCTACCCACACTATACCACAATTCGTTTTATAAAGTAAAAATAATTATATACTGATTATATATTCAATAAACATGACATACTGCTGTCACTCCCCCATGCTATAACTAAAATAAAAACGAGGTGCACGCATGGCAAGCTATGAGTATTCGTCCAAAGCAGATTTAATGGAAAGTATCCACGCCAAATATGTGCTTCTGGACGCAGAATTTGAGGACATAGATAACAGCCAGCGGGATGCCAGAATACCCGAGGTGGATAAAACTCCGGCCGAGATTATCGCCTACCAGCTAGGCTGGCTTCAGCTTGTGATGGGCTGGGATGAAGCTGAACGGGAAGGCCGTGAAGTGATCATGCCTGCCCCGGGCTATAAATGGAACCAGCTTGGCGGACTGTACCAGTCTTTTTACGAGAAATACGCCGGATATTCCATTTCTGAGCTGCGGGACTTATTCCGCCAGGCGGAACGGCAGTGGCTAGACTGGGTCGGCACATTGACGGAGGAAGAGCTTTTCACACAAGGCATCCGCAAATGGACAGGCAGTAAGGAAAACTGGCCGATGGCCAGATGGATTCACATCAATTCGGCTGCACCTTTTACAACCTTCCGGGCAAAGATCAGAAAGTGGAAGAAATACAGCATTCAAGTGTAATTTATGCTCACCTTCTGCCGCTTGTTCCCCCATCCGTCCCTTGCCCTTGACCGCCATTTCTTTGTGTTCTCCCATTCATGCCGGGTCCGCCACCATCCATGCCACGGCCTCCCCCGTTAAAATTCCTGCCGCCGTTCATTCCCGGGAACCCGTTCATCCTGGAGCCGGAGTCCGAATCCGTGATCTTTTGGGCGGTTATGGCATCACAGGAGACAAGCACCATAGAGCAGGCAAGCACTACGATCAGCAAAGAGATATAACCCCTCTTAGTCCGCATCTTATGCCCCCCTTTTTCTGAACATATAATCATAGACGTCTTTAAATCCCATATAGGACAACACGATCAACAGCGGATACACCGGATAAATATACCGGGATTTGATCTCCCATAGCAGATAGAACCCGATGAACCCGAGCACCACCAGAATGAGTGAAGTCTCCTCATACCTTTTGGCTTTGATGCCGCCAATCAACCGGACGAGAATGAAACAATACATCAGAAAATTCATCACATACAGCACCCAGAGCAGCCCGCTTCTGTAATTCGAATCTCCCTTGAACAAATCCGAAGCAAAGGTGCTATAGATATAGCGGTCCATTACAAACCCCATTCTTCCCCTGGTGCTGGACGAGCTATCATTGCCAAGGCCGTATCTTTCCATCTGATAAGTCCCTTCCGTCCAGGTCCATACCAGCTTCTTATAGTACATTTCCATTAATTCGCCCACCGTGGCACCCGAGATTTTATTGCGGATAGATTCCTTGAACAGCTCCACACTTTCCGCCTTGTTATAGTTCGCTTCTCTTTGATAGATGTTATAGCTCTCCTGATTATCCCAGAATCCAAGCGTCTCCAGATTGATCCCCATATTCAGCCACATATAGACAGGTGCGGAATTGCGGTTAACCGGCTCATTTACGATGCCCGTTCCCTGCAACACAGCATTCTGGGTCCAGCCCGGAACATTGAACAGCAGAACTGTTAAGCACAAAGCAGCGACAGCCTTTTTGATACCCAGAGTACGCAAGCTGAACACAAGACTAAGAATAATGGCGATTAGAAAGATCATCCCGATGCTTCTGAAATAATTGCCAATAGCCAGTAAAATTGCAGCAGCCAGAATATCCTTCATAGACTGAGTTCGAATGAACCGGATGGCGAAATATAAAGCGCTGGTCAGAAAAGCTGTCGCGATTACATCGTTATAAATAAGATTGCTCATGAACAGGGACGGAATATAGGTTGCGGCAAATACCAGAACACCATAGTCATGGCTCTTGGACTTATAATTGAGCTCCTTATACAGCAAGTAGATCATTAACGTCGTAACGAGTGTGAACAGGATGTTGAATATCTTGATCACCAGATAGTTATCGGGAAATAACTGCAGCAGCGTTTTTAGGTACAGGACGATGGAGAATTGGAAAGGGAACATGTGCAGATATCCCCCCGTTTGAAAGGAGGAATAATCCTGCCGATACAGCATATCCATTGCCAGTGACAGCACCGTTTGCGAATCATCCGTCGGCAGTCTGGTGAACAGGAAGATGATCACAATTTGAATGGCAAAAGAAAACAGGAGCGTAGCCGGAATCACGATTTTGGCGCTGTACCTGTTAAGCCTCAAGCACATTCTGTACAGGACGAAGCTTAGAGCAAGAACGATTGCAATTAGCGCTATAAAAAGAACCGGCTGCTGCTTCTCCAGCACCGGCTTATCGCCGAATGCGAAATAGTTATACTCCGCCCTGAGAAAAAAAGAGGAAGCGATAAAAAGCGCTGTAAAAAAAGCAAACATGAAATACAATATTCGCTGAGTTCCCCTTATCAATGGATAACCTCCTAAAAGTTTTGTGAGCGATGCTTCGTCGATATTGCTTCAAACAAAACTAGCTTCGGAAGCATATGCTTCGGCAATATAATAGAAGTATTATAAGGACCTATTCTGAAAATCAGATGAATGTCCGCAACTTTTGCATTTTGTAGTAGTATGAAAATGTATCCATAATTAATATGTTAAATAATTTCTATTTTTGTTAAGGAGTGTTTATATTGAAGGAGCCTTATACAGCCAGGCTTGAATTGTTCGCTGACAACTCGCAGCGGGTTAAAAAGGTCTTCGTCTGGAAAAATGCAATGGTCAACCGACTGGCGGCGCTGCTCTACACTGCGGAGAACAAAATTGCCGATGATGAAGCGATTCGGGCGAGCTATGAGCTGATCAAGGAGAATACCGGAAGCTTCTCTGCGTTTAGAGGGAATTCTGTAATCAGCATTGCCGCGATGCTCTCTCTTTCAGCCGACAGGTCGACACAGCTTACAAACACTATGGCCGTGTATGATCTGTTGAAGGACGTCAAATTCAGAGCCTCGGATTATCTCGTCATTGCCGCCTATCAGATTGCTGCTAATGCTGCACCGGAGCAATATCTGCGGACTGTGGAACGGGCAAAAGCATTTTACGACAGCATGAAGTCGAAGCACCGCTTCCTTACAGGGCAGGACGACTATATTTTTGCCGCCATGCTCGGACTCTCCGATATTGATGTCCACAGCGGTGTTGAACGCATGGAGCAGCTCTATGCAACGCTGAAGCCCGAGTTCCTGTCAGGGAACAGTGTGCAGGCTCTGACCCAGGTGCTGGTTCTTGGAGGAGAAGCCGCTGAAACTGCCGGCCGTGTACTTGCATTAAGCGATGCCTTCCGTGAACGGGGCCTGCGAATGGACAAAGAATACACCCTTTCCTCGCTTGGCGTGTTGTCGCTGCTTCCCGGCAGCAAGGAGAATATCGTGAATGATGTCTCGGAGTCGTACGAATTTTTGCGCACCAAAAAAGGCTTTGGCAATTGGTCCATTACGAAGCAGGAATTGCTGCTGCTGTCGGCCGGGCTAGTGGCGTTTAAGTATGTAGATGAGGTAAAAAGCGGCGTTGTGAGCACGATGCTCTCCACCAGCATTACCAATATTGTAATTGCGCAGCAGGCTGCAAGTGCAGCGGCTGCTGCAACGGCTGCTGCGGCAGCGACCTCGGGGAATTAAGAACACACAGAAACAGGTGATCAGATGTTTGAATTGAAATGGCTGTGGCAGAATCTGGAGGGCAACCGGGCACGGTATATTTTGGCGCTGTGTCTATCGGTAATTGGCTCAAGTCTGACCATAGTGAATCCGTACCTCAGCCAGCGCATTGTCGATACCTTTATTGCTGGTGACAATGCCATGCAGAATCTGACGGATAAGCGGGGGCTGCTCATCATGCTCTGCCTTGGGATGATCGGATTTTCCCTGCTGCGCACGGGTCTTGCTTATCTTACAACTATGCAGTATGAATGGTCCTCGCAGAACATGCTCTACCGTATCCGCATTTATCTGTACAACAAGATTCAGGGACAAGACAGAGAGTATTACGACCATAACCGTACAGGCGATTTGATGACCAAAATGACCGGGGACCTCGATATGGTCCGGCACTCGATGGCATGGATTTTCAAAACGATCATCGAATCCTTTACCATCTTCGTTGCCGCCGTTATCTATTTCTTCACCATTGATACCGGGCTGACACTGTGGATGCTGACGCTGTCGCCGCTGATTTTTATCGTGGCTTACATATTTGCAAAGCACGTCCGTCCCATGTATGTGGACCTTCGCGAGCGGCTGTCCCAGCTTAACACCACTACCCAGGAGAATATTTCAGGCAACCGGGTGGTCAAGGCTTTCGCGCGTGAGGAGTTCGAGATTGAGAAATTTACTGAGAAGAACGTCAACTACTCCACAGCGAACAAAAAAGCCGCGCTCGTCTGGCTCGATTACTTTCCTTATCTGGAAACCTTCGCACAGGCCTTCAACGTCATCCTGATGCTGGCCGGCGGGTTGTTCCTGATGAACGGCCGGATCACCTTTGGCGAATTCGCAGCCTTCTCTTCGCTGGTCTGGGCTATAGCCAACCCTATGCGGAATATCGGAATTATTATCAATGACATTCAGCGATTCTTTGCCAGCTTAAGCAAGATCGTCGAGATTTATTACGCCCACCCTTCGATTGTCAACGAGCATAGACCGGTAACCAAACGCCGCTATGAAGGCCGCCTTGCCTTTGAGCATGTCAGCTTCAAATATGACAGCGCTACAGTGCTGGACGATGTCAGCTTTACGGTGGAGCCGGGCGAAACCATTGCCATTATGGGCTCCACAGGTTCAGGTAAAACATCGCTCATCAACCTGATCCCGCGCTTCTATGACGTATCCGGCGGGCGTGTGCTGGTAGACGGCGTTGACGTTCGGGAGCTGGAGCTGGATGAGCTGCGCGGCAACATCGGTATGGCGACCCAGGACGTGCTCCTGTTCTCCGATACCATCGACGGAAACATCGCCTATGGCGACCCCGAATTACCGGAGGAAAATGTGGTCGAATATGCCGGACTGGCAGCCGCACATGATTTCATCTCCCGCATGCCTGAAGGGTATGATACCGTTGTCGGTGAACGCGGGGTCGGCCTGTCAGGAGGACAGAAGCAGCGTATTGCGCTCGCTCGCGCCCTGGCGGTCCACCGTCCCATCCTGATTCTGGATGACACGACCTCCGCCGTGGATCTGGAGACCGAGGAGCATATTCAGAAAAGCCTGCGTGAGCTGGATTATCCCTGCACGAAGCTTATCATTGCGCAGCGGGTATCCACTACAGCAGAGGCTGACCGCATTCTCATCCTTGACGGCGGACGGCTGATTGAGGAAGGCACCCACGCCGAGCTGCTGGCGCAGCGGGGGTATTACTACGATGTATTTATGCTGCAGAACGAGGGTATTGGAAGGCAGGTGACCGCTCATGGCCAGAAATAAATTCGACGTCGACGAGAACCTGGAATCCCCTTTTGACATCAAGCACTTCCGACGGGCAATGGTCTATATTAAACGGAAGAAAACGCCGATGATCGTTGCATTTGTGCTCAGTGCGATCTCGGCGGCGGTTGGATTATCGGCACCGCTTATTATGCAGCATGTGGTGGATGTCACCATTCCCGCGAGGGATAAGCTTGCACTGCTGGGCTGGTCAGCGCTGATGCTGCTGACCATCGTGGTCAGCGTCATTCTGGCTACCATCCGCTCGCGTATCATGACCAGCGTCGGGCAGGACATTATTTTTGATATCCGTACGGATCTGTTCAAGCATTTGCAGGAGCTGCCGTTCAAATATTACGACGACCGCCCGCAGGGCAAAATCCTGATCCGGGTCGTGAACTACGTCAACTCGGTGTCGGATGTGTTATCCAACGGGATTATCAACTTTATTCTCGAAATCGTTAACTTGATCTTTATCGCCGCATTCATGTTCGCCGTGGATGTACGGCTCTCGTTCGTCATTCTTGCCGGATTGCCTGTCTTCATGGGCATCATGCTGCTTATCAAAACCCGGCAGCGGCGGGCCTGGCAGGCTGTGTCCAACAAGAGCTCCAACCTGAACGCCTATTTGCAGGAGAGCATCAGCGGCATTGGCGTGACGCAAATCTTCTCCCGTGAACAGCACAATGAGGGCATCTTCACGCGGCTGGCCGGCAATTTCCGCAAGGAATGGATGCGGGCAATGAATTTCAACCTGCTGATCCCGTTTTCGGTCGATAACCTGTCTACCATCGTTTCGGCGTTGATTTTTCTTGTGGGCCTCTTGACCCTGGACCCTAAGGACGTAACGTTTGGCGTCATTCTGGCTATGAGCACCTACGCCGCCCGCTTCTGGCAGCCGATCCTGAACCTCTCGAACCTGTACAACAACTTTATCAATGCCGTTGCCTACCTTGAGCGTATCTTCGAAACGCTGGATGAGCCGGTTACCGTCAGCGATATTCCGGATGCAGGAGAGCTTCCGTCCGTTCAGGGCCGGGTTACCTTCGACAACGTGACCTTCGCCTATGACCCGGGTCTGAACATCCTGGAGAATATCTCCTTCGATGTCAAAGCGGGAGAGAGCGTTGCCTTGGTAGGACCAACAGGCGCAGGCAAAACAACCGTCGTCAATCTGATCTCCCGCTTCTACAATCTTACCGGGGGCAAAATTTTGATTGACGGCCAGGACATCTCGCAGATTACGTTGAAGTCCCTGCGCAGCCAAATGGGAATTATGCTGCAGGACAGCTTCATTTTCTCCGGCACGATCCTGGACAACATCCGTTACGGCAGACTGGATGCTACGGAGGATGAAGTCATCGCTGCGGCGAAGGCGGTATGTGCCGACGATTTCATCCGTGAATTTGAGCAGGGCTACCTGACAGAGGTCAACGAGCGCGGCTCCAAGCTGTCCCAGGGACAGCGGCAGCTCATCTCATTCGCCAGAACACTCCTGGCCGATCCGCGCATTCTGATCCTGGACGAAGCGACCTCTTCCATAGACGCGAAGACCGAGCGCTTGCTCCAGAGAGGCCTGAATGAGCTGCTCAAGGGAAGAACATCGTTCATTATCGCGCACCGGCTGTCCACCGTCAAAAACTGTGACCGCATCATGTATGTCTCGAACAAAGGCATTGCCGAGAGCGGCTCGCATGATGAGCTGATGGCACGTAAGGGGCTGTATCACAGGCTCTACACGGCGCAGAAGATGGAGGCTTGAGATACAGGAAAGCATGGAATCGGGGGCTTGTTCCCTACCGATTCTCCAAGAAACAGGCTCTCGCTTGGATAAGCGAGAGCCTGTTTTCTTTTTCTAATGAAATTCATAACCAACCGTCAATCTGAACCCGTACAGCTCGTAGCCGATCTGCGTATACAGACGGATATCCTTCTGATTGTTACGAGCCACGCATGAAATTGTATTACAACTGGTTGAAAACGAGCAATTTTTCCCGAAACGAATGTGATAATATGACAGCATCAGACAACGATTGGAAGCGATATCATGCACAAGGATTTAGAAGCAGCCTTTAACAGAGTCGTAGAGATATTAAAAAAAGACCAGCGCTGCAAAGGCGGATGGCACTACGGGTCGATCAGCAGAGGAACGGAGGATATGTATTCGGATTATGATCCTGTTTTTCTCGTAGCGGATCAAGACTTTGAAGCCTTTGCCGCAGATGTTCCAAAAGTTCTTGCAGCTGCTTCGGATGAGCTTATAGTTTTCTGGGGGGAGAGCTTTAATGATGCGCATTTCAAAAACTATTGCAGTGTGATTCGTCTGGGCGATCAACTGCACCAGTTCGATTTCTTCATTATTAACGAGAATTATCCTGAAGATTGGATGTGCAGACAGCATTGCAAGGGCTGTACAAGGGATCAGCTTATTTTTGACAGAACCGGAGAAGCCACGGCGTTCCTCGATAAAGGGTATCGTACAGATAATGATATCCCCGATCCTGTCAGGGCTATGGATACCTACTGGTTACATATAGAGATGCTCGTTAAATATTTTAAGCGGCAGGATCTCTTCAAAATCATCAAAAACATGGATATCTTGTTCCATTCGCATGTTGATCTGCTGTTAAGCCGGTACGACACGCTGGATTGGGGTGCATGGGAGAGCAAAGTAAAGCTGTGTGTGCCGGAAGAGAAGCAACAGCATTTGAAGGGCTATTTTACCAATGCAGACTTTCACGATTTACAGACAGCGGTAGAGCGGTGCATGACTTTGTTCCAACAGGATGCCGCGGAAATTTGCCAAGCCAAAGGAATTGCTTATCCTGATAGAATAGCTGAGCAGGTAGTTACATTTTTCCGTAAAAGAATGGCGAACTCTTAACACCTTACATATTTACGCTTGAACCCAAGCTGCCCTCTTGCTAATGCCTTTTGAATATTTTCGGAAGCGTTCAGGAAGCTGCTTTTTTTCTTATCCCGTTTGACTTCTACCGGGCCTACTGCCTCTGCAATCTCGACTGCTTTATCATGAAGCGGCAAATAGGATACCGCCACTGTGTATATAAAATTATTCATGGCGTATTTGGTTCGTTCGGGGGAATCATGAATCGTTGTTTGTACCCGTTCAAGCATACCGGAGAGCTTGGGTTCGGAAAATTCGCTGTCCGGACGATTCCCGAGCAGCCAGCAATAGCAACTCCAGCCCGCTGACATTCTCAGTTCTTCACCCGATGCGATCCATTTATCGGCAACATCCTGCGCTATATCTGTCTCTGCCAAGGTTACTGCAACCACAAAATCGGACAGCATGTAAAAATATGCGGCATCTATCCATCGCTCAAAATCCGCTGCGGTCATTGCCTTGGGGTCTGCAATTACGCCGGCAAAATACATGGCGTCGTAGTTCCCGGTGTTGTAAAGCTGCTCGGCCAGCAGCTGATTTTGCTTGATCTTCTTGGCGATGGGCTTCATTTCTCCTGTAGCCACGCCAAAAAGCGGCTCATGCGCGCCATTCGACATATATATTTTCTTGGTTCGATCCTTACCGCGAGCTTCAAGCTCCTGCATAACCATTTCTAAATCCATAGCTTGTCCACTTCCTTCTCTGTGAGGTCCATGCGGTTTAGAGAGAATAATCCTTCATTCCTCTGTGACTATTCTCTCACAAACACACACAGCACTCAACGTGCAGCGTATCCCGCTTATTGCACTCTATTCACTTCATAAGCGGCACAAACACAGAAGCACAATTGGCCTGCCGGAACCGGGCGATGACATGTCTGCTCCAGTCGCGCTGGTACTCAGGATGGGAGGACAAGAACAGCTCTTCGAGATGGTTAAAGGCCGCATCATACGGAAGGGATGGATTATCTCCGTTCACCTCAAGCTGGGAAATGTGCAGATAGAGCCCGCCTGGCAGCGTAAGCTTTTCGACGCAATCGGGAATTCCTTCAAAGCTGCTGACCCTTGTGCCGAAGCAGGAATTGATCTTCCCTTCCTGATCGCTGTTCGTAGGGAACCCGTAATAATCATGCAAATAGTATTTGGCTGCCTCGGTGGCAAATACCTGATCCTGGACGCCGAAATACTTGGAAATCACAAACTCCTCGGAGTCCGGCGGAGTTACGCTGCAGGCAATCTTCATTTCCGGCAGAACAACCGGCTTGAGGCGCAAAGAGTCGTAGCGCTCTGAATTGCTTGACGGGATCTTCACCGGCTCATATTTAGTGAGAATATCTCCCGAAGCATCGTAAGTATTAAATCCGTACCCCGCCGGGTTGTAGACATACCCCGTATCCTCGCGGAAGGAGCCAATGAAGTATTCATCCGCGTGCATCCGCTCCCCGTAGCCGATCCGGTCCGCTTGCTTGGTCTCGTTAATGAGAACTTTAGCGTAACGGCAGGCAGGTATAGTAACCGTCTCCGTATATTCCGGCAAAGCATCAGGCAAAGCTTCAAAGCTGCCTATTTCATAGCCCACAATGACCTTATAATTGCCGTCACCGCCAACCTCTGTTCTTGCCGTGACAATGTCCTTGCTGCGGATTTGTCCGCCGATGATGCCGGAGAGCAGGGCCATATCACCCTCTGCAATCAATTTTTTGGTGAAAAAATAATCGTTCATAATACAGTTCGCATGCTCAAAGCCATAGAAACCGCCGTAGCCCCGGCTTTCATAGGTAATGGGCAGCGCAATGCCCACAAGCTTCATTTCCGGCCTGTCCACAATGCTGCAGAACTCACTGACTTGCTGAACAAAAATTTCATCCTGGATTTCCATGTTTCTCTCCTCCGCTATTCGGAGGATTGCCGGCTTTACAAGGGGACTATAACCTTCGGCTGCTTGCTCCGGCATCGCCTTTCTTTGCTTGTTCATCATGCATTCCACCTTTCCCGGGTAATTTCCATCTTACAGCCTGTAAAAAAAATCGGATTCCCTAACTCATCATTTACAAATGAAGCTTGCCGGGTCTCCGTAATTTCCATGCCAATCTCCTGCAAAGGGGCGATCTGCGGAGCGCACTCCAAAGGATTTCCGGCGTAAACGCCATCAGCACCCAGCTCTTCAAAAGCATATTGAACCATCAGCGAAATCGCCTCTGTATCCAATCGGCTGTTCCAGTACTCCGTATGCCATACATGGCCCAAATCCACCCTGTTATTCGCGTCCACCGAGTTGAACACAATCATTCCGATCAGGGTATATTCCGGCTTGAGGCATACTGCCCACATATTCTCCTGGGTACAGAACCAATCTGTCGCCTCCTTACAGCCCTTGTAATCCGTTGGCCACTGATGATCGAAGTTCTTCATCTCTGAATTTTGCCGATTGTTCGCCAGCTCATGCACACCTGCCGCATCCTCCGGATAAAAACGGCGGATCATCAGCCGGCTGGTTTCAAACAGAAAAGGCTTGGCCGCCGCAGTCTGATAAATAACCGCCTCCTGCCCGCCAAGTGCTCTGGCAAGCTTGATGATTTCAGGCAGCTTGTTTGGGGAATAATCTTGAGGCATTTCCTGAAATGAAAGTTTTTTGACAGCCTCCATATCTAGCACTCCTCTCTTACCCCCAATGTACCGGGAATCGGACATTCTGTATTATCCGTTTTTAACATTTTCCAGCTTGATCCATACCTTCGTCTTAATCGCTTCCGGTTCAAAGGTGCCGTCTGTCTCATAGATAGTAAAGACATGCTGCGAACCCCTCTTGAATCCGCTTTCATTGATCCATGTATCTAAAAGCGCTTCAAATACCCGGCTGTCACTGCAGCAATCGCTCTCGATAACAGCGTAGCTGCCCTCTTCATGCCGCAGATTCTCAAGCCCGCTATCCAAGGGAAGCTCCAGTTCCTGTTCGATCCTGATGCCGCAGGTGCAGCTCATCCCCGTTCTGGTGACATAGAATTGTCTAGCCCTTCTTATCGCACCGGGATTATGCCGCGAAAGATAGTTCATTACCGCTTGGGAAGCCTCTTCCTCTGCATGAAGCCCCTTGCTGGACGACACCAGAAACAGCATGCTTTCACAGTTCATCAGACTGATCTTGTTGTAATCCTTCCGCCTCGTCACAGGCATATATAACACAAGCTTCTTCACGACTCCATTCTTATGTATGTATTCTTCAAAGTAGCTCTCGTTATCCTGGTTGAACATGCTGGTCTTCAGCCAGCTATGGTACAGATAGTTCCACGCCAGTCCGATCTCTTCCTCATCGTCCTTGACTGTGGTTTTGGCGAAGGTCAGACTGGACTCGGGAAGCACGCTTGCTTCCACAAAGACACTGCTTCTCAGCTTGTTCAGCACCGCAGGATCATATTCCACAGAGATTTCATAGCAGAACCGGCTGCCTGCCTGCTGTCCGTTTTTACCGAAGATTCTGCCCTTATATTCAGGAAGCAGCGACCTGAGCGCACAAAGTGCCTGATGCTCAATACCTTGCAGCTTGGGATGATAGAATTTGGCCCATATGACCTTGGGAATGGTTTCTTGCATAACGGTGACCTGCCGCACCGCATCGGTGTCGAATCTGGGGAAATAATAGTAGGCTTCACTCTTCCGGTATTCCAGCGGTGTCATGGCGGTAGCGGATTTCACGCCTTTGCATAAGGCCTGCTGCGAGCTGTAGCCACAAGAATATGCGATCTCGGCAAGCGGCAGCTGCGAGCATTTAATCAGACTGAGCGCACTGGACAGCCGGCGTTTGCGAATGTATTCCTTAACCGAATGCCCCGTATAGGTATAGAAATCACGATACAATTGCATCAGCGAGGTGAACCCGGCTTGTGCGGCTTGCTCAAGATGGATGCTGTCATGCAAATGCTCCTCAATATGCTGTATAGACCTTCTGAAACGGATAGACTTATCCATCAATGATCCCCCCACCTTCTTACCTTATCAAATCCTTATGCACTCTGCATTACCACGATTTTTAAGATTTGACTTTGATATAGGGGCAATTGGTAAAATGAGGTTATTACAAAGTTCAGAAGGGGAGGAAAGCGGTATGGAAAATGTACGGGTTTATGAAATTCCGGCATGCAAAATGGTATCCTCTGAGTGCGGCATGTTCGGCGACGGAAAGCTTGAGAAATTCGACGAATGGTTCAGCAAGCAGCCTAAAACCATGTTTCCTGAAGATTTTCTGTGGATGGATAAGCAAAGGGGCGGCTTTGTATGGTACTACATATATCACGAGGGGATGGACGTTCCTGCTGATTTTGAAATCGTGGATTTCCCCGGCGGCTTATATGCGGTGGCAACCGAAGTGGATGGAAAGGATAGTACCGAAGTCATTAATTCAATAAAAGCGTTCATTTCCAGCAGAGCTTGCTTCGAAGAAGATCCAACCCGCGAGTATCTGGGCAATATCCCTACTCCCCAATCCGCAATTCAGGCAATGGGATATGGCCAAATGGATTATTTCGTGCCCATAAGAATCACTGAGTCAACTGGAGTGGAGATGAAGAGATGATTGTAACCCCTACATTACACTTTCATGGACAATGCGAAGAGGCACTCGGTTTATATCAACAAGCTTTTGACTTAAGAATTGATTTCATCCTGCATTACTCAGACGCAGATAACCGCGATTGGAATATCGAATTAACTGATGAACAACAAGGTTATGTGTATCATGCTGAGGCTTATATTGGGGAACAGCGCATGATGCTCTCCGATGAATTAGAGCTTGCTCCCGCCGCAAGCACGTCCTTATTCCTTACGGTCACTTTTGAAACCGCAGACCATGTAAAAAAGGCCTACGAGGTTCTGAAGACCGGAGGTACGATCATTCACCCCATGCGCAGTACGACATATAGCTCCTGTATGGTCTCCCTTATTGATAAGTTTGGCTTTCGGTGGGGACTCATGACTGAACAGACGGAGAAGTGAACACAGTCTAAAAATAAAGACGCCTTGGGGAAGCTGTCCCAGAGCGTCTTTTTTCTTCATCTCTTCAAGTCTGGAAAAAAATAATCAACCTCAGCTTCGTAGCGATCCTGCGCGGATAGGCAGGTATCCAGCAAATAACCTTTTTCCACAGGGTATTCCTTAAGGCCGCGGTAATAAAACAGCTTATGCTCATGTCCAATGATAAAGGGCAAAATATCATATTTCAGACACTCCTTGAACATGATGATCCTGCCGACACGGCCGTTGCCATCCTGAAAAGGATGGATACATTCAAATTCATAATGGAAGTCTATAATGTCCTCAAACAAAACACCTGGCTTTTGATGATACGCGGTCAACAGCTTTCCCATAACACCTGCCACTTTTCCCGGAGCAGCCGTCTTCATATCCCCAACCACATTAGGCCTCGCCTTGTATTCACCAACACGGAACCAGTCTTTTCTTTCGTCTGACGTATTTCTTTTTAGAATCCGATGGAATTCCTTGATCATCTCTTCGGACAAATCTTCCTGTGCATGGGCCAACATATAGTCAAAGCAAGCAAAATGATTTACCGTCTCTATAATATCGTCAACACTCGCTGTTTCTTCCGGTTCCACATTAATAGTATTCGTTTCAAAAATATAACGGGTCTGATCCTCCGATAACCGACTGCCTTCAATTCGATTGGAGTTATAGGCAAGCTTAATTTGGGTCTGATGATACAGACCTCCCTTAAGCCCCATCTTCATCTCTTCCTGTAGAAGCTCCAATAACGTTTGGTTTGCCATTAGTGATTCTCCTAATTATTAATGAATGACCTAGCTGTTATCATTATAGCATTCCCTACAAAGAAATCCCCCAGACCTAAGTCTGAGGGAAGATATACCTGAACTTACTAGCTTACTAAAGCATACGCGGATATTTTACGAATGCGATACGTAATCAGCATCGAGGTCAAGTAGGCAATAATGACAATTGCCACTCCAAACAAACTAATCCACGACGTCGTGATAGTAAAATTCGCCTTCATAATCCCCATAGTACGCATCGCCACTGACATGAGTGGGTTGGTTAGGGTAACTCCAGTTGCGCTTCCGAGCAATACGCCTATAATGATAGGCGGCAAAAAACCAAGCGAGAGCTGATTCATTAGCTGGAAGGTTGTAAAACCAATTGCTTTTTGTATACCCAGTTCACGTTTCTTACGAATAACCGATGAATTAATAACAAAATACAGAACCAGAATCACGACAACTATGGTTATAACCATCATACCAATACCAAGCTTCGAGACAATCGATATGTACATGCCCATGCCATCGTCCATAATTTTATCCATATCTACTGATGTTATGATTGAATCTCCATAGTCGCTTTCAAGCTTGTTTACAAATTCATCAGCTTTACTATTTTTGTTCAAATAGATTTGCAGGCTCATCTGTTTAAAGTCCGGGTTAACCTTAAGGATGCCGTCCCATCTTATAGACGCATTCATTCCGCCCATACTCGCACCTTGAGATAAGCCTGTGATCATATATTCGGCCTGCTTAGCGCCGACTTTTATCATTACACGGTCACCGATCTTTTTGTCTATCTCATCCGCTAAGATACCGGCAAGTACAACTTCATTGCTGTGGAGCGGATATCTGCCCTTATAGACGGTATTCGTTTCTTTTGTAGAAAAATCCTCCATCACATAAGCAGTTACATCATAGTTCTCAATTTTAACTTTGGACTCATCAATATACTGGACTTTTCTTACATTCTTCATGTTTTTAATGTTATCAACAAGCTTTGGTTGATCCTTATCCGAATTCAAAACAGCCACCGCATTTGAAAGTTCGACTCCGGGAGTCTTTGCAAATGCCTTTGTATCAATGACGGTGTTATAAAACATCACAGCACCAAATGTACTGGCAAAAGATACAGCAGCAAGGATAACTCCAATCATGAAGCTGTGCTTCCTGCTTTGCAGCATGGATTTAAACCCGAGAACGACCGGCAGGCTGCCTATTGACTTATGAAGCGGCAAATAATTTTTTCTGAAGTTATGGGTTGTGATTCCTCCCCTTAAGGCTACAATCGGATTAAGCTTACGAATTCGTCCCGAAGAAATGAAAGAAACAATGATAACAACGAATAAAATTGTACATAGAATAATACTGCTGATTGCTCCATCGAAGCCTTGCACCCACATGAGCCCGGATTGATGTGCAAAAATATCAGAAAGTACTGGCGTTGTTAAATAGGATAACGATATGCCTGCTATACTGCCAACCAAGGCAATAAGCACGTACTGCATTACAATTGACAATATAATTTGTCTGCTGGTGTACCCGATCGCCCTTAAAGACCCGATTTTGCTCATATCTTCCTCTATGCTGTTCCCAATTCTGAACCGGACCACAATAAGGCATACGATTGCGATAATAAAAGCGAAAGCCATCGCCATTACCGACACCATACTTGACATAAAAGTACGGGACGTTCTCAACCGTTCTATATCCAAGCTGGACAATGTGCTGGTATCTTCTACCATAGTAAGAGTAGCCTTTTGATCTGTTTGTACTAATTCTCTTATCCCTGTTTCAACTTCATTATTTACTTTATCAAGATCAGCAAAAATAAGTGTTGCACTATATTTGTCATCCAGCTTTTGTACAACTTTTTCATAGGTTTCATGGGGCAAATAAGTTCCTAAATTTATAGTATCAAGAGAACTGAAGAAGGCATCTTCTGTAAATCCTTTTATTGTAAATGTAAGGGCTGCATCATCAAATTTCATTTCAACTTTGTCATTCAGCTTGTAGCCACCGTCAATATTCAATACATACGGCACATAAATCGACATTGAATCAGGCGGTAAATGCTCGCCAACAAATTTCCATTTAGAGAAATCACGTTCTTTATCTGCATCATTTAGAATAAAACTCATCTCGCGTGTATCATCATTATAAGGGATGGATGCCTGAGCCCATATTGCTTCCTCTTTTTGCATGTTTGATATATTTTTATTATTTCTGATGTACTTATCTACCTCTCCGTTATATAAATGACTTGGCATGATATAGTACACATCAGTTGTCTTAAGCTCTTTGGTGACTTTTTCAAAAAAACTGCCAAAATTCACAAACACGAGCGAGCCCGCATTTAACAGCAATCCGGCAATGAGGAACATTAGCAACAGTGAAACCGTGTGTCCTTTGGTTTTTCGTATATTTGCAAAGCTGAGCATAACTAATTTCCGCAAATTCACCACCCCATTTCAGAGAGGAAGGCCTGAAGCTTGTCGTGCCGCTCCCTGTCGCCGCTTACGTATTTGCCTAAGTTGCAAATGCCATGAATAACACCGTCACGCATATATAAAATCCGGTTTCCTCTTCTCGCGGATTTCAAATCATGGGTAACCATGATGATGCTTTGCCCCTTGCTGTTCAGGTCGGTCAGCACATCAAGCACCGCTTTACCGGACGCGGAGTTAAGGGCACCTGTAGGTTCATCGGCAAAAACAACCTTTGGCTGGTTGATTAATGCACGCACAATCGCAGCACGCTGCGCTTCTCCGCCAGATAATTGGGTAGGAAATTTCCGCCAAATCGTTTCGGTTAATCCAACCTGCGTAAGCAGATCTTTTGCTCTTGCTGTGATGGCTTTTCTGTCCTTACTGACAAGCAGTCCTGCAGCAATAACATTATCCAATATACTCATATTATCGAGCAGGAACATTTGCTGAAATACAAATCCGCAATTTAATCTGCGAAAAACAGCCAGCTTATCATTGGACAGCTTGGCGATTTCCTGATCAAAGTATGTAATGGAACCGAGTGTCGGCTTATCCATACCTGATAAGGCATACATGAGCGTGGATTTCCCCGCGCCGGATGAACCCATGATGACAGTGAAATCCCCGGATAATATCTCCAAATCAAGATTTTTAAGAACATGCTGCTGCATGCCTCCGCTTGAAAACGATTTGCTAAGCTTATCGGTTGTGATAATTACTTCACTCATTACTTGGCCCCCTAATAAAAATAAGACTGTTTTATTTACAGTCTTATCTTAGCTTATATATTCTTAACGGGTCTTTAATCAGTTCTTAACCAATTCTAAAATCTTTTTACGCGATATGTAATCTTAAGATCACCGCAAAGCCGCCATCCATATTCCTGCAATTGATATCTCCGGACATTTTGTTCATCAGATATTTGGATATGTACAAGCCAAGCCCTGTTCCGCTTTTGCCCACCGAATTTTTGGCACGATAGAACTTATTGAATAACAGCGGGATTTCCTCCCGGGAGACCCCATGTCCATAGTCCTTGAACTCGATCTCCAGATATTGCCCTTTGATGCTTGCCATTACACCAATGGATGTACCTGCGTATTTGTAGGAGTTGCTTATTACATTGTCAATGACCTGCAACAGCCGCAGCATATCTACGAGCACAATACATTCAGGGATAGACGATATAGTAGCCCTGTTATTATAGTCAACATTTTTGATTACATCCCCCAGCACAGCACTCGACTCCTCCGTTACTGTAACGTTCAGCTCCTGTAACTCTTCTAATGTGGCAGTGAACATATTTGTGATCAGTGTATTGATCTGGTCAGCTTTTGAATTAATTACTTCAAGCTGGCTGATGTCATCCTCATTAGCAGATTTCATAATCATTACCTCGGAAACAGCCTTGATGGAGGCGACTGGTGTTTTTATATCATGGCTGAGTGAGGCTACCAGCTCCTTTTTGCTCTGATTGGCTATTCTTTCGTTCTCGCGCGCTTTCGCAAGCTCCTCCCGCATGATGTCGAAGCTTTCTGCGAATGCACCGAACCCATTGCCTTTTTCCATTTCGAGCGGCATGTCCAGCTTGCCCTCTGCCACATGACGTGCAAAGGCCTGCAGCTTACGAAACGGACGAAAAATTGATCTGTCGATGTATTCCGCGTAAATAAGACAAAACAAAATGATAAAAAACATGATTACTCCAAAAAGAATAAGCAGGTTATCCCTGTATCGCATCCACAGCTCACTTGTATTATTAAAAATAATTACTTTTCCCAAAACCGTGCCATCCCGCGTAATATCAACAATCGTATCCCGATTATTGATGGCAGAGTTAACATCCTCACTTAATCCGCGCCGTGTGGCCCCGATTAGCTCCCCACGGTTATCCAGTACAGTATACTCCAAGCTGTATTGACGTCCTGGCAAGTCTGACTGATCCAGACTGTCCCAATGCTCAACAAGCGATTGTGTAATATCATTCACAGCAACAACATCAATTCCTTCTTCATTCAAGCTGCGAAAAGCAAAAAGAATTACACTGATGCCAATGAACAGAATGGCTACCGCCAAGCCCGTTACCTTTTTGATGCTCATCTTCCCCCCCCTAGTCGGCTTCAAATACATAACCGGTTCCCCATATCGTCTTAATATAACGCGGCTCATTTGGGTTTACTTCAATTTTCTCCCGCAGCTTGCGGATGTGGACATTTAGGGTTCCATCACTGGTGATAACGTCGTTCCAAACGTTAGAGAACAATTCCTCTTTGGCGAGAGGGCGGTTTTTGTTCTGGATTAAATAGGCAAGCAGCTTATATTCCATAGCCTTTAGTTTAATTTCGCTGCCATCATTCATAAGCTTTTCCGTGACAAGATCCATTTTAAAGCTCCCAAAGCTTAAGACATCAGCATCGCCTCTATACCTTTTCAGTACCGCTTTTACTTTAGCCAGGATAATGCTGAGTGCATACGGCTTCTGGATATAGTCGTCTCCACCGATATTTAGTGCAAGCAGCACATCATCGTCACTTGTTCGTGCACTTATGAACAAAATAGGTATATTCGTCGAATTCCGCAGTTTTTTGCATATTTCAAATCCGGAGGATTGCTCCCCAACATTAATATCAAGCAGGACTAAGTCGGCTTCATGCTCTGCAAAAAAATCAAAGCACGCCTGTTCATCTGCTGCCCAAAAGGTTTTCACTCCGCACATATTCAAGTATTCGCAGGTGCTTTTCGACAGCGCTTCTTCATCATCAACGATTAGACAGTCGTATTTAATCATCCATTTTCCTCCACAAATATAACTTGAATAACAAAAGCTATTATACCATGAAGAATAGAGCGCCAAAATTAAAGACGCCTTGGGGAAGAGGTCCCAAAGCGTCTTCTGGATTAAATCCTATTTACTCTTCCCAAATAATATCACCGTACACTAACCCTCTTGTACCAGTTGCAACGTAAATCCGTCCGAACACTCTCGGATCGCCTGTTATGGAGCGGATATCACCGTATTGATGATTGTCGTCATTAATCCGCTTCCAACTCACCCCCCCATCATGGGAACGATAGAAGCCATACGCTCCTTGGATCGTTCCGCTGGTGAACAGCGTTTGGATATCGCTTCCTTCGCTTGGCTTGCCAAGCCCGATTCTTTTGATAACGTCGCCAGCCTTCGAAACTCTATACCCAGAAAATACATGCTGCGCACGATCATAGGTTACCCGCCAAAGCCCGTACTGCTGCATAGCCATCCAGATTACCCCCTCTTTGCCGGACTCGAGCCGAATCTCGTAATGCTGCTCACTGTCGATCCCGGCAAGATCAACCTCAGGAAATCCATCCGGCGCTTTCAATTGATGAAAGCTTTTGCCCTTGTCGAGACTGACATAGAAGCCCTTGCCATAGGTGTTGTCACTAAAACCGTAGAAAAGTTCAGGATTGACACGATCAGACATGACCTTAAAAGGTAGCAAATCGCCACCCAGAAGGTTCCCTTCGCCATCATATACTTGAGATTTATTCCAGGTCTCTCCGAAGTTATGCGTATAGACCAATCTGGATGCATAAACCGGAAGTCCCAGCACCCAGAGAATCGCCCTTCCGTCGGCAGATATGGCAGTCCAGCCCGAGGTCACGTTAGGTGTCTGCAAGTAACGGACCCAGTAATCCACAGCTTCACCAAGGCCAACAGGATTGCTTAATTGCTCCCATGTGCGGCCTTGATCCCTCGATAGGATTAGCCCTCCTTTGGTCTTCCCTTTCCAGTTCCCTCGGGGTGTTGTCACTAACAGATTAGGATTGCTGTCGGGATAATCCGCGTTCATGGCCGTAATCCATCTGTCTTGATTATGGTTGGCAAAGGTATTCTCCGCAGGCTGATCCAGATCGGTAAATACAAAGCCGCCATAATCGCCAATAATATCAATCAATTGAACATCACCAGCCGGTGGAGAGTAAATGTTCAAGTGAACGGTTTCTTCGACGCCTGTATCGCAGCAAGCCCAGGTCACTGTCTCATCCTGATCCGCCCCAGTCAAGTCCATCGTCATGAATATGCCGGCACCGGTATTAAACAGCGCCATATCGCTGTTGAACGGATTGATTTTCACATCTGCCATCCAGTGGATCAGAGAGTCATTTCCGTTGTATTCAGGTTTTTGATAGGACACATTAAAATCAATTTTCCCGATATTCAGCCCCGACATGATCGGCTTCCAAGTCAATCCATAATCGGTTGAACGGTAAATCGTGTCCGGTGAGGCCGTGATCGTTGAGCAGATCAAGGTTCCTGGAAGTTGTGAATCTGCACAGATTCCTCTAATCCCGTAACCCAGCCTGCGCTCCGGCGCCTCCGGGTCATGGAAATGAGGCTCCACAATGTTAGGAGGCGTGACATCCAGAGCTTCTGCTACATCTCCATTGCTATCCAGCTCATAGCGGACAAGAGCTCCATCATAACATTTTCCCGTATCGCAGCCGTAGCTGTTCCAATTCGACCATCCAATGTTATATGCGGCATAAGAAATATATAAGTATTTTCCACTGAAAGCAGCCCGTTGTCCCACATACCCAGGATAATCCGTAGAGCCGCCAATAACCGGTGACGGTTCTCCCGCTAAAGGCTGGAAGGTGACTCCTGAATCCTGGCTGATATATACGCTCTGTCCACGAACGTTGTTGCCGGGGGAACCTTGCTGGCCGCTCGTAGCCACGATAATCCGCTTGGAGGCACTGCCCCTAACACCGCTGGTAGAATCAATTTCTACAAAAGCGATATTCGTTTCCGGGTCTTTCCCCGGAGAAGCTACCGCAAGCCTGGTCCAGGTTTTGCACCGGTCAACAGTCTTCCATAAGCCGTCTTCCATCGTACCCATATACAGAATATTCGAGTCATTTGGATCTACAACCAATCGTTCACCCGTGGAACGGCCTGGGGCATTTCCATGAATCGTCGCCGTATTCCCTTGTTCGTCAATAACAGGGGGGTCGAAGTACACCCAATGTGCACCGTAGTCGTCGGAAAAAGCAATTTTATGCGTAGGATACAGCCCTACCATGACATAAATGTAGCTTGGGTTTTGCCGGTCAAGCGCAATGGCAAGGGGGTAGGTTTCCCACATATTCGGATCGGTTGCATGATCAATTAGCGATACCCAGGATTTATTCTGGAAATCGAACCGATAAGTACCGCCGATATCCGTTCGGCAATACAAAATATCCGGGACCGTAGGATGAAAAACAAATCCGGTAACAAATCCGCCTCCCGGCACGGATATGGATTTATAGCTGTATTTTCCACTTTCCTTTAGCATTCCTATATCTCCTTTCATGACCACCGCCGCTATTCATAAATAGGAAGGCTCTTATCCGCTCTTATGAACAACGGGATTTCATGGATTGGCGCATCGACGGTAACCGTCTGGCCGCCTTGCAGGACCTCATTCGTTTTGGCGTTTTTCCAGCTTTGGTACTTGGGAAGGTATACTTCCCGGCTCCGCTGTCCCAGTTCGAATATAGGAGCTACCAGAATATCCGGGCCAAACATATACTGCGAATCCGCAGTCCAGCACGCCGCATCTTCAGGGAATTCGTAGAACATCGTGCGCATAACTGGCGATCCTTTTTCATGGGCCACTGCCATGCACTCTCTAATATAAGGACGCAGTCTCTCGCGCATTAGAATATATGCTTTCATGATTTCATAATTCTCTTCACCATAGCTCCAGATCTCGTTATCGCTGCCGGTCATCATTTGGCTTACCCCGTCAATAACGGCCTGCTCGGGTTCAATGTGAGGAACGCGTTCCCCATGCAGACGGAATACGGGAGTAAACACGCCAAAGGCAAACCAGCGCACCAGCAATTCCTGAAAGCCGGGATCTTCAACATGTCCGCCCAAAAATCCCCCGATATCCGTTGTCCACCAAGGAATCCCCGCGATCCCCATATTGAGGCCGATCTGCAATTGCTCCCTCATGGCTCTGAAGGTAGAGGAAATATCACCCGACCAGATCAGTGCGCCATACCGCTGGGCCCCTGCCCAGGCGGAGCGCACCAGATTGCAGACTCCCTCCTGACCTTCCGCCGTCATTCCATCATAATAACCTTTGGCATACATCAGAGGATAGATGTTCGTACATTGCAGCGCCGGGCCCTGGTAATACCGATAGAGGTCAAAGTCGTAAGGGCCGTACTCCGGTTCCGCTTCGTCGAGCCAGAATAAGCGGACTCCCTTGTCATAGTAATTCTTTTTGCACACCAGCCAGACATAATCTCTTGCCCCAGGATGCGTAGCGTCAAAAAAGACCGTCTCCCCCATCCAGTTCATATTAATGTTCATGCCTCTATCGGCTGAGATTAAATATCCCTCGCTGGACATAGGACCATAATTCTCTGAACGGCTATCTATGGTCGGCCATACCGATACCATCAGCTCGATGTCCATTCCCTTTAATTCAGCAATCATAGCTTCAGGGTCAGGCCAGTCTCTCGGTTCAAACTTGAAATCGCCTTGTTTTGTCCAGTGAAAGAAATCCACCACAATGACATCAAGGGGAAGGCCACGGCGTTTGTATTCTCTGGCTACTCCGAGCAGCTCCTCTTGAGAGCGGTACCGAAGCTTGCACTGCCAAAATCCCAAGCCGTATTCAGGCATCATCGGCGCTTTCCCTACAGCATTTGCATATTGCTCTTCGATTTGCGCAGGTGTCGCCCCGGCAGTAATGAAATAATCCAGTTTCTTCGTACTCTCAGCCACCCACTCCGTACGGTTTGTACCAAAAGTGACCGTTCCAATCGCCGGATTATTCCACAAGAGCCCATACCCGCGGCTGGACAGCATAAACGGAACGCTGGCTTGGGAATTGCGGTGGGCCAGCTCCAGCGTTGCTCCTTTTTTGTTCAGCACCTTCTCCTGGTATTGGCCAAGCCCGAAGATCTGCTCATCCTCAAACGCTTCGAAACGTAAGGTCAGCCTGTAATCGCTTGTGCCGGTAAGAGGCTTCAGCTCTCTTCCTTCAATCCGCAGCGGAGCACAGTACCGGTCAATCCGGTTTCTGTCACGCCAATATTCTTCCGTAAGCAATTGTCCGTCACTGTTCCTAAAAGAGAGCCAGCCTTCCGCATTAAAGGAAGCAATGATTTCACCATTTTGAATGGAAGCGATTTCACTTTTGACTGTACGCTTGGCCTTTTCTGACTCTGGTATCCACGGCTCGATCAGTTCGATCTCATCAATGGTGATAACAGGCGAAGTTGCGGCGGGCGTGTCTAGTAGTGCCCAATCATTCGGGTCCATCGTAGCTTCTTTTGACATTCGGACGCGCAGGGAATTCTCGCCCCAAGGTTCGATCCATATTGTCTCTGCACCCGATTTTCCGATCAGGCGATTTCCGATTCTGCTGAATTTCATTATGCTCCTCCTTCTAACATACAAAATTTGGTGCTATAGTTGTATTATATTCATTGTTTTCTCTCAATTCTTTAAGTAAATTGCTAATGATTAACACAATATTCCGATTATCGAAACTAAGAGGCGATAGTATGAAGCCCAAAATGTTCTTGAAAGAAAAAGCGGTTCACGGGACTGCCCTTCTTCCGGTTGCGATTCATCATTTAAGCTATCCTCCGAACGCAGACAACTTTTTTTTCCTGCACTGGCATTATGAATTTGAGTTTCTTGTAGTTCTACAGGGCGCAATCGTATATACCGTTGAGGATGAAGAATATTGTGTTATGGCGGGAGAAGGACTATTCGTTCCATCAAATCAACTTCACGCTGCCAGATCATATGATGGGATGCCTTGCGAAGCCTGCGTCGTAGTGTTCCACCCCAACCTGTTCGGCGATAACAAGCAGGGGTCTGCCTACTCCAAATTTGTATATCCGCTCCTGAAGGGCGATATCGAATTTAAAAAGGTACTAAAAAGCGGTGAAGCATGGCAGCAAACGGTGATCGAACGCATGAAAGAAATCGACTCCCTTCAGGATTATGGCCTGCACGACATCGAGTTGCTGCTCAAAAGCAAGCTGTTTGAAATCTGGCATTACTGCTACCAGAATAGAGCACCTGCAGCCTCCCACTCAAGAAACAGCAAAAACTATAAAATAGAGCGAATGCAGCCAGTCCTCGCTTATATTCAGGCAAATTATAAAGAGGAGATTTCGTTAAAAGCTTTGGCCGACATCCTTCCGATGAGCGAGGGGCAATTCTGCCATGCGTTTAAGGAAGTGATGAACATGCCACCTATCGCCTACGTCATACGCTACAGGCTCCTGCAAAGCTGTTCGCTGCTAATGGAGACGGATTGGAAGATTGCCGATATTGCGAAAAGTGTAGGTTTTAACAATATCAGCTATTTTAACAGGGAGTTCTTCAAAGCCATCGGATGCTCCCCGAGTAAATACCGGAGGGAAGGCGTTTAATAGAAAAAGCAACCACATGTTGGTCATGTGATTGCTTCCGTTTAACGTCTTTCGATCATCCCCAGGTAGCGGTCAAGCTGCTCCTCCTCCAGCGAAGCGATCATGTCAGCAAAGGGCTTCAAATTCCGATCCACAGCATAGGCTTCCAGAGCAATAAAATAATCCAGTCGGCTTTCTTTGGCAATAGAGATAGGTAAAAAACCGTTCACCATCAGTTGGTAGTTCATGATCAGCCGGGAGGTTCTCCCATTCCCATCTGCAAAAGGATGAATTCGCACAAACTCGGCATGCGTCCAGGCCGCTAGCTCAATTACGTCGGCGACATTTTTTTCAGACAAATCAGCATAAAAATCCTTCACTTGACGGTACATTTCATTAGGCGCAGGCGGCGTGTGGGCCGCTCCAGAAATATATACTTCTACATTCCGGTAGATGCCGCCCACCATAATGTTTTCCATCAGAATAGCATGAATGTCTTTAATGATGTTTTCATCCAGGGGCAATCCCTGTGTAATGCTTGCCTTTACATACTGATAAGCCTTGTTATGATTAATGACCTCATAGATCTCCCGCAGTCTTTTTCCGCCCACAGACAGGGCATCTTCCAGGATTACCTTGGTTTCCAGAAGCGTCAAGGTGTTGCCTTCAATCGCTGTGGAGTTATGCGTATACTCCAGTTCGAATGCCCGCACATAGCTTTGGACTGTAACTTCCGGGAGTGTGTCTTTAGCCTGTTCATACAGGGCTTTTTTGCGCAGCAATTCTGGATAGTTCACTCTGCCCCCTCCTCTCCCTATGATCTGATAGAATCTTGTTAATTATTATTACCACATTTTATGTATCAGAAGTCAATTCAAGCCTGCAGGCGGCATCTCGCTTCTAACTTTCAATATCGCTACTTCTTAGTTTAAAACAATCAATAAATAAACCTAATAATTCGTCTGATCTCATTAATGGAATCTTTTCATCACTCTCTTCAAGCAAAAATGTATTAGCAAATTCAACACTTACTTCAAAGCATGATGCTGCTACTTCTTTAACTGGAGTACATAAGGAAAGGAACAAATCAAGAAACGAAAGTAATTCTCTTTGTCCCCAATCCGTGTCAATATCGTATCTCTGCTTTGTTGTTATACCATGTACTAACGTATTTCTCATATCAAGAAATAAATCTAATGCCTTTTTTATCTCGGTCTCAATAGCAAAAGCCTCTTGTATTGCTGAGAGTAATCCCCCAAGCGTTTTTTTCTCCCATCCTTTAATAAAATCATTAATCGTTTCATATTTTTTCTTTTGCTTCTCTGATATAGCAAAAATAAATGATTTCGAAAATAGAGATTCTATCTCATGGCATTGCGTCAAAGCTAACCCCATAGCAGAATAGAGCTGTTCAGCAATATCAATCTTTGGCTCATTGTCGTAATTATCATATTGAGGAAGATGCTCATTTCTTTCAGAAAGAGCTCTTGCACCGACGCTATAGGTGTACCATTCGCCAGTTGGTTTCTTTGCATAAACAATATCTCTTAGAAGTGTTTGTTCAACATCATCTATAATTCGAAATTGTGCTCCCAAATCTTCTAATAACCATTTATCAGCATACCATGGCCACTGATGCAAGCCAGGATTGTTCGCTTGTTGTGGTGCATGTATCTTCGACCACTCTCTAAATTTGTTGTCTGCTTTCGCTTCAAACATATCAGGAATATTCATTATGCGAGTAGCCGTTACATCCGAAAAATCAAATCCATTCATATGTATCTCAACAGATTTTGCACTGCGGCTATTTTTAGCGACAACAAAACAATCCTCATAACCATCCGATTGAACCCAGTATAACTTCCATTTTGCCGTATCAACACACCTCCGTTTACTATTGAGGCCGCTAATAAAGAAATATATATATCTATTAAAACTATAATTAAAGAGGCCAGTAAATTTTTCTTAATGGCACTAGCGTTCTGGTCTCCGAGTCAAATTGATCATAATACTGTGTTACCAATTCGGCCAGCAGATCCATATCAATTAGTGATAATGGAATGTTAGATCGCTCCCCCTCATATTTAGCTTCTTTAGTGAAGCCACCCGTAGATACATAAATACCACGGTCTCCTGCACGTAATCCTCCAGTAAAACTGCGTATTTCATTTGCTCCCATATGACCTGAGCGGTGCTTTACTTCCACGATAATTCTGGGCTCTTCAAGTCCTAAACCATCAGGAGATGCAAGAATGTCCCTTCCTCGATCCGGTCCTTTTGGCGATATACGTGTTTTGTAACCCATTCCTCGAAGGATTCCCGCAACAAGTTCCTGCATTTGTTCCCACTCAAGCTTAGCTATTTTATCCTTGATGAATTCATTGGATTTCTCAATGACATCTTCCTTTATTAGCTCTTCCGCTTCTTCCTCCGTTTCAGTTTGCACTGGCTCTGGTTGTTGTCCTTGTCGACTATTCCCCCGTTTCCCCTCTCCCATCTGTTCATGTAATTCCTTTTGCACCTCATTTGATATAGAAATGATTGTCATAATAGAGCCTAATGTATTTCTAGCACCCGCCGATAAAGCATCCCGTGACACAGTACCCTCCCAATTTACATGGCGGACATGAGGCATATCGGTAACATAATCAGGTATATACTCATAATCCGACCTGATACTTCCTATATAGTAGAGGCGTTCTTCAGGATTGTAGGTGATGACTTCATCCCCTTTTTTGAAATCATTGACAAAACGTAAAATCTGTCCAGCCGTAATATTGATCTTTCCATCTTTGTATTCAGGGTAAGTTTTCTTCAATATTCTCTTCATCTCTTGTAATGTTGATACTTTAGCAATATCCTCCAATTGGTCCCAACCAATCGCAACTGCGTTTTTTTCGATAAATTCATCTATAAGATACGCTTTTTGTCCTGCCCGGACTAACCACATATTTTTCAACTATAGCACCTCGTTTATGATGTATTGTTCCACTAGCGTTGCATAAAAGTTGACACGAACTAAATCTCAAAAAGGAAGTGGTGATCAATAAAAAAATCCCCTATTGTAAGAAGGTAGGCACGTTGTCCATACCCCTTACAAAGGAGACT
>NZ_JBTLRW010000022.1:0-85913 GCF_054483875.1 Paenibacillus sp. BAC0078
AAGATGAGATTTCCCAGTATGTAAGACCCCTTGAAGACGACGAGGTAGATAGGTTGGAGGTGGAAGCACGGTAACGTGTGGAGCTGACCAATACTAATCGGTCGAGGGCTTATCCAAAACACTAATACGCAGATTTCGTTTCGGATTCAGTTTTCAGGCGATCAAGGCCTGATATGAATATTCCCTGATAGCTCAGTTGGTAGAGCACTCGACTGTTAATCGAGTTGTCACAGGTTCGAGTCCTGTTCGGGGAGCCATATGGAGAGGTGTCCGAGTTTGGCCGAAGGAGCACGATTGGAAATCGTGTAGGCGCCACAAGCGTCTCGAGGGTTCGAATCCCTCTCTCTCCGCCACTATTTTTACAGCAAGGCCCGTTGGTCAAGGGGTTAAGACACCTCCCTTTCACGGAGGTAACATGGGTTCGAATCCCATACGGGTCACCACATCTTCTTCGAATTTAGGGATGAGAATCCATAAGGGTTCGTTGAAGCATAGGCTTCGTAAGGAATACTTCGCAATCTCGTAACGGAGTGGAGAGTATCCCATACGGGTCACCATTTCTTCACTTGATTTTAATGTGCAGAATTTGGTAAAATAACGTTTGTTGATTTATGGAGGCTTAGCTCAGCTGGGAGAGCATCTGCCTTACAAGCAGAGGGTCGGGGGTTCGAACCCCTCAGCCTCCACCATAGATTGATTACTGACGCGGGGTGGAGCAGCCCGGTAGCTCGTCGGGCTCATAACCCGAAGGCCGCAGGTTCAAATCCTGCCCCCGCAACCAACATGGAACCGTGGTGTAGTTGGCCTAACATGCCTGCCTGTCACGCAGGAGATCGCGGGTTCGAATCCCGTCGGTTCCGCCATCAGTATTACTTCAGGGATGAGAATCCCAAATAGGGTTCGTTGGAGCATATTCTTCGTTAGAAATTACATCGCAATCTCGTAACGAAGTGAAGAGTATCCCGTCGGTTCCGCCATCAGTATTACTTCAGGGACATCAGATGGCTCAAATAACTATATGGCTCGGTAGCTCAGTCGGTAGAGCAAAGGACTGAAAATCCTTGTGTCGGCGGTTCGATTCCGTCCCGCGCCACCATTTTTCTTACAACTTAATATGCCGGTGTAGCTCAATTGGTAGAGCAACTGACTTGTAATCAGTAGGTTGGGGGTTCAAGTCCTCTCGCCGGCACCACCCGTGGAGGCTTAGCGAAGTGGCCAAACGCATCAGACTGTAAATCTGCTCACGTACGTGTTCGGTGGTTCGAATCCATCAGCCTCCACCATCTTTAGGGGCATAGTTTAAAGGTAGAACAACGGTCTCCAAAACCGTTGGTGTGGGTTCAATTCCTGCTGCCCCTGCCATTTTAATAATTCAATAAGGCGGTCGTGGCGAAGGGGTTAACGCACCGGATTGTGGCTCCGGCATTCGTGGGTTCAAGTCCCATCGATCGCCCCATATACCGTAAATTGAATATGAAATGAATAAATATTATGGCGGTCGTGGCGAAGGGGTTAACGCACCGGATTGTGGCTCCGGCACTCGTGGGTTCAAGTCCCATCGATCGCCCCATAAATTTAACAAATGAATAATGTTGGGGATTAGCCAAGCGGTAAGGCAACGGACTTTGACTCCGTCATTCATAGGTTCGATTCCTATATCCCCAGCCATTTATGCGGACGTGGCTCAGCGGTAGAGCATCGCCTTGCCAAGGCGAGGGTCGCGGGTTCGATTCCCGTCGTCCGCTCCATTTTTTATGGCGCCATAGCCAAGTGGTAAGGCACAGCTCTGCAAAAGCTCTATCCCCAGTTCGAATCTGGGTGGCGCCTCCATTTTTATAGTGGAACTTATTATATTCATTAGATATATGCCGGCGTGGCGGAATGGCAGACGCGCTCGACTCAAAATCGAGTGGGAAACCGTGGAGGTTCGAGTCCTCTCGCCGGTATACCAATGAAAGACTTGTGAGATTGCTTTAGCAATCTTACAAGTCTTTTTTGTAGTGCACGCGGCACGATAACTCGGCGGTGAAAGTCTGCTACAGGCTTGGCAGTAGGAACTGATGGAGTTTTTTACGGAGCTGAACGGAAAGGGATATACGCTGGTGGCTGTGCTGCATGATTTGAATCATGCAGCCAGATACGCCCACATCTCTCATTGCGATGAAGAATGGTGCAATTGTAACTCTCACCACACTACCTAATCGGTAGTGTTTTTTTCTGAAGGAATCAAATACTGAACTCGGACTATTGGATTAACGGCTGTCTGACAATGTGTTCTGGATAAAGCTCAATCGGCTGTCCATGCAAAGTCAACGTTAGAGCGTCGCCCTCCAGCAATTCCAGCTCGACTTCCTTACCACCGATTGTGACTGCGATTAGCCGCCCGCGGAAGGTCAGGCGAAACGCATATTTTGTCCATCCAGCCGGGATCACCGGGGACAGCGATAGCCCGCTTTCTTTCAGCCTCGTCCCGGCAAAGCCAAAGACGATAGCCATCCAGGTTCCGCCCATGTTGGCCATATGCAGGCCATCTTTGGTGTTGCCGTGTGTATTGTCCAGATCAAGCCGGGCTGTCTCGATAAAGTATTCGTAAGCCTTGTCGTGATAGCCGACTTTGGAGGCCATAATGCTGAAAATGCAGGATGACAGAGAGGAGTCATGAGTAGTGATGGCTTCGTAATAGTCATACGAACGCCGGATGGTCTCTTCCGTCTGTTCATCCTCCAGCAAAAAATGGGCCAGCAGTGTATCCGCCTGCTTGCATACCTGATAACGGTATAGCGTCAACGGGTGATAATGCAGCAGCAGCGGGTATTGGTCCTTGGGTGTATTTTCGAAATCCCATACTGCTTTTCGGAGGAAGGTGTCGTCCTGTGGGTTGATGCCTAGCTCCTGGTCATAGGGAAGCAACATTGCTTCGGCGGCGTGTCTCCAACTGTTCACTTCTTCCGGGGTAACTCCAAGCCGGCCGAACAATTCTTGTGCAACCTGCTCTTGATAACACTGCAGGATTTCAAAGCTGCGCGCAGCCCATTTCAAATTATGCTTGGCCATGACATTAGTATAGTAATTGTTATTCACCAGGCAGGTGTATTCATCCGGCCCGGTTACCTCGTCGATATGGAAATTCCCCTCGTGGTAATGACCGATTTCCATCCACAGCCGGGCGGTTTCGAACAGCACTTCAGCCCCGTAGTTCAGCAGAAATTCACGGTCCTCTTCAGCCAGGTAGTACTGGATATAGCTGTAGGCCACGTCTGCACTAATATGATATTGCGCCGTGCCCGATGGGAAGAAGGAGGAGCATTCCGCCCCGGCGATCGTCCGCCAAGGGAACAGCGCACCCCGGGCATGGCCCATTTCCCTGGCCCGATTTCTGGCCTGCTCCAGCTTGGAGTACCGGTACAGCAGAAGCTGCCGGGCCCGCTCCGGGGAGGTCATCAGGAACACGGGCAGCATATAAATTTCCGTATCCCAGAAATAATGCCCTTCGTAGCCTTCACCTGATAATCCCTTGGCGGAAATATTGCTGTGTTCGTCCCGTCCTGCGGATTGC
This sequence comes from Paenibacillus sp. BAC0078, assembly GCF_054483875.1. Classification (NCBI taxonomy): domain Bacteria; kingdom Bacillati; phylum Bacillota; class Bacilli; order Caryophanales; family Paenibacillaceae; genus Paenibacillus; species Paenibacillus sp. BAC0078. The sequence continues at coordinate 3,557 of NZ_JBTLRW010000022.1, forward strand.
AATAGCTGGTAAAGGTTGAAACGGATTCCCTCCTGGAGCAAGTGGTCATTCTCAATCACCACATCGGATCTTTTCCAGAAATCCTGCAAATACGCCTGCTGCTCTGTCAAAAGATCATCCATCGAAAGCCCTTGAAGCGCTTTCTGAAGTTCGATGCCTTTTTCCACCAAGTGCTCTTCATGACGTAAAGTGTCTGTATATATGTTCCATTTGGTCAGGTGCAGCGGTTCACACAGTTCTGCGGTGACAGTTACTGTTCCTTCTGTGGCGCCAGCCTGCGCCTGGGTCTGCCAGTTTCCTTCCCATTGATGCCGGGTTACACAGCAGGTGCGCAGTGCCGATACGGAAGTCTCATCTTCCACATAGAGGTATTCTCCTTGTACACCACTGCCTACGACAGACAGGAGTTTGGAATGTCCGGCAGCGACTCGGGGATCATTCGGATTGCTGTAATTGCTGACATCTCCGTTGACCCGGGAAACCACCTTGATCTGGCCCGTAAAATTTATCGGCTCAATGTGAATATCTATAGCGAACAGCTCTTTGTGCGTAAAAGATACGAGCCTGCGAAAGCGAAGCTGCAATTCTTTGCCAGTGGGCGATTTCCAGTGCACCCTGCGTTCCGAGTACCCTTTGTCCAGATGCAGGATACGCTCGTAACCGAGAATGCTCTCTTCCGTAAGTGTTACAAGCTCCTCTTCCTCCCCGATATAGATGCGCACATCCTGGGCGTCGATCACGTTAACCAGCTTCTGCTGGGTGTCAGGGAAAGCAAACAGCTTTTCGCCGTATGGAATGCGGATTACATCGTGATAGGCGTTGAGATACGTCCCGCGGATGCTCTGAATTTCAGAGTCCGCGTAGCCTTCTTCGAAGTTGCCGCGCACTCCTAAATAACCGTTCCCTAACGCAAAAATACTTTCAAGATTTAGCAGGGTATCTGCGGAAAGTTCATTACCCAAAATGCTCCAGCTCATCGCCTAATCTCCTCCTGGATTGTTATGGATTGAATTTTAGGTTAGAAAAGCTTAAGATTATACTAAATTATTTATCTTATTATCAAAATTTTTAGGTGGGGGGATCAATATGGTTGATGGCGAAGAGGAAATACAGATGCCCACTTTAGAAGTGCCCTCTTATTGGTCAACACGATCCCAGGATCTCAATAGAGAGTTTGTTCATCCGCCTCTGGATTATGAGCATGAGCTGCTGGAAGCGATCCGGATTGGCGATGAGTCACGGGCGATGAGGGCTTTGCGCAAGATTAATGCGCTGGAGGCGGCCACGCTGGCCCGCTATCCGCTCCGTTCCAAGAAGAACGCGATGATTGCCTCCTGCACCTTGTTCACAAGGGCGATCATCCGCGGCGGCGTGAACCCGGAGATGGCTTTTCAATTGAGTGATACGGTTATTCGCGATATTGAGAACACGGATGACCTCGAACGGCTGCTTCTTTTTGAATATGAGATGGTGCTGCAGTTCATAGCCGTTATGAAAAGAGAGAAGGAGACCCTGCACTATTCGCACATTGTGAATTTGTCTATTTATTTTATTCGCGAGCATATTTGCTGGGAATTGACGCTGGGAAGGATTGCAGAGCATGTCGGCGTTCACCCGTGTTATCTTTCGGACCGTTTCAAACGCGAGATGGGGATGCCCCTTACCGAATTCATCAACCGCCGGAAAATCGAAGAATCCAAGTCCATCCTGATTCACAGCAATCAGTCTATTTCCGACATTTCGCTGATGTTTAAATTTTGTACCCAAAGCTACTATACGCAGTTGTTCAAGCAATACACAGGAAAAACACCCAGACAGTACCGCAAGGAGCGCGGTTGATATGGGCATTTTTGTCTCCTGCCTATGTGTTATAATGAAGACCAGATGAGATACATTGAAAAATAAAAAAAGGATGGGAAAGCCTATAATGGTATCCATAAAAGACGTAGCAAAACATGCCGGTGTTTCGATCTCTGCGGTCTCGAAGACACTCAATGGGTACAGCGATGTAAGTGAGGCAACACGCCGAAAGATACTTGAGGCGGCGCAGGAACTGAATTATTCTCCGAATATGCTAGCCAAGAACCTCAAGCATAAGGTGACGAAGACGATAGCTCTTATTATCTCTAACTTCGAGCAGGCGGACGGTAAGGATGGGGTGGTCTATCAAATTATTAACGGTGTGTATGCCGCCGCCACCCGTTACGGTTATGAGATCGTGATCTATACCCGCAGCCTTTCCGAACAGCAGGATAGATCGTATTGGCAATTCTGCCATGATCACAAAATTGCCGGCGTCGTGATTTCCGGCTTACGGACAACCGACCCCTATTTCGAAGAGCTGATTGACAGCGATATTCCAAGTGTTGTTATTGACGCGGACACGGTCGGGCCGCATGCGGGGTCTGTGATTACAGACAATCTGGAGGCGTCTCGCCGCGCTGTGCATTATTTGATCAGCAAGGGGCATCAGGAAATTGGGCTGATCAATGGCCACCGATACGCTACAGTCAGCATCAAACGGGAGCAGGGATACCGCGAAGCGCTTGAAGAGGCGGGTCTTCCTTTTATTCCGTCACGGGTGGTTGAAGCGGATTTCACTGAGGAAGGCGCTTATGAGCTGGCGGAAGACTATATTGCTGCCAATCCCTTGCTTACGGCGGTCTTTGTCGCCAGCGATCTGATGGCGATTGGATTGATAACGCGCTTCAAGGAGCTGGGGCTGCGCGTTCCTGAGGATATCTCGCTTATGGGCTTTGACGACATTGTGCTGTCGAGCTATACAACGCCAAAGCTGTCCACGATCAGACAGGATTTTGTAGGGCTTGGTTATGCGGCATTGGAGCAGGTGGTAAAGATGCTGGAAAACAATACACCGGGCTACAATAAAATTCTTCCCTTCAGCATAGTTGACAGAGAGACAATAATGAATTTATAATAAACCCGAAAACGTTTTCGAAACCGCTGTACAAAATGACTGAAAAGGGGCCTTTTGCCGGAATAATCGAAATCGTTTTCGTTTTTTTATTCAAATCGAAATCGTTTTCGGTATCGCTTACAGAAATTAGAGACAGATTTAGGAGAGTGAGGAAATTCAAGCTATGCTAAATTACAACAAGAAATTGCCTGACGGGACTTCAGGCTGGGTTGTTACAGAAGAACAATTTTCCAGTCTGGCCCTGGCCAAGTGCGAAGCTATTATGGCGCTCGGCAACGGGTATATGGGACTTCGTTCCGCTGCTGAAGAATCTTATGTCGGCGAGAAGCGCAATCTCTTCGTGAACGGAACCTTTAACCGCTTCGATGAGCTGGAGGTCAGCGAGTTGCCGAATGCAGCTGATGTTACACAGATGGACATACGGATTGATGGCAAGCGCTTTTCACTGGACCAGGGAGAGGTAAAATCATATAGCCGCAGCCTTAAACTTCGGGAAGCCGAACTAGTTCGGACATTCATCTGGGGCAATGGCGACGGCAAGGAGCTGGAATTCACCTTCCGCCGGTTCGTCTCTCTGGAACAGTTGCACCTGATCGGACTGAAGCTGGAAGTAAAAGTGTTAAAAGGTCCAGTTCATTTGTCCGTAGCCTCCGGTATTGACGCTCAAGTCAGCAACAGTGGCAGCCAACACTTCCATGAAGGCGAGAAGCGGATCTACGATAAGACTTTCCTGGAACTGATCCAGACTACCACGGAATCCAAGGTCGACTTTGCGATCGGAGCTTCCCATAAGCTGAAGATCGACGGCGAGGCTGTTGACCTTGCACCGGCGATGGAAATTGAACGCCGTAAGGTAGCTGTAGCTTACAAACTGGATCTGGAAGAAGGTCAAACGTTAACCCTTGAAAAGGTAGCTGTCGTATACACAAGCCGCGACAAGCAGTTTGCCGACAATTACAGCCTGCCAGCGATGCGTGAAGAAGCATTGAAGGTTTTGAAGACTGCACATGAATCCGGTTATAAGGCTCTGTTCAGTAATCATGCTGCTGCTTGGGCCAAAGTTTGGGAAAACTACGGTATTACTATTGAATCGGGCAATCCATTCGATCTGCTGGGTGTACGTTTTGGACTGTATCATCTCGTCGTCATGACTCCAGCGCATGACAATCGAATGGGTATCGGAGCCAAGGGCTTGAGCGGTGAGGGATACAAAGGCCATTCTTTCTGGGATACCGAGATGTTCATCCTGCCGTTCTACATTTACAGCAACCCTGAAATTGCCCGCTCCTTGCTGGAATACCGTTACCTGGGACTGGAAGGTGCCCGGAGCAAAGCGAAAGAGAACGGGTATGCCGGAGCTATGTATCCGTGGGAAGCAGCTTGGCCGTCTGACGGTGAAGTGACCCCGGTATGGGGGGCGGTCGATATCGTAACCGGTGAACAGACCAAGATCTGGTCCGGCTTCATCGAGCAGCATATCACCTCGGACATCGCTTATGCCGTCTGGCATTATTACCGGGCGACAGGAGATAAGGATTTCATGGAGCGCTGCGGGTATGAGATGATCTTCGATACGGCGATTTTCTGGGCTAGCCGACTGGAATGGAATGAGGCTCTAGGCCGTTATGAGATCAATGAAGTTGTCGGGCCGGATGAGTACAAGGAGCATGTCGATAACAATGCATTTACGAATTATATGGCGCACTTCAACATTGAGCTGGCAATGCAATATTACAAGGAATTGGAGCAGAATCAGCCGGAACTGTTTGTCTGCTACAATAAGCTGCTGAACTTGAGCGAGGCTTACAGCGTGTGGGAAAGCAAGCTGAACCTGATCTACCTGCCGCAGCCGAATGAGCGCCTGCTTATTCCGCAAGATGATACGTATTTGCAAAAGGAAATTATTGATCTCACTCCGTACAAGGACCGGGAAAAAGTGGGCAGCATATTCAATGATTACAATCTGGATCAGGTTGGAAACATGCAGGTTTCGAAGCAAGCGGACATCATGATGCTGTTCTTCTTGCTTGAAAATAAATTCTCGCCGGAAGTGAAGCGTGCCAACTACGATTACTATGAGGAAAAAACATTGCATGATTCCTCGTTGTCGCTGTCGACACACTCGATTCTGGCAAGTGACTTCGGCGATAAGCCGCTCGCGTACCGTCTCTTCCAAAGAGCTACCGAGATCGACCTTGGACCAAAGGTGCATTCCTCGGATGCAGGCATTCATTCCGCTTCGCTCGGCGGAATCTGGGAATGCGCAGTCATGGGCTTTGCCGGAGTCAGAATGCTGGACGGCGAGCTTCATCTGGCACCAAAGCTGCCGGAACATTGGGGAAAACTAGCTTTCCCTCTATACTGGCAGGGTCAGCGTCTTGAAATCAGCATTACACCGCAGGAAATCGCCATAACCAAATCTGCGGGTAAGCCGGTTAGCCTGATTGTTCACGGCCAGCTGCAGGAAGTACGGGAAAAAGCAATTTTTGCCAATTCATAGAAATAGGTATTATTGCATTCCAAATAATTAATCATTAAGGGAGGTCATTCAAAATGCAAAAGAAATGGTCTTACAAAATCGCCGCAGTACTCGCTGGTGTTATGATGCTCTCAGCCTGTTCCTCAGGTGGAGAGAACAATGCCAACAGCAACGCCGGAACGGACAATGCAGGAGGCAGCAAGGAAAAAGTAAAGCTTACCTTCTCCATCTGGGGGGATGTGAACAGCGGCGCGGTAGAACAGCAATTGGCTGATCAATTCAATGCCGCCCACCCCGACATCGAGGTCAAATTTGAGCCGATACCGGGAGACGGTTATGGCACAAAGATAACGACCTCACTGGCCAGCGGAACAGCTCCCGATGTGTTTCTGATCGGTGAAGGCGACTTTATCTCCTTTGTAGACAAGGGTGTTATTGAGCCGCTTGATGATTATATCGCCAAGGATTCATCCTTTGATCTGAACATTTACCAGAAGAATCTGATTGATATGGAGCGGATAGGCGGCAAGCTGTATTATTTGCCGAAGGATTTCAATCCGCTGGCCTTGTGGTACAACAAAAAGATTTTTGATGATGCGGGGGTTGCTTATCCGAGTGATAGCTGGACCTGGGATGATATGTTCGCTACTGCCCAGAAGCTGACCAAGCAAGAGAACGGAAAATACACCCAGTTCGGGTTCAATGCCGGTACTTGGGAATATCCGATCTACACCTATCTGTGGGCAAACGGTACTGATATTGCCAATGAAGACGGTACGAAAGCCGAAGGCTTCATGAACGGTGAGAAGACCGTTAAGGCTATGGAGAAATACGTGGCGCTGTCCACGGGCGAGAACAGAGTATCGCCTACGCCGCAGGATACGCAGTCGTTGGGCGGCGACTCCTCGATGTTCATGACTGGTAAGCTGGCTATGATGGTTACCGGACGCTGGATCAAGTCCGATTTGGACAAATCGAACGTGGAATACGGGTCAGCGCTGATTCCTAAAGGATCAGACGGTACACGTACCGGCATTATCGCTGCAGCAGGCTGGGCGATGAACTCCAAGACAAAACACAAGGCGGAAAGCTATGAGCTGATGAAATGGCTGTCCGGCACAGAAGCCCAGAAGCTGCGCTCTAAGAACGGGCTGGTGCTGCCGGCAACTGTAGCAGAACTCGATCAGGTCAAAAAGACCGAAGAGAAGGACAAACCGGTTATCGAAATGATGGACTTTGCACGCAAGCCGGTGTCCCTGCGTTCGGTTAACGGCCCGATCTTTAAGGAAACATTCACACAGGCGCTGGAAAAAGCGCTGCTTGGCAAGCTGGATATGAAGAGTGCGCTCGATGAAGCGGCCAAAGATGCCGATGCCAAAATCAAAAAATAAGCTTAGCGGGTGAAGCGCCATCCTCGGTGCTTCACCCTCTTCCATCAAGGAGGCCGTCATGAATAATGCCAAATCGGAACGCGCCGGGTACTGGTTCATCCTGCCGTGGCTGCTGGGATTAGTTATTTTCACACTTGGGCCGATGATCTTTTCGCTGGTTCTCTCCTTCAGCAAATGGAATGTCATCACCGGTGTCGAGTCGATTCAATATGTGGGGCTGGACAATTTCCGCGATATTTTTCACGATGAATTGTTCTATCAGTCTTTGAAAGTCACTTTTATCTTTGCGCTTGTGTCAGTACCGTTATTCCAGATATCGTCAATCCTGATTGCCCTAATGCTTAACGGGCGTTCGCGCGGAATGAAGTTTTTCCGGCTTATTTTTTTTATGCCGTCCGTTATTCCTGCTGTCGCGACCTCGATGATGTGGGTGATGATCTTCAATCCGGAATACGGGATTCTGAATCAGGCATTGGGCTGGTTCGGCATTCAAGGCCCAGCGTGGCTGCAGGACCCAAGTTATGCGCTCGGCGCTCTGATCGTCATGGGCGTGTGGGGAATCGGAAATACGATTATCATTTATCTGTCCGGTCTGCAGGGAGTGCCGGAGGACTTGTACGAGGCGGGGGAACTTGATGGTGCCGGTCCGGTCCGCCGTTTCTTCAGCATTACGCTGCCGCTGATTACACCAACTGTATTTTTCAATCTGATCATGGGGATTATCGGCGGTTTTCAATATTTCACACAGGCGTTCGTTATGACGAACGGCGGGCCACTCAACTCGACGCTGTTCTACAATCTGTATTTGTACAACAAAGCGTTTATAGAATTTGATATGGGTTATGCGTCCGCGCTCTCCTGGATTTTGTTCCTGATCATTCTGGTATTCACGCTTGTGGTCATCCGCAGCTCTTCTTTCTGGGTGTATTACCAGGGCGATGATCAACATGACTAAAGGAAGGGGGACGCTTACAATGCAAAAATTACAAAGTAAATTCAATCTGTCTCAATGGTTTGCATTCCTGCTGCTAATCGGCGGTTCAGCTATTGTACTGGTGCCGCTGCTGTGGACTGTATCTACCTCGCTCAAGTCGCCGGCCGAAGTATTCGGGACTTCCTTTTTTCCGGAGAAATGGCTCTGGTCCAACTATGCGGATGCCGTGAAGGCCATCCCGTTCTTTTTATATTTGCGCAATACGATTGTCATTCTGATACCGGTCATGATCGGTACGGTGTTCACTTCGGCGATTAGCGCCTACGGCTTCGCCCGCTTCAACTTTCGTGGTAAAAAAACGCTGTTCCTCGTGCTGCTGGCTACAATGATGCTGCCGAGTCAGGTAACGATGATTCCGACCTTCATTCTGTTCAAAGAAGCTGGTCTGACCAACTCCTTCTTGCCGCTGATCCTGCCCTCGTTTTTTGGCGGTGGCGCGTTCAACATCTTCCTTGTGCGCCAGTTTATGCGCGGTATTCCACGTGAGCTGGATGAATCAGCTTTTGTGGACGGGGCGAACCGGTGGCAAATATTCAGCCGGATTATGCTCCCGCTGTCCAAGGCGCCACTCATTGCGGTGTCCATTTTCACCTTTATGGGGGTGTGGAATGATTTTCAGGGGCCGCTGATTTATTTGAATTCTAATGATAAATATACGCTGGCGCTGGGACTGTCCATGTTCAAGGGCTTATACAATGTGGAGTGGAATATGCTGATGGCGGCGACCATTCTGATCATGCTGCCTGCGCTGGTGCTGTTCTTTATTGCACAGAAATATTTTATTGAAGGGATTTCTATCTCTTCTGCTGTGAAGGGCTAAGTGGCCCGCCATGCATTTGTGATCTACAGATAAAGGAGCGGGATTTCCATATGACCGGCATTACTAGCAAGCATCCATTCAATTTATATTATAACGGCGGTGAATACGTCAAAATCTGCGGCGCGCAGGATGGCTATTTCCCTGATTTCGGCCACCATACGGCGAATGAGATGGGCGGAATCTGGCTGCATCCGATCAAGCTGCTGGACGGTTTCTGGCTGAAGCTGACGGATATGAAGCGGAATATTTCCGTCTGGTCACGGGCCGACGGCTTCACGAGCGAGCCCTGGGGCAGCCGTTTCCAGTACGATCATGGCCTAAGCCACATTCCGGTAGCGATGGAGCGGACACAATTTGCCCCTGAACGGGTAAAAGGCATGACTGCTGCCTACGAGCTTCATCATTACGGGGAAGGAGATCTGCATTTGCAGGTGGAACTGCTTGTCCGCACCGATCTCCGGCCGGTCTGGTTCTCGGATGAGGTGGGTGTCTATGACGGAGTACGTGACGAAGCAACGGTGTTGAATTCACGTGAAGTGCTGGTAAAGGATGAAGCTCATCCTTGGTTTACACTGGTTGGGACTGATCTGGCGGGCGATGAGCTGGAGGTTCGGTCCGATCTGTACGGGCCTGAATTTACCGCCGGGGCCGGCTGCGGAATTTCCTTCCGCACTGAACTGACGATTGCTGCGGGGGAGCGGCACAAGTTCCATCTGTTTGCTGCTGGTTCTTATACTTCCCGGGAAGAGTGTGAAGACAGCTATCGGCAGCTCGCCGCTGAACATGAAAATCTGCTTACCGAGAAACAAGAAGTGTATGGCGCTGTAGCTGAGCGGGCAAAGTTTACTGTCGAAGGCGAAGCTGCCTGGAATGAAGCGTTCAGATGGGCCAAGTGGAACAATCAATGGCTGATCCAGCAGGTAGATGGAACAGGCCGGGGTCTCACGGCAGGCGGACCGACTTATCCATGGTGGTTCGGCTGCGATAGCACATATGCCCTGCAAGGCGTGCTGGCCATCGGAGATCCGCAGCTTGCCAAGGATACGCTGAATCTGCTGCTGGAGAAGTCGGAGGAGGCCAACGGCAACGGGCGGTTTATCCATGAGCTGACAACGCTGGGGGCGGTATCTAATCCCGGCAACACGCAAGAGACAGCCCACTATATCGCTTTTGTATGGGAACTGTTCTGTTGGACAGGTGACGAGAAGCTGCTTCGCCGCCACTACGACTATTGCGTCAAGGGAATCGGCTGGCTCCTGGGGGAAATGGACTCTGACGGTGACCTGTTCCCGTCAGGTTACGGGATTATCGAGATTGCCGGACTCAATATGGAACTGATAGATAGCGCCGTCTATACAGCCAAAGCGCTGCAAGCGATGGAGAAGATGAGCGGATATCTGGAGGAGACAGAGGCACAGCAGAAATACAGTGAACTGGCCCGGCGCTGCACGGATGCCGTGAACTCTTCATTCTGGCAGGAGAACGAAGGATTGTTCGCCGATGCGGTTGCTCCGGCCGCCGATGTTGCGGCCAAGGCAGACTTTTTGGTCTCGCTTGCCGAAGCGCAGGGTGTGGCTGGATACCGCGAATATATGGATAGTCTGCTGGGGACGGCCGGAATTGATATTGCCGCCGATGGCGATGATGCCAATGCCAATCTTGCTGCAGGAATCCATGCAAATGCTGATAAAACGGCCGATCGTGGCTGGCTGCTGAACAAGAACTGGGTTATTGTCACTCCAATGGAGGCCGGCATTGCTGAGCCAGACAAGGCCCGCCGGGCGCTGGACAATATGCGGAATGATACCTTCATCGGGGAATACGGCACGTATTTATCCGGGATGTTCCAGCAGGGGACGATGACAATCTCGACCGGGGCTCATGCGATCGCCGAGGCCGCTAGCGGCAACCCGGACGCAGCACTGGCGCTGCTGAACCGGATGCTGCGCAGCTTCTCGCGCGTCCTGCCAGGCTCTTTCTCCGAGATGTCGCCGGATTACGGCTGCGTGGTGCAAGCCTGGACGATCTACGCCCTGGCGGTACCGGTGGTACGCCATTTCTTCGGTGTGCAGCCGTTTGCTGTGCGGAAAGAGCTGAGACTGAAGCCGCAGCTTCCGTCAGCGTGGAACGGCAAAGATTGTAAGCTTGAGCGGCTGGTCATTGGCGAAGCGGAATTTGATTTGTCCTTGACAGGGAAAGACGGGGTTCTGCAGGCGGTCATTCATAATGAAGCCGGGTGGAAGGTAACAGTAGAGTGGAAAGGGCAGATTGTGGACAGCTGTGAGAAACGCATAGTATTGAAACTGTCCTAGACGGAGATTAAAACAAAAGAGAAACGTTATACCAGAGGAGATGGAGAGAGTATGAAACTGGAAGCAGTAATTTTTGATCTTGATGGAGTAATTACCGATACGGCAGAATATCATTATATTGCTTGGAAACAACTTGGGGAATCCATCGGGATTCCGTTTGACCGCGAATTTAACGAGACGCTGAAAGGCATCAGCCGGGGAGAATCGCTGGAACGGATATTGCGGCTTGGCGGCAAGGCTGCGGAGTTCACGCCTGAGGAAAAGGCAGAGCTGGCCCGGCGCAAGAATGAGCATTATGTGTCGCTGCTGAGCGGACTTACGCCCGGCGATACTTATCCCGGGATCGCCGGGCTGCTGGCGGAATTGCAGGCGCAGAACATTCCGGCCGTGATCGCTTCCGCCAGCAAAAATGCGCCGCAAATCTTGCGCTCGCTCAATCTTGACGGATTGTTCCGTTATGTTGTTGATCCCGATTCCGTACAGCACGGCAAGCCTGCACCGGATTTGTTCCTGCGCGGAGCCGCAGAGGTTGGCGCGCAGCCGGAAAACTGCGTGGGCATCGAAGATGCCACCGCTGGAATCCAAGCGATCAAGGCTGCGGGTATGAAGGCGGTTGGCATTGGTGAGCGTTCCGCTCTGGAAGCCGCCGGCGCAGATGTGGTGCTACAAGAGACGACGGCACTGAGTCTGGACTTCCTTAATCGTCTGCTGTAAGTTCAGGCAAAGGATAGAGCAGAACCGTCGTTAGCTTGCTGGTCGCCAATTCGCAAGTTCTTCCAGCAAGTCCCTACCTCGACTATATACCAGGCTGTGAAATAGACAGAACTATTTCACAGCCTGTTTTTATTTAAGTTGAACTAAAGAAAATATAAAAAGGGCAGAAGTGACGGAGGAGAAGTTTGGATAGGTCAGCTTTTATAGCTTCGCCTTAAGACAGTAGATTTCAAGGAATATTCTAGTAAAGATTATCATTGACCAGTAAAAGATTGGAGATTATAATCATAAAAGGAAAAACTCATTGGGTAGATACGGTATAATTATACTTCATGGCAGCTATATTTGAAAACGCATACAATGATATTTTTCCTATTAAAATTTGGGGGGGTGAGAAATGAACAATGTAGGTAAATCTTATTTTTTTTCTCTGAAATGCAAACGTTTGCGCAATTTGGATTTGATAATTTTATAAGGAGGTTGTTTGCTTGGAACGGCAAAAAACTAGGTCTTTTATTTCATGGATGGTTATTTTTGCGTTAATTTGTAGCTTGTTTGGTTTATCCGGCGGGGCATCTGCCAGCAATACTGATTATACAGTTACCTATACAAATTCTACTGCAACGGCAGTGACACTGCATTGGAGTACTAATAATTGGACCAGTGTTACGGACACAGCGATGTCGAAGACGGGGACCACATTTACGGCAAATATTAATGTCCCTGAGGGCGCCACATTAATTTATTGTTATCACATCACAGCTCCTACAGACAGTTGGGACAACAATGGCGGCAAGAACTGGACGGCCGTTATTCCGGTTGCCGGGAAATATGAAGCTGAGAACGCAGCCTTATCAGGTGGGGCGAAAATAAATACGGATCACACCGGATATTCGGGAACCGGGTTTGTTGACGGGTACACAGCCAGCGGAGCAGCAACAACTTTCACTGTTCAGGCTTCTGTTGCGGCTGCCTATAACGCCACTCTTCATTACGCAAATGCCACCGGAAGCGCCAAGAACGTTTCTATTTACGTTAACGGAACAAAGGTGAAGCAGACTGCTCTCGCAAGCTTGGCCAATTGGGATACATGGGGCGACCAGACAGAAACACTCTCTCTGCAGGCGGGTAATAATACAATTGCATACAAATACGATTCAACCGACAGCGGAAATATCAATATTGATTACATCAAGATCGCGCTGGGGACTCCGCCGACACCAACAGCAACACCGACAGCCACACCAACAGCAACACCAACAGCAACACCGACAGCCACACCAACAGCAACACCAACAGCCACACCAACAGCAACACCGACACCGACACCAACACCGACAGTCACACCAACAGTAACGCCTACTCCAACGTCCACAGGGGTAACGGTTCACGTTAAGAAGCCTTCAGGCTGGAATTCGGCGCTGCGAATCCATTACTGGAATTTGAGCCCTGCAACAGTTCCTACAAGCGGAGCGTGGCCGGGGATTCTGATGAATGCGGACGGAAATGACTGGTATAGCTATACTATTACTGGAGCCACGAGCGCAAGCCTGATCTTTAATGATGGCAGCGGCAAACAGACGGCTGATTTGTCCCGCAGCGTGAAGGAGGGCTGGTATTATACAGATAACACGTGGTATGATGCCAACCCGGAAACCCCAAAAATTCCGGTGATTTCAGCCGCTCCTATTCCGAAAACGTATGATTCTGCCCAGACAGTGACGCTATCGAGCAGTAACAGCGGCGATAAAATCTACTATACGACAGATGGGTCGACGCCTACAGCTTCATCGGCTTTGTATACTGCTCCAGTTCAGGTTGCGTCCTCTTTAACGATCAAGGCCTTCGGTGTCAACTCACTCGGTCAAGCGGGAAGCATCGCTTCTTTCGCTTATGTCATTGATCTAAATGCTGATTTACAGGCGCCAACCATTACGGCCAATCTGCCTGTCGGGCATTCGGAGTCCGCGGTTACTGTATCTTTTAACATAAAAGACAACAAAGCGGCAACAACTAAAGCCTATTACACGGATGATGGTACAGAACCAACGGCAAGCTCCAAACTTTATATCTCCGGCAATGCATTGGCGGGCCTGGCTGGACCGTCCATTCTCATTTCCAAGACTACGACCCTGAAATTTCTTGTGGTAGACGGTGCCGGGAATCAAACCACGCAGAGCTTTGTGTACAACATTGGAAAATCGGGCGATTTCCGCGAGGACACCATTTACTTCGTGATGACCTCACGGTTCTATGATGGCGATCCGAGCAACAACGTACACGCATGGGAGGATGTCAAGGCGGGAAATCCGGATTCCGACCCGGCTTGGAGAGGAGACTTCAAGGGGCTGATCCAGAAGCTGGATTACATCAAAGCTCTTGGCTTCAGCGCCATCTGGATCACACCTGTTGTGCAGAATGCGAGCGGGTATGACTATCATGGCTATCACGCGATCAATTTTACCAAAGTAGATCCAAGATATGAATCGGCAGGAGCATCGTATCAGGATTTGATCAATGCGGCGCATGCCAAAGGGCTGAAGATTATTCAGGATATCGTTGTCAATCACACGGGGAATTTTGGTGAAGAGAATCTGTTCCCAATGTTCAAGAAAGATCCAGCTAAAGCGGACACTGTGAATAACATGATGAAAATAACAGATAAGCTGCCGGCAAACTATGATTCCATGACCCCCGATCAGCAGTATCAGGCAAGACTTGCCTTAATGAAGACTGAAGGCACCAATAATAACATGTACCACACGGAGAAAAGCTTGTCTTGGGAATCTTACACTGTACAGACAGGGCAGATCGCCGGAGACTGCGTTGACCTGAACACGGAAAATCCTGTAGTGGATCAATATTTAATCAACGCCTATAACCAATATATTGACATGGGTGTGGATGCTTTCCGCCTTGATACAGTGAAGCATGTGAGCCGGTATATTTTCAATAAATATTTTATTCCTTCCTGGAAGGCCAGAGGAGGCTCTGATTTCTACATCTTTGGTGAAGTGGCTACCCGGTACAGAGATGTATGGAACAGTGGGATTCCGGCAATCTCAACCCCGTTCTATACCTGGAAGAGTGCCAAATCATACCCTGGTGACGGCAAAAATGACTACGCTTCCAATAAAACATCAGTTGAGCAGGAGTGGGCGGATAATTCGACAACAGTAGGACAGCCAACCTCGAACAATGCTTTTTTAAACGGCAATAATTATCATACACCTGACTATTCAATGAAATCGGGTATGGATGTGATTGATTTTCCGATGCATTGGGCCTTTAAGTCGGCACAGGAAGCATTCGGCATGAGAAGCGGTGACCAATACTATAACGATGCTACCTGGAATGTCACCTATGTGGACTCACATGACTATGCACCTGACCAGGCTCCGGAAAATCAAAGATTCGCAGGGACACAGGACACTTGGGCGGAGAATCTGGCGCTGATGTTCACCTTCCGGGGAATTCCCGCCATTTTCTACGGTTCAGAGATCGAATTCCAAAAGGGGAAGGTCATTGATCCTGGCCCGAACGCGCCGCTCAGCACCACAGGCCGCGCTTACTTCGGTGATCAAATAGAAGGAAGTGTTACGGTTCAGGATTACGGCAAATATACAAATGCAACCGGCAAACTTGCGGAATCGCTGAATTATCCTTTGGCGAAGCACATCAGACAGCTTAACTTAATCAGAAGAGCCGTTCCAGCCTTGCAAAAAGGCCAGTATTCCACAGAGAATGTAACGGGCAATCTGGCATTTAAGAGAAGATATACCGATAATGCGAAAGGCATTGACAGCTTTGCGCTCGTTACGATTTCGGGCAATGCTACGTTTACTGGAATTCCGAACGGAACCTATGTGGATGCGGTCACAGGCGATACCAAGTACGTTAACAACGGCACGATCACATTAACCTGCTCGGGTAAAGGAAATGCAAGAGTGTATGTATTAAATGGTAAAGGCGGGATTGGAGAGACGGGAACTTATTTGAAGTAAGCTGTGGGTAATAGGCATAAACCCGTAAAGACCTTGATTGCAAAGGTTTTTACGGGTTTTATCTTTTAATGGGCTGCTTTGCAGCCTCCTTTACAATATGTTCCACCCCTTTTACTTGTCGTTTATACTTTTCGCACAGTGGATTGTTAACGTAATGAAAAGGGGTGATAGGATGAGTACGACGGAAACAGCATATTCAATGAACCGCCAGCCCGTACTTTCAAGTCAAGCTCTTGGTTGGGACAAGCTGCAGGTTGCCAGATGGCCAAACCCTCTGCAGGCAATTGCGAATTTGTCCGAATCAAAGCATCTGATCGGTATACATTGCTCCGCATATTATGAGAACTATTACACAATTCATATTATTCCTGCAGGAGAACCGGTGCTGTCTTCCTGGGGGAAGGCCTCGTTATATTTTCTGCTGATTGAAATTCCTCCCTCCTATCTGGAGCGTATTGCCCGTGAATCCGGGTTTCTCAAGGAAGGTTATATAGAGCTGGAACGCAAGTCTTATGTTAAAGATCCCAAGTTGCTTCAACTCGGACTGTGGATGCTGGAAGAGCTGCAGAATGGGGGCAGACAAGGGAAGTTATACAGCGACTCACTCGCCAATATGCTGGCGGTTCATCTGCTCAGTCATTATGCCGAGGTCAGCAGGGGGCGGGTTGTTTCAAGAGTTGCTGCCAATCAGGATATCCATCAAACCATAGAATATATGAAAGAGAGACTGGGAGAGGAGCTTTCGATACAGGAGCTCGCTGACCGGGCCAATCTGAGCTTATCCCATTATATCCGGCTCTTCAAGCAGCAGACGGGGCATACGCCGCACCATTACTTAATCCGCCTGCGGATTGAACGCTCCAAATCATTGATTTGCCAAGGTGAATACGGGCTGAGGGAAATTGCCGACCGTGCGGGATTTGCGGATCAGGGCCATTTTACGAGAATGTTCAAGCGGTTGACCGGAATGACTCCCAAGCAGTATATGCAGGAGGTAACAGCTAACAGAATTATTGCAAGATGATTGTTTTGTTCAAGAAAAACCGCATTTTGTTCAAGAGAGGGTATCCCCCTGAAGCTACAATTAGGTTAAAGCTTGGCGAATGCGCAATAGGCAGAACCGCCAGCTAAAACTGAGCTTATGTCTCTGTTAAAGGAAGTTCATACTATCTGATTTTTGAACTTTCTTGTATATGGGGACAGGCTGAAAATTCAGGAGGAGACAAGAAAATGAAACTGAAAAGAGTGTCAGGGTTGGTCTGCGCAGGAGCCATTGTTATGGGTTCACTGACTACAGGTGCGGTATGGGCTGATCCGGCCGTTAATGAAGCGGCGGCAACGGCAGAACTTGTTGCGGGAGTCAATGAGTCGTGGCATGAGGTGTCCAAGTCGACCTTTTGGCTTACTGATGCATTCGAGCGCGGACAAGGTGTCACCTCAGACGGCAACTCTTGGATATTCAATTCACAGCTAGGCCTTCTCAAAACAGCACTGGACGGGAAAAGCGTACAAGCCAGAAATGCGGTAGCTATTCCATCAGCAATTGCGCAGAAGGGCGGCGACCATATCGGCGATATCTCTTATTATAACGGATTGATCTATGCGCCAATTGAAGACGGGGATAAATATGAGCATCCTTATATCGCACTTTTTAACGCACAGACACTTGATTATACCGGAACTTCTTATGAGCTGCCGCTTAGCCTTCATCCCGGAGGTGTGCCTTGGGTAGCTGTTGATGCCCCGCGCAATCAGGTATATACGGCTCAATGGAGCCATGCCCCGGTTTTGAATGTTTTTAATCTCGGCGACATGTCTCTGCTTAAGACTGTTCCGCTCAGCCAGACTATTGACCGTATTCAGGGTGCAGAGATGTACAACGGTTTCCTGTATGCCTCTAGCGATGACGCAACAAAGTCGGTCTACCGCATCAACCCGGATACGGGAGAAGTGGTCCTTGCGTTCAGCCGCAATCTGGGAAGCAGCACCGAAGCACAGGGCATCGCGGTACTCCCCACTTCAAACGGTGCCATTCTGCATATTCTTGACGTAGGCTCCAACCGGATCAGTATTAATTTCAGACACTACGCGCCTTGATGCTAAATAAGTTGAACTTTAGATTTTCATATTAGGGTATTGGTCGTAACTGCGGGGAATGTTTGGACTTCCGGCCGCTGTTGTCTGCAGATTTCTTGATTGTATACCGCTCATCGCGGTGGAAATCCGCAGACAAAGGCGGACGCGTTCGCTCCTACAGTTCCAAACCTCCCCTCCGCACTCCTACCTTTTTAATGATTTTATTATGTTCAACTTATACTGCAGAGAGAGAAAGCTCTATTAAAAGAGGGGAGATATCCATGTTGAAATATGGAAAATCCATACTGGTTACGCTAGGTTTTTCATTGGTCCTGGCTGGCTGCGGACAAGGAAATAATAATAGTAATAATACAGCGGGGAGCGGGGGGAGTTCCGGCACGGAAGAGTTAGCGGCACCGGCAAGTGCTGCTCCGGAAAGCGCTGCTCCGGCTGCCAAGGAACCGGTTGAAATTTCCTTTTATTATCCGGTAAATGTAGGGGGGCCGCTCACAAAGGTTATTGACGGTATGGCGGATTCCTTCATGGCAAAGTTCCCTGACATTAAGGTAAAGCCGGTCTACACGGGGAACTACGGTGACAATACGGTTAAGATTCAAGCCGGAGTGCAGGCCAAACAGCCGCCGGATGTGGCAGTAATGATGTCTACCGAGCTGTACAGCATGCTGGACATGAACGCGATTATTCCACTGGATGATTTCATTGCGAAGGATGCGGATTATCAAAAAGATGATTTCTATCCCGCTTTCGTTGAAGATACGCAGGCTGATGGACATACGTATAGCGTTCCATTCCAGCGGAGTACAATTATTCTGTACTACAACAAGGATATGTTCAAGGCTGCCGGCCTCGACCCGAACAAACCGCCTTCCAATTGGGATGAATTGGTGCAGTATGCGCAGAAGCTGAACCGGGATGGGCATGCAGGATTGGAGATTCCGGGGAATGATGATTCTTATTGGATGTTCCAGATGCTGGCCCGCCAGAATGCCAGCGATCCGAAGCAGAGTATTATGGCGGACGACGGCAAGAAGGCAAACTTTAATACGCCGGAGAACGTTGAGGCCCTGCAGTTCTGGCTTGATCTGTCGCATAAATATAAGGCTATGCCGGAGGGTGTCATTGATTGGGCGGCTACGCCGACCGATTTCATCGCAGGCAAAACAGCGATGATGATGCACACCAGCGGTAATCTGACGAATGTGAAGAATAATGCAAAATTCGATTTCGGGGTGACTTTTTCTCCGGCCAAAAAGCAATACGGCTCACCTACGGGCGGGGGCAACCTGTATATCTTCAAGGATACGAGCCCCGAGAAGCAGGCGGCAGCCTGGGAATTTGTCAAATACATGACAGCACCTGAGCAAGCCGCGTTATTCAGTTCCTCTTCCGGTTATGTCGGAGTGCGCAAATCCGCTTATGATACAGCAGCGATGAAGAGCTACACCGAAAGCTTCCCGCAAGCTCTTGTAGCACGCGATCAATTGCAATATGCGTTCCGCGAGCTCTCAACGCATAATCACGGCAAGGTGTCTTCGGCGCTGACGAACCAGATTCAATCCGCACTTGCGGGTAAGGTCGATGCAGCGGGCGCACTGAAGCTGGCGCAGGAGGAAGCAGACCGCGCACTGGCCCCATTTAACAAATAAGGCCGCTGCGGCTAATTTGCAAGGCTTCGATTCAGAGCCCGGCGGGATGCGCTTGTACAGAGCCTCCCGCCGGTATTTCTGTACATGCAAGCCGCCGGCTCATAGATAGAGGCTATAAGGAGGAGAACACCTGCATGAATATCCAATGGGGCAAAAAGCTTAGGCGGAACGGACTGGGCTGGGGGCTTGTATTGCCTTCACTTTTATTTCTGTGTATGTTCACTTATTATCCAATGCTCAAATCGGCATGGCTCAGTCTTTTTGAGAAAAATTTGGCTGTCCGCAGCCCCGTATTCGTAGGTTTGGATAACTATAAGGCATTGATGCATGATCCGGTCTTTGCTGAAGTGTTCCGGAATAATATTTGGTTTGCCATTGGCACGGTGCCAGTCTCTATGGTGCTTGCCTTCCTAATGGCGTTGTTTGCGGATAAAGCAATCCGGGGAAGGGGGCTGATCCGTATTGCCTTTTTCTACCCGAACATGATTCCGATGATTGCTGCAGCCAGCATCTGGCTGTTCCTATATATGCCTCAATTTGGCTTGTTTGCCCAGTTAGCTTCCTGGTTTGCGGGCAGTGAGCTTAACCTGCTCGGGAATCCGGATACGGTGCTTGGCTCTCTGGTGGTAATGACCATTTGGAAGGAAGCTGGTTATTTCATGATATTTTACCTGGCCGGGTTGCAGCAAATCCCCAAAGATCTTTACGAATCGGCCTCGGTAGACGGAATCGGGGGATGGGCGCAGCACTGGAAAATTACGCTGCCGCTCACAATGCCCACCACGTTATTTGTCGCGGTTGTGGCAGTTACGAACGCCTTCAAGTGGGTTGATCATCTCTGGATCATGACCAAGGGCGGGCCGGATCATGCGAGCAGCCTGCTGCTGTATTACATTTATGAGACAACGTTTAATTTCAATGATGAAGGAATGGCAGCAGCGATGACTGTTGTGATGATTGTCCTGCTGCTTATTATATCCTGCCTGCAATTTGCCGGATGGGAACGTAAGATTCATTACCAGTAACCTAAGGGGGAGATGGATAATATGAAAGGTTCTGCAGAACTCCTCCTGCCCGCGAACCGGCAGCGTGAGCGGAAGAGAAGAGCGCAGGAGCGGGAGCTTCAGCCGGCGCGCCGCCGGATGGCCGGAACCGTGCTGTGGCAAACGGTTATGCTGGCGTGTGCGGCTACATGGCTGATTCCGCTGCTGTGGGTGCTGCGCAACGCTTTTTTACCAAAGGGAACCCCGATTGGGGCGGGTTGGTCCTGGAATTTCACATTCGATAATTTCATACATGTGTGGCAAGGCGCACCGTTTGGGCAGTACTTCTGGAATACGCTGCTTGTAACCACAGGAATATTTGCGGTACAGATTTTTACACTGACGCTGGCTGCCTTTGCATTTGCCCGTGTGCCCTTTGCCGGACGAAACGTTGTGTTTATGCTTTTTCTTGTACAGATTATGGTTCCGCAGGATGTGCTCATTTTCTCCAATTACCAGATCATCAATGAAATGGGCCTCTTGGATACGAAGATCGGTATTATGCTTCCTTATTTTGCTTCGGCTTTTGGGGTATTTCTGCTTCGGCAGGCATTCAAACAGCTTCCAGGTGAACTGGAGGAGGCGGCTCGGATGGAAGGCTGCTCAACGCTTGGCATGCTGTTCCGTATTTATATGCCCTTGGCGAGGCCGGTGTATCTCTCGTTCGCAATTGTGTCTATCAGCTTCCATTGGAACGATTTTCTTTGGCCGCTTATTGTAACGAATTCGCCGGAGAACCGCTTGCTGACAGTAGGGCTGGCCATGTTTGCCAAATCAACGGAGGCGGGAGCACAGTGGACGGATGTCAGCGCAGCCACCTTGATTGTGACCACACCTATGATCGTTGGATTTTTGCTGTTTGAGCGGCAATTTATCAGCAGTTTTATGCATGCGGGTATTAAAGGGTGAGGGGGAGTCTCAATGAAGTTGATGATTATGGGCGATTTGCATTATCCGGGAGAGCTGGTCGATGCCGATGACAGGATGAATGAAGCAAGGGATACTTTTTTTGAACAATATTTACAAGAGTTTCTGGCGGCGGAAGCTGACTATCATATATCTGTCGGTGATCTCACCCATGCCGGTACGGCTTCTGAGTTCAAATTCATTATGCAAAATGTAGAACAAGCACTTCCGGGCAGCCCCGGCCGCTTCCTGTATGTTCTGGGCAACCATGATACACACGCCTGCTCCAAGACGGATATTCAGAATTTAACGGGCCAGCCCCGGTATATGGCTATCGAAGAGGCTGAAGCTGTTATTCTCTTGCTGGATACAGCCCGGGAAACTCCCGAAGACTGGAGCGGCGCTATTGATGAGGAACAACTTGAATGGCTCCGCAGCCAGATGACTCAATATGGCGATAAGCCGCTTCTCGTATTCGCGCATCATCCGGTTTATAACACAACCGCCAGGTCGACAGAACCCATGATGTCTCTTGAGCCGGCTCTGGATTTATTGTCTATTCTGGGCAAGCATCAAGGACCGGGGATTTTTTTCAGCGGTCATAATCATGTTCGTTCAATGATCCGGCGTGGGCGCTGGAGCTTCGTACAGACTGCGGCAGTGCCTGATGCTCCTGAAGCTACAGTCATAAATCTGCAGGGTGACGATATCCGTATTGAAACTGTGCAGCTATGTGCTGTTCAGTACAGGGAACTGGCCGGGATTTTTGCCAAAGGCATGTATGACTACGATCCCCGGCCGTACGTGGAAGAAGACGCGATAGAGGAGGGAAGAGCATGACCCGAAAGCGTGTCAGACTGGCCATTGTGGGAGGCAACCGGGGAGCGAGCTTTCTGAACGCTTTGCAAGCCATGTCCGATAGGATTGACCTTACGGCGACCTGCGATTTGAATGAGCTGGTGCTGAACCAGTGGAAGGAGATATTTCCTGAAATCCGCACCTACCATGATTATTCCCAAATGCTGCAGGATTCTTCAATTGACGCAGTATTCGTAATCAGTCCCATGCATTTGCACGCCCGCCATTCCATAGAGGCCTTAAACGCGGGAAAACATGTACTAAGCGAAGTTATTGCCGTTCAATCGCTTGAAGAAGCCTGGGAGCTGGTCGAGACCGCGGAGCGAACCGGGCTGAAATACATGATGTCGGAAAATTATTGCTTCTCCAGGTCGAATCTAATGGTGAAGCATATGACAGAGCAAGGCTTGTTCGGTGAGATCACCCATGTAGAGGGAGGATACATTCACGATCTGCGCCATTTGATTCACCACCCGGACGGCTCGCTTACCTGGCGCGGCCACCTTCACCAAAATTATAACGGGGTCAACTATCCCACCCATTCTATCGGTCCCGCCGCCCAGTGGATTGATATTAACAAGCCTGGCGGGGATCGGCTTAAGAGCATTTCAACCCATGTCTCCAAATCGAGAGCACTGCAGGAATATTTTAGCGGGCACTATGGCAAGGACCATCCGGCAGCCCGCGAAGGCTTCTGGCGGCAAGGCGATTCTGCCGTAGCGGCCTTGATGACGGAGAATGGCGTGCTGATCACGCTGCGTGTGGACTGGACTTCTGTCCGGCCGCATAACAAAACGCATTATATGCTGCAAGGGACTAAGGGAGCTTATTTATCAGCGCGGCATCCGAATGAGGATGATCTTATCTGGCTGCAGGACCGTTCGCCACTGGATGGAGAGAGCGGGGCGGAAATGTGGGAGCTAATGTCCAGCTACCAGCCGGAGTATGATCATCCGAAATGGAAGCAATGGGGAACCATTGCCGCCGGTACGAAGCATGGCGGAGGAGATTTCCTTGTGCTCGAAGAGTTCATCTCGGCGATACAGGAGGACCGGACCCCATTGGTAGACGTATACGATGCAGTTACCTGGAGCGCAGTCTTCTTTCTCTCCATGGCATCTGTACAGGCAGGCGGGAATCCGGTGGCTTTTCCCGATTTCAAAGCGGGAAGAGGGTTCGCCAGATGAGAGACGGGCATTCCAAGCTGGTCATGAAGAAGGAGTCGCTGGCGAAGCTGCCGCAGCTCATTATACCGGAAGGATACAGCTTGAGGTCATTTCAGCCTGTTGACGTGACCGAATGGGAACAGCTGATTCGAATTTCGTTCGCCAGAGAAATAGCGTTCGGCGATAAAATCGGATTTCAGCCGCCGTTTCAGCCGGAGAAGATTCTGTTTCTCTGCCACCAAGGTCTTGCCGTCGCTACGGCTGTTGCGTGGGAAAAGCCGGAGGGAGATCCGCATTGTGGATATTTGCATATGGTCGGCGCAATGCCGGGGCATTCGGGCAAGGGGCTAGGGTATGCTGTCGCATTGGCTGCGCTGCACCGGATGAGGGAAGAAGGCAAACAGGAGGCGATGCTGGAGACGGACGACTTCCGGCTTGCCGCGATCCGGATTTATCAAAAATTAGGTTTTCATCCCGTCTACGTAGAGAAGGACCACCCAGCGCGGTGGACTCATATTTTCTCACAATTGGAATCCTGAGCAAAGGGGAAATGAAAAAAGCCTATAGAAGCTTGGATATAAAGGGGAGGACTAACCCTGTACAAGCTTCTATGGGCTTATGCTTTTTTGTACCAAATCTTATTCAAGAACCTACGGAAGCTTGTTGCCTGCCGCGCGGTAGATTTCATACCATTCTTCTCTGGAGAGAGTAATGTCCGAAGCTTTGGCTATATCGAGCAGGCGTGCGGTATTGGTCGTGCCCACAATCGGCTGCATTTTAGCGGGATGTCTAAGGAGCCAGGCAATGGCAATGGCGGTATCGGCAACACCTTTTACTTCGGCCAGACGGCCAATCACTTGATTCACTTCAGGGAACTTGTCGTTCCCCAGGAATACGCCTTCAAAAAAGCCGTACTGGAACGGGGACCACGGTTGAATGGTCATATCATGCAGGCGGCTATACTCCAGAATGCCTCCATCATGCACAACCGAAGCGGAGTTGGTCATGTTGACGTTGAAGCCGGAATCAATCATGCCTGTAACCATTACGCTCAGCTGCAATTGGTTGAAGATCAGCTTTTGTTTGACATTTTTTTTGAGCAGCTCGATTTGCAGCGGGTTCAGGTTGCTGACGCCGAAGTGCTTGACCATGCCTTTTTGCTCAAGGTAATCAAAGGCCGCAGCGACTTCTTCCGGCTCCATTAAGGTGTCGGGACGATGCAGCAGAAGCACATCCACATAGTCGGTCTTGAGGCGTTTCAGGCTGTTCTCCACCGAATTCACAATATGCTCCTTGGAAAAGTCGAAAAAGCCCTGCCGGATACCGCATTTGGTCTGGATCATCAATTGTTCGCGCATGCCGGGACTGCTGGCCAGAACGTCGCCAAACACCTCTTCGGCTTTGCCGGCAGCATATATATCCGCATGGTCAAAAAAGTCGACCCCTGCCTCAAGCGCGCTATGAATATGCACATCAGCCTCCTTGGAGGACAAGTCGGCAATCCGCATACAGCCAAGTGAAATCTCGGCAACCTCGAGAGCGCCATTGCCTGCGTTAATTCTTTTTACCATGAATGCTTCACTCCTTGAATGGAAGGTATAGTGTAAAGTGTAGACCTTAGAGTTAGGTGTAAGTCAATAGATTTGTTGGCAGGCTTTTAATAGGTTCGCAATGGTGTTAATTTAATGATACAACTAATTGCCGGGACCTGAGCGGCGGAAGTGGAGTGGTAGCTATATGGGTTACAGCATCAAAACAATAGCACAAAAAAGCGGATTAAGCCAATATACACTGCGTTATTATGAAAGAGAGGGAGTTCTGCCTGTTGTAGCGCGGGATGAGCATGGCAATCGTTGCTTTCATGACGAGGATCTGGAGCTGATCTCGCTGATTTGCTGCCTGAAGGACACCGGAATGCCGATTGCCGAAATCAAGCAGTTCATCGCTTTATCCCGGGAAGGGGTGGAAGCGCTATCGGATCAACGAAAGCTGCTTCAGGCGCACAAGCTGCAAATTGACGAGAAGATTAAATTTTATCAGAGCTTTGCGCAAAAAATTGAGCATAAGATCGCTTATTTCGCTTCATTGGAGCGGGAGGCCCAAGAGCAAAGTGCAGGTAAGCAGGCAAGGTCGCTGGCGGAACGGGGATAACAGTATTTTATGATACTAGCCATTTTTGAAGCATAAGGCCAGATTGAATAGGGGAGTTTACTAGAACTGGCATCTGCCCATTCCGTCCCACGCTTGAGTTAGTACTGGCCGAAAGATGACGGTTACAGCAGAAAATATGAGGGAGCCAATAAAATGGGAGAGGAAAGAGTCGGGAGTATAACTGTAATTGTGTTAGGTAATATAACATTTGTTATGACTATTTATTGACAAACAACCTTTCTGTATTGACGAAAGAGACCGTAATGTTATGATATAGGTAATTAAAGCAAAGTGCTTAAGAATTAGTGTTATGTAATATAACATTAAAATACTCTGGAGTGCTTGCTGATAAGATGGACTAACAGGATAGACTCTTGTATAAGCTCAATAATTTGGTTTGAGCGTTTCGACCAGGCGACCGTAAATTGCCCCAGGCTACAAGAGGTATAGGATAGGGAGTGCTGTTCGCTGTGCAGATCTGGCGGATAGAAGAAACTTTTCTGTCGTGTACCTTTTGTGACTTGGGGTTTTTTGTTGTGCGCTAAAACCGAGAGAAAACTAATTGAAGAAGAGGTGTGTATTTATGGGCTATGAACTGATCATCAAGAACGCTAACATTCCGCAAGGCGACAGACAGGTACTGACGGATATTTTGGTCGATAAGGGCGTTATCGTTGGATTTGCAAAGGATATTGAAGCGGAGGCCGATCAGATTATTGATGCCAAAGGCAAGCTGGTGCTGCCGGGAGTCATTGACTCGCATACACACTTTAATGATCCGGGATTTACCCACCGGGAGGATTTCGTTACCGGTACCAGCAGCGCCGCAGCCGGCGGAGTAACGATGATTGTCGACATGCCGTGCTGCAGCGTCCCTTCCGTGCGCTCGGTGGAGAATCTGCACAATAAGCTGAATGCGCTGGAAGGCAAAGGGGTTGTCGATTATGCCATGTGGGGCGGGATTACCGGCGAGGATGTGCGCAATGATGTGCTGAACATCGTGAAGGAGCAGGCCGCTGAGGGGGTTGTTGCTTTTAAAGTCTACATGACGCCGTCCGTGCCTTCATACCCGCGTGTGACGGACCCGGAAATGCTTGAAGCGTTCTACGCGGTAGCGGAGACAGGTATGCCGATCGGAATCCACGCCGAGAATTATGCGATCTGCGATTACTATACCCAGAAGCTGAAGAAGGAAGGACGTATGGATTATCCGGCTTGGGCGGAGGCGCGGAAGATTTTGGCGGAGAAGGCGGCCATTCAGCTCGGCATCAGCTTCTCGGAGGAAACAGGGGCGCGTCTGCATATTGTTCATATGAGCACGGCGGCAGGCAATCAACTGATCAAGGAAGCGAAGCTTAAGGGTGTAAAAGTGACTGCGGAATCCTGTCCGCACTATCTGACGCTGAACGCGGTGGATGCGATGACAGAGTTTGGCACGTTTGCGAAGATCGCGCCGCCGCTGCGCCGTGCGGAAGATAATGAAGCGCTCTGGCAGGGCCTCGTGGATGGAACGATTGACTTCATGGCGACGGACCATGCTCCATATGAGATTGCGACGGAAAAGGATGCCCCCGGCATGGATGTCTGGACCTCGTTCCCGGGCATTCCGGGTGTGGAAACGCTCGTTCCGATCATGATCAGTGAAGGCTACAACAAAGGACGGCTCAGCCTGTCCCGGCTGGTAGAGCTGCTGTGCACGAATCCTGCAATTCATTATGGCCTTTATCCGAAAAAAGGCGCGCTGGAAATTGGCACGGATGCCGACTTTACGATTGTTGATCTGGAGAAGGAATGGACGATCGACAAGGATAAAATGCACTGCAAACCGAAATACACGCCGTTCCACGGCATGAAGCTGAAGGGCAAAGTAGACAAAACCATTGTCAGAGGCACGCTGGTCTACGATGATGAGCTGGGTGTGGTCGGCAAGCCGGGCTACGGTGAATTTGTGAAACGCCAGACGATCGGCGAGCTTCCGCGCGTGCTGAAATACTAACCATTGAACTGAGAGGGAAGTGAATCCTATGGGGAAACACGCTGTTGTCATTATTGATATGTTAAATGATTTTATTCACCCGGATGGGGCGCTAACCTGTCCGAACGGTGCAGGGATTGTTCCGGCGCTGCAGGAGCTGATTGAATTCAGCCATGAGAACGACATCCAGGTGATCTTCGTGCAGGAGGCGCACCGCAAGAACGATGCCGACTTTAGAGTGCGTCCTATCCATGCGATCAAAGGGAGCTGGGGGTCGGATTTCATCGCGGAGCTGACGCCGCAAGAAGATAAAGGCGACTATATTGTGCAAAAAAGACGCCACAGCGCCTTCAGCTACACTGACATGGATCTGTTCCTCCGTGAAGAAGGAATTGATACCGTCGTTGTGACCGGTGTATGGACGAATGTCTGTGTGCGCTCGACAGCATCCGATGCGATGTACCACACGTACAAGGTGATATGCATCAGCGACTGCTGCGCGTCGAAGGATGAGGAGATGCATATCTCAGGGCTGCGCGATATTGGAATCTTCGGTCAAGTGGTGACCCTTGAGGAGTACAAGGAGAGAAATACTGTAGTTAAAGGCTGACGGAGGGAGGAGAACCGGGGCGGTAAGCTGAGTGGTGAAAGTAATGTGGGAAGCTTGGGGAGTTGACGCTTGAAGAGTGTGGGGTTAGTTCCAAAAGGCTTCTTGCACCGCTGCTGGAACAGTTGCGGAGCAGGGGCGAGGAGCGGGTAGAAATGCTGTTGTTGGAGCGAGGTTGACGGGTTTGCTTAGAAACAACGGCAGAAATGCCGTTGTTAGAGCACCGCCAATAACATCAAAGTGTGAAAGGTCAGTAATGTTCACCCAGGTTGCAATCTTGCACTACGCGTTTTGCGAGTGGAAGCATTACCGTTCCTTGGATATAGGACCTTGAGCCGCTGTTCAGCAAGGATGGGGGACATGGAGTGCATTACACATCTTTGGTGGACTGGCTGCAGTAGCAGATAGACATTTATCGGAATAGAGAGCACAGGCCATCACCCGGAAGAACGGGTGATGGCCTGTTTGTGCGCGGACGTCAAGAGAAACGCTGGCGGTACTGGCGCGGGGAAATGCCTTCCAGCTTCAAGAAGCTGGAGCTGAAGTAGGGAGCCTGGTTGAAGCCGACCTCTTCGGCAATCCGCGCAATCGGGAAGCTGGTCTGCATCAGCAGCAGCTTGCTCTGCTCGATGCGGTAGCGGAGCAAATATTCCATCGGCGAGCAGCCGTATTCCCTGTTCATGCAGCGGGCGATGTAGACCGGATGGAAGTTGAGGCTGTCGCCCAGCCTGGCGGTGGTGATCTCCTCGCGGTAATGGGCGCGCAGGAAGGAGGCGGCTTGTTCAGCGCAGGCAGTGGACTGGGAGCCGGAACGGTTCTGGTCCATAGAAGCTGCAAGCTGCTGCAGAATTTCCTGGAAGAGGATCTGCTGCTTGAAGCGAACGGCTGTCAGGTGGGCGTTGCTTTTTAATTGCTCCAGTTGCAGGAGCAGTTCTTCTACTCTGGCGGGCTGGAGCAGGGTGATGAATTGGGACAAACGCAGGCTGAAAGGGCCGATGCCGAAATAGGCAGCGGGAAGCGGCTCGGCAGATATACCGGAATCTCCGGATTTGCTGAGCGCGCTGGAGACATCAGTGTTGCCGGGGACGTTCAGTGTGGTAGATACACTAGATCCACCAGGCCTAGCATCTGCTGAGGGTACACTGGATGGACCGGATTCTCCGTGTATAGCGGATGCGCCAGGCTCGCTAAGAGCGGGGGAGATACCGGTTGAGTCGGTTTCTCCGAGATCGGCGGCTGAATTATACCCGGCTTTGCCGGATTCACCAGCCAGCACTGCTTCGGATGAGTCACTGGCCCCTTCCAAAGCCGCGCTGTCCACACTCCAACTGCCGGAGGTTTGAAAATGCAGCCAATAATAGGCGGTATCTTCATGACAGCCCTCGGTTCCATAGTGGTGGCAGTCCGGGCGCAGGATTAGCGCCTCTCCGGCCCGTACTGCAAAGCGGCGGTCTTCCTCGCCGATGTAGAGGCAGCCCTGGCGAACGATCAGCAGATCGAATACCTGAAGGTGCTGGCGGTTCAAATGAAGATAACCAGGCTGGCATTGGTTAAGCCCGCTGATAATATAATGCGGCAAAGGCGGGATGGAAAATCCCAGGATATCCATTGAGCTTCCTCCTGAATGAAGGTTGGGATATTGAAAGTTTAGGTTTCGGATGTGGTACATTTTTCAGAGTATATCACCTATAATTTATTTCTGACAATAGGATTTGCAAGGAAGCTTGCGCTCAAATACTACAGAGATGAACAGATAGGAAGGGTTGGTTTTGTGAAGCCGATAGCTGGAAAAGCCGGATTGTGGATGCTGGCCTGGCCGATTTTTATCGAGATTTTTCTGCAGACCCTCCTGGGAACGGTAGATACGGTCATGGTCAGCCGGATATCTGACGACGCGGTTGCGGTTGTCGGGATTTCCAATCAATTGTTCGGTGCGTTAATTACGCTCTTCACTACCTTGGCCGGCGGTGCGGGGATTCTGATTGCCCAGCGTCTCGGCTCTAGGCGGACAGAGGAAGCGCGCACAATAGCCATTATGGGGGTAACGTCCAGCAGCCTTATGGGCTTCGTCGTCAGTATTCTGATGTTTCTGTACTCCGATCCCATTGCACGGATGCTGAATATCTCCTCTGAACTGCTGCCGCTTGCCCATGTCTACCTGACTTATGTGGGTGGGAGCCTGTTCATGACGGGCCTGACCGTTTCGCTGGGCTCAGCGATTCGCAATACCGGGAATACGCGGGGGCCGATGTATACTGGAGTAGCGGTGAATGTTATTCATATCGCTCTTAATTATATCCTGATCTTCGGGGTGTTCGGACTGCCGGAGCTGGGTTTGGGCGGGATTGCGGTGTCCAATATGATCAGCAGACTGCTGGGTGTGGGGATTTTGCTGTATATGTTCACCCGGTCTTTTGAACATACAGTAAGATTACGGGATTTCCGGATCTTCAAGCGGAAGCTGTTCGGGGAAATAGTCCGCATCAGTTGGCCGCTCGGCCTCAATTCCTCCTCATGGGTTGTGTCACAGCTAGTGGTTTATTCTTTTCTGGCGATGCTGGGTGCCAAAGAACTGGCTGCCCGCACGTATCTGAATACGCTGGAGTCCTTCTGCTTCACCCTAGGTTATGCTGTGGCTATGGCCGGGCAGATTCAGCTTGCCCATCTTTTTGGCGCCGGGAAAACCAAGGAGGTCTACAGAGGCGCTTACCGCACACTCTATATCGGGCTTATCATTGTGGGCGCGAATGTGCTGCTGCTGTTCCTGTTCGGCAGAATGCTGCTGGGCTTTTTCACAAAGGATGAGGCGATTATCTCGATTGGCGTGTCACTGCTTGCCCTGAACCTGCTGCTGCAGCCCTGCAAAATGCTGAACATGGCTATGGGCAATTCCCTCAATGCCATCGGCGACACCCGCTATACGATGTATGTCTCCATTTTCTCCATGTCGCTCATCGGGGTGGGGTGCTCCTACTGGCTAGGCATCGGGGCAGGCTGGGGGCTTATCGGTATTTACTGTTGTATGATTGCCGATGAAGCAACCAGAGGGCTGCTGGTGCTGCTGCGCTGGCGGAAGCGGAAGGTGCTGCGCAAGGTGGAAGAGCAGGTGGAGGCACTGCAACCTGTGCAACGTGAGCCGTTTGGCGGAACTCTTTTCATGGAATCCTAGAAAAAATATAGCTGTTTGCCCGTGTGCGAGGCCCCGGAGCTGTCCTGAAACAGGAGAGTTTACGGGGTTTTTTGCCGTCCGATATTAGATAACTGCACAAAGGTTGGAATTGTGCACTAGCCAATTAACCACATAATACAGGAATACCCTCAAGCTGCACTGTTCACCGCCGGAGGGGGTCATCTATACTCAAAACATACATTGGACGGGGCGCTATACACAGCCAGAGTGTCCAAGCGGAGGCGGAAAGCGGGTGCCGCCGCAACTTATATATAGATAGGAGAGTGAAGGCTTTGAGACACCGCAAACGCAACGCCGGAACGCCGCTCGCCATCGAGCTTCCCATTAAGGGAACGGGGCAGTTGCCGTCACAGATGGAGGTAGGGAAAAAGAAAAAGAAAGGTTTCCTGCATGAGCTGGTGCATAACCGGGTTCTTTTCCTGATGCTGCTGCCGACATTGCTGTTCTTTCTGGTAAATTCATATTTCCCGATGGTCGGTGTGTATTATGCGTTTACCCAATTTGATTTCAACTCTGGATTGTTTGATTCTCCTTTTGTGGGATTTAAAAACTTCGAGTTTCTCTGGCAGTCCGGCACATTGTTGAAGCTTACCTTGAATACGATCGGCTATAACCTGGCCTTCATCCTGCTGGGGAATATACTGGCTATCGTCTGTGCGATTCTGCTCAGTGAGCTGCGGGTTAAATGGTTCAAAAAGCTGACCCAATCCATCATGTTCCTGCCGTATTTCGTATCCTTCGTTATTCTGAGCGTTATCGTGTACAACATGTTCAATTATGATAACGGTTTCTTGAATACCTTGCTGGCACAGTTTGGCGCTGGCCCAGTGGATGTCTACAACAAACCGGTGATCTGGATCTTTCTGATCATCATATTCTATCTCTGGAAAAATCTCGGCTACAGCATGGTTATCTACCTGGCGTCCATTACGGGAATCAGCGATGAGTATTATGAAGCGGCGAAGATTGACGGAGCGCATATTTTCCAGCGGATCTGGTATATCACGGTGCCAATGCTGAAATCGACCTTTGTCGTGCTGCTGCTGTTCTCGCTCGGAAGTATCATGAAGGGGCAGTTCGACCTCTTTTACCAGCTTATCGGCAACAACGGCGTGCTCTACAACACAACGGATATTCTGGACACGTACGTGTTCCGTTCGCTCAAGGTTACCTTTGACATCGGAATGGCGACGGCAGCCGGCCTGTATCAATCCCTGTTCGGCTTCATTCTGATCATGACGGTCAATTATATTATCCGCAAAATAAATGACGACTACGCTTTGTTCTAGGAGGGGAAAAGAGTATGCATATCAAGGACGATAACTATACAAAGCTGCTGCAGGCGCTTGCGTACACGGTTATCATTATAGGCTCGCTGGCCTGTCTGATTCCGTTCCTGCTGATTATATCGGCCTCCTTGTCTTCTAATGAATCAATCATTAAGGAAGGCTACCATCTGATACCGGCGGAATTCTCGTTTGAAGGGTACAAAACAGTGTTTACGTTCCCGGATGAGGTGCTGCGCGCTTATGGAGTTACTATCTTTACAACGGTGGTAGGTACGGCGCTCGGATTGTTCTTTATGACAATGGCCGGGTATGTGCTGGCCCGTAAAGATTTCAAGTACCGCAATAGCTTCTCGTTCTACATCTACTTCACAACCCTGTTCGGCGGAGGGCTGGTACCTTGGTACATTATGATCACCAAATACCTGCATCTGACGGATTCGTATGGAGCCTTGATTTTTCCGGGGCTAATGACCCCGTTCCTGATTATTCTGATGAAGAATTTCATCCGCTCGGCCGTTCCTGAGGAGCTGTTCGAATCCGCCAAGATCGACGGGGCCGGTGATTTCAAAATCTATTGGAGAATTGTGCTCCAGTTGTCGATGCCCGGCATCGCCACCGTCGGCCTGTTTCTCGCCTTGGCGTACTGGAACGACTGGTTTTCGTCTTCGCTGTTCATCAATGATCCGCATAAGTATCAGCTGCAGTTCCATTTGTACAATGTCATCAACTCGGCAGCTTTCATTGCCAACATGGGCGCCGGTACCGGTGTCAGCCTGGGCAGCGATTTGCCTACAGAGTCAACGAAGATGGCGATGGCTATCGTCGTTACCGGACCGATCCTGTTCTTGTACCCGTTCATTCAGCGTTATTTCGTAAAAGGTCTGACGATCGGGGCTGTAAAAGGTTAGAACCAAATGGCAGAAAGCACCATTATCGGTGCATCTGTTATTCGGCTAACATAGAGTAGTGGATTTTGTAAGCGTATGCTACAAAACTTAAGTATGCGCTTACGAAGTGAGTTTTGCGAAGTGTATCAAGGAAGCGTTATGCTACAAAACTTAAGTATATGCTTCCGAAGTAAGTTTTGCGAAGTGAATCAGGAAGGGTATGCTACAAAACTTAAGTGTATGCTTTCGAAGTGAGTTTTGCGAAGTACATCAAGGAAGCATATGCTACAAAACTTTTAGGAGGGTTCATAATGAGAAAGAAAGCAGGCAGAAAATCTCTGGTTGTGCTTACGGCGGGAATGCTGTCCCTTTCGCTTTTGGCGGGATGCGGCGGCAACAACAATGGCAACAGCGCTAACGCTGGCAAGGACAGCAGCGGCAATACTGCCAAGAACTCAAGCAGCAACACCGCAACCAAAGCGGATACCGGACTTGATACCTCGAAGAAGGTTGAACTGCAGTTCTACATGCTAGGAGACGCTCCCAAGGATCTGCCGGTGATTCAAGACGAAATTAACAAGATGGCTCAAGAAGATCTGAATGCCACCGTGAAGTTCAACTATACGAGCTGGACGGACTGGGATCAGAAATACAAGCTGCTGCTGTCCTCCGGCCAAGCGATTGATCTGATTTTTACAGCGGACTGGACTCAATATCAATCCTATGCTAAACGCGGCGCATTCCTGGCTATTGATGATCTGCTGCCAAAAGCCGCTCCGGAGCTGCAAAAATTCGTTCCTGCATCCATGTGGGAAGATGTGAAAGTAGACGGTAAAATCTATACGGTTCCTGCAACTTATAAAGAGTACGTAACCAACGGTTTTGTATACCGCGAGGATCTGCGCAAGAAATATAATCTTCCAGCACCAACCGACCTGGCCAGCTATGAGGCCTACATGGACGGCATTGCCAAGAACGAGCCGGATTTGATGCCTATGTCCCTGAACAGCGATGTCGGCAACAACCTTCATTACATTTATACTGAGCTGAACAAAATGGTCGGCGCGCTGCCTTACGGTATGGGCGTGAAATATGAAACACCAACTACAGTGTATTCCTACTGGGGCTCCGATGAGCAAAAAGAAGAGCTGAAGACGATGAAACGCTGGGCGGACAAAGGATTTATTCCTAAGAACGTGCTGAATATCAAGGATACAATGCAGGATCCGATTACTTCGGGTAAAGCAGCCAGCATGTTCGGGGATAACCCGACACGCTATAACGACATGAAGATGAAGATCGCTACTACACATCCGGATTGGGAGCTGGCTTATTATCCATTCGGTAAAACTACTGGTTATGCTACTCCTGTGCATCCGATTCACAATGGTTTTGCGATTCCGAAGAGCAGCAAAAACCCTGAAAGAGCACTTGCGTTCTACCAGAAGCTAGTTCTCGACAAACGGTATAACCAACTGACGGAATACGGTGTTGAAGGCAAGAACTACACTGTGGAAGACGGCTACTACAAAATGGTCGGCACCAGCCAATCCAATGGCTTCACCCGTGAAGGCATGAACGGCTGGGCTTGGAGAAATCCGGAGTTCATGTTGTTTGACAAAGGATTTGACGGGGTAAAAGCGATTTTCAACGAGCTTGACAAGATTCAGAAGCCTGACCTGTTCCTGGGCTTTGCAGAGGATTACAGCTCGTACCAGGCAGAGAAAGCGGCGCTTGAGCAGGTAGAGAAGCAGTACCTGTATCCGCTGGAAGCCGGGCTGGTAGATGATGTGGATAAAGGGCTCGAAACCTTTATGCAGAAGGCCAAACAGGCTGGTCTGGAAAAGATTCAGGCAGAATGGACGAAGCAGTGGAACGCTTATACTGCGCAAAAAGGTATTAAATAATAGAGGAATGCCCCGGCAGTGGTGTCGGGGCTTCTTTTTGCTTGAATGATAAAAAATTACTGTTAGGTGCTGGAGTAACTGCGGGGAATGTTTGGACTTCCGGCCGCTGTTATGTTTGGATTTCCTGATTGAAACCGCTGGGCGCGGTAGAAATCCAAACATAAAGGCGGACGCATTCGCTCCTCCAGTTCCAAACTTCCCTCCCGTTACTTTTCACCTAACGCATCAAGCAAGAGCGAAAAGCCCCTTTGTCACTTTCGGGACAAAGGAGGGGAAGAGAAGAGAAGAGCGTGTCTCCGAGTATCTGGCTGGAGACACTCTTTTTTATTGTTGTTTAGGAAATTATGATTACTCATTCTTGTGGATAAGATTTGTATAAAATTGGGGGTAAGTAGATGTGAATTCAGCGAATTCACACAAATGAGTGGAAATCAGTCGGGTTCGTTCGCCTTTTTTCAACTAGCGCTGGCGAAGAAGCAGGTGAGGAATAGACTTTCGGAATACAGAGTTAAAAACAGCTTTTCCAAGGGATTCTAATGTACAGAGTGCAGTAGATTGAGTCCTTCGAATGATTTATGGGTCATCTGCTGCAGAGTTGCAATAGAATGCGAGTTCTGAGCTACCTTTTCTTAGGTTCAAGTTATATAGTTGGAAAAAGGGAACTTATTTCTCTCCAAAATCAACCATTGTGAGTTTTAAGTGGAAAAAGGAAACTTAATTGGGTCATATTCCTTCGTCAAGAGCGAAATGAGCTGAATTAGTTAACCTTTTTCCACTTCACCTGCGGAGAATAGGGTGCTCGAGTAAATTAGTGATCCTTTTTCCACTTGGAATTACCGAAGGATTCATAAAGGGGCCTCCAGGCAACGCAAAACTGAAATCTAAAGCGGCTACGTTGTCCATGAAGGTCGGCGTGGCCGTTTTGTCCTGGAAGGTATCTCTTAGGTGCTGGTGTAACTGCGGGGAATGTTTGGACTTCCGGCCGCTGTTATATTTGGATTTCCTGATTGAAACCGCTGGGCGCGGTAGAAATCCAAACATAAAGGCGGACGCTATCGCTCCTCCAGTTCCAAACTTCCCCTCCGTTACTTTTCACCTAACGCATCAAGCAAGAGAGGGAAGCCCCTTAGTCACTTTCGGGACAAAGGGGGGAGGTAAGGGAAAAGCGTGTCTCCGAGTATCTGGAGACACGCCCACACGCCTTTTGCGATATCTGCGATAATCGCCTATTTCTTTGAGAACAGCTCGATACTTTGCGTCTCCATAATTGGATTCCAAATGTGATCAACCGATATGGTAAGCGGCTGCGGATAAGCTGTGGCTTGATTGTTAAAAAATAAACTCATCTCATGCACTCCCGTACCCTCTCTGGAGGTCGTGGTGCCGCCGAAATTATATAGCGCAGTTTCCCGATTCGTTCTTTCATGCACCCGGCCGTTCGCATCGGTGAAATTGTTGTCGAGCCAAGTGCCGATGTACTCCGCCTGAACCGCCCCTTGTGAATCGGTATAATAAAACAGGTGGGACTCTGTGCGCCGCAGCAGTATCTCTGCCTCAGTCGCATTATGCTCTTGCTTGGATGTGACAATTTCAAAATCGTCTGCCGGTGCTTCAATGACCTGCTGCTTCTTGAGATCGACCACAAATTTCATCCGGTCCGGCTCCAGAGCCGAGATGCCGGCAATCTTCAGCGTGGCGGAGTCCGGCTGGTTAAGCCCGGTATGCTTGAACACCAGCGTCGCCTGCGAGTAGTCTTTGTACTCGGAATTATCGGCCGTGATTCTGCCCGGATAAACCAATTTATTGGTTTGACTCCCGGTTGTTGTGATCAGAACAGGATTAAGTAGGCTGAAAATCCGTTTGGTATTCGCCTTGTCATACTCCAGATCGACATAGGTATTAAGCGGAGTATATTGCACTTGACGTACTTTGATCTTTTGACCGTCCACTGTAAACGTGCGATTCACAGGCAGCGTATGCTCCTGGTCCTTGAACCTGGCCGGATCCAGCTCGAACGATACCTCCAGGCCGGTCCGATACTTGTTGCTGCTGGAAACGAGCGCTTGGTCGGACGTTCCGGTGAGAATCAGAGTGAATTTCACATCCTTGGAATAGGCGATAGAAGACGGATAGTTGGTGGAATAAATAAAATCCTTACTTTGGCCAGGCTGAATCCGGGAGTCGCTATCGTACGCCATTTCCAGGGCTGCGCCTCGATGCGGATATGGAACCTCGAAATCCCCGAATTGAATTTTCGTATCCGCAGGCGCAACTTCTTTATCCGTATCGTTGTGCACGCTGAACAGGATATACACTTTACGGCCATCCGTGACGGCACCGTCCACATCCATGCGGTAACCTTTGTTTGTCGCGCTTTGCCGGACCGGCTTGACCAGATCCCGTTCAAGTATGTCGGCAACCAGCCGATTGTGTAATGGCTGGTTGCGATAGGCCGCAAAATCATTCCAGCTTGTGGTGCTGGCCGCCTGCACTGAACCGCTGAGGCCGGAATCGTCTGTATCCCCGGCTGGCAGGCCGATGGAGGAGAAGATTAGAAAAACGGCTGCCGCCGCGGCCAGTACCGCTCCCACTCCGTAAGAATAGAAACGCCGCTTGCTGCGTTTTTTTCCCTGCGCCATTCCGCTGCGCATTGCATTATAAATTTTCATTTCCCGAATTGTCTCCGCATTTAGATTGACCTCCTGGGCATCCTGAAGCAGGATGCGCTCTTCTTTTTCCGACATTTCTGTCACCTCCCGCATGTTCACAAATAGTTCCGCAACTGCCTCAGTCCTTCGCGCAGCCAGGTTTTGATCGTGCCTTCGGGCTTGTTCAGCACCTTGGCAATTTCGGCGGTCGTCATATCCTGGTAATATTTGAGCATCACAACATGCCGATATTTCGGCTTCAACCGGTTCATCGCCCGCTCCAGATCGAGCCGGTCGCTGCTTCTCATCTCCTGAGTTTCTTTCTCCTCCAGCTTCTCCGCCGGCACGACGCGCTTTTTGCGTCGTAGCTCATCCATGCAGCAGTTGATGGTAATCCGGATTAGCCAGGGCGCGAAGGCCTGCTCGTTTTTGAGCTTTTTGCGCTTCATCCAGGCCCGGCACGACGCTTCCTGCACCGCTTCCAGGGCATCCGCTTCGGAACGCAGATAGCTGAACGCGATCGCATACAGTTTACGGTGCTCGCCCGCAAGCCGCTGAAAGAATACCTCCTCATCCATCAGTGTAAAATCCGCTGTATTGGCCTTGTTCATTATGTTCTCCACCATTCAACACCCCCCTCTTCCTTGTTTGTGCCTCACTATGGAAGAAGTCGCCCCAAAAATTTGTTTTCGCAAGTAAGACGGAGCTGACCGGAAAAACGATTGATTTTTTTCTAAATTAAAACACATACAAGAATAGGCCAACCAGTAGTTTCTGGCTGACCTAATAAAAAAGACACCCCTAAAGGTGTCTTAAGACCAATACTATGCGTGTTTGGAACGGCGGTAGTCGTTAGGAGTGGTACCGAAGCTGCGCTTGAACATCCGGTGCAGGTAAGAGCTGCTAGTGAAGCCGCAGCGTTCGGCAATGGTCGTCACGGGCAGGTCGGTGTTCTCCAGCAGGCTGCATACCTCGCGCATCCGCACCTCCAGAATGACGTCTACGATACTCGTCAGCGTCTGCTGCTTGTAAAGACGGCTGATATAAATCGGGGACATATCCAGTTCATCCGCGATTTGATTGAGGCTTAGGCTGGGCTCCATGTAAGCCCCGTTGATCTTTTGATTAATCAGGCGGACCAGATCATGCTGCTTGGAGCTTTTTTTCTCGGCCAGCTGTTCGTACATCCCGCTGAACAGGGCGAAAAAGGCCTGCTCCAGCTCATCGACGGTTTCTACAGAATCCAAAGTGGGCAGTTCAACGTCTCCCTCACTTTGTAAACGATTACGTTTCTGGACAGTATTGATGATTTCCTTGATCGTTACACTGAGCCTCGATACGGCGAGCTGAACCGTTGGGAACGGATAGGCTGCTGTCTCGCGGATAATGCTGCTGAAATGCTCCCGGGCATCTTCTATTTTACCGCTCATGAGGGTATCCACGAGCTTTTTCTCTTTTTCAGTAGGGTAGTGGTAGGCATTGGCCTGAAACTCACTGATGGACCCAGCGCTGATTATGCAGCCGTGCCCATAGAACAGCCTGTGCTTAGATGCTTCTCTAACCTGCTTGTATAGCTGATGCAACTGCTGGGGATTGTGGTCAATATGGCTGTAGGTCAACGTAAGGCTGATCTTCAAGTAGTCGGAGCAGGCCTGCTGAATCTGCCGGAGCAGGGTTTCGATCAGCACTGTGTCCGTATATTCCTTGGAATCAACGATGTTCAGGAGCACAAGAATGCCGTCATCATTCATATCAACGGTCTCTACCCGGTAGGTCTGGCCGCAAATTTCGGAAGCAATGTTCATAATCGCAAACTTATAGGCCAGCAAATAGGAGGAACGGGCCTCCCTGAACTCTTTGTAATCGTCAATCCGCAGCAGGATCAGGCGATAATCATCGCTAAAGGTAAAATGGATGCCGAGCTGCTGCAGCTTCTCCACCTGCTGAATGGATTGCAGAGGCTTCAGGCCGAGGACAAGGTCCCGTAGCGTATTTTGTTTGATCGTAAACATGCTATCGCGTTTTTCGCTCTCCAGAACATTCATCTCACTGACAATCCGGTCAATCGGCAGATAGAGGCTCCGTGACATAAGCCAGGAGAAGCCGATGCCTGCAACAAATATAACCGCTGCAATCAGCAGGGTGGCGTTACGGATGTTATTGGTCTGCTCGGTGATAATGTCATAAGGTGTAATGCGCACATACTGCCAGCTTAAATCATCCGGCGCCGTATAGGAGATCAGCGAACTCTTTCCACCGAATTTGTCGATAAAATAACCGGCCTGCTGCCCCTTGATCCGCTGCTGAACCCAGTCCGCTTCCTGTGGAGACAATGGCTGCTGCTCCAGCGTGTTGCCGGACAGAAAAGCCCCTTGGTCGCCAAGAATAAAGGTTGCGCTTCTGGAATCTGCCGGACTGGTAATCTCCTTGTTGATCCAAGGAGCGGAAATATTGACGATAACAGCAGAGTTAATCGCCCGGTCCCAGCCGATGGCATCATAGCATAAAAAGGTGTAGGCCCGGACCTGGTCGTTCTGCTCGGCACCGTTCGAATATACCCGGGGAATCGGTGTGAACGGCTTGTATTCCTGATAGTGGTTCAGAATATCCAGAATATTGGTGTCCTCGAGCTCTTTTTCGGTAAATACGCCGTTCTGGCCTTCGGAAGAGGAGATGTACAGCCGCCCGCTTGTAGGATTGTAGACATAAATGGATTCGATATAAGGCATGGAACTCAGATAGTTCCGCAGCTCTGACATAGCGGCCGTGACATCATAGATATCCGGTTTGTCGTAGAAAACAATTTTGGAGACGGTGCTGTTGCGGTAAATTTGAAATGAAAGCGATTGCGCCGCTTCGGTCATGTTAACAACCTCTTTGCTCGTTTGGGTCAGGTTGCTGAGGTCGGAGCGGAAGGCTTGTGTTTTCTCCACGCCAATGTAGTACTTGTAGTAAATAATGGTAGATACGAGGAAGGTTAAGGATACACATAACGTAATACTGACCAATATTTTGCTGTAAAGTGCTCTTTTGTTGCCGATCTTGTTCAGTCTCATAAGCATCCCCCTAATTCACTGTGTACTGACGTATTCGTCATCTCATCTCTTTATTGTTCACAGTAATAGTATAATCTTCACACCGTGAACAGAACAGTGGATCAAGCTGGAAACAGTGTACAAAGATGATGTTCGGGGCAGTGAACAAATCTAATTTTTATGTACAAAAGCTACAATGTGCGCGGAAGTAATGGCTGCGGGGCGAAGCTGGAGGGTGGTGTGTACAGCCTGCTGTGGCAAGCTGGATCATTTGAATAATTGATTTCTCGCCGGCTGAGAGAACAATGAGCGACCTCGGCATGCATAACTCTGAACTCACTTTGAAATGCCTGATAAAAATAAAGGGAAAAAGCCCCGCTACTTTGTATGAAAGCACCATTATCCACGGGTCAAGGGGAATTTCTCCCTGTAAAATCGCCCAATCTACCACGGAAAGGGCTACCGGCCAAATATAGGGGGAGGTTTTCCCTCAATTTTCTCAAAACACCTGCTCCTGCCTAGAATAGAGGGAGATTTTCCCGCTATGAAGGTCCCGGCATAGGAAGTGAAGCAGATGACTGCGCGGCTTGGCTAGCCTTCGGCAATCTGCATTTGGAGCGGGGTGACCTTGAAGCCGTTGACGGGGGCTAAATCCTGCGAGCAGGAGGAGAGGGCGACGATCACATCGGTAAGCGCCAGCAGAGCCACATAATCTCCGGGCTTCGAGAGCGGTTCCTCAATTACATAATCGAGGTTCTCATCAAGTGCATTGTTCATGAACCAGTTGATGGGATCGGGGATTTCCAGGTGGCCGAGCTGGTATTTGTGCAGCGCCTTCTGCAGATTGTCATGGCAGTTCGGATGCTCCTCCAGTCCGAAATCGACCTTGTAGCGGTAATAGTCACAGGCCGGGAAAAAGAAATCATGCTTGCCCACGGTATCCTTCGTTAGCTGCATGAGCGGTCTCCGGCGGTTGCTGTACAGCCCGTCGCCGACCTTCAGCCGGATGCTGCTGAGCGAGGAGCGCATATGCACCGGCGAGACATGCTCGCCCGGGTCCTCCGCATTGAAGCAGATAAAATCGCCGACCTGCTTGCCTTCCACATCAATGATATAGAGAGTCTGGCCCTTGCGTACGCGGAGGCTTCTGCCCTCATAGGGAGGGACCGTAATTTCCTCAACGATATTGCCGCTTCTCATGTTATCTTCACCTGCCTAAAGTGTTTAGTCAACGAACACCGCGACGGCCCGGACAGGGGAGCCGGTGCCTTTACGGATTTTGAGCGGGAGTCCAAAGTACAGGAAGCGCTTTTGAGCGATTTTATCCAGATTGCACAGATTTTCTGTATTGGTCATTCGATACTCACGGCAGACCAGATGACCGGAAAACCGTGTATCCAGCGGATTGTCGATGGAAGGGGCATCAATGCCGATGTTGACAATGCCCTGTTCCGCGAGCCACTTGGCCGCCTCGTAGTCCAGCCCGGTGTAGCGGGTCAGCCATTCATCCGTGCCGTAGGTGCGGCTATAGTGTCCGGTATAGAGCAGCACGATGTCGCCTTTGTCGAGATGAAGATACCCTCTGTGCAGCGCTTCCTCCAGGTCATGGCGGGTAATATAGCTGTCAGGCGAAATATGAGAGACGTCAAGGCAGACGGCCGGTCCGTAAAAATACTCCAGCGGCATCTCGTCGATGGCCGGGCCTTGCGGATCATATTCGTAGATGGCGTCGCTATGGGTGGGACCATGCTCATTGATGAGCAGATTGTTCGTGGCGAACTCGAAGCCCAGCTTCTGGCGGCTCTCCTCATGGCTCATGTTGGGAAAGATCATCGTTTTCTGATGGGGCGGGAATACCGGCATTCCCTGATAAATTTCCTGAGAGAGGTCAATGACTTGAATTCCCATGAAAGACACCTCCTTATGTGTGAGAGTCAAAAGCGTCCCGCTGCTCCGGCAGGCGCTGCCGTTAGCGGGAATATTGGCTGTCAAAGCCGTACGTGCAAGCCCTTAAGCCAGCGGCGGCAGCACGGTGAAGGCATCGGCGTCGATCAGGCCGACGTCGGTGATTTTCCACGCCGGGCTGGTGACGAGCGAGAGGAAGGACAGGTGCATGAACGGCACATGCAGCGTGCAGCCCAGCTCCTCGCGGGCCAGCCGGTGCAGCTCGGTAATTCTGGCGCTCATTTCCTTGCCGGTCAGCTCGTCGGTCATCAGCCCGCCGATGCGCAGGGGCAGATCGCCGACCACCTTGCCGCCTTCGATCATGGCAATTCCGCCGTCCATCGCGATGACGCGGTTGACTGCCGTCACCATATCGGCGTAATTGGTGCCGGTAACGATGATGTTATGGGTATCATGCGCTACGCTCTCGGCAATGGCCCCGGCCTTCAGCTTCATGCCGCGCACAAAGGTCTTGCCGATCTTGCCGCTGCGGCCATGCCGCTCGACAACGAGCAAGGGCAGCAGATCCTCTTCGACAGAGGGCTGCACAACCCCGTCCTTGACGGCGGCAGTGTAGATGCCGGCCCCGGTCAGGTTCTGATCGGGAATCACCTCGATGGCACGCACCTGCACGCTGCCGTGTGCGCCGCCGGAGGACAACTGCAGCTCTTCCAGCTTGACGGGCTTGCGTTTGACGGATTTTTTGACGGAGTCGGGATACTTGTAGGAGGGAATCTCACGGGTAAGCTCGCCATTCTGGGCGACCTTGACTCCGCTGATGTACACCTCAGCAATCGTCATTTGCGCTAGATTGCTGATAACGGCAATGTCGGCTTTGGCCCCTGGAGCCAGTAGACCGATATCCTCGAAGCCAAAATGGGTGGCCGGATTGATCGTCACCATTTGGATCGCCTCAACCGGGTCAATGCCCACGGCAATAGTCCGGCGCACAATATCGTTCATGTGTCCGTGCTTCAGCAGATCCTCGGGCACCATATCATCGGACACCAGGATAGCCCGCCGGGAATCCATGCCCTCCTCGGTAATCGCCCGGATGCATTCAGCCATATTCCGCTGCGAGGAGCCTTCGCGCAAGAAGACACTGACGCCGTAGCGCAGCTTCTCCATCATTTCTTCCTTGGTCGTCGTCTCATGGCAGGAGACATGGCCGCCGCCGCAGATGATGTGGGCGGCAAGCTCCGGGCCGGACAGGCCGGGGGCGTTGCCCTCAATGCTTTTGCCGATGGAC
Organism: Paenibacillus sp. BAC0078; assembly: GCF_054483875.1. NCBI lineage: Bacteria > Bacillati > Bacillota > Bacilli > Caryophanales > Paenibacillaceae > Paenibacillus > Paenibacillus sp. BAC0078. The sequence continues at coordinate 47,807 of NZ_JBTLRW010000022.1, forward strand.
TTGGCGTAAGAGACGGAAGCGAGCAGATCATCAATGAGATAAGGCGCATTGCGGTACACGGGATGAACATTGCTGAATCCCTGCAGCTCACCGATTCCCTGCACATAATCATCGCTTAGCAGCACCTGCATATCCTTGGAGCCGATGTCGGCGCCGGCGGTCTCCAGGCCAGGCACATCTGGCGTGAGACAGGGGACGGTGAACAGGACGCGGTTCGGCAAGGTTTTGGCTTCTTCAATCATTGCCTTCATGCCGGGGACACCCAGCACATTGCCGATTTCATGCGGATCAGCGATCAAGGTTGTTGTGCCTGTAGGAATGGACAGCTTGGAGAATTCCGTAACGGTCAGCATCGCGCTCTCAAAATGCATATGCGAATCAATGAACCCCGGACTGATAAACTTCCCGCTCATATCCCTGGTGACGGTGGCAGGACCGATCAGCTTGTCGGCTTTGCCCACAAGCAGGATACGGTCGCCTTTGATTGCAACATCGCCGGGATAGATCTCCCGGGTGATCACGTTGATAATGTAGCCGCCTTTCAGCACAAGGTCGGCGTGAAGATGATCGGACAGCAGGACATCAATCATCCGCCGCCGCTGGATCGCATCTTTAATCTCTGTAGTCAGCATATGCTACAAACCTCCTGCTCCGGGACAATCCACACTGTCCACAATACCCACAATTGCGGCGTCGATGGGGGCATTCGGATGCTGTGTCGCTCTTGACGCCACGCTGCCGATAACGTAAATGACCGTCTCCCCGATGCCCGCGCCAACTGTATCGACGGCAATAACCGGCTGCCCGGCGGGGGTGCCGGCCGGAAGAATCGGCTGTATAATCAGCAGCTTGGCGCCGACGAGATTCTCATCCTTTCTCGTCGCGACGACGTGCCCGGTAATGAGTCCCAGCTTCATGTGAATGTCACCTCTTTGATTTGAATGCGTCTTATTGGAATAGCAGATCTATTCCGTACTGTCTGGCGGTATCCGCAGCAAGCGGTGTGACTACCGCAGGCCCGTTCAGCGCGATGGAGGTTCTGCGCAGCTTGTTTGCGGCGTAGATGTCCTCTGCGGTCAGAACCTGCTTTTTGTGCGCCGCTGCTTTGCTGCCGGACGCACCGGACAGCCACTTGCACACCTGATCCGGCTCAAGGAGCTTGATGCCGTAGCCCTCGATTTTGCTGAGCATAGCGTGCATCTCGGCTTTGAGCAGAGGGGAGGCCTGCGCTAGTCCCTGCTCGCCCCAGCGGTAATGCTCCGGCTCCGCGCCAAGCGCCAAAGCTGCGACCGGTTTACCGGCACATAGCGATGCTACGATCAGATTCACGAAGGGATGGCCGGTATCGAGCCGGGTTAGCCGGGAGAGCAAGGACAGCGACAGCACTGGAATAAACAGGGCATCGGCATCCGTAGTTCCCGGAGAGCATGGGGAGGAGGTGGGGATGACCAGATCATCCACCCCGGTGCGGCTGGCCAGCTCCCTGGCGCTTATTGCAGCAAGGAATTGCTCCTCCGCCCATAATCGTAGCCGAACCTTTTCGCTACTTAGGCTGTGTACCGCCGCAAAACCTTCCTCCATGTCGATAAAATGTCCGGCCAGCAGCACCAGAACCCGGGGATAGTCCTCCTGCAGCGCCGCCGCTCGTGACCGGTAAGACAACCCCAGCAGGGCATTGGCTGCAACCGCGCTACGCCGGCTGTCCATTGGAGCGCTTATTCAATGCCTTTGGACAGCAAGGCCCGTTCGACTTCGCTGTGCGGACGTGGAATAACATGGACGGACACCAGTTCTCCGACCCGTTTGGCGGCAGCGGCTCCCGCATCGGTAGCGGCTTTCACGGCGCCTACGTCTCCGCGGACCATGACGGTAACGAGACCGAAGCCGATTTTTTCATACCCGCAAATTTCCACGTTCGCTGCCTTGACCATTGCATCCGCAGCTTCAATCGCGCCTACCAGACCTTTGGTTTCAATCAATCCGAGTGATTCTCCCATTATAAAAACCTCCATGAAATTATTGGGTGTACTTAAGCGAGTTAAGAGTTAGAAGCTTGTGAGTTACGTGCTAAGGGTTAAGGGTTACGTGTTAAGAGCTGAGAGCTAAGAGCTACGTGTTAAGAGTTAAGAGTTCAGAGTTAAGAGTTAAGCGCTGCTAAATTAAGAGTTACGAACTGCGAAGGTATGAGGTATGACCAAAGGCCAGAAAAGATTCCAGCGCTTGGTTGCCCAAGCAGATTAATAGCTTATTGACCGTTCTAACTTGGTTGACGCTTCTACTGTGCAGGAGGTACGGCGGATTTTATTCCGGTTCATCCGGCAGCTTCTTGTCGGCGGGTTCCTTAGAATCGGTCGCAACAATGTTGTGTTCTAGCGGAGCAAGAAGGAATTTCGTCAGTATTTTGCTGCTGACATCCTCGTGGGCCTTGGCGATGACGTGGGCGGAAATCACTTTCCCGACACGCTGCGCTTCTGCTTGGCCCGCCTCCACCGAAGCGCTGACGGCAGCGACATCTCCGCTCAGATGAATGGTTACTCCAAGTGAACCGCCGACGCCAATAATTTTTTCGACCGCCACTAGCTGCACATCTGCCGCTTTCAGGGCCGCATCCGCAGCAGAAACGGCGGTAGTGTATCCAAGTGTCTCAATCAATCCCAATGCTTGCATATCTACGGCCTCCCCTTCTATTGATCTGCATCAGTGGCCTATGGCCGCTGTTCAACCATTAAGCTGTTCAAAGCAGGCTCTAGAGCAGTTATCCCGGCCGGGGTCCCGCTTATAATACAGCAGCTAAGCTCCGCGCGGAGGCTCAGGCCAGCATCGGGCTGGCCGTACAGCAGCTGCTCCGCAGTCCCGATGCTGCTCCAGCGGGAACCGGCGTCAATCACGGCTATAGCTTCCTGCAGCCCTGCGCCCAAATGCCGTCGCAGCAGGGGACCGGGATTTGGGCTGACGTATACTTGGACAGGCCGCGCGGCTCCGCTGTGCAGCCGTTTCGCCATTTCTGTCAGATGGCGAGTTATTCCACCGGCGTCACTGCTGAACAGCATAAGCTCGAATCCGCTTCCGGCAGGGCTCCAGCGGACATCAGCCTCCAGTCCTGGATCTGCAGAGAGCAGCTCCTCAGCGGCGAAGAGCTGTCCCGGATGGCAGGCCGGGGCAAGCAAAATCCCCGCCGAGCTATAATTGCGGCCGGATATGCCAAGCAGCGGGCGCAGCCTGCTGCTAATCTCGGGGAACAGCCAGCTCTCCATTTCTCCAGGAGTGGGGAGGCGGCAGGGCTCCTGCGAGCCGGGGGCCCATAAGGCAGGAAGCTCCGAATAAGCGGAGGCCGCGCGGGAGTTCTCCCCAGCGATCCGGGGCGGGGAGGGCTTAACCGGCAGGGTACGCAGCAGCAGAGGAGACAGACACTGTTCGGCAAACTGTCTGTTTTGAAACTGTCTGTTCTGAAGCTGTCCGCCCCCGGCAGCGCGGGTGATCAGCCCCAGCCGTTTATCCGCTTTTTCCTTCTGGTAATTAATTCGTTTGATCTCCCCGGACGGTTTGCTGCAATTTCCCGGCTGTAAGCACGTATACGGGCAATCTGCTTTGCTGTTCGCTGTACAGGCGTGGACAGTTCCGCCAGCCGTGGAAAGAGTGGGGGCGCCAGTTGTGTCATAGCTTCGGACAGTTCCCGGAGCGCTGGGAACGCTGGAAGCGGCGTAAATGCTGGAAGCAGCGGAAACGCTGGATGAAGCGGTAAGGCTTGATTTAGCCTGAGTGGACGCAGTCCCGGAAGCTGCCGGGTGGTGGTTTCTCAGCAGCACCTCGGTGACAATATTTTTCATGAAATCGGACATGATCATCACCCCCTCAAGGTTTTGAGTAACATTATATTTGGGTCAGAGAGAAGCTGGGATTTGGTCTATTGCAGCGAATAGCGGGTTTATGGTCCTGACCTATAATGAAGAGGCGCAGGGCGGAAAACCGTTACCGCCTGAGGGTATGAGCTTTACTTAGGTGGTGGCTCCCGTTTGGCAGCGAGGCTAAAAAAGAATTTTGGCTAAATCATGATGCGGCCGCGGGATGACATTTGAAGCCAAAAGCTCGCCGCCCGTTCGCCCGTATGATGCAGCCCCAGCCCCCACGGCTGCTTGCACAGCGGCAACATCGCCTTCGACAATTACGGCCACCAGGCCGGAGCCTACCCGATTGAAGCTGACCAGCTTCACATTTGCGGCCTTGCACATGGCGTCCAGCGCCTCCAGCGCCGGGGTCAGTCCCCGGGTCTCAATTAATCCGATAGCTTGCATGATCCACCTCCTTATAAGCTTTGCTGCGCAAAGCCGGCATCGAAAGCATAAGCTGGGTTTTGCCGGAGAAAAGCGGAAATCGTACGCATCGACACTTGCTCTGAGTAACAAGGTTTCATCGGCTTACATTTGCCCGGATAATCCAAGCAACCGGCATAATACCTGATGGCCGTCCGCCAATCTGCTGTATTTCGTACACTAGATAATCTTCGTAGCTAGTCGAATCAGAGTTCAATTGCATTTTGTACAATTGAATCTGGGAAATTGGCCCTTAAAGGGCATTTCTCGAATAATCTATTGCAGGAACTACAATAGAATGAGATTTTGGGCTGAAATTTGCTTCATCTATTGCACATTCTACAATCACCGCTGGAGCTGCAAATTGCATCTAGCCCGGCCCGCCTTGATTATTTCCCTTACAAATACATGGCCAGCTCAATCTCATCCTGGCCGGGGATGTGAGTGCGGCGGTAATGCTCAGCTTCGGCCAGCGGGAAGGTGGCGTCGATGCCCATCTTGGCCGAGACTCCCCGCAGGTTGTGCGAAGGCTCCAGCGGGGAGCCTTTCGCGCCTGTGACGATGAACGTGTCCAGGTCCGCCTGCACCCGGGTGGCGATGGCCCACTCGACATCGAGCGGGTCAAGCAGATTGACGTCCTCGTCGACCACGACGACATGCTTCAGGTCCTTGTCGCTGGCGAAGGCGGCGAGCAGGGCGGTTTTGCCGTCGCCTTCGTTCACCTTGCGGATGCGGATCACCGCATGATAGCGGCCGACGCCGCCCATGCTGATATGCACATCCTGCACGCCGGGAACCACCTGGCGGATGGAGCCGAGGAGGGCGATCTCCCGGGAGATCGCCATGGGCAGCTTCTCCTCATAGCTGGCCGGGAGGATGGTCTGCCAGATTGGGCTGTTCCGGTAGGTGACAGCGGAGAACTCGACCACCGGCTGCTCCGTGCGCGGCCCGTAGTAGCCGCCCAGCTCGCCGAACGGGCCTTCCGGCTCGCGGATGCGGGGGAGAATCCGGCCCTCGAATACGACCTCGGCTTCCGCCAGCACCTCCAGGTCGACCGTCTTGCAGCGGACCACCTCCAGCGGCTGGCCGAGCAGAGCTGAGGCGACCTCCAGCTTGTCGACATGGAACAGATGGGTGCTGATCTGGGAGGCCAGCACCACCGCCGGCACAATGCCGAACATAAATGCCGCCTCCATCGGCTCACCGCGCTCCTCGAATTCCCTGAACTGCTGGAACAGCTCAGGGGAGGAGATCAGAATGCTGGTGCGGTTGCCTTCCAGCAGTTGCATGCGCCGGATGGAGGTGTAACGCTTATGCCCATCCGCGCCTTTAACAACCATGACGCCGGAGACATAATAGGCTCCGCTGTCCAGTGCATTGTAGGTGCACACCGGGAACAGCTCCCGCAGGTTGAACCTGCCGGTGAGCACGTTGTCGTGCACCGGAGCCTGCTCCCGGCTGCGCGTCGGCAGCGGTTGGACCACGGCCTCGATCAGCCGGGGCAGCAGCTCCGCAGGCTGTATCTCCATGCTCTCGGCCATCAGCTCCTTGGAGCCGCCAAGACCGGCAGCCATCGGCATGTCATAGCCCTTGACCTTCTGGAACACCAGCGGATGTGCTCCCTTGACCGCTTTGATCACTGCCCCAAGCTCAAACCGCGGGTCAACCTCCCTGCGGATATGCAGCAGCTTGCCGGTCTGCTCCCAATGCGCAAGCAGCCCGCGTATGTTCATAAAAGCCATAGTACAAGACACCTCCAGCTAGTCATTAACTTCGATCACTCCTAAAAAAAGCAAAAAAAGAAGCCGCAGAAATAGAGAGTCTCTTCTCTAAATCGCGGCTTCCTTCATTCTGTAAACAGAAATGGGGCAAACCTTATGTTGAGGCGGCTTATCAGGATGCAATCGAGATGAAGCCGTTGATGTTGCAAGAATAATCTGCACTATAAACCGGGTTCAGCCATATTCCCAACTGCAAGATAAATCCCGCAAATATGGGGGAAGCCAGCCGGTACAAGTCATAATCGCGTAAGCTTAAGTTCCATTATAGTGAAAACCTGCGAAAAGTAAATAATCAATGTTACATTAATTCACTTCACTTTTCTTCTTGCTGCTGATGCGGAAGGTGCGCGGAGATACTCCAACCTCTCTTTTGAAAATATTGCAGAATTGAGCATCGTTCACGAAGCCTGCAGCCGAAGACACCTCGGAAATATGCATTTGGTTATGCAATAGCAGGGACTTGGCATAATCCAGGCGTTTCAGTAAAAGATAACGGTGCGGTGAGTGTCCAAATCTTTCCTTGAATAAATGCCGGAACCGGTCATAGCTGTAGCCGGACATTTCTGCCAGCGATGCGACCGAAAGCTTGTGGCGGTAATGCTCATTCATATAATTCAGCATGTACTGCATCTGGTCCTCTGCCGGGGAGTGAAAATCCGACGCGCCAAGCAGACGCTGCAGAAATACGGTGATCTCGCTCATCTGCAAATTCAGCAATTCGGCGAACCCGTCGCGCTTGCGCTTGAACTCTGCATTCATCCGCTGCAGGGTTTGCAGTACGGTGTGTTCCTTATCATCGTCATACACGCCGTACAGGGTATTGATAATCGGATTGCCGCAGTTGAAGCCGACGAACAGAACCTCCGGTCTGGGCTGATGATTCTCGTCATGCTTGAAATTGGGCGGAATCAGCGCGAAGGTGAAGGGCCGGAAGTGGAAGCTGCGGTTTCCGATGCTCGTGGTCCCATGGCCGTGAATGTAATACACAAGCTCGAAACACTCATGCTGATGCGGGGGAATATACGTATTCGCTTCATGCTCTGCATTTACAATATATAGGACACGATCCATGATGCCCCTCCATTTCTCATCATTTAGCCGAATCATGCAAAAATTTGACCGAAAGCATATAAATATTTAGTGATCGATTTGTTATGATCGTATCAATAAAACCGAAGATTCGCAACCAGACTGGCCATCTTGTTCGGGAATTGCAAGGTTTTACGACAAAATGTAACATGAATTGTTTGGTTTTCAACCTGATTCACTCATTTTCAATATTTCAAGTGTCTTTTGCCCAAGCACCACATAAAGAAGGATATATCAAAACGTGCAATTGGAGCATTATGCTGTTTCCTCAGTGGTTAATCAACTTCAAACAGGGGTGTGAACTTACAAAATGAAAAAGAATGTTCTGGCTTTAATGTTGCTGGCGGTAATGGTACTGGTCACTGCGTGTGGGAGCAACTCGTCAGGCAATGGAAATGCTGCGAATGCAGGAACAAATGCAGGAACGAATGCGGGAACAAATACGAAAGGCGAAGGAGCTGCCGCAGGGGACAAGCTGAAGGTTGTACTGCTGATTCCGGGGACACTGGGAGACAAGTCGTTTTTTGATGCAGCCAACAGCGGTTTGCAAAAGGTGAAGGACGAGCTTGGCGCGGAAACCAAAGTGGTGGAAATGGGTACCGACAAGACGAAATGGGAGCCTACCTTCAATGATATCGCCGCTGAGGATTGGGATGTGGTCATCTCGGGCGGATCGGAAATTACGGAAATGTTCAATGCAACTGCTGAAGCAAATCCGGATAAAAAATTCATCAACTACGACACTGACATCGAAGAAGCACCAGCAAATATGTACAACATGTCCTACGCAACCAATGAAGTTTCTTTTTTGGCCGGAGCTGTAGCGGCGCTTGCCACTAAGTCCAACATGCCGAACGCTAACAAGGACAACGTTATTGGATTCCTAGGCGGGATGGATATCCCCGGCATTAATGCGTTCCTCGTCGGCTACATTCAGGGAGCGCAATATGTTGATCCTGATGTGAAGGTGGCGGTATCCTACGCGGGCGATTTCGTGAATCCGGCCAAGGGCAAGGAGCTGTCGCTGATCCAGTATAACTCGGGCGTGGATGTGATTTTCAACGTAGCAGGCGGTACAGGGCTTGGAATCTTTGATGCAGCCAAGGAGAAGAAGAAATACGCCATCGGCGTCGATTCTGACCAGGCAATGCTGCTGAAGGACACGGATAGTGAAAAAGCCAATCTGATCGTTACTTCCGCCATCAAAAAAATCGACATGGCCATTCTCGGAGCAGTGAAAAAGCTGCAGGAAGGCACGCTGCAAATGGGCAAACGTGATGTGCTGGGCTTTGTGGAGGACGGTGTAGGCATCGCTGAGAATGACATTTACAAAGGCGTATTCCCGGCGGACCTGCAGGCTAAGGTAGAAGAAGTGAAGCAGAAGCTGATCAGCAAGGAAATTAAGGTCGACAATGCGATGGGAATGGAAACATCCGAAATTGAAGCGATCCGTAATGCGGTTAAACCTTAAGAACAATCATTAATAAAACAGCTCACGCAGTTGGAATCTCTTCCTTGCACGAAGGGTTCCAACTGTCTATTTTTGCAGATCACCTATGTTGAAAGGCGTTGATGACCCATGCCAAATGCTCTGCTGGAAATGCGGGGAATCACGAAAGTATACCCAAACGGCGTCGTTGCGAACAAGGACGTTGAATTTACCCTCACCGAGGGCGAAATCCATGCGATTGCCGGAGAGAACGGGGCCGGTAAATCGACTCTGATGAAGATCATGTTTGGAATGGAAGAGCCAAGCGACGGCGAGATTTATATCCGTGGAGAAAAAGTAAAGCTGCAGTCCCCACAGGACGCCATTGACCGCGGCATCGGCATGGTCCATCAGCATTTTATGCTGGTGCCTTCTTTTACCGTGGCTGAAAATATGGTGCTCGGCATGGAGCCGCGCAAAGCGATCGGCTTCGATTATAGTGAAGCGGTGCGTCTGACGGAAGAAACGGCGCGCAAATACAATCTCGCGGTCAATGCCAAAGCAAAGGTCGAGGATCTGACAGTCGGCATGAAGCAGAAGGTGGAGATTCTGAAGGCGCTGGTGCGCGGAGCGAAAATCCTTATCCTCGATGAGCCGACGGCGGTGCTGACTCCGCAGGAAACAGAGGAGCTGTTCCATGAGCTGAAGCAGCTTAAGCAGCAAGGGCATACCATCGTGTTCATCTCACACAAGCTGAAGGAAGTCAAAGCAATCTGCGACCGGATTACCATTATGCGCGGCGGCAAAAGCGAGGGCGTCTTTCAGACCAGTGAAGTGACCGAGCAGGAAATCTCACGGCTGATGGTCGGGCGCGATGTTGTGCTGAAATACGATAAGGATAACACTCCGCAGGGTGAGCCCATTCTCACGGTGGACCATTTGGGTGTTACGGACAGTCAGGGAAAAGCTCTCTTGTCGGAGATCAGCTTCTCCGTCCGGGCAGGCCAGATTGTCGGGATTGCCGGAGTGGAGGGAAATGGGCAGACCCAGCTAATCGAGGCGCTGACCGGAGGGCTTCACGGTGTAACCGCCAGCGGGGCGGTGAGTGTCAGAGGTACGGATATCCGGGAGTCGGATATTCTGGGCATCCGCAGCCTGGGGGTATCCTATATTCCTGAGGACCGGATGCGCCAAGGGGCGGCTGGTGACGCCAGCATTGCGGACAACCTGATCTCTACGCAGTATCGTTCGAAGGAGCTGAACAAAGGGCCTTTTTTCAAAGGTTCCAAAATCGCCGCCCTGGCCGCTTCGCTGGTCGAAGAATTCAAGGTGCGCTGTTCCGGGCCGCAGCAGCCGATTGGCATGCTGTCCGGGGGCAATATGCAAAAGGTAGTCGTCGCCAGAGAATGCTCCACCAATCCGAAGTTGCTCATTGCCGAGCAGCCGACCCGGGGCGTGGACATCGGAGCTGCGCAATTCATTCATCAGAAGCTGCTGGAGCTGCGCTCAAACAACTGTGCAATTGTGCTGGTCTCAGCGGATTTGAATGAAATTCTGGAGCTGAGCGACACTCTGCTTGTGATGTACGAAGGACAAATCGTCGCTTATTTCGACAAGCCTTCCGAGGTAAGCGAAGAGGAATTGGGACTGTATATGCTGGGCATCCACCGTCAGGACAAAGAGCAGACCGGGAGGGCCGTTAACCATGTTTAAAGTCAAATATTTCGAGGCTATCCGGACGGCGGCGGTCATTGTGATCGCGCTGATTATCGCTTTTCTGATCATTTCGCTGGTCAGCGATCAGCCTGTGAAGACGATCGGTATTTTTCTGCTGGAGCCTTTATCTACGAAGGGGCATATCGGCAACGTCATTGAAATGGCGATTCCGCTGATGTTCACAGGACTGGCCGTATCGCTCTTGTTCCGGGCGAATATGTTCAATCTGGGGGCGGAAGGAATCTTTTATTTCTCCGGGGTCGTGGCTTCTGTGCTGGCGATTCATCTCAGTCTGAACGGCTGGCTGCATCCGCTTGTGGCGATTGCCGCAGGCTCCGTAGTGGGGGCGCTGCTGTCGGCGATTCCCGGAATTCTCAAAGCCAAATGGAACGCCAACGAGCTGGTAACTTCACTAATGTTCAACAACATTCTTTTTGGCATTGGACTGTACTTGCTGAATTACCATTTGCGGGATGCCAAGGCCTTCGCCAACGTCTCTTTCAAATTCGAGAAGACTGCGCAGCTCAGCAAGCTTTTTACAGGCACACGGATTCATACCGGACTTATCATTGTGCTCGTGCTGATTGTGCTGGCCCATCTGTTTCTCTACAAAACCAAATGGGGTTATGAGCTGCGGATGACCGGGGTGAACCGGGACTTCGCCCGCTACTCGGGCATGAAGACGGCAAAGGTGATTATTCTGGTCCATCTGATCGCCGGATTCATTGCCGGAATGGGCGGATCGGTGGAGGTGCTCGGGATGTACAGCCGGTTTCAGTGGACCTCGCTGCCGGGCTACGGCCTGGATGGAGCGCTGGTGGCGATGCTGGCCAAAAATAATCCGCTGTCCGTCATTGCGTCGGCGCTGTTCCTGGCCTACATTCGGATCGGGGCCGACCTGATGGCGCGGCTGTCCGATGTGCCGTCCGAGATGATCTCGATCATCCAGGCCGTTATTATTCTGCTGATCTCTGCAGAGCAATTCCTTAAGTTCTGGAAGAACCGGATGCTGCTGAAGGAGGCGAAAGAAGCATGAACAGTCTGTTGAATGTTATTTTGACGACGGATTTTGCTTTCTCCGTGCTTCGTGTAACGACACCGATTCTGTTCGCTGCGCTGGGGGCATTGATCTCGAACCGCGCCGGCATCATCAACATCGGGATGGAAGGAATCATGCTGGTTTCGGCTTTGGCCGGAGTAATTGTCAGTGCCTATACACATAGCGCATGGGTCGGACTGCTGGGCGCGGTGCTGCTCGGTACGCTGATTGCGGGGCTGCTGGCTTTTTTCACCTTGAAGTTCAAGACCCATATTATTCTTGGCGGTGTGGCGATCAATATGTTCGCATCGGGTGGTACGGTGTTCATTCTGTATCTGCTCAGCGGGGATAAAGGTTCGTCTACCACTCTGGCCAGCAAGGTGCTGCCGAGTGTGGACATTCCGCTGTTGAAGGACATTCCGGTGCTGGGGCCGATTTTGTCGGGACATCATATTCTGACCTACTTCTCCATTCTGTCTGTGCTGGTGGTCTATTATCTGTTGAACCGTACACCGCTGGGTCTGCGCATCCGTTCGGTAGGCGAGAACCCGCATGCAGCCCAGTCGGTCGGGGTTAGTGTGATCAAAATCCAGTATACTGCGCTCCTGCTCAGCGGATTCTTCGCCAGTCTGGGCGGCGCTTATATGTCGATGGGCTATCTGTCGCTGTTCACCCGCGATATGGTTGCCGGCCGGGGCTGGATCGCGATTGCCGCCGAATCCATGGGCCGGAGCACGACGATTGGAACTGCGCTGACCTCACTCCTCTTCGGAGCCGCCGACGCGCTCGCCAATGCGCTTCAGGTGCTGAAGATTCCAGCCGAGCTGATCGGTACGCTTCCTTATGTGGCGACGGTGATCGGTCTGATTATTTACGCGGTATCCGAATCGCGGAAGAAGAACAAGAAGCTTAAGACTACTGCGAAATAGGGGGGACCTGCCAGGTTCACTCTGTATAAAAAGAAATTATGAAAAAGACAAGCATGGTTGAGTGGCGGAGGGGAAGTTTGGAACTGTAGGAGCGGTAGCGTCCGCCTTTATGACCCAATTTCAACCGCGAACAGCGTTTCAAATCAGGAAATTGGGGCATAACAGCGGCCGGAAGTCCAAACATTCCCCGCAGCTACGAACAGCCACAATTGGAGCAGCCGCTTCATTTCGAACTATATTTTTCACGATAAACGACAAGGGAGAGACAACGATGCCAACACCTATCATTATTGACTGCGATCCGGGGCATGATGACGCGATTGCCATACTGCTTGCGCTGGCTCATCCTGAGCAGCTGGAGATCCGGGGAATCACCACGGTTGGCGGCAACCAGATTCTTGATAAAATCACCGACAATGCGCTCAAAGTGCTGAGCTTTGTGAATGCCGACATTCCTGTAGCCAAAGGTGCGGCGGCGCCGCTGCTGGGCAAGCTGGTAACGGGGGAGGAGGCGCATGGTGAATCCGGCATGGACGGCCCGGTGCTTCCGGCCAGCAAATTCAAGCCGGTGGACCAGGGAGCGGTAGAATTCATGCTGGAGATCATCCGGTCATCGGAAGAGAAAATTACGCTGGTACCGACAGCCCCGCTCACGAACATCGCCCTGCTCATTACGGCTTATCCCGAAGTGAAGGACAAAATCGAGAAGATTTCCCTGATGGGCGGCGGACTGGCTTACGGAAATGTAACGTCAACAGCGGAGTTCAATATTTATGTAGACCCCGAAGCGGCGCGCATTGTTTTCGAATCCGGGATTCCGATTGTGATGAGCGGGCTGGATGTGACGGATAAGGCGGCAATTTTTGAAGAGGAGATTCTGGAGCTGAAAACCCGGGGACCCGTGTCCGTAATGGTCGGCGAGCTGCTGGATTTCTATTCGATCTATGGCAAAAAAATGGGCTATATCGGCAATGCGCTGCATGATCCGTGTGCTATCGCCTGGTTACTGCACCCTGAGCTGTTCGAATCGGAGCAGCTATACGTTACGGTAGAGACCGAAGGCAAGCTGACCCGGGGCATGACCGTTGCCGACCGGCGCAAGAAGCCGGACCGTGCCGCAAATGCGCAGGTGCTGATGGGAGTGGACCGCGAAGCCTTCATCAAGCTGCTGTTTGATTCGCTGGACAGACTCGACCGTGAGCATGGGCTTGCGGCGGGAGAGAAATAGCGGATGGCGGGCTGGGAACGTCTGCAGGAGACGGTGCGGCTGGAGCTGCTGCAGCGCGGGGAGGAGGGCTGCCGGACTGGCAGCCTGTCAGAAAAGCTGACTGCCGCTGGAAGCGATGAAAGCAAGCTTATGGAAGTTTACCGTGAGCTGATGGCGCTGAACGTGGCAGAGGACTTCCCGTATCAGGAGCCGTCGGACCTCGCAGCGATACGGAAGCTGCGCCCGGACGGGCCGCGCAGGCTTGCGGTGGAGTGGACCCCGGAGCAGTGGAGGGACAGATTCTACGGAGCCTGGCTGGGTAGAAGCGTTGGCTGTGCACTTGGCAAGCCGCTGGAATATTGGGATTATCTGTACGGCAAGGACGGGCGTCCGGGCTGGGAGAATATTGAGCTGTGGTTCCGCGGCGCGGATGCCTGGCCGATCACTGGCTATACCCCGGAGCACTCGCGGGCGGAGAAGGAATATGGCCTTCGCTTAAGCGACTGGTCGTTTACAAGCACTCGGGAGAAAATCTCATATATGGAGAGCGACGATGATATCCGTTATACCGTCTTAAGCCTGCTGCTGTTGGAGCAGAAGGGGCTGGACTGGGATTCATGGGATATCGGCAAGCTATGGCACGGCCATCTGACCTACAGCCAGGTATGCACAGCGGAAACGCAGGCCTATATGAATTTCGCCCAGGAAACCTCCCATTTGCATGGAGACAAGCCGGAGGATTGGCCGCTGCGGCAGGAGCGGGTGCGGATGCACCTCAATCCGTACCGGGAATGGATCGGGGCGGCTATCCGCGCGGACGGGCTGGCCTATGGAGCGGCCGGATATCCCGAGCTGGCGGCGGAGCTGGGCTTTCGGGATGCATCCTTTTCGCATGTGAAGAACGGAATTTACGGCGAAATGTTCAATGCCGCAATGATTTCCGCCGCGTTCGCCGGGCTGGACAATGAGCGTATTGTGGAAATCGGGCTGAGCGAGATTCCGCAGACGAGCAGGCTGGCCAGCGATGTCCTGCAGGGGATCGAAATCGCGCAGAAGGCAGGCAGCGAACGGGAACTGGTCAGCAGGCTGTGGGACCGGTTCAGCCATTACGATCCCGTACATGCGAACAACAATGCTGCTATTGTCGCCGCCTCGCTGGTGTATGGGGGCGATGATTTTGAGAAGGCGGTAGTGGCTTCGGTATACGCGGGAATGGACACGGATTGCAACGGCGCTACGGTTGGCTCCATCATGGGAGCGAAGCTGGGAGCCGCGCGGCTGCCGGACAAATGGACGGCCCCGCTGAACGATACGCTGTATGCCGACCTGCCCGGCTTCCACCCGATTGCGATATCGGAGGTTGCGGAGCGGAGCTATCAAGTGTTCCTGAAGCTTCGCGCGGAGCTTGAAGTCCGGAAATGATAGCACGAAGCGAAGCCGATTAAGTTATACAGCTTTGGCACTAAAAGGGAAGACCCCAGCCATGTGAGCAGGCTGCGGTCTTCCCTTTTTCACCTGTTTAGGAAATTACAATTTTCATTTATTGAGGAAATAATGAACTTGTTCAGAAACAACAGCAGAAATGCCGTTGTTGAAGCGCAAACGGTCAGTTTGCTTAGTAACAGCCGGAAATGCTGTTGTTGAAGCGCGAACGGTCAGTTTGCTTAGTAACAACGGCAAAAATGCCGTTGTGTAAGCACCGCCAGTCAATTTGTTCTTGGACATTGGCGCTCCCGCTCATATCACCCCCGCTAAGCTTCGCCCCACCGCTTCATTAGCTGATGATCAATGCCGAGCGCGTCGAGGCTGCGGGCGTTCATGAAATTCACCAGCTCCCAGATTTCCTTCGGATGATTGTAGAAGCCCGGGGACGCGGGCATGATATCCGCCCCAGCGCGGGCAACGCGCAGCATATTCTCCAGATGGATCAGATGCAGCGGCGTCTCGCGCGGCACAATGATCAGCCTGCGCTTCTCCTTGAGCATGACGCTGGCCGCGCGGCTGAGCAGCGTGTCGCCCATGCCGTTCGCAATGGCGCCGAGTGTATTCATCGAGCAAGGGATGATCACCATGCCGTCCGTCTTGAACGATCCGCTTGCTACTGGAGCGAACAGGTCGTTATTGTGCAGCACGGTGGCATATTCGGCGATTTCCTGCATCTGGACGCCGCACTCGTATTTCAACACATTTTCCCCGGCGCTGGTCGCTATGACATAGGTTTCGATCCCTAGCTGGTGCAGGCTGCGGATCAGTGAATAGGCGTAGATCGCCCCGCTGGCTCCTGTAACGGCGACAATAATTTTCATAATTTATGCTCCTTTAGGGTGGATTTTGCGCTGAAAAAACAAAAAAAGAAGCCGCTGAAATAGAGACCTTCTCTAATCAACGGCTTCCTTCAGTCTGTGAACAGAAATCAGGCAAGCCTTATTTTTTGCCAGGTCAGCAGGAGGTCAGCAAGATAAATCCTGCATCATTGCCCTGAACCGGCTTCACTAATTACAATCGTACAGGCCCAGTTGGTTCCGGGATCATAATCCCGCAGCACCCCTGTGACCGTCAGGCCCAGCTCTTCGGTGAGCTTCCTCTGTATCCGCTGCTTAAACTCCTGGTGGAGCGCGGCATCGACGGACTGCTTAAGCTCGGGATAATGCTCCTCCAGCGCCCGCAGAGCAGTTACCCGCTGATGCTTGACCAGGAACATGATCATGGCTTCGCTGGCAGCTTCAATCTTGAGCTGTGTCACTCCTACGCCATACAATTCCTTGTGCACTTCGTTATAACAGCGGGACAAGCGTTTCTTGAACTCATTGGATGACAGAAGCCCGGCCACCGACATGCATCCCACTTCCCTTATAACTGGATATACAAACATTCCCCGCGGTCACGGTCGAATCCCGGAACAGAAGAATTAAACGATCAGTTATATAAAGAATTATAGAGAAAAAAACCAAAATGTAAATGATGATGTCATGTTATCTAACGTGATTTTCTGTTACAAGTTATGTTTCACATCATTATCCAAGTGTGCTAGCATAATTTATATTATTTTGCTGACTTCTATAATATGGGAAAGGGAGCAGGGTTTATGCTAAAAGTAATCATTGTTGATGATGAGCCGTTGGTGCTTGAAGGGCTGAGAACAATGGTGGACTGGGAGAGATACGGCTTCGAGGTATGCGGGGAGGCCCTTAACGGGCCGGATGCACTGAGATTGATTCAGGAGCAGCGGCCGGATCTGGTTCTGACGGATATCAATATTCCGGCCATTAATGGCCTGGAGCTGATCACCAGGCTGAATGAAGTCATGGCGAAGCCCCCGCGTTTTGTAATTCTCAGCGGCTATGATGACTTTCAATATGCCAAGACAGCGCTGCGTCAACGGGTGGAGCAATATCTGCTGAAGCCGATTGATGATGCGGAAATCGGGACACTGCTAAGCAGGCTCGGCAGTTTGATTCAAAATGAAATCGCTTCCGAGAACGAGAGCCGCATAAGACAGGCCTCAATTTGCAGTCATCTGCTGGGAAGGTTCATTCAAGGTGAAGACAACAAAGAGCTAAGGCATTTGGCGCATCATCTGCTGAAGCTGCAGCCGGATACTGAACTGGTATGCATCCTTATCCCTGCCGCTTCCTCCGGGTTCGATACAGAGTTGAAGATGAGCGAGGGCTTTCCGTGGGAGCTAAGCTGTGCCTTTCAGGATAATGAAGGACGATACGGCCTGCTTGTCCAGTCTGCTTCGCTCACACCCGAAAGTCTGGAAGCAGCCGCCATTCTGCTGCAACGGGAGCTTGCGGAGCGGCAGCCGGAGCCTGTCGCCGTGGTTGTTAGTGACAGGCTGACAGGGATCGGCTCCATCCGGGAGCTCTATTTGCAGACCCTTGAGGTGTGGAAGCTGAAGTACCGGAGAGAGAAGAGCAGAATCTTTTATTACAGTGACCTGAAAAAGCTCAAGAATGAGCGGGAGATTCATGAGGACAGCTTCAAAGAGCTGCTACAGAAGGTCAAAGCCGGTGATACGGCAGATCTGCTGTCATGCGTCAGGGATGCCTTCGCTGGGTTTGCCGGGGAGCTGTTGACGGTTGAAGAGGTTCAGGCCGAGGTTGCCCATCTGGAAATGACCCTGTGCCGGCAGGTTAAAGAGATGAATGGCGATCCTGACCGGATCATGGGCAAGCTGCAGATGGAGCATGGGAATTTAGGCGGGCTGGGGGATTATTTTCTGCTGAGCCATTATGTCCACAAGCTGTGTATGGAGACCGCAGGCTATCTGGCGGAATTGAAGCGGGCGAATGAAGGGAACACGATGTATAACGTTATACAATACGTGGACCTTGAGTTTCGGGGCAAGCTGCAGCTCCAGGACCTGGCAAGGCACTTCCATATAAATTCCACCTACCTGGGACAGCTGTTCCGCAAGGAGACGGGGCGCAGCTTCAGCGAATACGTAAATGAGAAACGGATTGAAGCCGCCAAAGGCCTTCTGAAGCGGACGCAGCTAAAAATATCGGATATTGCGCAGCAGGTCGGATTTTCGAATACGGACTATTTTATTGATAAATTCAAGGGGATCGTGGGGGTTCCGCCCTCTGTCTATAAGCATGCGGATAGGAAAAAGCAGATATAAGAAAGCCGGTGCGCGCCATGGAGAAAAAGAGATTCAGATTCGCCCGTTTCGTCAATGACATTCCGCTGAACTATAAATTTTTCCTGATCTACTTCGTAGGTGTGCTGCTGCCCATTATGATTATTAATCTTGTGTTTCTGGGCCGGATTACCGATCTGATCAAATCAAGAGAGCAGCAGAACCTGGAAATTTCACTGGAGAGAGCACGGAAGGATATCCATGACTATATCGAGGGTGGAGTTGCCGTCAGCTATACGCTGGCCGCAGATAAGAACCTGTATGAAATGCTGGACCGGAATTATAAGGATTCTATTGATTTTTACAGTGCCTTTGATGAACAGCTGCGTGACCGGATGAACAGCTATATGCCGGTGAACAATCAGATTGAGCGGATCAGTGTATTCACGAAGAACCAGACTATCGTATCCGGGGGCAACTATCATGTCATGAATGAGCAGGTTTGGAACAGTGACTGGTACAGACAGCTCAAGTCTTCGAATGGCAAGTTAATTGTTACCGCTTACAGAACAAGCGAGAACGGCAGCACCTCTTCAATTCCCACCCTCAGCGTGCTTGAGACAATGGATAAATACAGCGCATACAATAAATACGAGAAGCTGCTGCGGATTGATCTGGACCTTAGCGAAATCTATGACGTCATTGTCCGTGAAAAAGATTATCTAAGTCTCTATCTGGTCAATGATCAGAATCAGATTGTGATGTCGGCGGACAGCGGCTACCAGCGGGTGACCCAAGACCCCTATCCGCTTTTCAAGCAGATGGATGCTGGGCAGCAGGATGTTCGTGTCGTGTCAGTAGGTACGGCCAGCTATTTGAAGGGCTGGAAGCTTGTCGGGATAACCCAGGGCGAGCGGATTACCCAGGCAGTGCTGGACATGCGGCTGTATGCCGCTTTTTTGGCGACGACAATTACCCTTCTGACCAGCGGCTTTATTTATGTGATGCTGAGATCCTACAACTACCGGGTCAAACGGCTGGCTAGACATATGCAGAAGGTCACGAATGAGAAGTTCGAGCTGATCCTCATCGACGAGGGACGGGATGAAATCGGCGGCCTGATCCATAACTTCAACCGGATGACTACCCGGATCAATTCACTCATCAACGATGTGTACAAGCTGGAGATTCAGAAAAAAAATCTGGAAATGGAGCGGGTCAGAGCCGAGCTGAATTTCCTGCAGAGCCAGATGAACCCCCATTTTCTGTTCAACACCCTCAATGCTATTCTGGTCGTCTGCACCAAGAACAACTACTCCGACGTGACGGATATTGTGAAAAGCTTGTCCAAACTGCTCCGCAGGCTTCTTAGCTGGAAAGAGGATCTGGTGTTGCTGGATGAGGAGATCATCTTTATCGAGATGTATCTGAAGATTGAGAAATTCAGGTTCAGGGACAAGTTCGACTATGTCTTTGAGATTGACGAGCAGTCGCGCAAATACAAGATTCCGAAGCTGAGCATGCAGCCGCTGGTGGAGAATTCCTGCAAGCATGGGCTGCAGACGATAGAAGGGCTCGGCATAATCACGGTGAAGACTACCGTGGAGGAGAAGCGGCTGCAGATTACCATCTCCGACAACGGCAAAGGGATTGAAGCCGGCAGGCTCAAGGAATTGCTCTATGCCATTCGGAATGAGGATTCCTCGGGAGCGAATATCGGGCTGCGCAACGTCTACCGCAGGCTGGAGCTGTATTACGAGGATCAGGTCCGTTTTGAGATCATCAGTGCGCCGGACCAGGGAACGGTGGTATCCATTGGCATCCCGCTCCGGCTGCTGGAGAGGCTGAACCCGCTAGAAGGTGAGGAAGGATTATGAAATATAAAGTGCTTTTGATTGATGATGAGCCAAGCAGCCTTGAGGGCTTGCTGCTATGGATTGATTGGGAGGAGCTGGGCTTTGAGATCTGCGGCACCTGCGCTAATGGCCGGGAGGGGCTGCAAATGATGAAGCGGCTGCAGCCGGATCTGGTCATTACGGATGTGAACATGCCTATGATGAACGGGCTGGAGATGGTTGCCGCCTGGCGGCAGGAATCGCCGGAAACCGTCCGGTTCGCCATATTAAGCGGCTACAGCGAATTCGAATACGCCCAGACGGCAATCCGGTATGGCATTTATCATTATTTGCTGAAGCCGATTTTTCCGGAGGAAGCTGCCGAAGAGCTGCGGGAAATGCATGAGGAGCTGGAGCAGGAGAGACGCAAGGTGATGCTTGATCAAATCGCTTTCTCGGAGGCGGCGACAGCGCAGCTGAAGATGCTGATGCACCATAAACCGGAGGACAAGGGAGAGCCGGAGCTTCCGGCGGGGCTGCCGGAGGGACTGAATTCGTGGAACGTTATTTTGCTCCAGAGTGTGCCGGAGCTGTACGCGGAGCTGAGGGGGAGTGCGGCAGCCCTCTCAGCTGGTCATATGGCTATGTATTTGATAGACCTGGATGCAAGCAGTTTAGCCATCGTATATGGCACGGAAGAGTATTCCGGGGAACCCGAAGCAGTGGAGGCTGTACGGGCTCCCTTGCAGCAAAAATATGCGGATAAGCCGCTGCTCATAGCGGTTGGAGCCGCTGTGTCATCCCCGCTTCACTTGGCGGACAGCTACCGTACGGCGAAGGAAGCGCTTATGCATTTCTTTTATCAAACGGAGCCTTACGGTCTTCTGGCTTACCAGGAAATTAAGGACAGACCATTTAGCTACCACTATGATCATATCCGGCTTATGGATGCCATTATGGGACCTGTCAATACACTAGACCTGGCAGGCTTCCGGCAGGCCGTAGCTGCGGCTACCCGAAGCTTCCGCGAGCAGCTTGTGGCACCAGAAGTGGTGAAAAAGCTGGTCATTCATATCATGTACCGGATCTTCGAGCTTATCCCGGAGGAGGGCGGAGGCCGGAGGTCGGCCCTGCCGGGCGGCTTTGGCGCTGCTGAAATTCCGCAGACCATAACTTCATTAACCGGGTTAATGGACCGGTTGCTGGACTGCGGCGAAGCCGGAATCGGCCTGCTTGTACAAGAACAGAACCAGAACTCATACGGAATTGTGCGGGAGATCAATCAATATATCGGGAAGCATTACCGCGAAAGCCTGACGATACAAAAGCTGGCAGAAATCTTCTATCTGCATCCGGTATATCTCGGGCAGCTGCTCCGCAAGAAGAACGGGATTCATTTCAACGAGCAGCTTCATAGCCTGCGGATTGAAGAGGCCGCTGCACTATTGCGCCAGAATGAATTGAAGATTTCGGAAATCGCCGAGCAGGTAGGTTATTCCAACTATGGGCAGTTTCTGAAGCAGTTCGAAAAGAAAATGGGAGTAGGCCCAGGACAATACCGCAACGCAAAGTTCTAAACTTTTTGGGGGTATACCTTTAGTTCAGCCGTTTTTTCCACGCTGCTCCGCCTCTATAATTCAAATATGTAAGTGCTTACAAAAAAGTTGTGCAAACATAATATGGAGGTGCTTTATGGGGGGCAAGTCGAAAAACGTATTTAAGTTATCCTTAATTGTTCTGTTATCCCTAAGCTTTACACTGGCAGGCTGCGGTGGCAACAACAGCAACAATAGCAAGAATGCGGCGAAGAATGGTGGGGCTGCTGCAACAGAAACGGCAGCTAGCACGGATGGCAAGGTTGAGCCGTTCGACATCAGTGTCTTCATCGGTGAAGCAGGCCAGCCGCCGACACCGGATAACAAGATCTTCAAGAAGATCAAGGACGAAACAGGAGCCAACTTCAATTTCGAATATTTGGCCGGGGATATCAATCAGAAGCTCGGCGTTATGATCGCAGGACAGGATTACCCGGATATGATGACAGGGAATACGAAGCTTACAGCGGCAGGAGCTTATATTCCGCTGGAAGATCTCATCGAGAAGTACGCTCCTAATTTGAAAGCGCATTACGCAGATTATTGGAACATGATGAAGGACCCGAATGACGGACATATCTACATTCTGCCTAACTATGGTGTATACAACGGTGAAGTAAAAAGCTCATGGTATTCAGGACCGGCCTTCTGGATTCAAAAAGCCGTGCTCAAGGAATTCGGTTATCCAAAAGTGAAAACACTGGATGAATATTTCGACCTGATTGCCAAATACAAAGAAAAATATCCGAAGATTGATGGAAGCCCGACCGTTGGCTTCGAAATACTTAACTATGACTGGAAAAACTGGGGCCTGCTCAATGCGCCTCAACATCTGATCGGCCAACCGAACAATGGCGGCGTTGTGGTGAAGGATGGCGTAGCCGAGATTTTTGCAGATAAAGATTATGCCAAGAAATATTATCAGAAGCTGAACGAAATGAATCAGCTGGGGCTGATTGACAAAGAAACCTTCGTCCAGAACTACGACCAGTATATGGCGAAGCTGTCCAGCGGTACGGTTCTCGGTATGTTCGACCAGCACTGGAATTTCAACGCAGCGGAAGATTCCTTAACCACACAAGGGAAGATCGAGCGGACCTATGTTGGGCTTCCCCTGGTTTATGACGCATCCACCAAAGACTACTACCGGGATCTTGCAGTGCTGAACCTGAACAATGGCTTCGGAATCAGCATCAATGCCAAGGACCCTGTGAAGATTATCAAGCTGCTCGAAACGCTGATCAGCGAGGATTGGCAGAAGACCTTCTCCTGGGGGATTGAGGGTGAAGATTACATTGTCAAGGACGGCAGATTTATGAAAACCCAGGAGCAGCGGGATAATGCCGCCGATCCGACTTGGCAAATGGCTAACAAGGCCAAGACTTTCTACGGTTTCCTGCCTAAGCTTGAAGGCAGCTACAGTGACGGCAACTCTACAGATGCGTCAGCACAGCCTGAAGAATATGCAGCCAGTGTGAAGCCTTACGACAAGGAAGTCCTTGCTGCATACGGATATAACAGCTATGTGGATTTCTTCAGTACACCGCCGGCTAACCCTATCTATTACCCGGCCTGGTCCATTGACCTCGTGGAAGGCTCGGATGCCAAAGTTGCCAATACCAAGCTGAATGAGCTATCTACCAAGTACCTGCCGAAGGCCATCCTCGCTAATGCGGGCGATTTCGATTCCGTATGGAGCGATTATGTTGGACAGATTGCCAAGTCGAATGTGAAAGCCTACGAAGACAAGATCAATGAGCAGATTAAATGGAGAATCGAAAAGTGGAGTAAATAGACGGAAAGTATTTGTAAAGGATCGGGGAGGAGGTGCGGGGCCGATGGCTGGCCCTCACCTCCTACATTAAAATGATTGTGTGGGGAGATAAACTAATATGGATGAGACCCTAGGGAAAGAAAGCGTCGCCTTGCATCCAAAGAAAAAAAAGAAGCAGCCTATCACCTGGTCGCTGATTAAAAATCAGAACCAGCTAATTTGGATGTCTGTTCCCTTGATGCTGTATATTATTCTTTTTGCCTATGTCCCGGTATGGGGCTGGACTATGGCGTTCCAGAATTACCGCCCGGGCCGTTCCTTCAGTGAACAGGAATGGGTGGGCTTCAAGCAATTTAAGTTCCTGTTTACAGACGATAATTTTCTTCGTGTGCTGCGCAATACGCTGGCAATGGGGGTCATTAACCTCGTTCTCGGGTTTGTCACCGCGATTGCTCTGGCACTGCTGCTGAATGAAATTCGTAAGGTGTTCTGGAAGAGAATAGTACAAACGATCTCCTATTTGCCCCACTTCCTATCATGGATTATCGTAACAGGGATTGTGGCTACGTCGCTCTCCATCAATGACGGGATCGTCAACATTGTCCTGATGAAGCTTCATTTGATCAAGGAGCCTATTCTGTGGCTCAGTGAAGGCAAATACTTCTGGGGCATCGTCGGGGCCTCGCATGTATGGAAAGAGGTTGGCTGGAATACGATTATTTATTTGGCCGCCATTGCCTCCATCGACCCTGCGCTCTATGAAGCTGCCGAAATTGATGGCGCCAGCCGCTACAAGAAAATGAGGTTTGTGACCCTTCCGGGGATTAAAGCAACGATTGTCATCC
Organism: Paenibacillus sp. BAC0078; assembly: GCF_054483875.1. Taxonomy (NCBI): domain Bacteria; kingdom Bacillati; phylum Bacillota; class Bacilli; order Caryophanales; family Paenibacillaceae; genus Paenibacillus; species Paenibacillus sp. BAC0078. The sequence continues at coordinate 71,941 of NZ_JBTLRW010000022.1, forward strand.
TCCTGATCATGTCTGTAGGACATGTACTGGAAGCGGGCTTTGAAGTGCAGTATTTGCTCGGCAACGGGCTTGTCGTGGATTGGGCAGAGACGATTGATATTTTCGTACTCAAATACGGGCTGGCCCAAGGGAACTATTCCCTCGCCACCGCAGGCGGAATCTTCAAGACGGTCGTTAGCGTCACCTTGCTGCTAATGGCGAACTTTACGGCAAAACGGCTTGGGGAAGAGAGGTTATTATAGTATGGCGAACCAGCAAATTAGTCCTGGCACAGGTGCAGGCGTATCTGTTCGAAAAAGATTGAGACCCAGCGGACTGGAACCGGTTCTCTTCCATAGCTTCAATACGGTGTTCATGATCTGTCTGGTGCTCGTTACTTTATATCCGTTCATCAATACGATTGCCGTTTCGTTCAATGCAGGAAATGATACGATCCGCGGCGGCATCTATCTGTGGCCGAGAGTGTGGACCATGCAGAATTACAAGGCCATCTTTGCCTCCGGTACCATCTATGATGCGTTCTGGATTTCGGTGGCGCGGACGGTGCTCTCGACGATCCTGAATATTTTTCTGACCACGATGCTTGCGTACACCTTGAGCCGCAGGGAATACGTGTTCCGCAAGCCGATCACCGTGATTTTCGTGCTTACGATGTATTTCAGCGCCGGTCTGATTCCGGGGTATTTCCTGATCAAGGATCTTAACCTGCTGGGCAGCTTCTGGGTATATATCTTCCCTTCGATGATCAGTGCCTTTAATATGATAGTTATCCGTACTTATATCGGAACACTGCCGGAAAGTCTGATGGAATCGGCGCGGATTGACGGTGCAGGAGACTTCAAAATATTCATGCGTGTTGTGTTCCCTCTATGTAAGCCGGTACTGGCAACCATCGCGCTGTTTGTGGCGGTAGGGGCATGGAATGCCTGGTTCGATGCATTTATCTACACGTCTTCGAAGCAAAGTCTAAGCACGCTGCAATACGAGCTGATGAAGCTGCTGTCCACCTCGATGAATTCGAACAGTAATCCGAACGTTGCTGCGGGGGTGGGAATGGACAGGGATTCCGCCAAGGCGATGGTGACTCCGCTGTCCATCCGGGCGGCGATTACGATTGTAGCCTCCGTGCCGATTCTGCTCGTATATCCTTTTATGCAAAAATATTTTGTAGTGGGCCTGAATGTCGGCAGTGTAAAAGAATAAGCTCGCCGTTATTAACTGGCAGCTGAAAGGTAGGCTAAACATGATGAACAGTTCTTCATTATCATCCAAAAAAATATCCTATAAAAACCCGGTGCTGCCGGGTTTTTATCCTGATCCCAGCATCGCACGCAAGGGGGATGACTATTACCTGGTATGCAGCTCGTTTGAGTATTTTCCGGGAGTGCCGATCTTTCATAGCCGGGATTTGATCCACTGGACGCAGATCGGCCATGTGCTGGACCGGATCAGCCAGCTGGATATCCGCAGCTGTCCAAGCTCCGGCGGTATTTATGCGCCGACCCTCCGTTATCATGACGGCCTGTTCTATATGATCACTACGAATGTGAGCGGCATCGGGAACTTTTATGTGACGGCTGCCGATCCGGCAGGACCGTGGTCAGATCCGATTACCGTTCCCTTTGGAGGGATAGACCCGTCGCTGATGTTCGATGCGGACGGCAAAGTATACGTCACGGTCCAGCAGGGAGCAGGGTATGACTCGCACATTATCCAGTATGAAATAGATATCGCCACCGGGGAAGCTTTGTCTGAGCCAGTGGTTATCTGGACCGGAGACGGGGGGCCTTGGGCGGAAGGCCCGCATTTGTACGCTATTAATGGCCTGTACTATATAATGACCGCTTCTGGGGGAACCGGGCCGGAGCACCGTGAGATTATCGGGCGCAGCGCTTCTCCATACGGACCCTTTGAACAGTTGCCCCATCCGATCCTGACCCATAACGCGATACCGCACCCGATTCAATATCTGGGCCATGCCGACCTGATTGAAGGGCCGGGGGGCCAGTGGTGGGCTGTATTTCTTGGCGTCCGCCCTGGGGAGAAAGGCTTCAGTGTGCTTGGCCGGGAGACGTTCCTGGCTCCGGTGAACTGGACGGAAGACGGCTGGCCGATGATCGACAACAACGAGGGAACGGTGAAGCTGGAGATGAACGCCGGATCTGTTTCGGTATCGGAGCCGGGGCTGGAATATGAGGCGGGGGCAGTAACGGAATCCGTATCGAAGTATGACTTTGATGCCGCTGCGCTGCCGTATGACCTGACCTTTGTGCGCAATCCGGCAGAGGGAAGCTGGTCGCTTACGGAACGTCCGGGCTGGCTTGCGCTGTACGGACAGGCCGCAGGTCCGGGAGATGTTGGTTCAATGGCTTTTGTAGGCAGAAGACAGCAGCATATGGAAGCGGAATGGAGCACTCTGCTGGAGCTGGAAGCGCCAGGGGAGGGTACGGCAGCCGGATTGTGCGCCCGGATGAACGAGCAGACGCATTACGAGATTTGTCTGGAGCATAGAGACGGACATAGCATAGTTGCAGCATATTTGACGGTAAAAGGACAAACGCAGCGAGCAGCCGTGGCCCCGGCGGAAGGGCCGAGTGTGTACCTGAAAATTGCCGCTGACCGGGCGGAATATTCTCTGCTGTATTCTCTGGATGGTCAGGAGTGGAGCAAGCTGGCTGCCGGAGAGGCCTATGCCTTGTCACCCCAGGCCATAGAGGGTAACAATTTCACTGGTGTTGTGGCCGGCTTGTATGCTGCAGGCGGCGGGAAGACAGTGCAGCAGCCGGCGTACTTTGACTGGCTTGAGTACCGTGGACTATAACTGAGCCACACAAGGAGGCACTATTATGAGAGAGGATAAGGACTTTACGGAGCCTGCGCTGAAGACCCTTTTTGCCGGGGATTTCAAGATTGGCGCAGCAGTGAATCCGCATACCATCCGCTCACAGGAGCATTTGCTCGCGTACCATTTCAATAGTATCACTGCCGAGAATGAGATGAAGTTCGAGCGTCTGCATCCCGAGGAAGAGGTATACCGCTTTGGAGAGGCCGATCAGCTTGCCGCTTTTGCCCGGAAGCATGGGATGGCGATGCGTGGACATACGCTGGTCTGGCATAATCAGACCTCGGAGTGGCTGTTTGCAGACGATAAAGGCGGTACGGTTAGCAGAGAAGCTCTGCTGGAGCGGCTGGAATCGCACATCCATAGAGTAGTGGGACGTTACAAAGGAGATATCTACGCCTGGGATGTGGTTAATGAAGCCATTGCCGACGAAGGCGAAGACCTTCTCCGCCCGTCGAAATGGCTGGAGCTTGCCGGTCCCGGCTTCATCTCCAAAGCCTTTGAATTCGCCCATGCCGCTGATCCGCAAGCGCTGCTGTTCTATAACGATTATAATGAGTCCCACCCGCATAAGCGGGATAAAATTTATACCCTGCTGAAGTCGCTGCTGGAACAGGGTGTTCCGGTACACGGCGTTGGCCTGCAGGCACATTGGAATGTATATGATCCGTCACTTGATGAGGTTCGTGCGGCGATTGAGAAATACGCCTCGCTCGGCCTCCAGCTCCAGCTCACGGAGCTGGACATGTCTGTATTCCGCTTCGATGACCGGCGGACTGATCTCAAGACACCTCCGGCGGAGCTGCTGGAGCTGCAGGCGCAGCGTTACGAAGCCATGTTCCGGCTGCTCAAGGAATACCGCGGGGTGATCTCATCAGTCACCTTCTGGGGAGCGGCGGATGATTACACCTGGCTGAATGATTTTCCGGTCCGCGGCCGGAAGAACTGGCCGTTTCTGTTCGATGAAGATCACCTGCCCAAGCCTGCCTTTCACCGGCTGGTTGGAATGAGGGGCTGACATAAAGATTAAGCACACCGCTGATTGCGCATCAGCGGTGTTTTTGGTGTGCGGCGCTAATATTTGGTTATATCATTTCTAAAAAAATGATGACACAGCGGAGAAAATACCTTATTATTTAAAGAGATTTTTAATAAAACAGTTTTTAAATAATAGTAGTACACTTTTTGGAAACCCAAAGGCTATGGTCCGGGCGGTCTGGAAGGAGGGCTTCATATTCTATCGCTGAACGGGGTTAGCAAAAGCTTCAACTTGAAGGAAGGCCGCTACTTGGCGGTGGATAAGGTATCGCTCGAAGTCCGGGCAGGGGCCATTCACGGCATTATCGGAGCCAGCGGAGCCGGCAAATCCACCCTGCTGCGGCTGATCAATTTGCTGGAACGTCCCGATACAGGCACGGTTGCGGTAGACGGCAAGCTGTTGACAGCTATGCCGGAAAAGCTGCTCCGCAAGGAGCGGCACACAATCGGCATGATCTTTCAGCAGTTCAATCTGGTTGGCAACGCCACTGTCAGCCGGAATGTGGCTATTCCGCTGGAGCTGGCCGGAGTGCCGCGCAGCGGACGGATGCAGCGGGTGCGGGAATGCCTGCAATTTGTCGGCCTTGAGGACAAGGCGGAGCAGTACCCGTCCCAGCTCAGCGGAGGGCAGCGGCAGCGGGTGGCGATTGCCCGGGCGCTGGCGAACAGCCCGAAGCTGCTGTTGTGCGACGAGCCGACCTCCGCGCTGGACCCTGGGACAACGGCGGATATTCTTGGCGTGCTTCAGCATATTAACGCTGCGCTTGGCGTAACCATAGTCATTGTTACACATGAGCTGGATGTGGTTCGGAGCGTCTGTACGGATGTATCCGTGATGGAAGCGGGACGAATCGTTGATTCCTTTTCCCGCGCGGAGGGCGGTTTTCTTCCGCCGGATGCACACTCCGGTTCTTATCGCGAGCGGATCACCGGGAAGGCGGTGGAAGCTCATGTTTGAGAATATGCTGAAATACCAGGATCAGATGTGGCAGTCCATCGGGGAGACTTTTGTCATGGTAGGCATTTCGGTTGGCGCAGCCGTGCTGCTGGGGCTTCCGCTGGGGACTTTGCTGTATTTTTGCCGCAAGGGCCAGCTTTATGAGAACAGGACGCTGTCGCTTACGCTGAACAGCATCGTCAACGTGGTCCGTTCGTTTCCGTTCCTGCTGCTGGTGGTGGCACTGATTCCGTTCACCCGCCTTCTGGTGGGGACGGCCATCGGTACAATGGCGGCTACGGTGCCGCTGTCTATCGTCGCTATAGCGTATTATTCGCGGCTGGTAGAACAGTCTTTGCTGGAGGTGCCAAAAGGAACGATTGAGGCTGCACTGGCTATGGGCGCGTCGAAGCTCGGACTGATTTTCAAATTTCTGTATGTAGAGGCCCGTTCGGGTCTGGTGCTCGGACTGACGGCCGCAACGATCAGCTTCATCTCCTTTTCGACCGTTATGGGTGTGGTTGGAGGCGGCGGAGTTGGCGATTTCGCTATCCGTTATGGATATCAGCGTTTTGAGACCGAAGTGATGGTCTATGCGATCCTAGTGATGATCGTGCTGGTGCAAATCATACAATTTGCCGGGAGCACGCTGGCCAGGCTGCTGGATAAACGCTGAGAGATGGTCCAATATTCATGAATCAGATAGAAGAATAAATGGGGGTTACTATACAAATGAAAAAAACAATGAAATTTACGCTGATGCTGCTCGTACTGGTTATGGTTGCTGCAGGCTGTGGAAACAACAAGGAAGCCGAAAATACACCGTCCAAGGCCAGCGCCGAGCCTGTCAAAATTAAAGTAGCATCGCTCATCCCGCCAATGACCGATATCCTTGATATCGTTAAACCGCTGCTGAAGGAGGACGGTGTGGACATGGAGGTCGTCATCCTGTCTGACAACGTTCAGCCGAATGAGGCGCTGGCGAATAAGGAAGTGGACGCGAACTTCTTCCAGCATGTGCCTTACATGGAACAGTTCAATGCAAGCAAAGGCTCCAAGCTCGTACCGGTTCAGCCCGTATATGATGCAATTTACGGCGGCTACTCGAAGCGTTACAAGAACATTGCCGATCTACCGGAAGGCGCAACGCTGGTGATGGCGAATGATCCGTCGAATATCGGGCGCTCGCTGCAAATGTTCGCCAAGGCGGGATTGATTAAGCTGAAGGAAGGTGTGGGCATTAAGGCAACTCAGGCCGACATCACCGAGAACACCAAAAACTTCAAGTTCCAGGAGGTCGATCTGCTGATGCTCGCCCGCATGCTGGATGATGCCGATCTGGTAGCTATGACCCCGGCATATGCCAGCCCGCTTGGGCTGACGCCGAAGAAGGATGCGCTGATTACAGAAGGCGATGATTCTGAATTCACCATCACCCTGGTAGCGCGGGAGGACAATAAGGATTCCGACGCCATCCAAAAGCTGGCGAAACGCATCAGCGGCCCGGAAGTGAAGAAGTTCCTTGAAGACAATTATGCGGATATCGCGCTGCCTGCATTTTAAGGCAGCATGCTCGCTGGCAGTCCGGCGGGCGGCGCTGTTGGCGGGTGCAGGTGGTGCAACTGCGGCCCGGAGAGGGGGGGAACAATGGCAGAACTGCCGTTGTTAGAGCGAACCCCCGGGCCGCGGGCCGGAACAACGGTAGAAATACCGTTGTTAGAGGCATCCCCGGCCTTGCGGGCGGAAACAACGGCAGAAATGCCGTTGTTAGAGCGCTCCCCGGCTACGCGGGCGGAAACAACGGCAAAAGTGCCGTTGTTGGGGGCGCTCCCCGGCTACGCGGGAGGAAACAACGGCAGAACTGCCGTTGTTAGGGGCATCCCCGGCCTTGCAGGCCGAAACAACGGCAGAAGTGCCGTTGTTAGCGTGAATTCCCGGGCCGCGGGCCGGAACAACGGCAAAAGTGCCGTTGTTAGAGCGGATCTCCGGGCCGCGGGACGGAACAACGGCAGAAATGCCGTTGTTAGAAGCATCCCCGGCCTTGCAGGCCGAAACAACGGCAAAACTGCCGTTGTTAGAGCGAATCCCCGGCCCAGCCACTACGTACACTGGCCAGCATGTTAGCTCAGTTTCAGCCATCCTGCTGATGCAAGCTGTACAGCAGCAGCCAACACAAAGCAGCCGTTATCCAGTTCATGGGGAACGGCTGCTTTATTGCTGCTACAAATCCGGCTACTCAGATGTTTAGTTGTGCAAGCGAAGCTCCTCCAGAGGATCAGCCGTGTGCCTTAACCAACGTAGCAACCTCATACTGCGCGGATTCAATCCAGCTTCCCGAGGTGAAATCCCGTCCCTTTACAAGCACTCTGTCGCGATAGACTTCCACATAGAAGCCTTGGCTGCCGGTCTTATGCTCATCCGCATTGGTCCAGAGGTAGGCGACAGAAGCAGCATTGAACATGGTGGCTGTCTCCCCGTTGCCGGGATACATTGTGTTGTCTACCTCAAGCTCCCAGTGGGTGTGTCCGGTAAATAGAAGAGTCTGCGGGTGCTTGGACAGTATGGAGCGCAGATCCTGATCTTGAGTAACCCCGTACCACTCCTGAGATTCCAGCGATCCAGCTACCGTGTCCTTCAACGGCTGATGCAGGAAAAGAAAAACAGGCCGCTCACTCATCGAAAGTTCCTCCATTGACTGACCGCTCTCCTGCCGTTCTCCAAGCTTAAGATCCAGCCAGCGAAGCTGCTCGTCTGACAGATGACAGAACGTCGGCAGACCTTCCTCTGTTCCAAGAAAAATAAAATGGTATCCGCCGATCCAATGATCGTGATACGGGCCGGGCATTCCCATGCAGGAAGTATACATTGCCAGGCGGGATTCCCAGTGGCCCAGGCCAACATCATGATTCCCTAAGGTGTACCGGATCTCCGGCAGCTCTGTTTGATACAACTGCAGGATGCGGTGGACCTCCTCATATTCCTCCATGAAACCATGATCCGTTATGTCTCCAATATGCATGATCCCGCTGCTGCCCTGAGCATGAACGGCAAGATCATGCAGCGCCCGCTCGAAATTGAGATTATACTCATGCGTCGGATCGGCAGTGATATGGGTATCTGTTATAATTTGAAAGGTTAGCAGCGGCTGTTGTCCGCCTGATTCGTTTATACTCATGACAAGGAAACCTCCTTCAGTAATGCTTGGATATCAACTTATTTTGAATACAGCTAAGACAGAGCCTAAGCCAGTAATTCGAAAGAGCTGCCTCAGAAAATAGCATCCCATGAGCGCACAGAGATTCATAGAGCGCTTGGAGACTGGAGGCTAGGAAGCCTGGAAGCTAGGTGGAATTAGTACAACTAATTCGCTGAAATTCGTCCCCCTGCGGCAAGTAGTGGGATTTTCTCCAACTAAATTAAGCAAATTCATCATAAAAGGGACAATTCGGGCAGATTAGTTGTACTTTTTCCCACTTGGGCCATCTAGGAGCCAGTTAGCTCGGGTTAGTTGTACTTTTTCCATTTGGGTTCGCTAGCAATTAAATCTACGCGCTCCGAAGCTCGCCAATCATTATTCTTTAACTCCAACCCGAACACCGCTAATGCCCTTTTGCGCTAATGTTCAGTCCCACAATTCCGGCGACGATGACGGTCACCCACAGCAGTGAGGACAGAGACATCCGCTCTTCAAAAAACACCGCACCCGCCACAGAGATCAGAATGATTCCGGCACCTGACCATACCGCATAAGCGACTCCAACCTTGATCGAGGTCAGGGCAACATTCAGCGAGGTGAAGCTGATCCCGTAAAAGAGAAACATCAGCACAGAGGGCCATAAGCGGGTGAAGCCATGGGAGATTTTCATAGAGATGGTTCCCGACAGCTCGAAGATAATAGCCAGCGCCAGAAAAAACCAGGCCCAGGCCCCCTCGGCCCTCAAGGTACAATCCTTTCCATACTAAGCTCCGCAAAAGACTGCACGATACAATCGGCGTCCGGCAAAAGCTCCCGCGCACCCGTCATACCCGCTGCACCGCTAATTCCCGCACCCCCGGCTGCACCAACCGTATCTATCGCTATTCCAGCCGTATCGCCAACTGAACCCGTCGCCACGCCAGCCATATCGCCAGCTACACCCGTCGCCACGCAAGCCGCACCGTCAACCGCATCCGCCGCCACGCAAGCCGCACCGTCAACCGCATCCGCCGCCACGCCAGCCACACCGCCAACCGCACCCCCGGCTGCACCAGCCGCGCCGGCAATCCCGATAGCCACAGCCGCCCCGGCGGCCTTGGCCATCCGCATGTCGCCGTTCGTATCGCCGATCACGGCGGCTGCGCCAGGCTGTACCCCCAGCCGTTCGCAGGCAAGCAGCACCATGTCGGGAAACGGCTTGCCGCGCTCTACCTGATCCGTGCCGATCACGGCGGAGAAATACTCGCGGATGCCCAGCCAGCGGAGATGTGCCTCAGCCGTTGCCGTTTCGTCGGCAGTCACGACGGCCATCGCTATGCCCGAAGCCGCACAATCGTTAAGGAAGCGGAGCAGGCCGGGAAGCGGAAGAACCGGACGATTCCGCTCCAGTATGGCATCCGCCTCCTGGCGGCAGAGATCCACCAGTTCTTTAGATTCGGCCCATGACAAGCCGAGCTGATAGGCCTGCCAGGCCAGAATGGCGTAGAGATCATTCATTGTGCCCATAGCGAGGGGACCGTTGCGGTCATAATCTGTAATGCTGCCTTCGGCATCGTGAACGGTTCCCAGCAGGGAGGGCAGGGAGGATGCCGGAAATTCGAGACCACGTTGTTCCAATTGCCGGGTGAACTGTTCCAGGAAGCAGTTGCTCCAGCTCCCCCACAGAGAGACGAACTGCAGCAGCGTGCCATCCTTGTCGAACAGGATGGCGGATACCGAGGTGTCTCCTCTCGGAGTATTAAGCTTAGGCATGTCGCCGCCCCCTTAAGTTAATATTTCAAGGGAAGCCGCCGTCTTTTACAAGACGGCAAAGCCTCCCCTTTTTGAAAATATGCCTTCAATTAAGCTTTTATTTATGCTTATTTCACTTTATCCAGAGCAGCCTGAGCGGTTGCCTGCGCTTCCTTGAGCGCTTCGGCTGCCGGAATGTTCTCAATCTGCACCTTGTCGGCAGCGATTTTCAGCGCATCGCTGATTTTGCCCCCGGTAGGGTCCTGGAAAGGGGCGGAGGCGTGGGATGCCTGCATCAATGGAACTTTGATCTGCGGATTGCTCGCGCTAAAGGAGACAAATGCCGGATCTTCGAGCGCTGATTGGCGGACGGAAATATATCCGGTGTTGATCGACCAGGAAGCGGTGTTCTCGGAGTTCGTGAAATAGGTCAGCCACTTCATAGCTGCCTGCTTCTCGGCATCTCCGGCCTTGGCGGGAATACCGGCCATAATGGCCTCTGCCACCGGTTTGCCTTCACCCACTCCGGCCCAGCCCGGCTGCTCCATTGCCGAGACAATGCTGAAATCCAGATCGCCCTGGTCGCCGCTGGAGCCGGTGTAGCCTGCCGCCTGACCTTTCATCACATCGTCAATTGTCTTGTACCAGTACTCCCAGCCTTGTCCGCCGGAGTGGATGCGCATGGTTTTGTCCTCGTGAATCCATTTACGGAACAGATCCCAGGTCTCTACCCACTCAGGGGAGTCAATGGTTACTTTCTTTCCGTCCTCGCTAAGAATGCTGCCGCCCTTGCTCAATACGGCATCAACCATGTTGCCGGAGCCCCACATCGGCTCCCAGCCGAAGAAGGTTGTTTTTCCGCCGCTTTTAACAGCCATTTTCTCAGCAGCTGCCGCGAGATCCTCCCAGGTTTTGAGCTTGCTGGCGTCAATTCCGCTTTTCTCAAAAGCATCCTTGCGGTAATACATAACCTGTGTCGTTCCGTACATCGGGAGGAAATACTGCTTGCCATCAACTTGCCCCTGGTTCAGGAAGGTCTGGACAAAATCCTCTTTATTGAAATCCGCCTGCTTAGCGATCAGATCATCCATCTGTGTAAAATATCCCTTGCGCGCCCAGTCTACATTGGAGGACAGCACAGCCGCAGGTACTTTTCCGGTAGCGATGGCTGCCTGGAGCTTCTGCTCGGTTTCGGTATAGTCAGCCTGCACAATCCCTTTGACGATAACCTCCTGCTGCGAGGCGTTGAATTTCTGAATGAGCGATTCCATATTTTCGCCAAGCTTACCGCCGAGTCCATACCAGAATTCGATAGTTACCAGTGCGCTTTGGGCTGGAGCGGCGTCTTGTGCAGGAGCTGCGGAGGCACCGTTTCCTTCCGTAGTATTATTAGAAGCGGAATTCCCGCCACAAGCCGTGAGCACGGTGAAACCGGCAATCATGGATACTGCGGACAACCTTTTTAATACGTTCATCATCATTCTCCTCTTTGGATAAAATATAAGATTTCAGCCTTTACTTGCGCCTGCGGTCATATTAACACTTTGCATAATCGTTTTTTGCGCCAGCAGGAAGACAAGCAGCAGCGGGGCGATGGTGAAGGCGCTGGCGGCCATGATTAGCGGCCATTGTAACCCGTAAGCACCTCCTTCCACGAAAAAGCTGCGCAGACCGGCGGATACAAGCTGCAGGCCAGGGTCCTTGGTAATCAGCATCGGCCAGAAATAATTGTTGTATTGATCAATGAAGGTGATCAGCGCAAGTACGGCAAAAGAAGAGCGCGTAACCGGCACCAGCACCGTCCAGAGAATCCGCATATGGGATGCGCCGTCAACCTCACCGGCCTCCACCAGCTCATGCGACACCTGCAGGAACGCTTGTCTGATCAAAAAGATCGAGAAGACACTCACGCAGTTGGAGAGAATCAGGCCGGCGTAAGAATCCAGCAGATGCAGCTCGGACAACACGAGATAACCGGGCAGATACACCGCTGTAGTCGGAACCATATAACCGAACAGAATCACCCCGGAGAAAAGCCCCTTTAAGCGGAATTTCATATGCGTGAGCGCGTACGCCATCATACCGGAATTGATAATCTGCAGAATGACGATGGACGTGGCGACAAAAATGCTGTTGCCCATGTACCTTGCGAACGGCGCCTCATTCCAGGCCGCAGCAAAATTGCCCCAGAGCGGCACCTCAGGCCAGAGGGTAGGCGGGGAGCGCCAGATTTCATCGTTGGTTTTCAGCGCGCTGGTGACCATCCAGTAGAATGGAAAAGCCATCAGCAGGGCAAGGGCGGCAAAAAACAGATGGCGGGACAGCCCGCCCAGCCGTGTGATCGTACGCAAGCGGTAAGACCTCCTTTTTACACAACACCTGAATTTATTGATAATGCGTGGTCCGTTTGCTGACGCCAAGCGAGAATACCGACAGCAGCAGGCAAATGAACACAAGAACAACAGCTACTGTGGAAGCCTCTCCGATCTGGAAGGATTCAAAAGCGGACTGATAGTACAGATACAGCAAAGTCCGGGTGGAACCGGAAGGGCCGCCCTGCGTCAGCACATTGATCTGATCGTAGGCCTGAAGCGCCTGGATGAGCTGCACTACGAACAGAAACAGGGTAGTTGGCGAGATCAGCGGCAGCGTGATGCGGATGAATTTCTGCACAGCGTTTGCCCCGTCAAGCTCACCGGCTTCCAGCAGATCGGAAGGAACATTCCGCAGCGCCACCAGATAAAAGATCATCGCCCAGCCTACAGATTTCCAGATGGTCACAAGCAGCACGCCAATGAGCGCCCATTTGGGGTCCTGCAGCCAGCCGATTTTGTCCAGCCCCAGGAAATCAAGCACCGTATTGGCAAGCCCGACCTCCGGCTCGTAGATCCAGGACCAGACGATGGATACAGCAACGGTCGGCGTGACCCAAGGGGAGAACAGCAGCACCTGGTAAAGGGCGGAGCCTTTAAGCTTGCGGCTCATCAGCAGCGCAAGTCCCAGTCCGATCAGAATGACCGGCAGCACACTGCCTGCGCAGAAGAGCAAAGTGACCCTCAGTGCTTTGTAAAAGGCTGGATTGCTGAAGAGATCCGTATAATTTTGCAGTCCTACAAAGGTCTTCTCCGGGCTCATGAAGTCCCACTCCGTGAAGCTGAGATACAGCACATACAGCAGCGGCGCCAGCCAGAACACGACGAACGGCACCATGGCCGGCAGGGTGAACAGCACCGGCTTCAAGCCGCTGATAAGCTTTGAGCGTGTCATTTTCGTTACGATACCCCATTCCATCTTCTTTGTTTTGCGGTATAATTCAGAGGTAAGCTCCTCCGTTCAAAAAAAATTGTACACTCATGATGTGATGCTGTGGTCAAGCGGAAGTAAAGATCGTTCGGAAATTGTGTAAAATTTGCAGAAATAGCCCCATGAAGCTTCAGTTTTGTGTAATGTAGAGAGAACGATTCTAATTAGAGTGAAGGTGCAGCGAATGAAACAGGCAGCATTTGGCGAGGACAACCAGCATTTATCTCAGCGTGAGCAGCTCCTGCGTCCTATGATTGATGCGATCGCGCAGACGATGGATTTGTATGGAGCGAATTATTCCTTCGGGCAGCTCTACGGGATTATGTTCTTTGAGGACAAGCCGATGACGCTGGAGGAAATGAAGCAGGTTATGAATATGAGCAAGAGCAACATGAGCTACGGTGTCCGTTCCCTGATTGCTTCCCGGATGGTGACCAAGCTGGACGAGAAACGCGAGCGGAAGGAGCTGTATGCGGCGGAGACGGATTTCTTTCAGGCGTTCAAGAACTTTTTCACTCTGAAGCTGCAGCGGGAGATTGATATCATGCAGGAGGCGATGGGGACGGCGATGCCTGAGCTCCAGGCACTGATGGAGACGGAGGACACTTCTGAAGAGGAGCGGCAGGCTTGTCAGAGAGATTTGGACAAGCTGCGGCACGCGGTGGAGTATTATGTCTGGCTGCAGCGGTTCGTGGATGGTCTGGAGGAAGGAACGGTGTTCGGCGGAATTCCCGGCAAGGAGTAAAGTCCCGCAACTGAGTACAGCTTCATCTCTTCGCCATCTTCCAATCGTAACTGCATTCTATACACTAGCGTTGCATAAAAGTTGACACGAACTAAATCTCAAAAAGGAAGTGGTGATCAATAAAAAAATCCCCTATTGTAAGAAGGTAGGCACGTTGTCCATACCCCTTACAAAGGAGACT
>NZ_JBTLRW010000023.1:0-80353 GCF_054483875.1 Paenibacillus sp. BAC0078
CAGAAGGAGACCCGTGCTCTTTATTTGTGTATGAAAAACGTTAACTTTCGCTACTTCGACCGCCGTTTGGATTTCAACATGATTTTTGCGGCTTAAAATGGACTTTACCAACAGTCTGAAAAACTCCACTTATTTTCTTCTAAAATCACCGAATGTGGGGAAATGGAGAGAATTTACTTTACTTTTTCCATCTAATCACTAAAAAATCGGTGAAATTCGCAAATTAGGTTTCCTTTTTCCACTTCATTCAATTTCGCAGTTCATTTCGTAAGCGATTGCCCTGAAGGCGCTGGGCATTTTATAGTACTTGGAAGCGCTGCATGATATAATCATTCCGATTGCTCCACTAAATATGAAAAAGAAACCGTGAACCGGAGGATGTATATGCTTACTTTTGAACAGAAATTGGCGATTCTCGATTCTTACCCCCAGCTTGAACGGAAAAATGTATCGCTCGGACGGGTAAACTACCACTTTGAACAAAGCCGTCACGAGAAGAAAACCGTTGCTTTCCATCTGCATCCGAGCGGCAATGGTTTTGTATATGCAGGGCTACTGCGGGGCTATGAGACGGATGACAAGGGGATGGTGAACATCCGGGACTACGGGGAAGCTGAGCTGCGGAGCCTTCTGGACGCTTCCATCACCTCCCTGTCCATGTTTATCCCGGAGCCTCCAACTCCGAGCAAACGCAAGAAAAAAAAGGCGGCCGGAAAGGATACGCTGTGGACCAATGAAGAGGGGCATAGCTTAAGCCTGAAGCTGGAGGATGACCTGTGGTACCTCTATGCCGGACTTCATCTGGAGATGGCCTTCGAAACGCTTGAAGAAGCCCATGAGTATTTGGCGGAGGAGGGTTTTGCTCCCTCGCAGGACATTACCTGATTGCATAGCACCCGTTATTGCCGGAGCGGGCCACATCCCTATGAGTCGGCAGATAAGCTATCCGGCGCTCATCCTTCAGGGAAAGAAGCGTGAACCTGCATGAGTTTTGAAATCGTAGAGGCTACCATTTCCGAGATTCAGTCAGCAATGGAAACCGGCACAATGACGTCAAGACAATTAGTCCTCATGTATCTGGAACGCATCGCTGAGCATGACAAAAACGGGCTGACGATTAACTCCGTCCTGGAGATTAACCCGGATGCCCTGTTCATTGCCGAATCTCTCGATGTGGAGCACTCCCGGCAGGGTGCACGCGGGCCGCTGCACGGCATACCGGTCTTGCTGAAGGACAATATCAACACCGGGGATAAAATGCACACCAGTGCGGGATCACTGGCCTTGGCGAATTCTTTTGCCGGGGAGGATGCCTTCCTTGTCACCAAGCTGCGCGAAGCCGGGGCGGTCATTATGGGAAAAGCCAACATGACGGAATTCGCGAATTTCATGACGAACGGCATGCCGTCCGGCTACAGCTCGCGCGGGGGACAGGTGCTTAACCCCTACAACATCTCAACACCTACGGGCGGCTCCAGCGCCGGCTCCGCAGTAGCCGTAGCCTGCAGCTTCTGCACCGTGTCTGTCGGCACGGAAACCTCCGGCTCGATTCTCAATCCCGGCAACCTTGGCTCGGTTATCGGCATCAAGCCAACAGTCGGCATGATCAGCCGCTCCGGCATTCTGCCGCTCTCGAACACACAGGATACGGCCGGCCCTATGGCGCGGACTGTCCGCGATGCGGTGCTGCTGCTGAACGCGATGCTGGGCATGGATTATAGCGATGCCGCTATGGGGACAGGCGCAGGCAGGGTGCACAAGGACTACACTGTCTTCCTTGACCCGAACGGATTGCAGGGCGCACGGATCGGCATTCCCCGGGATTATTACTTTGAGGAGCTGACTGACGAGCAGCTTGCGCTTTTCAACGCCTCAGTGGAACGGATGCGCGAACTCGGGGCCGTCATTATTGATCCGGCAGACATCCGAACGGCGCGGGACATCAAGTATTCCTCCGTAGTGCTGAATGAATTCAAAACCTCACTGAACGCCTACCTCTCTCGACTTGGCCCGGGAGCGCCAATGCGCACGCTGAAGGATATTATCGACTTCAATCATGCCCATCCGATGGAGACGTTGAAATTCGGGCAGGCCACCCTGCTGGATGCTGAATATAGATCCTCCGGGACCCTCACCGAGCCGCAGTATTTACGCGACCGGGCAACAGATCTCAGGCTTTGCAAGGAGCTTGGCATTGACGCCACGATGAGGGAGCATCAGCTTGACGCGCTGCTATTCCCGGCCGATTTCGGTGCACGAATTACGTCAAGGGCAGGTTATCCGTCCATCGTCGTGCCCTCCGGCTACACCTCCGCCGGGGTTCCCTTCGGCGTAACCTTTGCGGCACAAGCGTACCAGGAGCCGGTACTGATCCGGCTGGCCTACGCCTACGAGCAGAATTACAAGGTTCGCAGAGCGCCTTCACTACAGAGCTTCATTAAGTAAACAAGAGGGCCGTCCTTCAACAAGGAACGGCCCTCTCTTATTCCGCCTTCGCGGATATGCCCATGTGCCGGTTGCCCGCATGCGACAGGCTCCAGGTGCGCAGCTCATAGCTGCGGATGCCCGATAGAATATATGGATCACGTTCAGCAATCTGCTGAGCCTCTTCACGGGATTCCGCACGAATGATCACCATGCCGCCCGGGCAGTCGTCGAAAGGACCGCACATCACAAGCTGGCCGCTGCGCTCCAGCTCCTGCAAATGCTTGACATGCGCCCGGATGATATCCATATCTCTGCGGTCCTGCGCTGTTGGACTCAGCAAAATAACATAACAAATATCCTCTTCTACACTATCGGAATTCATAGGTACAACCTCCTCATTCATAGCCGCGCTGGCTCTCTTCATCTGCAATATTCTGAATTTCCTCGGCATGTATCAGATGGAGGCTGTAATCACCCTCCGCATGCAGCTTCAGCGCCCGCTCCTTGAAGAACTTCGAGCTTCCCTCGGCAGCGTCCTCATCATAGAAGAGGAGAATGCCATCGCTTTTACGGAACAGCAGATCATCTCTGGCCCGGAACTGCCAGCTTCCGTCATACGGAGTATTGCTTACCGCCCCATAGTAATCCGCTCCGGCAACAATCCGCCGGTATTCGTTCTGCTTCTCTTCCTTCCACTTCTCCTCAGGAGCAGCATGCGCTGTAATAATGCCCAGCTTCAGACCGGGATACTGCTGTTTCAGCTCCAGCACGACCTCGCACGCCCATAGGTCCACGCCGTATTGTCCGGGTGTAATAATCCAATCTACCCCCTCCTCTACAAGTGGAATCAGCCTGTTCGTCAGCGCTTTTTTAATATAGGGAATCCCTTGATGCTTGCTGTCAAAAATGCCGAGCTCATGCGCACGGTACCCTGTTACCAATAAGGTTGTCATGTGCTGCCTCTTTCCTGTGCTGCTAATATACTTTGATCGTGATTGCGTAACTTATATATTCTGCATTATATAACATTTCCCTCCGCGATTCCTTCGGACAACCATTCAGCGCGAAAAGAAGTAAATTCGAACAATTTTGGTCTTTTCAAAAATTCTTGTATTCTGTGGTGGCGCCGATGACCACACTTGTGTCGTGCTACGATGTACTGCGCTGGATCGTTTCGTTACTGAGCCTTGTGTTTAGTGTACGGAAGCTCTATCGTTTACTGCGTAGGAAACTTCGGAACAAGAGAAAACCCACCGCGTAATAGGTTGGCGCCTTAACGGTGGGTTTCGCTTGAGCTAGCTATTTTGTTCATGCGCGCCGTGGTGATCCACAGCCTTACTGGTCCTAAAAGAGACTTTGCCGCTCCAACGGTGGAGTCTCTTTTTTAGTATACGGAAACGTTAATCATCTTTATTCCCGCTATTTTAGCACTTGTCCATTGGACACGCAACGAAAAGCATTGATATTGATTTAATGCGAGCTTGCGCCTCAGACCTATACACCTGCAAACAACTTCTAATGTTGAACACACACCAGCCAGTCGAACGCCCGCCAGCCAATTGTATTTCCTGCAATTAAAAAGATGCAAAATCCCATTTTTTTAGTGATAGCTGCATTCTGTACAGTTAAAAATCGCGGAAAGCCGCCTTTTACGGAATAGCTGTAAATATAAGTGTACAGAGTGCAATTAGAGCAGTTGCCACGCAAAAATAGCACTTTTTAGTTGCACCAAATACAGTTAGGGCTTAGGCGCGAAGAAGGACATGAACTCCATCGGGTATCTACCCTCGACGCCATAAAAAGAACAATACCCCAGGCACCGAAGCCCGGAGTATCGCCCTCTCATATCACTGGTTATTGCCTTTTTACCATTTCAAACTGCTCTTATTGCTTATCCGACAAAATCAGAACTCCCCGGCCCGGAACAACGGCAGTGCTGCTGAATTTCTTGCCGGTCAGCAGATCGGTGCGTTCAGTAGAGCCGATATCCGCGCTAAGTTCGCCTTCTTTGTGGTTCAGCAGAAACAGGTAGGATACACCGTCCTTGACGCGTTGTACGGATTCGATGCCTTCCGGTGCGCTTACCAGCGGAGAAATCTCCTGCTCTGCACACAGGTTCGACAGGAAGCCTTGCAGGAACGCCGCATCCGGGCTGGTAGCCACGTAATAGGCTTTACCTTCACCAAAGCTGTTCACCGTCAACGCCGGCATGCCTTTATAGAAATCGGATCCGTACCGCGCCAGCACTTCTGCACCTTCAGCATGAATCAGATCGCACAGCAGATCGCATGGGTACGTGCGGTTCAGCGATCCCCATTCTTTGTTCATTACAATTTCATTGCTCATTCCCGGCAGCAGCGCGTCGATTTCCTCGGCCCAGATGCCAAGCACCTTGCGCAGTTCTCCAGGGTAGCCGCCTACGGTAACCAGATCATTTTCATTTACGATTCCGCTAAAATAAGTGGTAACGAACGTGCCGCCCGCCTTCACGAAGGCTTCAACCTTCTCGGCAAAGCCCGGCTTAATCATGTACAGCACTGGTGCAATGACGATTTTGTATTTGGACAGATCCTCTTCGACACCGATCATATCGGCTTCGATGTTCTGCTGATACAGCGCGTCATAATATTTGTGCACTTCGTTCACGTAATCCAGCGCTACTGAAGGTCCGCTTGAAAGATCAAGCGCCCAGCGGTTTTCCCAATCGTAAATGATCCCGATCTCTGCCTGGCTGCGCGCATCCAGCAGTTCGCCGCCAAGCTGCTCCAGCTCTTTGCCGAGCTCGGCGCATTCCCGGAATACCCGCGTGTGCTCATGTCCCACATGCTCGATCACCGCACCGTGGTACTTCTCGCAAGCACCGATGGAACGGCGGAGCTGGAAGAACAGCACCGTATCCGCACCACGCGCTACCGCCTGATAGCTCCACAGACGCATTACGCCCGGACGCTTCAGCGAGTTGTACGGCTGCCAGTTCTGCTGGCTTGGCGTCTGCTCCATCAGCATGAACGGCTGTCCATTTTTGAGGCCGCGCATCAGATCATGGGTCATTGCCGTATGGCTAACTGGTGTATCCAGCGACGGGTAGTTATCCCAAGAAACCATGTCCATGTGCTTGGCCCACTCGAAATAGTTCAGCTCCGGATAAAAACCCATCAGGTTGGTCGTAATCGGAACATTCGTGCTGTGCTCCTTGATGGCGTTGTATTCGATTTTGTAGCATTCCAGCAGACTGTGGGACATGAACCGGCGAAAATCGAGGGAGATCCCCTGGAAGTTGGTCCGGTTGCCGTTCCACTCCTCACTCAGCTCGCTCGGCAGGACAATTTCCTCCCAGTCATAGAAGGTATGGCCCCAGAAACGGGTATTCCAGGCTTTGTTAAGGGCATCCAGCGAACCGTAACGGTCCTTCAGCCAGACGCGGAAAGCCGCTTCGGATTGCTCGGAGTAATCGTAGCCGCCATATTCATTAGAGATATGCCAGGCCACCAGCCCCGGATGGTCCTTGTAGCGCTCGGCGAGCTTGCCTGCAAGCTTGGCGGCGAACTTACGGTACACCGGACTGTTCGGATTGGAGTTGTGGCGTCCGCCGAATTTGCGTTTTCTTCCCTGCACATCCACCCTGGTAACTTCGGGATAGCGGTGTGCCATCCAGGCCGGATGAGCGCCGGTGCTTGTCGCCAGGCAGACGTAGGTACCATTTTTATATAGGCGGTCCATTAATTCATCAAGTCCTGAGAAATCATATGTGTCTTCAGACGGCTGAATGAGCGCCCATGAAAATACATTAATCGTCGCAACATCAATACCCGCCAGCTTGAACATCCGTTCATCCTCTGCCCATACCGGGGCGTCCCACTGCTCAGGATTGTAATCTCCACCGTACCAAATTTTCGGCAATTTATCGTTGATCACGTATCGCACATCCTTTATAGTATAAGTATATCCTTATTGTAAACGTTTGCCGTATCGCTTTAAATATAATAATACCGCCACACCATATAATAATATGGAACTCAACAGGAGATGAATGTCTTGCTTGTGACAGCTCCCCGCAGGATTGTGTTTGCCCAGGAAGGCGGACACCAGTTGCCGATTACTCTGGACAGTATGGGGTACAATCCCGATCAGGAAAAAGTATCCCGCCCGGACGGCTACCATGCCTACCACTGGCTCCAGACTTCACAGGGCGAAGGCGTGATCCATTGCGAGAACAAACAGCTTACGCTCGCCGAAGGCAGCGGTGTGCTTCTCTTTCCGGGTACTCCCCACCGTTATGAGGCTCTCTCCGCTGAGCCTTGGTGCACGTATTATCTGACCTTTGAAGGAAGCTCTGCCCGGCAGATTCTTGATTCACTCGGCATGAGCGCCAATTCGTTCTACCGCTGGGAGAGTGAAGCTCCGCTGCCTCTGATGCTCAAGGAAATGCTCGACCGCCATGATGCCGCTGAGGACATGTTCAGCCTCGGCGCTTCTACGGATGCTTACCGCTTCCTGATTACCCTGAGCAAGTACGGGCAGCTTCACAACAATACCCCCATTTCCCGCAATGTGGACAAGCTGCAGCCGCTGCTCAAATGGATGGACAGCCACTATGGCGATCCCGATATCGGACTGCATGATCTGGCGTCACAGCTGGATGTGTCCGGGCGTTATCTCAACAGCCTGTTCATGCAGACCTTCGGCCTCTCCCCTTATGCCTACTTCGTCCGCCTGCGTATCCGCAAGAGCAAGGAGCTGCTGGTCAGCCAGCCCGATCTCACGGTAAAAGCCATCTCGCAGCGGGTCGGCTTCCGCGATGTCAGCCACTTCGTGGCCACCTTCCGCAAGCAGTCGGCGATTACGCCGGAGCAGTTTAGGCGGCTGCACTAAAGGGCACGGAGGTGTTAGGGTTTTGAACATTTTGCGTGCTGCAGAGGGGAGGAGGAGAATTTCCGTCACTGCGGGAAATGTTTGGACTTTCGGCCGCTGTTGTTCTCGGATTCCCTGATTTGAACCGCTAGGCGGTTGGAATCCGAGAATAGCATATGCTTCCGATGCGAGCTTTCCTTCGGAAAGCTTTCAGGCGGACGCTACCGCTCCTACAGTTCCAAAATTTCTCTCCGTTCCTCCCCTCTCCTCCTGGGCTTGCACCCAAAACCATTCAAACCCTAAAGCTCCGCGGCTGATTAGAACACAGCGCGGAAAGCAGGTAAAGATGCGCGCGGCTGTTTAGCACAGCGCGCAACATAACAATCTAACCTCGGCTGCTATGGGCAGCGAGTAAATGACCCAGAGTGCAAGCTTGACGCGAATAAGCTCTCCGCAGCGCAAATTAATGCTCAACACTGAAGCCCCTCAGTTGCTTAGATCACATACCTTGGTTTATAGCCAACCGGAATCCCACTGGGAATTTATCAGTATTTACGCACTTATTTCACGAAAAATGGGTTTTATAGTTAAAAAAACCTATATATATTATTCTTTATTCACATATAAAATATTTTAGATAATGCTATAATTAATTTCATAATTTACTTTTTATTGAATTTATGGAGGTGTTATATTTCGATCAAAAAAAATAGGATTTATATTTTAATTGCATCTTTGATTCTAGCATTATTTTATTTGTTAAATGGAGATTTCTTTAATACTAATGATCCTATTAGTCAGTCAAAGATTAACTCAGTTAATTTCGATGCCGAACAGATCATTCCATGGGGCGTTTCTTATCAATCTCAAAATGTTAAAAAAAAAATCCACACCGTAAAAGTGGCTGTATTGGACAGTGGGGTTGATAAACTCCATAAGGACTTAAAAGGAAAAATTATGAAAGAATATAACACAATTAACCACAACCAACCTACTTTGGATGAATTCGGTCATGGAACTGCAATAGCTGGAATAATTGCATCAAACGATAATAATATAGGCATAGTTGGGGTGGCTCCATCGGTGGAATTATACTCAGTTAAAGTTCTTGGCAAGGATGGTAAGGGGGAAATTGATAATTTTATTGAAGGTATTGAGTGGTGTACCAGAAATAAAATAGATATTATCAACATTAGTGTTGGCATAAAAAAAGGAAATGAAAAATTAAAAGAAGTTATAACAGCGGCAATCGATCAAGGAATAATTATAGTTGCAGCTGCAGGAAATAATTATAGAAATGAAGTAGACTATCCGGCTGCTTATGAAGATGTCATTTCAGTTACTGCTATCGACCATTCTGAAAGAGTCTTTAATTTAGCCGCTACAGGGAAAATAGATTTTAGTGCTCCAGGTGTGCAAATATTAACTCTATCACCTAACAACGGATATAGTATATATGAAGGAACTTCTTTTGCCACACCTCATGTAACCGGAATTATTGCAAACATGCTGGCTTCTTCATTTTATCCATCAAATGTTTCAAGGATCAAGATCATTAAAGATAAACTTATAGGTATGTCTAAAGATTTAGGAAACAAAGGGTACGATGAAATATACGGTTATGGTTCATTGTCAAAATAAATATAAGAAAGCGAGATGAAATGTGAAAATGAAAATCCCTTCATTTATTAAGAAAGTTCTAGCTGTAGTTCTCTCCTTTGCTTTACTTTTTGGATTTTCTAAACTGAGCGTATTTGCTGATGAACAAAAACTTGAAACCTTCTCATCAAATTATAAGGTTCTAGAAAACAATGATGAAACACTAAGTATATCTACCAGATATGTACAAAGTTCTAATGTAATATTTAGATTAGCTAAAAATGATGATATAGAAGGAATTATGACTCTTGACAAAACAACACATGATATAACACTTAAAACAAATGAAAAATCAAAAATTTCTGATAAACAGGAACGAATTTATAACGTTGTAATTAATGATCTTACTGGTGAGAATGGTGATCTCATTAATGCAACATTTACTGATGTTGAGACTAATGAAACTTATCAAATCGATCAATCTAAGACAACAGCATCAATACCAGTTTTAATACCCTTAGGTGCTATTATTGGCGAATGGTTACTAGCACAATTAATTGCTGCTGGCACAGCAATAACAATTGGCGGGATAACATATGCAATATGGGACTCAGTTGCAACATCATTAAGAAATAAAAAGGAATATGCACATTATCAAGCAAAAATAATAACAGGACAAGTAGGAATCGGTAATCCAATATCACTAGTTCAAGCTAGTGCAAGATTACAAAGCAGTGACATTTATAATAATAATGTTTGGTCTATCAACGCTGCTAACGCCGCACTTGTTGCTCAAGTAGCAGGTGGAGGTTTATTACCTGAAGGACCTGAGTTAGAAGTTGATCCAAAAATTGGTTTTGTTTATCATACTCATTATCACATTTGGAATAGAACTGGCGGACACTCCTTCTTCTAAATCTATAGATTTCCGACACACAATTCATTCATTTTACTGTAGAAACTGATGCATCTAAAAAGACAACGTTCATTCTATGATTTACGAATGTAGCGTTGTCTTTTTAGATATTAATTTATTAATATGATCCCAACCACTAATTTTTTATAATACATTTGTTCAGGGTGTGTTGAGAAGTATTTCGTTAATTTTATCTATTAACTTGAATAACTCCTTTGTTCGATATGCATATATTACGTCTTCCGCTGATGAATACAGAATAGTATTGATCCCATCAGCACCCATCTCAACCACAATCAAACAGAATTCACCATTTATTTCTCCTTCGGGATACCATCCAACATCAATAATACGTTTACTGTACGGATTAGAAAGTAACAGAAGATTTTCTTTAAGAAATTTTACAGCACTAGTTGCGTTATTCAAATCTTCTAATAATTCATTGATATGAATCGTCCAGCCAGTAGGTACTTTCAAAGGTATCAAATTAGAAATTCCAATCCCCCCCAATTTAAATAGAATAGGATTCAACATCCCAAAATCATTATGAATTTATCCTTATATTATAAGAAATTACTTTTTAATCCGCAACATATCTATACTGAAATAGCACAGCGTTCACTAATCCACTGCCTTAATCTCGTCAAATCCAAGAATTGAGATCTTCTATTTTGACTCGCTTATTCAGTAGTAAAAATGCAAATCACCAATTTTTGTACCTCATTACGTTCAATTCCTTAACTATTAATTTTCTAGATCTTCAATGAAACGATTCGGTTAAACCTCCAGTTTGATAGTCCACAGAAACTCAGCGAAATTGATCCAATTCACATGCTACATGCTGAACGTGCTTTGCCTCTAGGTAATGCTTTCTTTACTCTTATTCAAAAAAAAGCTGTGGGGGTCCCGATAACGACCTGCAGGCCGTACTTATGGAACAGGTCGATCGCCTTGTCCAGCCAGCCGAACTGGAAATCTCCTTCCGAAGGCTCCAGGCCAGTTCTACCATTCGATTTTATCAAAAAAGACACCCCGCCTCACATCAATGATGAGAAGACGGGGCGTCCTTAGCAAATCCACTTTTTCC
The DNA here is from genome assembly GCF_054483875.1 of Paenibacillus sp. BAC0078. NCBI lineage: Bacteria > Bacillati > Bacillota > Bacilli > Caryophanales > Paenibacillaceae > Paenibacillus > Paenibacillus sp. BAC0078. The sequence goes on from NZ_JBTLRW010000023.1 coordinate 10,881, forward strand.
AAAAACAAGCTTGGTCCTTATTGGACCTCTCTGTATGTCTATATAAGTTGAACTTTAGTTGTTCATATTTGGGCTTAGTCGTTACTTCTTCAGCTTATCCCAAGCGGCCTGCATGTTCTTTTCCCAGCCGGCTTCATCCGATTTACCAGCGATCAGCTGCTGGATCACGCTGGCGAATTCTTGAGTAACGCCATCAGGGAATTTGGAGGATTGCAAACCGTATACTTTGTCTTGTTTTACATAGTTCCATACATCTGTACCCAGCCCACCAATAACATCAGGAGCGACTTCGAGGGTTTTCAGGGCAGGAATGAACTTCCATTTTTTGGTGATATATTCTTTACCCATGTCGGAAGTGACGAGCCAGTTCAGGAAGGTCTTAGCTTCTTCTTTGGATGCGGAATCTTTGTTGACTACCAGGTTGGCAGGGATACCTACAGTCATTTTGTCATTTTTAGCGGCATCATCACTGATCGGCATAGGGAACATACCAATGTTCATGCCAGGCTTAATGTTGTCTACCAACGTTTGTGCCCAGTTGCCTTCCTGCATCATGGCCGTTTCACCATTAGCGAACATAGCCAGGTGAGTGTTGGCGTCCGTAGTCAGAGGGTTTTTCTGGCCGTATTTCACAGTCAATTGAAGCAGGTTGCTCCAGTCCTTGAACACCGGATTGCCTATGATGGAAGCAGTGCCTCCGTTGAGGCCTTTGATGAATTCATCTACATTATCCTGTTGTGCAAAAGCTACGCTGATGCCCTGGTTGCCCAGCAGCCACCATTCCTGATAAGCGTTGCCGAAAGGAATTACATTGATGGCCTGCAGCTTTTTAGCAGCTTCCTCAAGCTCAGTGATTGTTTTTGGAGTTTCAGTAATACCGGCTTTGGCGAACAGGTCTTTGTTGTACACATAACCGATACCCTCAAGGTTCATTGGCATCCCGTAGGTTTTGCCGTCCTTGGTCATTGGCTCTGCGGCCATAGGAATCAGATCCTTAACCCAAGGCTGATCGGACAGGTCTTCCAGCTTGTCTTTCCACAGGTCCATTTCGGCGTATCCGCCATTGGAGAAAATATCAGGCGCATCGCCGGAAGCAAATTTCGTTTTCAGGGCTGCCGCATAGTCTGCGCCGCCGCCAACGGTTTGAATGTCCAGCTTGATGTTCGGATGTTCCTTTTCAAATTCAACCTTCAGCTCATTCAGGCCTTCAACAATTTCGGTTTTGAACTGAAAGATTTTAACTGTTTTCACTGCACCGGAAGTATTGCCAGCGCTTCCATTTGATGCATTAGAAGCAGCTTTATTATTGGAATTCCCGCCACATGCCGCAAGCACGACTGTCATAAGCATTACGGAAGACAGCATCAGTGCAGAACGTTTCTTCATCATTCTTGTTTCCCCCTTGAATAATTTAACTGCTTAATTTTATTTGGAACGGGGGCCCGGTATTAACCCTTTACCGAGCCGGCCGCTATTCCCTCAACAATGTAACGCTGCATGAACAGATAGAAAATGACGATAGGAGCAACCCCAAGTGTCAGCGCCGGAAGCGCCATATCCCATTGCTTCGTGTATTGCCCGAAGAACGAGAAGGTTGCCAGCGGAATCGTACGCAGCTCAGGCGCCTGAAGAATCAGAGACGGGAGCAGGTAGTCATTCCAAATCCCAAGAGCATTAAGCACGATAATGGTCATAAGCATCGGCTTCAGCAAAGGAAGCACAATCCGGAAGAACGCCGAGATCGGATTGCAGCCGTCAACGGTTGCCGCCTCTTCAATTTCAAGAGGCACCGACTTGATGAAGCCGTGGAACAGGAAGATCGCCATTGGAACGCTCAGTCCCAAGTTGGTGGTGATCAGACCCACAAAGGAGTTATTGATCCCCAATACATTAACGACCTTCAGGATAGGAATCATAATAGTCTGGAACGGAACCACCATCGCCGCTACGAACAACAGCAGCAGCATCCGATTGAACCGTGTGTCGGCGCGAACCATCCGGTAGGCAGCCATTGCGCTGAACAGCGAGATCAGAATGACAGAGATGATGGTGATAATCAGCGAATTGCGGAAAGCTTCAGAGAAGCGGGCCAATTTCCAGGCGTTAGAATAGTTCGACCACATGATTTCATGCGGCCAGCTTGCCGCATTGCTCAGAATCTCACCGAAGGATTTCACCGAGTTCGCGATCAGGAAATAGAACGGCGAGAGAAACAGCAGGGCTAGAAGGATCATTAGCACTTCAATGCCGATATTCCATCTGCCTTTTGACTTTGCATTCATTAAGCCTCTACCTCCTTGCTCTTCGTAACACGGACCTGAATCACGGTGATAATCGCTACAATCAGGAAGAACAGCAGCGCTTTAGCCGTACCCAGACCGTAACGGTTGTTCAGGAAGGCTTCATTGTAAATGTTCATGGCTACGGATTCCGTTGATTTGAACGGTCCGCCTTTCGTCAGGGAAAGGTTCAGGTCGAACATTTTGAAGGACCAGGAAATCGCCAGGAACAAACCAATCGTTACCGCAGGCATAATCAAAGGAACGATAATACTGCGAAGCACCTGCATCCGGGAAGCCCCGTCGATCTCAGCCGCTTCCAGCACCTCTTTGGACACATTGCTGAGCGAAGCGATGTAGATAACCATCAGATAACCGGAGGACTGCCAGACGAACACCATAACAATTGCCCAGAAGCCGGTAGTCGCATCGCCAAGCCAAGGAAGATTAAAGAAGGACCAGCCAGTGATATCGCCCATCGTGGCGAACCCTTTGATGAAGATGAACTGCCATATAAAACCAAGCAACAATCCCCCGATAACATTCGGCATGAAAAAAATGGTCCGGAGCATATTGCGTGTTTTTAAAGGTTTGGTTAGCAGATAGGCCAGGAAGAAGCCTACTATATTGGTCAAAACCACCCCTAGCAAAGTAAATCTGACAGTGAACCAGAAGGATGACCAGAAATCCGGATCGTTTGTAAATATCGCTTTAAAGTTATCAATGCCTACCCAGCTTACATTTCCCGATACCCCGTTCCAGTCCGTGAAGGAATAATACATTCCCATCACAAATGGAATAATCGTAATCAGGGTAAAAAACAATACTGCCGGGCCAACGAAAAAAGTCTGTTGACCAAATTGGGACAACTTCGAACCGCGCATTCACCCGTCCCCCCTTTCTTTTACTCACTTACTTGTTTATGATCTAAACATATTATCTGTTTTTTGAAGTACCGCTTACACCTACTCAAGTGATCTTTCAGGTGTAAAATATTGATCGGATGTGACATGAATCGATGAAATGGAACAGTATTCGCACCAAGCTGATCGTTTTTTTACTCCTGCCGACCTTAATCTGTATTATGGCTACGATGTATATCAGCTACTCTTACACGACGAAATCTCTTAGAACCCGGGCCGTGGATGAGAATACAAATCTGCTGTACCAGGGCTACAAAAATATCAACAGCCTCATTCAGGAGGTCAACCGGCTGTCCCTCGTTTTCTACTCCGATTCAGACTCTTATAGGCTGCTGGAGGCCGGATACGACGATATGTCAGCCAATATCCAGATTTACTCCTCACTGAATTATATATTGACCTCTATGACAGACATCTCACAGGTCTATTTGTACGGCGTCAAGGACAGCAAGGCTACGCTCTTATCGCATAGCACCATGCCATCGCGCTGGCAGGGAATTCCGCCCTACAGCGAATCCCGGATCACCGGGGAGAATCCTGTATCTGTTCAGAGCACCCACATCAGCAACAGCTATGGGCTGAATACACCCAATACGCCGATGACTCCGGAACCGGTATTTACGCTGCACAGGCGGATTGAGCAAATCCCGTCCACCACTGCGCTTGGTTATCTGTCGATTGATGTGAATCTGACCGCCTTAACTGATATCATGAATCAGCTCTACGAGCAGGGAAAAGAGAATATTTATCTGGTGGACGGCAAAGGTATGCTGGTGTACAGCCATGACGAGGCGGACCTGGGCAAACCGCTGAATGCCTCCTGGTATGACAAGCAAATTGCCGCTAGCGGACAGCCCCACGGTTATTTTGAAGAGGATGGAGCAGTGTTTATCTATCAGAAGATTGAAAGTCCGGGCCTGGACTGGACGCTGGTGAAGCAAATTCCGGTCTCCTATCTGTACCGTGAAGCGAAGGAAGCCGCCGGAATCAATATGCTGCTGCTGGTGCTGCTAATGATCATGATCATCGCGCTGACGATTCTGATCTCCTTCCGGATCACCGCCCCGATCAAGCAACTGGCAAGATACATGAATCAGGTCCAGACCGGTAATCTGGAAATTGATATCCGGCCTGCGGGCAAGGATGAAATCGGGCTGGTGACCGAGCGCTTCCGCAGCATGATGGATACGATCAACAACCTGATTTTGCGGGAATACCGGCTGGAGCTGTCGAATAAAACCAATGAGCTGCGGGCGCTGCAGGCACAGATCAATCCGCATTTTCTGAATAACACGCTGCAGATTATCGGCACGCTGGCCCTAGAGCTCAAGGTCCCGCAAATCTATGCCCTGCTCTCGGCACTCGCCAAGATGATGCGCTACAGCATGTACAATCATGAGAAGATTGTTACGATACAGGACGAGCTGGACCACGTGAAAGCTTATATCGAGCTGCAGAAGGAACGTTTTGAAAATAAGTTCACTTTCCGCTACGATATGGAAGAATCACTGCTGAACGCGCTCATGCCCAAGATGATCCTCCAGCCGATTGTGGAAAATTACTTCAAGCACGGCTTCAATCTGGCCCGCACGGACGGGCTGGTTGAAATTATGGCAGCCCGGCTGCCTTCCGGCCGAATGGAGATCATTATCCGCAATAACGGCAGCTCCATTCCCGCTTCCAGGCTGGAAGCCTTGCAGCAGGAGCTTCAGCACCCCGTCCGGGTGGATATCGACCCCTTAAAGGACATAGACAGCAAGCGCGACGCCCCGGGCGCACGGATCGGCCTGCCGAATGTGCTGGCCCGGCTGCGGCTCGTCTGCGGGGACAGCGCCACGCTGACTGTGGATAATCTGAAGGCAGGCGGCGTAATGGTCAGCCTGCAATTTGAAATTGTAGTGGAGAGTGAAGCTATATGAAGGCACTGATTGTAGATGACGAAGCCAGGGTCCGCAAGGCAGTCAGACTCCTCGTCGACTGGGACGCCCATCAAATCGGGGACATTCTGGAGGCCGGAAACGGCAATGAAGCCATCGAGCTGATCCGCAAGGAGAAACCCGCGCTGGTCATCATGGACATGATGATGGAATCGGGCAATGGAATAGAGCTGATGACCTGGGTCAATGAATTCGCCGGCAACACCAAGTTTATTGTGGTCAGCGGCCATAATGATTTTGATTTCGTCCGCCAGACAGTCCGTCATGGCGGGATTGACTATATTCTTAAGCCGATCGAGGCGGAAATGATCAATGGCGCCGTGTCCAAGGCCGTCGCTGCCTGGCGGTCCGAGGAAGAGGAGCGCAGCCACCGGCAGCGGCAAAGCATCCGGCTGAACGAAATTAAGCCGATCTATGGGGAGAAGCTGCTGTCGGCGCTGATCGACGACCCGATCAATGCCGAAGCTTCGCTGCGCAGGCTGCTCGATGAAGGAGTCATCCCGCAAAGCGCCGACAGCTCCAGGCTGATTCTGGTGCAGACTGACCCCGGCAATAATCCGCTGATCAAGCGGTTCGGCGGAGACAGCGAACTGCTGTATTACGCCATCGTCAATATCTGCAATGAGTTCCTGCAGCAGCAGCGCAAGGGTATTGCCTTCCGGTATTGGGGAGGACCGCCGGAAATCGCGATGATCCTGTGGGATGTTCAGGAATCTGTAGTTGAACTAATCAACCGGATCAATCAGGGGATATTTTTGACGCTGCAGTTCCGGATGCATTTTGGCATAAGCTCCATAGGAGCCTTGCCCGGAGGACTGCCGGCAGAACGTGCAGAAGCCGCCGAAGCGCTACTCCGGCGGAACCTGTTAAGACATGAGGACTATTGCCATTTCCACCCTCCTGCTGAACCCGTTAATACAGAGGCCGAACTGCCGATTCTATTTGCCGATGTGCAGGAGGAATGGCGGCTGGCCGTGATCAGCGGCAGTCCCGAGGTGCTGGCCGCGGCAGCGCAGCACTGGACCCAAGAGCTTGGACGGCGGGGCATCATCACACCGGAGATGCTGAATTCCTGGAAGGCAGATGCCCTGCTGTTCCGTTCCCGGCTGGTGCGGGAAGTCCTGGGTGCTCAAGCGGACAGCGCCCTGGCAGAGCTGGAGCGCACGGACCTGCTGAATCCGTCACCGCTTCCCGGCGGCTATTCCTTCTCATTGTTCGCCTGGCGTGACTGGTCCTTTGGACTGATGCAGCGCCTGTCACGGGAGCTTACGGACAGAGCGGCGAAGGAGCGGAACCCGATTACGGACATCGTTAAATATATCGAGCAGAATTACCAATCCGACCTGTCGCTGCAGGAGGTGGCCGGCAAATTCTACGTAAGCCGCGAGTACATTTCACGCAAATTCAAGCAGGAGTACGGCATCAATTTCTCCGATTACATCGGCAGCGTCCGCATCGACAAAGCCAAGCTGCTGCTGCAGAATCCTAACCTGAAGCTGTCGCAAATTTCGGAAATGGTCGGCTTCCACGATGTCAAATATTTCAGCAAGGTGTTCAAGAAGCAGGTTGGCAGCTCTCCTAAGGATTACCGCAGCCAGATTACCCCGTGATGAATCGGCCATTCAAAAATGTACATCTGGTCAATCGTCCATACACAAATTGGGGAAAGTGCATATCATGGGTTTGTAAGATGATACTGCGAAGGAGGTAAGGCAATGAGCGGTTATGGAAATGTTGGAGGTCTTTTTACTTCCACTACTACAATCCTGGTGCTGTACATTCTGTTGGTGATTATTCTTAAAACATTCTAACCTTGATAAGCCGAAAAAAATGAGAGTCTACAGTCATGTAGGCTCTCATTTTATTGTTAAGTGTACAACAGAGTTATGACAACAGAGTTATAACAAGCAATTCGAATAGCACAAGAGTTAAAATAGCTTCATCGCTGGTAAATCCGAAAAAAGCGCGTTGTTCTCCATGATGCTGTACTCCCAAATACATTAAGCCTCTATCGCAGCCCACAATTCTCCCGACAACCACTTGGCCGTCCAATGTCTTTACTTGAACAATCTGATTCATATGTTGTCTACAGATGCTGTGCAAGTGATTTCTGACGGATTTCATATTTTGAACATAATTCCCATCCGCTTGATACAGCACTCTATGCTGCGTTCCCATTTGGAGTCCCACGCTAGGCACACTACCTTCCTGTTTAAAGTACTACATAGTATGCCTAGTGTGCTGTAGGTGTTCTAACCATCCAATCAAACTTATCCGCTTAGCCTTACTTAACAGGCTGCTCTCTATACCATGCCAAAAAAGCATCCGCCACCGCTTTGCCGGCGGTACCGTTCGGATGCGGGTCCTCGCTGTTACTCATATACTCCGCACGAACTCTATGGTCCGCCGGAGCCGGCATGGACAATACGGCCGCGATGTCAAATACGCGGTTGACCCCGGCAGGCGGAGCGGTGAGAATCTGCTGATTTACGCTGCGCCAGGCGGCTTCCCGTTCGTCTTGGAAATTAAACGTCGGCACCGTGCCCAGGATGATATTTATATCCGGGTTGGCCTCTTTGATCAGGGAAACGATATGTGAAAGGTCTTCAAGAAGCTCTTCAGCTGAGCGCTTGCCGATATCCAGATCGTTCACGCCCAGCACAATCAGCACTTCATCGCCCTGCTTGGCCTTATTCAGCCAAGGGCCGTCAGCGGCGGCATCATAAGCCCGGCCCCAGCCGGAGCCGATATTCCACAGTCCATACGATGTTCCAAGCCCTTCGGCGATCCGTGCTGCCCAGTAGGAATATTCATCCTTCCCGGTCCGCACACCCTGGGTGATGGAGTCTCCGAGGAATACCAGCTTTTTGTCCACTTTTTTCTTATAGCCAATATAGCTTGGCAGCACCAGCAGCTTACCCGATACGCTGAAGGAATCTGCCGATTCCTGCCCTGCGAGATGGCCCGGGCCATCATAAGCGGATACCAGAACGTCCTCCACGTTATAAGGGATCGTTTTGCCGGATGCAGCCGTTCTAATCGTCCAGGTAAAAGCCAGATAGTGTCCCTCCGGCAGCGCAAGCGCTGCTTCATCACTCCAGAAGCCTTCTCCGGGAGCTACCTGCTTCGACACCTCTCCCGCGAAGGTCACAGGAATCTGTGTGCCTGGCGCTACTGTGCCATCTGGTGCCAGACCTCCATCGGCAATATAAGCCGACTCAATGCTCCACTCCCCGCCCGGCTCACTCCCGGCGGCTTCCGCTCCCAGATCCCAGGTCGAATCCACCGCATTGCTGTGCCAGAACTTCAGGGTCAGATTCCCGGTCTCCCGCAGCCGGATATACGCCCGGTACGTATGGGTGAACGGCTCCGGCGAATTCATAATATAATTGGCGGCCGTCGACAGCGCCGTAGCCGAAGAATACTCAGACTGGCTGAACACTCCGGCTTGGTCTTTTTGACTATGCATAGATCAGTGCTCCTTCATACGAATCAAATCTGTAAACAACCAAAGTATACGGACAATAACGGCATAAAACTAATACGAAACCGCCGACATATAACACAATTCTGATCTTGGACCGCCCGGGCAGCTCCTCCGTCAGCTAAATCTTACCACCATTTCAGCGAAAAAACCTCTCCGAAAGCAAGGAGCCTTCGCAGCTCTGCCGTTCAGAGAGGTTGTTCATTCGGGAAGTCAGCAGAATTCCCGTTATTATTTCAGCGTAATCGTGAACGCAACCGATTTGGCTCCGGCGTTCACTTTCACCGTAGTTTCATCTACCAGTTCAGCGCCTTCTACAGAAGCGATAGCGCCCAGATCCTTCACAACCAGGGTGAGGGCTTTGCCGCTGCCTTCTGCAGCAACAGTTACGGTATTGCCTTTGCGTTCAGCCTTCACGGTCAGCTCAGGCGTTCCCTTGATGTCGCGGACCGTTGCGGCTGTATTCGCTCCATCTTCAAGCGAATAGAGGCCGAACTTCACGCCGTCAGCAAAGTCATAGTCCGGACGGTTATCCACGCTGCCTGTGGCAAGCAAGGAGTTCTGGCGCACGAACAGCGGCAGGCTGAAGAAATTATGCGTTTCTTTGCGCCATGATCCGCCCTGAACGGTTTCACCGGTAAGCAGGTGGGTCCAGCGGCCAGCCGGCAGATAGTATTTCACTTCACCGTTTTCCTGGAAGATTGGGGCTACCAGCAGGGAATCACCCAGCATGTATTGGCGATCCAATACTTCGCAAGTAGGATCTTCCGGGAATTCCATCACCATTGCCCGCATCGAAGCCCAGCCCTGCTCATGCGCCTGTCCGGCCACATCATACAGGTAAGGCATCAGGCTGCATTTGAGCTTGGTGAAGAAACGGGTAACATCCACAGCTTCGTCGTCGTAAGCCCAAGGCACACGGTACGAAGTGCTGCCGTGCAGACGGCTGTGGCTGGAGAGCAGGCCGAAGGCCAGCCAGCGTTTGAAGACATGCGCCGGAGCTGTATTTTCAAAGCCGCCGATATCATGGCTCCAGAAGCCGAAGCCGGACAGACCGAGGGACAGGCCGCCGCGCAGGCTTTCCGCCATTGACTCATAATCCGCGTAGCAGTCGCCGCCCCAGTGAACCGGGAACTGCTGTCCGCCAGCCGTTGCCGAACGTGCGAATACCGCTGCTTCATTTTTGCCAAGCTTCTCTTCCAGCACTTCAAAGACAACCTTGTTGTACATCTGAGTGTAGTAGTTGTGCATTTTCTGCGGGTCAGAGCCGTCGAAGTACACCACATCGGTTGGAATGCGTTCGCCGAAGTCGGTCTTGAAGCTGTCTACGCCCATATCGACCAGCTTCCGCAGGTAGCCGGCATACCATTCACAAGCCGCAGGGTTCGTGAAGTCCACGATTCCCATGCCCGCTTGCCATAGATCTGTTTGGTAGACGTCGCCGTTTGCTTTTTTGATCAGATAGCCGTTCTTCTTGCCTTCTTCAAACAGCGGTGAACGCTGTCCGATATAGGAGTTGATCCATACGCAGATTTTGAGGCCCTTTTCCTTCAGGCGTTTCAGCATGCCAACCGGGTCCGGGAATACGCGCTCATCCCACTGGAAATCCGTCCATTGGTATTCACGCATCCAGAAGCAGTCGAAGTGGAACACATGCAGCGGCAGATCGCGCTCAGCCATGCCTTCTACGAAGGAATTCACCGTTGCTTCATCGTAGTCGGTAGTGAACGAAGTGGTCAGCCACAGACCGAAGGTCCATGCCGGTGGAAGCGCAGGCTTGCCGGTAAGCGATGTGTATTTGCTGATAACCTCTTTGATCGTAGGTCCTTCAATTACGAAATATTCCAGGCTCTCTCCAGCTACGCTGAATTGGGCTTTTTTCACTTTTTCCGAAGCGATTTCATACGAAACCAGCTCAGGATGGTTCACGAATACGCCGTAGCCTTTGCTGGTTACATAGAACGGAATGTTCTTGTATGCCTGCTCAGAGCTTGTACCGCCGTCCTTATTCCAGATATCTACAACCTGTCCATTCTTCACAAAAGCGGTGAAGCGCTCGCCCAGACCATAGACGAATTCGCCTACGCCGATATCCAGCTCTTCACGCATGAACGTGTTGCCGTCCTGGTCGGTGATGTAAGCCATTGATTTGAAACCGCTGCCGGTAATGCGCTCGTTGCCGCGGTAGAAATCTACAGACCACTGGGTTCCTTTGTTGATGACTACACGGAGTCCGCCGCTGATCAGCACGGTTTGTGTTTCGTTTTCTTCAATTTGTACATGATCGCCAGTTCCCTTGGTCAATTCAAAAGCCGGGCCGCGCTCCTGCAAGCCGTCATGATGAGTAATCTTGATGCCAACCACGCCCGGAAGCGGGGAATGGAATTTCACAGTCAGCAGTGTCGAGTTCAGCGTTGCTGCACGACCTGTAATTGGAGTAGTCTGGGTAACTGCTGTCAAACCTTCTGGAGTTTTTTCCACTACATAGTTTTGGACAGCGCCGTTAATGGTAATGCCGTCGCGAACCAGCCAAAGACCGTCAGTAAATTTCATGTTTGCACTTGCCACCCTTCAATTTGGTGTTTATAGTTGCATTATAACGATAACAAATAGACAAAACTAATATAATATAGCTTATTTATAACACTATTCTGATGTTTTGCCGAAAAGGAGGGCGAATATGGACCGCACATCACAGCGATTGCTCAAAGAAGATCGTGTACATGGCGATATTATGTTTCCACTGGCGGCCTACTGGGTCGAGCTCCCGGCAGGAACCCATGTCCTGGATACACACTGGCATGAGGAAGCCGAGTTCTTCCTGCTGCTGGAAGGCGAAATTCTATTTCAGGTGGACACCGATTATTTTCCGCTTCGGGCGGGGGAAGCTGTATTCATCGACTCCGGTGATATCCATGCCGCCTATGTACTGAAGGAAGGCCCGTGCCGGTTCTGCGCCCTGGTCTTTCACCCCGATCTCTTGGCCAGCGCCCAATATGACGCCATTCAGCAGATGGTGATTCTGCCGCTGCAGGAGAAGCGCCAGAGCTTCCCCAGACATCTGACGCCGGAAATTCCCTGGCAACTTGAGCTGCTGCATCATTTGGAGCGCTTGATGGAGGCATATGATCATAAGTTGCCCGGTTTCGAGGCCTTTATGAAAGGAACCTTGCTGATCATGCTCTCGCAAATCGCCATTGAAGGCCACGCGGTGAACCGCAGCCAGTCCGAGGGCGCCGATACCACCAAGATCAACCGGCTCAAAAAGGTCATTCTCTATATTCAGGATAACTATCAGGAGCCAATCCGCACCCGCGACCTGTCCGAGCTGATTCCGATGAGTGAAGGCCAGTTCTGCCGCTTCTTCAAGGCAATGACCCGCAAAACACCGGTCGATTACATCAACTCCTACCGCATCCGCCAGGCCGCTGACCTGCTGCAGCAGAGCGAACGCAAAATCTCGGACATCGCGCTGGAGGTCGGCTTCGACAACGTCAGCTATTTCATCAAGGTGTTCCGCAAGGCGATGAAATGCTCTCCCTCGGAGTTCCGCAAAGGGGCAGGATTAGGTGCTGGCCAGGCGCAGCTTTATCCATGAACGCCGAGCAGGGTTGGTCTGGCGCAGCTTTATCCATGAACGCCGAGCAGGGCGGTCAGGCGCAGCTTTATCCATGACGCCGAGCAGGGCGGTCAGGCGCAGCTTTATCCATGACGCCGAGCAGGGCAGGCCAGCCAGGCAGTTCACGTTGGCACACGGTGTCCGCAGCAGTCGCCGCGCCAGAATTAGGTGGAAAAAGGAAACCTAATTTCATCATATTCACCTTGTTAGGAGAAATAAGTGGAAAAAGGAAACCTAATTCTGCTCATAGGCCCGCTTCAGGGTAATATCAGCGGAAATAAGTGAACAAATTCCACCTAAAGCCTAATATGTTCACTTTGAAATATATTTTAAGTGTACAAATTCCACTAAATTATGTCCGCTGGACTTTGAGCATGTAGCAAACGGAGCGGCGGCCTAAAGTGGCAACCTGGAACAGCAACCTAGTGGTAACCTGAGACAGCAGTCTGAAGCAACAACCTTAGTGATAACCTGAGACAGCAGTCTGGAGCAACAACCTTAGCGGTAACCTGAGACAGCAGTCTGGAGCAACAACCTTAGTGGTAACCTGAGACAGCAGTCTGGAGCAGTAACCAGGAGCAGCGCTGCCTGCCTCCCCCGGCATCCTCGATGCCAGGGGCTTATCTGATTCAAGCCTATCTGCCAGACTCTCAGCTGGTCACGCTTCCTTGCGGATCACAATAAAACATGTGCTGTCCGGCAGCGGAACCTCCTGGCCTCTCTCGTCCATTATGACAACCCGGCCCTGCAGCGCCTCCGTATAGCCCTCCTGCAAATAGTGGCGCAAGACTTCAATCTTCGCCCGCTCGCCCAGGGTCTGCCGGATGAAATCTCCATACTGCGAGGGAGTGAAGTAACCAAACTGCTCCTGTACCTCATGAATATAGGCTTCTTCCCCCCATGTGTAGGTGTACAGAAACTCCATGGCATCGTTCACCGGCATGAGCACCTCCTGCTCAGCCACCCTCTCGTACTGAATTGCTCGCCCGGCAAAATCCTTGGCATAACGTTCCAGCGAAGCCATCCCTTCTGCCTCCAGAAAACGCACACGGCGCCGCTTTTCCAGCGGCTCGCTCATGATCCCGTCGCGGATAATAATAACCCCTCCGTCTGCCAGCACCTCAAAGCTGCTAACCAGCGCAGCAGCCACGGTCTCATAATTGAACTTCGCACCGTTCAGTGGCACATAGGAATACAGCTCGTGCAGAATGGAGGAGAAAATCACTGTATCCACCGTGCCCGCTTCAACAAAGTCCTTCAGGTTCAGCGCATCGCCCTGCAGCACCTCCCAGCGGCGGCCCTCCCGCTGCTTCTTCTGACGCAGCGCTTCCACAACATTGCTGGAAATATCAATGCCGACCGGAACCACTCCCGGCATGCGCTCTTCGATCAGATCCAGCAGCACGCCGCCGCCGGGGCCAATGTCCAGCACCTTCCGGCCAGTGACATACTCCAGAATGATCGATTTATAGTCTGCTGTCTCATTCATTTGGCTCAAATAGGTATCCTCATTATGGAACCGGTCAAAAGCATCCCGGCGCAGCTCGAACAAATCGAACAACAGCAGCACAGCCCGTTCATACAGCGCCGACTTTTCGGCCTCCATGCAGAACTCGATCAGCTTCTCAGCCGCCGGAGAGAATTCGAAATCCACAAACAACGTGTCAGGCAGATGCTCCTCCAACCGCAGCCGATGCATCAGATGCGGGTTACCGGAAGGCTCCACTCCGTTCAGGATATTTTCCCATGTCAGCCCGGACAAGTACTTTTCAATGATCCGTTTCTTGTACACATTGATCTTCTTCGCGCCTTTGTAGTCATAATAGATGCTGTTCATGACCGCCTCATAGCTGATGTGGTTCAGCGTAGACAGCTTGCCGCCGCAGGCCGCCAGAGTCATGATCTTAAGGAATTGCTCCAGCGAAAACGTCTGCAGTGCGGATTCCACATACCAGAAAGTAATATGCTGCATAGGCTCCAGTACAGCGGCGCTCCAGCCCGCCCGTTCCAGACTGTCCCACTCGGTATCGTAATCCTCGCCCCCGGCAATCGCTCCCGCACGCATTCTCCGCAGGCGCTCCTTCATCGGCACTCCAGCATGCTGCAGATCCCCGGAAGAGATTACGGCGATCAGCTTCATCACCTCGGTCCGTACCTCTTGCCACAGCTCAGGGGACACAGCAGAAATAATGCAGTGGTTCAGCGCGAACAGCAGCCGCTCCAGCTCATCGGCAGTCAGCAGCCCTTCCTCCACCATCGCTGACAGCGGACGATTAACGGATGGCGGCACCTCACCGCGAATTTGCTGTCCGATCAGGCCATGTGTTTCGATCAGCCGGTGCACAATCACTTTTCTCTCCGCTTCGGCTTCTCCCACTTCTATCACCCGGTCAGCCTGCAGCCGGTGTACCTCATCGCCAGTGAAGATCCCATCCGCGTGACGCCGATACAACTGGGCCGAACCAATATTATGGACAAAAATATTAATGCCCTCCGCCTCCCACAACCGCCGCTGGCGCCGTGTTCCGCCCTTTGCCGTTTCCGACCAGACCAGTGTCTCTTCAACCAGCTCTTTAATCCAATAGGACAGCGACAGACTGTCCAAGAGGCGCAGACTGCGCTCCACGTAATCCAGTACCGGATTTATGTACTCCAGCTCTTGGAGCGACTCTACGCGCTCAAGATTCACAATTGTTTCTTCGGCCTGAGCGATATATTGCAGCCAAAGACAGCTTTCTTCGTGTACGATTCCTGTTTTACGGTACGCTTCAATGGCTTGCAAGGATTTCAGCATGTCGTTTACCTCCTAAATTTTCCTGGTTCCATATCAGTTGAACTATAGATTTTCATATTGGGGTCTGGTCGTAACTGCGGGGAATGTTTGGACTTCCGGCCGCTGTTGTCTACAGATTTCTTGATTTATACCGCTCTTAGCGGTGGAAATCCGTAGACAAAGGCGGTCGCTACGCTCCTACAGTTCCAAACTTCCCCTCCGTCACTTCGCCCTTTTTATATTTTCATTAGTTCAACTGATATAGTGTAATATGCTTGTAAGTAATAAACGATTTAGAAAGAAAGAATATCTTCAACCAGTAATTATTGTCGAATATACTTTCTCTTGGATAATAACAATCTTTGCTGGAGGGTTAGCTCTGCCATGAGAAACGAAACATTGTTACTGAAAAACGGAACTTTGATTGATGGAACTGGACGACAGCCGATAACAAATGCAGCAATTGAAGTAATAAACGGCCGCTTCGGTACTATTACACAATATCGGGATAACCAAACAAAGAATGAAGAAGTACAGGAAATAGACCTGAACGGGCTTTTCATCCTGCCAGGATTTATTCATACGCATGCGCACACCAGCTTTAAATTTTTGCAGAATGAGCCTCTGCACGGGTACCATAAAGAGTATTTGGCTGCATGCCTTCGAGAGGGAATTACCACGATTCGCGACGAAGGAATGTCTACAAATGCAACAATTGACGATGTTATAGCACATACGAATGGACTGGATCGTTTGTCTTTTCCCAGAATGATCACGTCAGGTAAAGTATTTACGGCCCCCGGAGGATATGGAGGGCAAGAACCGATTGGTGTTGGAAGTGCGGAAGAAGCCAGGCTTAAGGTTCGTGAGGTATTAGAAAAAGGGGTTTACTTTATAAAGACAGCACTTGAAGACGGATATGACCCCAGCACCTACGGATTGCCTAAGCTTAATCAGGAGATTCTTGAAATCATTTGTCAGGAAGCCGGGAAAATGGGGACTTATGTGTCTGCCCATGTAACCAACGCCAAAAACCTTCAGATTCTTGTGAATTCGGGAATTAACGATGCTGCACATATGATCTATGACCGTTTGGACGATGACTTGATACAGCAGATGGTAGCTAAAAACGTTCGGATAGTACCAACACTCACGGTATTAAAGATGTTCCAAGACAAATTTGGAGCCCCGCTATTAGAACAAGGCCTGGATAATGTCCGGAGGTTTGTCCAGGCAGGCGGAGAAATCGGTTTGGGCGATGATTTTATTGAAGAAGAAAAACCGTGGTATAGGCTAGGAATGCCGTGGGAAGAAATTCACTTGTTAGGCGAAGCTGGGCTCACACCGATGCAAATTATCGTAGCGGCAACTTCCGTCGGGTCAAAGATATGTAATCTCTCTCACGAGATTGGAACGATCGAAACTGCCAAGAAGGCTGATCTGTTTGTCATTGAAGGAGACCCACTTGCCAATATAGACAATCTTCGGAGAGTTAAATTTGTCATGAAGGAAGGCCAGATTATATCCCGCTGACAGAATAATATAGTTCAACAAAACAGCGGCAATCCTGGACTATGCTCTCGTCCATGACTGCCGCTATTTCTAAATACCCTTATTACGTTCCAAACCGCTGTCTGTACCCGCATTTGCGGCACAGCTCCTCCACCGCTTCCTGGCTGCGCAGCGCGTGGCAGAAGCCTTTGCCGTCATCCTCCGGCTCGCTTAAGGACGGCCATCTGAACTCGTGGTCCTGGTTCAGATACACCCTTGGCACGATCTTCACCCCGCTGCCGGGTACAACCTTTCCTTCGATTTTAAAGTCCAAATTGTAGGCTTCCTCCAGCAGCACAGCCCGTTCATACAGTGCCGACTTTTCGGCCTCCATACAGAACTCGATCAACTTCTCTTCCGCTGGAGAGAATTCGAAATTGAAAAACAGCGTATCCGGCAAAATTTATACTATAAAAGTTTCATTGCATGAATAATCTCCCAGTGGTAGTGTAATATGGACAAAGGCCACCAGGGAGGATTTATGAAAAAACTATTGTGTATCATGTTAATCAGTATTTGCTGCTTGTCAATAACGGCAGGCGTATCAGCCAAGGAATACAAGGAATTCCCGGCACCGGTATGGACGACAGCTGCCCCTAATGGGGTGGATGACGTCCAGGTAATAAATAACCGGATTTATGCCTTGTCTTTTGACGACAATATTATATATAACGATACAACAGGTGAAAAAGCAGCAACCATAGCCTATCCATCTGCCTTGCATTCTTCTAGCTTTGAAGTACTACTTAGAGCGATAGACAAACAAGGTAATTTCTATTGGATTGTAACTACCATAGATAAAGCCACTCAGGAACATACTTTTTATTTAAAGGCCTATAGCGCTTCTGGTACCACACTTTGGACGAAGGCCTTCCCGGAAAAGGTACCCAGCCTGGATGTCCGTATCTTTACGCAAAGTGACGGAACCTTGCTCACTGTACTCAAAACAAACCATAACCAGTACATGACCTACAAGTTCAACCGGCAGGGCAAGCAGCTTCAGAAGAAGCAGATTAATGGTTATATCGACAGCTTCTACTTCAACACCTTGGCTACCCTCTCGCATCAGTCTTACACCGGAAAATTTCAAGCAACCCTGTCCATTTATGATGCGGCGCTTAACTTTAAATTCAAGCAGCAAATTACAGACGAGAAATTTTACTGCATGCTGCCGGATGGAACCCTAATCTTCATAAAAAATAACGATGATAACCCGGACAAAGTTACAGTAACCGCCCGGAATCAGAGCGGAAAAACGCTTTGGAGCAAATCGTTCGCCAGCGGTTTTATACGCTGGTTTAGTACCAGATCCTCACAGCCTTTCCCGTATGGCTTTCTCCTACAGACGAATCATGCACTATATCTGATGAACAGTAAAGGGCTCGTCAGCCAGAGGGCTATCAATCCAGGCAGCGATGTGCAAATCGGCAGCGACAGCAGCATCATGATTCAAGGGAAACGAAATCTGACCATCGTAAAAGGTTCAGACTTGAGCACCCTGCATACTGTCAGCAACCCGGATTCCGATTGGGGGTACAGGGAATTTTTGTATGGCGGGAAAGGAATTCTCTATCATTCCGCAGACAATCTGTTCTATAAGTACGATTTGAACTAACCGTATAGCGTCAAAACAGCAGGCCACCTAAAGGACACCTGCTGTTTCTTTTTGCTCAGCTGTTCTAAGAAATCTCAGAAAAACACTTCTTCAAGACACGAGAAATTCGTGCTCATAAATCGCTTTAATCCTTTCCAGCACATTCCGTGCTTGATCTTCAAATTTCAATTCCGCAACCTGACCCTTTATCAAAAACACGCCGTTCTCATTACGATGTTCCCCGAGAGCCCCCTCATACAGTTGGCTTGCGCCGTGGGTAGGGGGAGAGAAAAACAGCTTCATCAACGCATTAACCACTATGGGCAGACCGGATTTTTTTCCTTTTCTTAACGTATTGTTGCCACCCGGGTCCACACTGCGGACCTTGATGCCGTCGTTCGCAAGCTCCGGCGCGATGGCCTGAGTCCACAGCGAAAGCGCCAGCTTGGAGGTAGCATAAGGTCCAAGCAGCTTACGGAAGGTTTTGGGGCGCTCCAGGATTTCGATATTTAGCTCTTTAGTAAATTTAAGTGCAGAAGATGAGGTATTGATTACCGTTTTTAGACGGCTATTTTTTATGAGCTCCTTCAATTCCATAAGCATGATGTACGGCACGACCGTCATCAGCTCATAATGCTTCTCGCGCCCCTGCTTCGAATAGCTCAGCTCGTGAAAGCTCCCGCCGGCGTTATTGAACAAAATATCAATCCGCCGCTCCTTGTCCTTGATCGCTTCCAAAGTCTCTCTCAGGCTGGCATAATCGGCGAGATCCGCTATTTTATAAGTGCGAAGCCATCCGTTCTTAACGGCCTCCTGAATTGTCACATCGTCCTCCGGAAAGCCGGAACGGTTCACAGCAATCACCTGCCATCCCTCCGACAGCAATTTCCGGGTTAATTCCAGCCCGATTCCGGCGCTCGCCCCCGTAATAAGTGCGATATTTTCGCGTTGCTTCGTGTCCATCGTATCGTCTCCTCCAGATAATGTTTCTTTGATGCGCACATCTTATAACTTGGAGTCGGCTCCAAGTCAAGACGCGAAAACAAAACTATTTCTCATGGATAAGAGACTTGACTTGGAGCCAGCTCTAAGATATAAAATATGCAAAAAGCAATCCCGGGAGGGAATCGCATGAAGGCAGAGCAAACCTTTACGATAAAGCAAACCGCCGAGCAAACTGGAATTTCCCAGGACACGATCCGTTATTACGAAAAAATCTCGCTGCTGCAACGGGCGGACCGAAGAGATAACGGGCACCGCGTCTACCGGCAGGAGGACGTCGATAGAATCCAACTGATATCCTGTCTGAAAAAAACGGGGATGCCGCTGGAGGAAATGCGGCCATTTTTAGCTGTCTCCGCTGACACCGATCCTGCGGAATATCCCGAGCTGGTGGAGCTCTTAAGGAGCCACCGGGAAAATATCCTCAGCCAGATCGCCTCGCTGCAGCAGGTCGTCGATTTCATCGACATGAAGCTGGATGAGGGGAATTACCGCGGAGACTGCTCAAATGAACGCCAGGACAGCGTGTCAGATCAGACGATGGGAGAACCGAAACCAAAACCCATGTCATCTGTTGAGATGAGTTATTTTTCCGTATCTGCCAAAGCCGGCAAGTCACTGGCTCCCGAGAAACTATAGCTCAGGCAAAACAGCGGCAATCCTGGACTTAATGTTCTAGTCCATGACTGCCGCTGTTTCTATATACCCTTATTACGTTCCAAACCGCTGTCTGTACCCACATTTGCGGCACAGCTCCTCCACCGCTTCCCGGCGGGAGAAGCCGTAGAACAGATTGTTCGCGCGTTCGCCCTCGACAATCTCGGAGAACGGCTTCTCATGGATATTTCCGAGGTTAATTACGCCCTCGCCATCCAGACAGCACGGCACGACCGTGCCGTCCACCAGCACCGCCGCCTGGCTGCGCAGCGCGTGACAGAAGCCTTTGCCGTCATCCTCCGGCTCGCTTAAGGCCGGCCATCTGAACTCGTGATCCTGGTTCAGATACACCCTTGGTGCGATCTTCACCCCGCTGCCGGGCACGACCTTTTCTTCAATTTTGAAGTCCAAATTGAAGGCTTCCTCCAGCAGCGCCAGCGTCTCGCGGTTGCGCTGCTTCTCCAGATTCGTCCGGTTGTCCTCGGTCAGATTCCACAGCCGGAAGGAGATAATAACCCCCTGTGCAGAAGCCTCCCGCACAAAAGAAATAATCTCCGATACATAGCCCTCGCGGTTCTCCGAGCCGGCATGGCCGTCGAAGCTGTGCAGCGAGAAGTTCATCTGGCGCAGCGCCGGCTTGCCCAGCAGCTTCGGCCCAGCCTTGTGAATCAGCGTTCCGTTGGTCGTGATGTTGACCTTGAACCCTTTGGCGTGGGCGGCATCCAGCAGCTCCCCAAGCTTCGGATGCAGCAGCGGCTCGCCTTTGACATGCAAATAGATATGATTGCTGTGTGGCTTAATCTCGTCAAGAATCTTATTAAAGGTATCCAGCTTTATGAAGTTTTTCTGCCGTTCAGTTGGCGGACAGAAGCTGCAGGCCAGGTTGCAGACGCTTGTAATCTCGATGTACACCTTTTTAAAAGTTTTCAAGTTCCGCTCCCCATTTCAAATATTCATCAGAGAGGCTTCCGCTACAGATCCGAGGCATAGCGGAGGCCGATCTGTGCTCTGGCATCCTCCATCAGCTCGGCGACGGCCAGAGAATTGGCGTGGCTGTTAATACTGCTCTCGCGAAGTCCGCTTTGGATCAGGCTGATAAATTCCTCGACCTCATAATACATCGCCTCGAACACCTGCGGCACAGTAAGCTCTTCAACCGTACCGTCGCGGTACTGGATTTTGATCTGGTAAGGCTGGTTGATCTTGTCGATGACCATCGTGCCGTTCTCTCCCTGGATCTCGGCAGGCAGATAGGAATCGGAAATCTTGGAATGCATCACAACAGCATCCATATCCGCATAACGCATCATCATGCTGCCTTCGCCGTCCACCCCGGAAGCCAGCATCAATCCCACCGCCTGCACGGATTCCGGTTTGCCGAACAGCGCCACCATCGGGTACAGACAATAAATGCCGAGATCCATCAAGGAGCCGTTAGAGTAAATCGGATTGAAGGCGTTCAGCACCGTTCCCTGTCTGTAAGCATCGTATCTGGAAGAATATTGACAATAGCTGGCGAAATAGCGGCGCACCTGACCCAGCTTGTACAGATTATCCTTGACCACACCGAAATTGGGCATAAAGGTCGATTTCATCGCTTCCATAAAAACCACGTCATTCTTCCGGGCCGCTTCGATCATCGTCCGCAGTTCCGCGCTGTTGGAGGCCGCAGGCTTTTCACAGATGACATGCTTCCCGTGATTCATACAGACCAGTGCCTGCTCAGCATGCATGGAATTGGGGCTGGCAATATATACAGCATCGACCTCACCGCTGGAAACCATCTCCTCCAGGTCGGTATATATAGAAGCACCTGCGTATTTTGCGGCAAAATCGCGCCCTTTCTCCTCTGTGCGGGAGTATACGGCAGTAAGGATAAATTCCTCATTCTCAAGACCCGCCTGAATGAAGCGGTCTGTAATCCAGTTGGTGCCTACGACTCCGAAACGAATGGTCATCAAGATCCCGTCCTTTTTCTAATATCACACTGCCATGTTAATCTCTATCTGCTATTCTCTCATTCCGGGATAGGGATGTCCACTTTTCCGCCGTAAATTCCGACAAATTCCGCTACATTATATATGTGAAAAAAAGCACCTGCGAATCCATGCAAAAAAGCCGCTAAATTTAGCGGCTTTCAATGGGAATACTATTGGATTTGCTTCATGTATTCTTTGAATTCCTCGGCGATTTCTTTGAATTTCGTATGATGCAGGTAATGTGAGCCTTCCATCGGGATCATTTTGCCCTGTGCCGATTGTTTGACCTGCTCCTCATGCAGAGGAATCCACTGCTTGATGTCCTCGTTATTCGCTTGAACGAAGAGAAGCACCGGCAAATCATGAGGGTAGGTGAGCTGTTCAGCATTTTTGAAATTGGAACCAAGGTGCCGGAGCTCATTCATCATCGTTCTATTACTCGAGACCTGATTCGAAATCAAATTCATCTGTTCTTTGGTATGCTCATCGAATGCAAGCGACTTATATGGATCTCCGCTCACTTTTTTGAGCAATCTCATCAGACCTGATTCTTGAAGAAACTGCATGGATTTCAAAGGCAATTTGACATCCATGCCGGGTTGATTAGGAACGCTGCTATCAATGCCGACAAAAGCAAGAACTTCATCCGGGTAGGTGTTCACATAGGACACTCCGTAAAGTCCCGCGATGGAATGTCCCATCAGAACGTAACGGTCAATACCCAGTTGCTGCACAGCTTCGTGAACTTCGCTGACGATATTCTCTGTTGTTCTTTCTTTCCCGGTTTCGTCGCTGAGCCCATAACCGAAAGGCTCGATCGCTACGACTTTGTAATTCGGAGACAATTCATCAATCAACAATTTGAAATCAAGCGCAGGCGACGGGGTGCCTTGTCCCGGAAGGAGGACGATAGTCTGTTCGCCACTGCCCTGAATAAGCACATTCATTTTTTTTCCATCCACATTAACATACTGGCCATACGATTCGATTTTCTTTTTCTCAACCCCGTTACTGATTACATTGACGACAAATGTGATGCCCATGAATAGCACAAGCGCCCCGAAAATACCTCCAATTATTTTTAACCATAAGTGCCGTTTCTTGCGGTTTTTGGTCCCGGCTTTTTCTATTTCCACCGTTTTTGTCACGTTCATCTTCTCCTGTCCTTGTATCTGTAGAGCCGCCTTGGCGACATATGTAAAGTGTAATCAACCAAGATGTCCCCTTCGTGACGGCAATATGAACGGAATATGAACAAGCACAAAAACCCCGTCCTAGATCAGGACAGGGCCTTGCGCAGAAGGTTGTATTAAGGTGCCGGCAGGGGATGCCTGCAAGCGCTGCTTTGTAATGTTTTATCCGTAGAAGTCCTGCAACTGGCGTACGATCTCCGCCTTGTCATGCTCCACTACGGTCATAAATTGCGGCATGGAGAACAGGGCTGCTATCGGTGCCGGGAACTCCTGCTTGATGCCGGTCAGGGCAATCGCCTCGTCGAATTTTGCCGGATGGGCTGTCGCGAAGGTGATGGCCGTTTCATCCGGGCCGCTGAACGCTTCGTACGCTGCGATGCCGCAAGCTGTATGCGGGTCCAGCAGATAGCCGTATTCCCGCTCGTATTTGCTGATGGTATCAAGGCACATCTGATTCTTAACCCCCAGCGCGGCGAAATCCTGCTGTACCTGGGCAAAAGCTTCCCCGGCCACCGAAATTTTGCCCTCTGTCTGCAGCTCAGCCATATACGCGGACAGCTTCACCGCATCCTCGTCTACGAGGTAATAGAGATAACGCTCGAAGTTGCTCGCCACCTGGATATCCATCGACGGGCTGTAGGTTCCGGTGAAGCTGCCTGGCTTATATTCGCCGGTCAGCACGAACCGTTCGAGAATGTTATTTTCGTTGGTGGCAATGATCAGCTTGTTAATCGGCAGGCCCATCTTTTTAGCCAGATAACCCGAGAAAATATTGCCAAAGTTGCCCGAAGGCACACTGATGTTAATCTTCTTCTCCGCACTGTCTTTAATCTGCAGATAGGCATAGAAATAATAGACCGTCTGCGCCAAAATGCGCACGAAGTTGATCGAGTTGATCGCCCGCAGATGATACCGTCCCTTGAAGTCCAGATCGGCGAACAGCTCCTTAATTACCTTCTGACAATCGTCAAAGTTGCCCTCCACGGACAGGTTCAGCACATTGCTGTCGTCCACCGTTGTCATTTGCAGCTCCTGTACCTTGCTGACCTTGCCGTGCGGGTGAAGGATACAGATTTTGATGCCTTCCTTGCCGCGCACGCCCTGAATCGCCGCCGCTCCGGTATCGCCTGAGGTCGCTCCGAGGATATGGATAATTTCGCCCCGCACCTTGGCAATATAGGAATACAGCTCGCCCATGAACTGCAGCGCCACATCCTTGAAAGCGAACGTAGGCCCGTGGAACAGCTCCAGCACATATAAGGAGTCATTGACTTTGTGCAGAGGCGTCACTTCCGGTGTGCGGAAATTGCCGTAGCTGGTGGCGGCCATTTTTTTGAGATCATCATAGGGAATTTCGTCGTTAGTATAGTATGAGAAAATTTCAAGAAACAGCTCCTGGTAGCTAAGGCTCCGCCATTCCTCCAGCTTCTCGGGGGAGATTACCGGAATCTGAGCCGGCACCATCAGCCCGCCGTCATCCGCCAGCCCCATCAGAACCGTATCAATAAAGCCTTTAGCTTTTACCTTGCCTCTTGTGCTTATATACTCCATACCTCTCTCATCCTCCTGAACCCCTCTTTATTTAACCTGCTGGTACACGATGCTTAAGCTTAATCTACATAGTAACACGTTTAAGCGTTAAAGTCCGTTACTTCTGTGTCAACTTTTGCGGGAAAATATACGGCGCGTCTTTTTACGGGTAGAAGCCATCCATCCTCCAGCCGGGCGTACACTGACTTCAGACACCGCCGCGCATACTCGCTATTTGTTCTGCAGATCTTTCCAGACGGTTTTGTTGCTATATTTCTTCTCTACGCTGATATCCTTGCCGAACCATTCAGGGGCCGCGAAGCGCTCAGCTTCCTCCATAGAATCGAACTCAACCTCAAGCACCGTAAGCTCAAGCTGGGTATAGAGGTCAATCTCAATAGTAGTTCCGTTCCATAGGCCTGTAATGCGCGTCTTCACCAGCGGCACCGCCTTTACCGCCTCAATCATCTGATTGTACAAGCCCTCCGAGATGAAATATTCGATCTCCTTGCGGCTGATGCCTTTGCCATCCTTGAAGGTATGGGTATATGTAATCTCGCCCGAATCCAGATCGGTGATCTTGCGTACTCTCAGCTCCTGCCCGTCCTCAATCGCAAGATAGGTCTGGTCAATGCTGTGCCGGGTAAGCACCTTCACCTGACCTTCCGCAATCAGCCCCTCCGGGTATTCCGGCAGCAGGAATTTGCGTTCAATCTCCATGCCCATGCTGTGTCTCTCCTCTGTGTTTCAGTGATATAAGCCGAACTTAAGATTTTCATATTGGGGCTGGTCGTAATTACGGGGAATGTTTGGACTTCTCCCCTCCATTACTTCGCCCTTTTATTGATTTCATTTTAAAGTTCAG
Organism: Paenibacillus sp. BAC0078; assembly: GCF_054483875.1. Classification (NCBI taxonomy): domain Bacteria; kingdom Bacillati; phylum Bacillota; class Bacilli; order Caryophanales; family Paenibacillaceae; genus Paenibacillus; species Paenibacillus sp. BAC0078. Next base: position 36,267 of record NZ_JBTLRW010000023.1, read on the forward strand.
CTTATATAGTCTTTATATTATTTATCATCATAGGGGCGGGTCATACGCAAGTCAATCGGTAACCCGAAATCTTATGGGAACAGGCTCTCGATAGACTGCATGTCATAATGATTGATTATTTTAAAAAACCCGCTGCTGTATTTATCCTTTCTGTCATGGTCAAAGATGGAGATGTACTTTTGATCATCCAGTTCAATGCTGAATCTTAAGTATTTGTTTACATCAATTTGAATCAAGTATCTATTGGTATAATTGCGGGAAGGATCGGAGCTTCTTAATTTGACATCGGCAAAAGCGTCCATGATCTCTGCGATTTTCGCTTTATCGGTTACAGTGACTTTGACCCCATCCGCCGCTCCCTTCGCGGTTCGGGTAACTGCAATAGAGGTAATATCCTGCAACTGGATGCGCCCGGATACCCGGTCCTCAAAGGAGCTGAACATCTGCACGAGCGTCCCCACCCAGTACACAGCCATTCCAAGCAGAAAAATCGTCAGGAATATCTGCGTCAGCGTCGGCTTCCTCCACATTGCCGGATTACTCCACGACCCAAACCTCTTCCGTTCACCCGGATTTCCCTGACCACCCGGATTTTCACGACTTTCCGACTTCTCCGGCTTCTCAGTCTTCCCCGCCTGCTCTGCTTCGTTCCCCTGATCTAACATAGCCGCTCCGCCTCTCCTCCGAAATCAAGCAACACTTCCATTATATACAATTGGGCACAACATGGAATGTACAAAAAAACGCTTTGCCTGATCGGGAAAACCAAAGCATAAGCAGCATTCTCAGCTTCACCCCGTCATTGCGGCTGCTCCCTTTAGGATGATGTTCTTATTTCAGATGGCGGCGCATCCTATTGCATTTTCTACAACAGACTCCTCCTATATTCACCGAAAAACAGAATCTATTGCATTCTCCAGAATTCAGTGGAACGGGTGCTTTTGCTCCAAAATCCAGAAATCTATTGCACTCTATGCAGCAAAATGCGGTTTATCCGGGAACAATGGGCTTTCTATTGCAGAAAGTGCAATCAGGCTAGTTTGTATAGCAATCTAGATTCAGAAAACGGGATACCCCATGCTGGGATACCCCGTCTCCGGCCATACTCTGTTACACTATCTCATACTCCAAATGGGCTGCTATTCCCCAAGCGGAAATAGCAGCGGCACCACACGGCCCGCCCCGACATCAATCAGGCCGTGGTCTGTGATTTTGAGCGCCGGGCTGACCGGAAGGGAATGCGTGCTGATCGACATAATCGGGTTGTAATGATTGTAGCCCAGCGCTTCCATCGCTGTCCGCAGCGCGAGTACGCGCTCCGCCGTCTCTCCAAGCGGCGCTTCGGTCAGAATGCCGCCGACCGGCAGCGCCAGCGAAGCGATAATCTCGCCATCCAGCACGACGCAGAAGCCGCCTTGCTCGGCAATCACTGTATTAGCCGCCAGGACCATGTCCTCAGGGTTATGGCCCACAACCAGCAGATTGTGGTTGTCGTGCGAATACGTGGTCGCAATCGCGCCGCGCTTGATCGTGTCGCCGCCGATCAGGCCGTAGGCACGGTTGCCGTTCTTGCCATAACGCTCGAAGGTGGCGATCAGGCCGAAGCCGCTCTCCTGCCACTGCAGCAGGCCGTCTTTAACCCCGGCCTCCCCATGCTTCTCCTCGGTGAATGTGGAGACGTTGCCCACCATCATCACACGGCAGCCATAGCGGCCGTCCGGCAGCTCCGATGGCACCGCGAAGTCGGCAGCGGCCAAGGGAGCCAGCTTAACGCTCTTATAGAAATGGGCCGGGAACCGCGGTCCCCGCTCCGCCTGCGGCAGCGGCTGCTTGCGGTTATAGACCTGCGCGCCCCGCTTGTATACCGCTTCGATGACGAAGCTGTCCAGAGCGGACAGCAGCAGATAATCGGCGGTTTTGTTCGGCGCGATCACGCCGCGGTCATCCATCTTCATCCGGCGGGCCGGGGTGAACGTAGCAGCATAGACCGCATCCTCCGGGGCCATGCCCATAGTGATGGCCTTGCGCACCAGATTGTCGAGATGCCCTGACTGTACCAGCGAATCGGTCATCACATCATCGGTCACGAAGCAGAAATGCTCGCTGACCGCATGGCGGACCAGGTAGTCCACGACTTCCGGGGTCATTGATTTTTCCTGAATCTCGATGAACATCCCCGCCGCGATCCGCGCCTTGAGGCCTTCAATGCTCTGGTGCGTATGGTCCGAATCAATGCCGGCATAAATCAGGCGGTGCAGATCAAGGTCCAGCAGCTTAGGCGTATGGCCCTCAATCACAAGACCCGGATAACGGCTGCGGACATGCTGCAGGATGCGGTTGCTTTTCCCCTGGGGATCACGAATGACATCAACATAATTCATGACTTCGCCCAGACAGATCATTCGCTCCGTCTCCATCAGCTCGTCGATATCCGCAATTTCAATGGAACCCCCCGTTGTCTCCAGCGTAGTTGCCGGTACCGAGCTCGGTATCGAATAGAACATGTCCACCGCGCATTCACTGCTCGCCCGGATCATCTCATGTACACCCTCGACGCCGAACACATTGGCCATTTCATGCGGCTCAGGGACAATCGTCGTTACCCCATGCTGCAGAATACCGTAGGAAAAGGTTTCCGGTGTAATCATCGTACTCTCGATGTGCAGATGAATATCAATCAGGCCGGGCACCATATATTGCCCCTCTGCCTGAATGATTTCCTTCGCCTCAAACGTCTCCGCACCGAGCGGCCCGATATAGAGAAAACGTCCGTCCTGCACGGCGACATTCGCCAGCTCGAACCGTTTATAGTAACTGTTGTATACTTTCGCGTTCAGTATAAGTTGATCTGTAATCATCGTGTATGCTCCTTATAAAGCGCTACTGCACCAGCACCAGCTTCTCTTTTGGAAAATAAACCGTGACCTGCTCCCCTTGCACGAAAGGGTGCTCCATCTCCTGATTGACCGTAAAGACTCCCAGTTCCGTCTCCACCTGGTATTGGTAGCTGCGGCCGAGATATGTGCTGACCTGCACCTTACCGGTCAAGGTGTTGCCGGCCATGCCGGAATCCGGCGTGCTGCCATAGAGCTGCAGATCGTCTGGGCGGATCGCCCCGAGCAGGCCGGTATTGCCTTCGCCGCCCGGGCGTTTGGCCGCCAGAAACCTCAGCGTTCCCCGGCTCAGCTCAATATCTGCTCCCTCATCGCTTCTGTCCTCAAACGAGATAAAGTTCCCAAACCCGATGAACCGGGCCACGAATTCACTCGCAGGATATTTAAAGATCGCTGACGGCTGATCGAGCTGCTCGATCTTGCCGTTATTCATGACGGCCACCTGATCGGAGATGGAGAAGCATTCCTCCTGATCATGGGAGACATAGACCGTCGTAATGCCCAGCTCCTGCTGAATGCGGCGGATTTCCACACGCATATTCACCCGCAGATTCGCATCGAGATTACTAAGCGGCTCGTCGAACAGAAGCAGGTCCGGCTCGATGACCAGCGCCCGGGCAATCGCTACCCGCTGGCGCTGTCCGCCGGACAGGGCAGCTGGCAGCCTTTTCTCAAAACCGCCCAGACTAACAATCTCCAGTATCCGTGTAACGCGCTTCTTGACCTCCGCTTCCTTCAGCTTACGAAGACGCAGGCCGAACGCCACATTGTCATAAACCGACAGGTGCGGGAACAGCGCATAGCTCTGAAACACAAAGCCGAAATTCCGCTTTTCCACCGGAACCTTAGTGTAGTCCTTCCCGGAGAACATGAAATTGCCCGCTTCCGCATTCAGGAATCCGGCGATCAGCCGCAGCGTGGTTGTTTTGCCGCAGCCGCTGGGTCCGAGCAGTGAGAGAAGCTGCCCTTTTTCCAGCGACAGATTGAAATCTTCCAGGATCAGACGGTTGTCATAAGCAACCGATACATGTTCCAGACTTAAGAGCGCCATTGCATTATGCCTCCGTATCTTTTGGTTAAATAGTCTATCGTTTGGTGAAATAGGCGAATCCCATCAGCCGCTCGATGATGAACATCAGCGCCGCCGTCAGCACCATTAGAAGGAGCGAAATAGCGGCAATCGTAGGATCGAAATAATTTTGCACATAAGTCAGCATTTGAATCGGCAGCGTGCTGATCCCCGGACCAGTCATGAACACGGAAATGTCCACGTTGTTGAAAGATTCCAGGAAGGCAATCAGAATGGCCGCCAGAATGCCGGAACGGATATTGGGCAGGACTACCTTGAAGAACGTATACAGCCTGCTGGCCCCCAGACTCTGCGCCGCTTCTTCCACAGCAAAGTCGAAATTCTCCAGACTCGAAGCGATGACCCGGATAATAAAAGGCAGCATAATCACCGTATGCCCGATCAAGAGTCCGGCGACAATCGGCAGCCCGTACACCACAATCAGGTAGCGCAGCAGCGTGAAGCCCAGCACAATCCCGGGAATCAGCACCGGAGACAGAAAAATCGCATTCAGCGTGTCCCGTCCGCGGAACCGGTAACGGCTCAGCGCGTAGGCTGCAGGCACACCCAGAAGGAGCGCCAGCAGATTGCCGAGAAGCGAGATCACAATCGAGGTCTTGAACGTTTCCATGAATGCACTGACCTCGAAGATGTTCTTGTACCACCGCAATGAAAAGCCCTCAGGGGGGAATTTCAGGACTGTGCCCGGCTCAAAGGAAGTCACGGAAATAATAACGAGCGGGCCCAGCAAAAAAATAAAGACCAGCAGCGTGTACAAGGACAACGCGCGGTTGCCTTCCTTCATGTTCTCACCCCTTCGGATTTAATCGGTTGGCCCAGGCGTTCATCAGCCCCACGACCACGAATGTAATGACGATCATAATTACGGCGATGACCGAAGCCGCCTGCCAGTCGTTCAACGTCATCGCGTTCTGATATAAAAAGGTGGAGACCACCCGTTCCTTGCCGCCAAGCAGCGCTGGTGTCGTATACGCCGTCAGACTGCCGACAAAGACCAGAATGCCGCCGATGATCAGACCCGGCACAGTCAGCGGAAAAGTGATTTTACGGAAAGCCGTGAATGGAGAAGCGCCCAGGCTGCGCGCCGCCCGCACCAGCTCATGATCCAGATTCTCCATCACTCCAAGCAGTGTGATGATAATCAGCGGCAGGAACAAATGCACCAGCCCGATCATCATTGCCGTAGGTGTGTAGAGAATATCCAGCGGTTTATCGATCAGATGGATGTTGACGAGTAAGGAGTTGATCAGCCCTTTTTTGCCGAGAATAATCATCCAGCTAAAGGAGCGGACAACCGGACTTGTCAGCAGCGGAAAAATCGACAGCGCGAGCAGAATACTCTTCTTGCGGGCGCTGGTCCGCGAAATATAGTAAGCCACCGGATACCCCAGCACCATGCAGATCAGTGTGGTCAGGGCACTCACCCGGAGCGTAGTCAGCAGGATGCGGTTAAAGTACCCGTCGCGGAAAAAATGCAAATACCCTTCCAGCGTCAGCTTTCCGTCCTGCACAAACGTGGAGGCAATGGTCAGCGTAATAGGTATCAGCATGAAGGCTGCCAGGAACAGCAGTCCCGGCAGCAGGAGAACCATCGCTTTTTTATTCATTCTAACGACTCCCGTCCTTCTTCGGCTCTTGGTTCAAGCTGTCAATGAAGCATTCCAGAAAAGCGGACGCGTCCACCTCCAGGCAAACACTGGTGTTCGGCGGCCGGTTCAGCCGGTTCTGGAAATCGCAGACCGTCTGACCGTCGCACAGCTCACTGCGGGTCTCCACGTCCACATAATAATCGTATTTCGTGACAAAATCCTTGTTCAGCGCCACACCCACCGCCAGCGGATCATGCAGGGCACAGGCCTGCACACCGTTGCGCTCATAGTATCGCTCCCGGTATCCGGCTGTGCTCCGCTCCACATAATCGCGTATAGCAGGAATGCGCAGCTTCTTGATATCCTCTGCGCCAAGCAGCGCCCGGCGGGTAACATCCAGACCGACCAGCGTCAGCCGGGGGAATCCTGCGGCAAGCACCTGCTTCGCAGCTTCAGGATCGACGTACATGTTGTATTCCGCCGTCGGTGTAATATTGCCGTAGCCCTGCACCACGCCGCCCATCACAATCACCTCGGCAGCATGCTGCACAAGCTCCGGGCACTTCTGCAGTGCCCGGGCCAGATTGGTCAGCGGCGCGGTCATAATCAGCGTGATCTCTCCGGGCTGCGCCAGCAGCTGGCGGATGATGAAGTCTTCCGCCGCCTCCGCTTCCGCCTGCTTCATAACCGGCATATCGCCCAGTGCGCCGCCGATGCCGTCCGCACCGTGTACACGGTGCTCGAAGAGCTGCTCGCGCACTAGCGGCTTATCAGCTCCGCGATATACCGGAATCTGCCCGGATACCCCGAGCAGCTCCAGAATCTTGCAGGTGTTCAGAGTTGCCTGATCCAGCGAGACATTGCCGCTGACTGTGGTGATGCCCAGAATATCGAGCTGCCCGCTCGTGACCGCCAGCATGATCGCCAGCGCGTCATCCACCCCTGTATCCACGTCCAGAATGACTTTTTTGCGCCCCGTCATTCTTAGCCGCCAATCTCACGGTTGAAGCGGTCCGTCCACTCTGTAATATGCTGATTGACGAAGGACATATCCAGCTTGCGCAACTGTCCGATAACATCCGGTCCGTAAGTTACACCCACTGCCTCTTCAGGAGTCAGCGTTACGTTGATATTGACAGGGGAATCGACCTTGGCTTTGGCGGATTTCTCCTGCACCTCCTGGCTCAACTGCCAGTTGATGAACTCTTCGGCAAGCTCTTTATTGTTGCTGCCTTTGACGACGTTGACCGTATTCATTACAGCATAAGCACCTTCGGACGGCGCTACGAACTTGGCATCCGGCACAGCAGCCTGCAAGTCCTTGAAGTACATTTCCATGATCGGACCGCCGGCAATTTCCTCCTGGCCGAACATGTTCACATATTCCGAAGTCTGGCTGTAGTACTTAACTACGTTGCTATCCAGCTCCTTCAGCTTCGTGAACGCCTGGTCTGCATTGAATTCGGTGTTGCCCGCCGCCAAGGACGCCGCATCCACAATCATCGGACCCGCTGTAGCTGTAATTGCCGGCATTGCAAGATTCTTGTCAAACTGTGTCCACAAATCGCTCCAGGATTTCACTTCACCCTTAACCAGCGCAGGGTTGTAGGCAACTCCCAGACGTCCTATCGTATAAGCGGGACCATATTCTTCGCCCAGTGGTGCTTTGGCGATGTCATAAATCTGTTCGAGATTCGGGATTTTGCTGCGGTCAATCGTTTCGAACAGCCCTTCGTTAATCGCCTGCTGCGCATAATAGTCTGACAGATAGACCACATCCACATCGGAGCTTCCTTGGCGGATTTTGTTCAATCGCTCGGCATTGTTACCAATTTCAACGACGATCTTCACATTATGCTCTTTCTCAAACGGCGCATAGACCGACTCCTTGAAGAAGTCCTCCGAGAAGCCCCATGTCGAGATAACCAGTTCCGTAGGAGTACCCGATTGGGTCACTTCCGGTGCGGCTGCATTAGTAGCCGCGGCGCTATTCGACGCAGCGTTGTTGTTACCGCCGGATGTGCCGCAAGCGGCAAGCAAAGAAGTCAGTGCAAGAGCAAGGCTAGTAGTCCAAATCTTTTTCATTAGTAAATAACCTCCCAAATGTAATTTGCGGTACAATTCCAGCAGTTACCCGTATGATTCCAGGCATAATCGATTAGCCACTTTCCAAGCTGTCTAAATAGCGGAGTCCGGTTGCGCAGCACCTCCCATTGGTAATAAAATCTTGATTCCCCTTATTTTTTCATAAAAAAAAGAAAAGCATTCTTGTAGGAACAAGAACACTTTCCTTTGTGTAAACAAAGTAAAAGAGCTACCCGTTATAGAAGGACGGTCTTCGCTTAAGATAGATCAAAAACGAAAATCCGCAGGTTGGTATATAAATTGTCATTCTCCGGCCAATATCATGTTCGTAAAGGCCCACCCGGTCGGTGCATCGTAATCCCTGAGCAGAACCTCAATCTGAAGCCCCATCTCTTCCCCCAGCCGCTCTCTGAATCTCTTCTTGAACAGCAGCGACATGCGAAAATCAACTTCCTGCTTAAGCTCTGGTGCTTCGCCTTCAAGTGCGGAAGACCGGGGAGACCGGCGGTGCTTTGCGTGAAAGGTAATGACCCGCTGATCGACAGTAACGCGGAGCAGGGTCGTACCGAAACCAAACAATTCCTTGGAGATCTCATTATAGATCTGGCACATCTTCTTCTTCTGCTCGCTGTTTTCCAGTTCTGCCATGAAACCACCTTTGAAAACAGAATATCGTACAATCACATCGATAGCAATTGTTATTATACATAATTATTGCATTTCAGGCAAGAAAAAAGCCATACTTAACATGAAAGTGACGCCAAACACGAACAATAGCACTTTTTCTCTGGAGGATCAATCGGAATCCTCTTCCCAAAAAATAGGGGCAAGTCAAAGCATCGCATGCCCTGACCTGCCCCAAATGTACAAATTTTCTTTGCTAAGCTTGCGCCGCCAGCCGATAACATCCGCTCACAAAATCCTGCTGGATGTCCGGCAGCGTCAGCCCCGCCTGCATCAGGCGGTCGCCGCCGTAGACTTCACCGCTGTCCGCGAGGCGGTAGTCGAAATCCGGGTTCAGCCCGCTGAGCAGCAGCGTGCGGCGCGCCGGGTGCGGCGTCGCCATCACCCGGAAATAGTAGACCAGCGCCTCACGCTGATCATCCGAAACGAACATCCAGGCCGTCTCATTGCCTTCGAACGGACTTTGCAGACGGTACAGATTACCCTGCTGCACCAGGCTGCGGATCTCCTTATAGTTCGCCACCTGCGCCTTGACCAACTCTTTCTCTTCCGGGGTGAATTTGGTCAGATCCAGCTCGTAGCCGAAATTGCCGGACATAGCGACATCGCCGCGGAAGGACAATGGCGTAATCCGCCCGACCTGATGATTCGGCACAGCGGAGACATGCGCACCTATCGCGCTGACCGGATAAACAAGGCTTGTGCCATACTGAATCTTGAGCCGCTCTACCGCATCGGTATCATCGCTGGTCCAGGTCTGCGGCATATAGTAGAGCATGCCGGGATCAAAACGTCCGCCGCCGCTGCAGCAGCTCTCGAACAGAATATGAGGGAATGTAGAAGTTAGCCGTTCCAGCAGCTCATACAGCCCCAGCACATAACGGTGCGCCGTTTCACTCTGGCGTTCTGCCGGAAGCTGCGCCGAGCCGATCTCCGTCAGGCAGCGGTTCATATCCCATTTGATATAGGCCACCGGAACGGTGGAGAAGATGCGGCTGAGTGATTCAAAAATATACTGCCGCACCTCTTCTCTGGTGTAGTCCAGCACCAGTTGCCAGCGGAACTCACTGCGGCGGCGGCCCGGAACATGCAGACACCAGTCCGGGTGGCTGCGGTACAGGTCACTGTCCGGCGAGATCATCTCCGGCTCAACCCACAGGCCGAACTTCAGGCCATGGCCGTTCACCCGCTGCGCCAGATCAGAGAGTCCGCCGGGCAGCTTGCGCAGATCCTCGGTCCAGTCACCAAGCGAGGAGTTGTCTGAATCCCGTTTGCCGAACCAGCCATCGTCCAGCACGAACAGCTCGATACCAAGCTTTGCGCCTTCGGCGGCAATCGCCTCAAGCTTCTCGGTATTGAAATTGAAATAGGTCGCTTCCCAGTTGTTCACCAAGATGGGCCGCTCCTTGTCCCTGTACTGTCCTCTGCTCAGCCGCGTCCGGTACAGGCGGTGATAAGTTCTCGACATTCCCCCGATTCCCTGACCCGAGTAGACCATGACTGCTTCCGGGGTCTGGAACCGCTCGCCCGGCTCCAGCTTCCAGGAGAAGTCGAACGAATTCAGCCCGATGGCCATGCGGGTCATTCCGAAGGAATCGACCTCCGCTTCGGCTTCGAAGCCGCCGCTGTACACCAGGGAGAAGCCGTATACTTCCCCCCGGTTCTCATCCGCACCGGGCTTAGCCAGCGCGGCAAAAGGGTTGTGCTGGTGGCTGCTCATCCCGCGTCGGCTCTGGATTCCAGTGCTGCCCTGCTCAAGACGTCTGCGGGTGATATTGCCTTCCCGCGACCAGGCGCCGGAGAGATAGATCATCTCCATCCCCGCTGCCTGAAAATCAATAGAAGCGCTCAAGGCCCGCTGCAATTGCAGCGGAGCCGGGCCGTCATTTACAAATTCCACGGAACGTGCAATCACATCCAGTTCCTTGTAGACGGTATAGCGCAGGATCACGTTCAGCTTGGCATAGTCATCGCGCAGCGTAAGCTCCAGCGTGTCCGCTTCCTCCGCCGACTCCACATAGACCGAAGGCAGCCCGGCGAGCGCCGGTTTCCCTTCCATTACGCGGTATCCCTGGTAGCGCAGCTCAGTGATCCGTGTCCCATCCTCAAGCTTCGCCTGGTATGCAGGCACACGGAAATCCCCCGTGCCGTACTGCGGGTATTCCTGCGGCAGGCGGTCAAGCGAGCCGCCTGTCACCAATGGGTGCAAGCCTTCCAGATTGCTGCCGTAGCGCAGCTTTTTCCCCCAATAGACATGCGCCGGATAGTCATTAACCAGCTCGATGATGTAGCTCATGCCCTTGCTTTGCAAATGGAATATCCCTTTGTTATCCTGTATCCAAATTGCCATAGCCTTAGTTCCTTCTCTCCTGGAAGTTATATCCGTTGAACTATAGATTTTCATATTTGGGTCTGGTCGTAACTGCGGGGAATGTTTGGACTTCCGGCCGCTGTTGTTCACAGATTTCCTGATTTGGGGCCGCTGCTCGCGGTTGAAATCTGTGAACAAAGGCGGACGCTATCGCTCCTACAGTTCCAAACCTCCCCTCCGTCACTTCGGCCCTTTTTATTTTTTCTTTAGTTCAACAGAATCAACAACAGCACATTTCAATTAAGCCTGTTTCAGAAAAATTCGCCCAACGCTCGGCTTCAGGAAGCCTCCACCTGATTTACACCTGGCCGCCGTTTACATAATCCGCCATCGAATGAATCTCCAGACCCTTCGGCGCAGCCGGAATGAAGTCCTCGGTCGCGTTGCCGCGCAGGAAGAATTCCACGGTCTTCGTCTCGCCCGGAAGCAGGTCAAAGAAGTTGTCCGAGAAGATTCCCTCTTCTTCCGCTGTCAGATACACCCCTCTCGCCAGCACATCGCTGGTTACCGTGAAGCGCAGTCCGCCGCTGCCCGGAACCTCTTCCACCGCTAGGGCAGGCCGGGTCATTGCAATCTCCTTGGCTGATGCGAAGTAGTGCCGCGAATGCGCGGACAGTCCGCTGTCTGCCAGGAGAGACGCAGTCAACAGCACCCGGCCGGGATCGCGGTCCGCAAGCAGATCGGCCAGCTTCGCTGTAAATACGATCCCCGCCGAATCCGCTGCCAGCGTCACCGGCTCGGACCATTCCTGCAGCAGAGCGCCGCTGAAGTCCTGCAGCCGGATCTGCAGCACGCCGCCAGTCGCTTCCTGCCGGTCGGACACGGCATGCACCTGAAGGTTCTCCCCGTCAGGGCTGACGATGGAGAGCATTAGCTCCTGGAAGCTTTTGCGGACCGTGTATTGCAGCGCCTTCCAGCGGCCGTAATAATCCATGCCCGCCCAGGAGGCAACCGGCCAGCAATCGTTCATTTGCCAATACAACGTGCCCATGCAGTAAGGCTTGTTTCTTCTGTGGCTTTCAATAGCAATCCGCATCGCCTCTGCCTGAAGAATCTGGCTCATGTAGAGGAACCCTCTGAAATCCTTCGGCTCCGGCAGATAGATATCCATATACTCCTTAATCAGCAGGTTGCCGCGTCCGTTCTTCTGATGAGCCAGCATAACCTCCGATTCCAGCGCCATATCGCTCTCTTCCGCATAGCTAAGCACCGACTTTAGTTCAGGAAAGGACTGGAAGCCGTATTCACTCATAAAGCGGCCTACCTTGACATTGTAGTTCTCAAACGGCTCGCTCGCATGCCACACGCCCCAATAATGGATATCGCCCTCACCGGCAATCCTTGTCGCGTGCTGATTGGCATCCCCGGTAAGGTCCCGCAGCGGAGAAGATGCCCAGTAATCCACATCCGGGTGACCGGCAGCTACAGCTTCCGGCAGAATATGGTGGAACACGGCTTCATAAGCCTTCCATAATGTCTCACGGATATCCTGGCTAAGCTTCTCCTTCCAGCCCCAGCCTATGTTGTCCTCATAATGCGCCCAGGCCGAATCCATCTCATTATTGCCGCACCACAGGGCGATGCACGGATGATTGCGCAGTCTCCGCACGTTATACTCGGCTTCCTCCCGCACACTCTTCAGGAAATGCTCATCCCCGGGATACATGCTGCAGGCGAACATGAAATCCTGCCACACCAGCAGACCATATTCATCGCACAGCCGGTAAAAAACATCCTCTTCATAAATACCGCCACCCCACACCCGCAGCATGTTCATATTGGATGCAACCGCCGAGGCGATCTCATGACGGTAACGCTCCTCAGTGACCTCTGTGGCAAAACTGTCGTTCGGAATATGATTAGAGCCTTTGGCAAAGACCCGAACACCGTTCAGCTCAAAATAAAACGACGCCCCCCGCTCATCCGGCTGCCGGATCAGCTTGATCTCCCGCAGTCCGGTAGTTACCTCCGCCTGCGCTATGGCTTTGCCGCCTTGCAGCAGCTCTGCGCGGAACGCGGTCAGATTAGGCTCACCCAGTCCGTTGCACCACCAGAGACGGGGCTGATCAACTACAGCCTCCAGCTCCAGAATCTGCTTACCCGGCTGTACCGAAACAGACTTCATCCATTCCTGTCCGCCAGAGCAGATCCGCAGCAGCCCGTCCCAGCCTGCCGGCGAATCCACCTCTACCACCGCCGTCAGCCTGGCTTCGGCGGCTGTGACCGCATTTTGGCGGATATATAAGTCAGTCACCTTCACACTGTCCCAGCCTTCCAGCACCGCCTCGCGCCAGATGCCGCTGGTCACGAATCTCGGGCCCCAGTCCCAGCCATAATGATAAGGCGCTTTGCGGGCGAAGACGCTGATCTGCTGCTCCCCAAGCCCGCCCAGCTCCGATTGGTCATTGGGCGCCGGAAGCGCATAGCCGAGCCGCTCCAGCTTAGGCAGATCCTCCTGCACCACTGAACGGAATCTGATCCGAATTTCATTTTCACCCGTCCGCAGCAGCTCCTTCACATCCACGGTCCAGGACCGGAACATATTGTCCGCAGAGAGCACATGGACATCATTTACGAAAACATCGGCATACGTGTCCAGACCGGCGAAGACCAGTTCGGTCACTCCGAGACGCTCCCATTCCTCATCTAGCTGCAGGACCGTCCGGTATTCCCAGTCCTTTTTGTCGATCCATTGCAGCTCGTGCTCGTTCTTTCCATAAAAAGGCTGCGGAATAAGTCCATTGCGAAGCAGATCAGTATGCACCGTTCCCGGTACGGCTGCCGGCAGCCACGCGTCATCACCGCAGGCTCTAAATTCCCAGTTGTTCAATTGAAGTTGCAGTTGTTTCATAGTACCTCCTAAATACGAATATAAATCGTTTTCATATTCATTCTATTTTGTTATCTTATTGTTAGCAATACACTAATTATATTCTTTCAAACAGAATAAATGAAGACAATAAATAATAAATCACTCCATTTCTCAACGGTAAATTCATCGCTATAATAAATGATGTAAACGCTAACAATAACACGAAAAGGGGACAACGCAATGAGAAATAAGTTATTTTCGTTATGTTTTGTTATCATCATGGTTTTCTCTCTATCCTTGACAGGCTGCGGCTCCAGCAACAATAACAACGCAGCTACAGCCACCGACAAGCCCGCAGAGACTACAGCGCCAGAGAACACTGGCGGAGATGCGGCAGCGACCACTGAACCGGCAGCAGCCAGCGGCTCCGATATCAGCGGCAAAATCACCTTTCTCACCAACAGAACCGACATGATCGGCAAAGAGTATGACGAATATGTAAAGCGCTTCAATGAGAAATATCCGAACATCAAGGTTGAATTCGAAGCCTCACAAACCGACTACAACCAGCAAGCAAAGGTCAGAATGGCCAGCGGAGAGCTGCCTGACGTTATGTTTGTCCCTACCATCCCGAACTCCGACCTGCCGAAATATTTTGCCTCACTGGACGATCTCGGCCTGAACGATAAGATTACCTTCAAAGATTTCAAATCCTACGAAGGCAAGCTCTACGGAATTACAACCGGTAACTCCACATCCGGTATCGTATACAACAAGAAAGCCTTCGCCGATGCCGGCATCACCGAAATCCCCAAGACCTGGGATGAATTCCTCGCCGCCTGCGAGAAGCTGAAAGCCAAAGGTGTCATTCCGCTTGCTTCCAACTTCAAGGACAAGTGGCCGCTGAACGACTGGGTATATGCAGTACCGCGCATCATTGAAGGTAAACCGGACTTCCCTAATGAGAAGCTGAACACCGACACTCCGTTCACAATGGACAATGGATACGGCAAATCGCTTAGCCTGTTAAGAGAGCTTAACGAAAAGGGCTACTTAGAAAAAGACATCAACTCCACCAACTGGGAACAGTCCAAGAAAGACATCGCATCCGGCAAGTTCGCCATGTACTTCCTAGGCAACTGGGTCATCAACCAAGTCATCGGCGCAGGTGCAACATCCGACAACGTAGGCTTCTTCCCGCTGCCATATGACAACTCGGGTAAACTGACCGCACCGCTCAGTCCTGACTTCTTCTATTGTGTTGCCAAGGACAGCAAAAATGTAGACGCTGCCAAAGCCTTTGTCAAATGGATGATTGAGGATTCCGGTTATGAAGATTTCGCCGGATTTATCTCCCCGCTGAAGGGCAAAGAATCCAAGCTGACCCAACTGAAGGAATTCCAGGCTTCTGGCGTAACACTGCAGGAAGGTACTGTGGATAATGCAAAAGTAATCGAAATAACCAACAAGGCACAGCTCGATCTGCCGGCAATGGCTCAAGAGTTCGTACTTGCCAAAGATCCGCAGACCGTCTTCGACAAATGGAACAAAGCTTGGGCCAAAGCTAAAAAAGACCTCGGCTATTGATCTTAGGATCACACTTCAAAGATAAGCTATAGCCTATAACTTCGGCGCAAAATGGATTATCGCCTTTATGATAATCCATTTTGCCTTAAATATAAAAGCGCTTTCACGAAAGAAGGTCAAGCGATGTTCGGAACATTATCCTACAACAAACAGAAGACGATCATTATCATATCCTTTCTGCTCATTCCGCTAATCCTGCTGGCTACATTCACCTATTATCCGGCGATTACACTGATCTACTATAGCTTCACGAACTGGGATGGCTATAGCCCCGAGAAGCCTTGGGTCGGTCTGGACAATTACCGCGAGGTCTTCAGCAATCCCGATATATTCAAAGTGTTCACCCATAACTTTGCCTACTTCGTTATGGGGATCGTCCAGAATATTGTTGCGATTTATTTCGCCGTTGTGCTGAACAGCAGGCTGCGGGGACGCAACGGCTTCCGGATTATGCTCTTCCTGCCTTACATTATGAACGGAGTCGCCGTTGCCTTTATGTTTGGCTATGTATTTGATACCACCAACGGCTCGCTGAATCTGTTCCTGAACAGCATCGGGCTGCATCATCTGGCCCAGACCAGCTGGCTCGGGACTGAAGGCCTCGTTAACTATTCCCTCGCGTCCACTGGCTTCTGGCGCTTCATGGGCTACAATATGGTTATCTACATCGCCTCCCTGCAGGCCATTCCGCGCGATATTTATGAAGCGGCCAAGATCGACGGCGCCGGCTCTTTTCAGACCCTGTGGAGAGTGACCCTTCCGAATATGAAGCCCGTTATTCAATTGAATCTGTTCCTGACCGTTACGGGTGCGCTGGAAGTATTTGACCTTCCGTTCGTTCTCACCAAAGGCGGCCCAGCGGGGGCCAGCCAAACTTATGTGCAGCGTGTGGTCGAGACGGCATTCGGTTATAACAATTACGGACTGGCTTCGGCAATGAGCATCATTCTGCTATTCTTTGTCGTCATCGTGCTGCTGGTTCAACAGCTGGTTCTGAGCCGGGGAGGAGACAAGTAAACATGGCACACACCAAATTTCGTTTTGTTGATATTATCAAATACGTCTCGCTCCTGATCGGAGTCTTTGTCGTCATCTTTCCTCCATACGTAGTCATTGTCAATGCTTTTAAATCGACTGATGAGTTCAACTCCAGCAGCTCCATGGCGCTGCCTAAGAGCTTTTTCAATTTTGACAACTTTATTACAGTATTTCAACGTGGAGATCTCCTCAGCGGCTTTGGCAATGTCCTTGTGATCATTATAATCACATTGACCCTGAACATTCTGTTTGGGACAATGGTAGCATACGTACTTGGCCGGTTTTCTTTTAAGCTGAAGCCGGTTGTGTTCGGTGCTTATCTGGTAGCCACCATTATTCCCAGCATCACCACTCAGGTTGCCACCTTCGGCATCATTAAAAATATGGGTCTCTACAACACCCTCGGTGCCCCAATTGTCCTGTACATCGGCGCAGACGTGGTCCAGATCATTCTGTATCTGCAGTTCATCCGCAACATTCCGGTTGATCTTGATGAGAGTGCCATGGTGGAGGGTGCTTCCCTGTTCAAAATCTACCGTTCGATCATCTTCCCACTACTGACCCCGGCGACAGCTACGCTAGTGATACTGAAGACGATCAGCATTTACAACGACATGTACATCCCTTTCCTATATATGCCCAAACAGAGCCTTGGTGTCGTGACGACCGTCCTAATACGTTTCCAAGGGGTGAACTCGGGCGAATGGAATCTGATCTGTGCAGCAATTCTGCTCATTCTGCTGCCAACGGTCATTTTGTACTTCTTCCTGCAGCGTTATATTTTTGAAGGCGTGACCAGCGGGGCGGTCAAATAAGGGGGATGTACGGAAAGGAACAACAATCGTGGTTTCATACGTCCGGAGAATCTCACGTCAATTATGGCTGTTTCTGGCCAATCTGCCCATGGAGCGGAAGCTCATTGTCGTGTTCGTCTTTCTGATCTCTATGCCTATCACTTATGTCAGCTATCTTTCTTCCCGCTCTACCTTCAATTCTGTTCTGCTGAATGCTACTTCAAGCGCCAGCCAGATGGTTGACAGCGCCTCAGATACCATTGATCGGTATGTGGCCGATCTTAAGCGTAATACAGCGCTGCCGCTGTATAACACCGATGTTCAATTCTACCTGGAAGAGAAGGGCACAAATTGGAATAAGAATTCGAGCATGTCAATGTTCCTAAGCTATTTGAACCATACGAAGGAAGAAATTATTGCCGTATACTTAGTGGACAAATATGGACTAGTCTTTTATGACACCGGTCTTAACATCCATGAGCTCTTCCCGGCGGAATGGCTGCCCGAATGGCAACGTCTCAGTGAAGCGGCAGGAGTTGCTCCCATAGTCCAAGGCCGGCATACGGTGCGGGTGGGCGCCAGCGATCACCGTGAGGTTTTCAGCGTCCTGCGTACGGTCACTTCCGTCAGTACTCTGAAAAGAATCGGCATCATCGTCTTTGATATCGACATCAACCTGTTCAAGGGCATTGTGGAGCCGGTAAATGCCGTTACCCAGGGCAGCACAATGGTCGTGGATGATCAAGGGAAGCTAATCTATACCGGTGCAGGTACAGAGGGCGGGGACAAGGAGGAGCAGGCTCACACCAGACAACTGCTGCTGGATCAGGTCAAGCTGGCCCAGGGGCATTTTCAGATTAAGCTGGATGGGCAGTCCTATCTGGCTGTATATACCGTATCGAAGCAAACAGGCTGGACCACAATGGTCACCATTCCCCTCTCCCGCATCCTTTCGCCAGTGGAGACAAACCGCAATACGCTCATTCTGACAACACTGGCGATTATCGCATTCGCCCTGTTCGTGGCAACCATAATTTCATACGCGCTGACGAAGCCCCTGAAATCAATGGTCCGGCTGATGAAGCAGGTGCAGCACGGCAACCTGGAGGTATGGCTGCATCCTAAATACAACGACGAGATCGGCATGCTCGGCAGCCATTTCAACCGGATGATTGTGCGGGTCAAGGATTTGCTTCAGGAGGTCTCCATTACGGAGAAGAGAAAACAGAAGGCCGATATGCGGGCGCTGCAGAACCAGATCAACCCGCATTTCATATACAACACGCTGGAATCCATCCGCATGCTGGCCGAGGGCAGTGATGATCCGCGCGTGGCGGAGCTGACCTATCTGCTGGGACTGCAGATGCGCTATGGGCTGGTCCGCAGTGAAGAGATGGTCACGATCCGCCATGAGCTGGACCATGTGCGGAATTATCTGGACCTCTTGCAAATCCGCTTCCCGGACAAATTCAGGCTGCATATTGATGTGCCGGAGCCCCTGCTCCCCCTCCCCATCATTAAGCTGGTGCTCCAGCCCATTGCCGAGAACGCTGTCTTCCACGGCCTGGAGCCGAAGGAAGGGCCGGGTACACTTAGCATCAGCGGCCGGGAGGAGAACGGCAAAGCGGTATTTTGCGTCGAGGATGATGGCGTAGGCATGGATGAGGATACGCTTCGTGCTCTGAACAACAGCTTGAGCAGCGGGGCCGACGGTGAAATGTTCGGCATTGGGCTGCGGAATGTGAACGAGCGCTTGCGCCTGTATTATGGCCCTTCGTTTGGCCTCAGTGTGGAGAGCGTGCCCGGCAGAGGCACCCGTGTCACCCTGCGGATTGATGGCCTCTCCACCCGTCTTCGTGAGGGATAATCCAAGTAGTCAGAAGGAGGCGAGCCGGATTGCTGCGTATTGCAATTGTAGATGATGAGATTCTGATCCGTGAGGGGCTGGCCCGGATGGTCAGCAAGGAGAGCAGCGGGTTCCTGGTCACCGGAACCTATGCTGACGGCAAACAGCTGCTTGACGCCCTCCCCGGCCTTCAGGTTGATGTAGTCATTACAGATATTCGAATGCCGCAAGTCGACGGGCTGGAGCTGATCAAGCGCCTCAAAGCCTCACATCCGCACATTCGCACCCTGCTGATGAGCGGCTTTGTTGAATTCAATTATGCCCGTGAGGCGATCCGCAGCTCGGCTGTAGACTATTTGCTGAAGCCGATCAACAAAGAGCAGCTCTTTGAGGTACTCTACCATCTGGACGAGGAGCGGAAGCAGCAGCGCGAGAAGGAGGAACGCCAGCGCTCCGGGCTGCTGCTCTCCCTGCTGCATGTTGAGCAGCCGTCTGCGGTTCTGCTGAGCGGCCTCTCCTTGCCCCTGCCTTACTTCACCGTGCTTGTGCTCAAAGGGAGCTCCCGCGAAGCCATCTGCGCCTATTCAAACCGTCTGCGGCAAGAGAAAGGGCTATTGCTTGACGCTCTTGAGGTTCAGAAAGGACACTATGCATGGATCTGGTATTCCGCAGAACCTCTTACCGCTGCCGAACTCGCGATGCTCGGCGAGCCTCTCCGCGCCGCAAGCGGCGGACAGCCGCTGCATGCCGGAGCCAGCCGCTCCTACAGCGATCCCGCCATGCTGAGAGCGGCTTACGCGGAAGCCAAGCGGGCCTGTGATGCGGGGATTTACAATCCGCAGCAACTGCATTATATTACTGTTCAAGAGCTTGCCTCTGTGGACAAAAGTCTCAGCGACCCCTTCACGTCCTTGCGCGGGCCGCTGATCCATGATTTGCAGATTCTGAATGTGCCCGGGGTGCTGGAACGGATTCATGCCGTGTTCTCCGTGCTGGAGTCTCAGATGGCCTCTCCTGATCAGATTCTGCGGGCCTGCCGTGAGGTTGAGGATACTGCCCGCAAGGAGCTTCAGGAATTCGAAGCGATGTACCGCAGCAGCAGCGGGTTTGCCCTGGAGGAGCAAATTGAGACCTGCATGAGCTTTGGCGAGATCAGGCGTCTATTCACCTCCGCCATCTCGGAAGCGCTGAGCGCCATCCGCGCCCACCGTCTGGAGCTCTCCGGCACAGCCGTTGAGAGCGTGAAGCGCTGGGTAGCAGCCAACTACAGCCAACACGCCGATCTGAACATGCTGGCAGGCATGGTATTTTTGACGCCAAGCTATTTGAGCAAGCTGTTCAAGCAGGAGACCGGGCTGACATTGACCGATTATGTAATTGAAATCCGCATCCGCCAGGCCAAGCAACTGCTGAAGCATGCCCCGGACCTGAAGGTTCATGAGATCGGAGCCGAGGTCGGCTATCCCGATCCTGCCTATTTCAACAAGCTGTTCAAAAAAATTGTCGGCATCACACCGAACGAATATAAACGCATTTCACTTGTGTAAGGAGATTGATCCCTTTGCAGCCATGGTTAAGATCAGCCGGTGACGGGCAGGAAATCCAGGTGTACGATACGACAGAATTATATGGCGAGAAAGGCCGGTTCCGCGTGCTGCAGTTTTCGGGGGATGCCATTCAAGGCGCACTCGATCTGAACAACCCCCGGCGCGTGGTCTTTGAATATCCGCGGGCGATGATCCATCTCATGGAGGCGGGCGAGCCTTTTTTCGAGGATGTGTTCGTCATTGGACACGGCATCGGAACGATCGCCAGATACTTCGCAGAGAAGTCGTTTAAGATTGCCGAGGTGAGCGCGGAGGTCGTGGAGCTGAGCAGGCAGCATTTTGGCTACAGCCAGGATAATGTTGTCGTCGGTGACGGACGCCACCTTCTGGAAGGCGAGCCGGACCGCCGCTATGACTTCATCCTGCTGGACGCCTTCACCAAAGACGGCACTCCGCAGCATCTGGTCTCCAGCGAATTCTTTGCCCTGGCCCGCTCCAAGCTGAACAGCCGCGGCTCGATCATCATGAACCTGATGGGCCGCAGCGAAAAAGACCGCCTGATAAGCGCCATCCACACGACGCTAAGCGAACAATTCCCCTATACCAAGGCCTTCGCCCTCCCCTCGGAAGGCGCAGCCGACATCCGCAACATCCTCATTCAAGTGGACCTACAGAGGCAAGCCGCTTGGTGCTTAACTGTTGGAATTATTACGTTTAGCTGTACTAGGAGAAAGTCAATAATTTAACTTATATAGAAGTGGCGAACGAAACCAAACAGCAAATCTTTACCGAAGTGACGCTCACAGCTTTGAAAAAAAGACTCTTGAACGGGGACATAACTCATTTGCTCTTAGAAGATGAGTCTATCATTCGCGATTACCAATCGCTGCAGCAAATCATCTAGGGAATATTTGTTCTAAAAGTAGCAAAAAAATCATATGCGCTGGATAGAAAGAATATTGAATAAAACGATTAATTTTAAAATCATACTTTTGTAAAAATATCACTAAGAATAGCGACAATATTGAGTACACTTGAATGGATTTGTAATTGTAAATATAAATACTAATGATTGTGACTATAATCTGAAAAGATAACATTAAATATTTATTTTTAATAAAATAAAATAAGATAATTGTTAGTACCCCATATATACCATATTCAAAATTCAATATTTCTGCCGCTACTAGTAAGAGAAGGATTACGGGCCATTTTAATACAAAAAAATTAGTTTCTAATAACTTTATAATTAACATTCCATCTAGCAATGTAAAACAGACATTTAAATAATTAGTTTCAAATAACAACAAATAAGGGACTTCTGAAATTATAGCTAAAAGAAAAACTCTAAAAGTATACAATTTAAAATTACGCGTTCGTTTTAATCCAGTAGCTACTCCCCAAGCAAACAGAGGAAATGCAATACGCCCAACAATAGATGGTATTACTAAATTCGGAAAAAAAACTCGACCCGTATGGTCTACAAACATAGATATATAAGCGATTATTTTTATCATTAATGTTTACTCCAAGTATTATGAATTCTTGCTTGTGTTCATTTATTGGGCTCTTCGCTATACTGCGTGGTCAAAGGAACGTTTGATAGAGTAATAGAGCGATTTGACATGGAGCCTCTGCGGGCATAAGTACTCGCGAAAGCCGCGAATCCCAAGGACTTCACGATGCTAACCGGCTTATCATGCCCGCCTCTCCATATAAAATCGCTATCTATAATACCCACCTCGTATAGCGAGGAGGCATTTATTGTTTATCTAACAAATCAATTTCACAAATCACTATTTTAGTAATTTATTTAGTCTAACAGAGTATTAATGACAGTATTCCCATAAATTCAGATACACTCAGCTTTGGTGGGATTTTTACATACATGTATATATGACCCGCACTGATACTACCTTTCACAATTACTACGTTCTTGTATTCGATTGATGTTCGATGAATAGGCAAATTCTAATGATATGATGGTCGCGGTTGCCACTTACAGTATAATGACAATTCAATGAACGAAAGAAGATCTTGACTTTTCTTGCCGTCATCATAGAAACATTCATTAATAGAAAATCAAGATGTCTTGCTCCGAATCGAAATAATAATCCCTAACCGTATATGTGTTAATTAACTTTTCTGAATGAAAGTTATATATATTAATAATCTTCTCAAATTTTTCATTGTACCTAATTGTAATTATATTGTTGTCGTCTACACTAATAATCCCAGCATCATCCATTTGGAATATCATATTCTTTGAGAAATCCATGGACTGGATATTGACTTTCCCCGCCTCAATAAGCTCTACCAAATAATAATTTTCACTTGTAGAGAAAATACTATCAAATGGAGATGTAATTTCTTTTTTTTCTAATTCTGCTGAACTTATCGTATAGAAGTTGAGCATAGTTTTCATTTCCTTATACGTTCTCTTTATAAATGCAAATTTATCTAAGTATAAACCTATAATGGAGAAGCCACTTTCATAATTTGAACTATCAATTATAGTAAAAGTTAACTTTTCATCATCTCTAACTTGTTGAATAAACATTTTAGTGTTAAGAATATACAACGTTTCATTTTGATCAAAATAGTCGAGAGTTATTTCTTTCGTATGTGCCTCTTCCCAACGCTCCCTTTTTTCAAATTCCTGAATTCTACCTGTTTTTATAATTAGACTTTCACCATTGTCAATTACCCATATATCTTGTAGTCTTAATAAACTATCATTATTAAAATCATTTTGTACAGTAAACATTTTATTTTCAAATGAATCTATCAAAAAACAATTAGAAAAATAAGGTTTTCCGTACTTTATTTTCTTGTTCGGAATAAATAACAGACAATACCTTTCATTAATGCCTATGATTTTACTATTCAATGCTACATAATCAATAGGCTGATCTTGTTCTGTGATATCAACTTCCACACTATGAACTTTCTTATCATGGAAAGATACTAAATCTAATCTCCTTATATGAACCTCCACACTACTATCAGTGCACGAATTTATATGTCCATAATAGAAAGTAGATCCTGAATTAGATGCGTTAACTAATTTAACTTTAAACGGAAAATTATACTGATTAATATCGTTAGCATAGCTATCTAATACAGTTATGCTCTTGTAGAAATATTCTTCTTCTTTAGAGTAATCAGAGGGCTCCACAAAAACCAAACTTTCATTAAATGAATTCCCTATTTTCTCTACTTTATTCTTAAAAATATTAGTAAAATCAAATACTTTAACCATAAAACCACCTCCATAACTATAAGGTATCCCAACACATTTATGTGTCGGGATACAATTATTCACAATTTAAAATGTAAAGTAAATATGTGCTTTCCCGCGAGTACCACTTTTACTCATAGCCATCGGAGTTAATCTACCATGATAATGAGGAAAGTAATTAATATAGGCCTCATCATCTGGACCATGAAGTTCATAACCTACAGGATTCCCAAAATTTTTCGCTAAATTAAAAGCAATTACTTGGTTTTTACACCAAACATCCTGACCGCTACCAACTCTACTAAGAGCTTGAGATACATTTATAGGGTTCCCAATTACTACAGTATTTAAAGAATAGTCAATTTGAGCCTCATAATATTCAGGTTTTTCATTTTTCACTTTATCTTTTATTGCTTCTCCAACTACAAGACCTGCAGCTGTTACCGCAGCAATTCTTGTCAAATATGCTATAAGCGGTGGGCCTAAAATTTCAGCTAATCCAACCACTACAGGAAGCTGAGCTTTAACTTTAGTATTATCAATTGTAATTTCTTCTTTACTTAATTTGTCTATTATAGTTGCAGACAATAGAGTGCTTTGTTCTGTTTGTTCTACAGAATGGATATCTACATCATAGTTTCTTATAATTGCTTCATCACTATCCATTTTCAACATGGTTTTAAAAGCACTAGCAATATTTTCTTCGGGATGTTCAATTGTTTGAAGTGTAATAGCATTCGTAGCAATATCAAGGGTTGCATAAGCTTCATCACCCTCATACTCTGCTTTTACTACAATTTTATTAGTATCATTTTGTATGGTTTGTAAATTAAAAGGCCCAGTAGTATCTGTATTGTTTGATTCTGCAAACACAGAACTGCCAACCAGAGATAGGATTAAAGAAATACTTAACATTAAAGATATACTTTTTTTTAGTATCAAATTCATTAGCTTCGTACCCTCCAAAATTATATCATATTTTCATTTCAACGAACCCATAGCCATAAGTTGTTTCAGATCCTCTTTCTCCTAAATGCCTAGACATACTTCTAAGTTCCGATAGAATATTAAAGCGAGTAGAACGTATTCCTAAATTTTGTTGATATTCTAGAATTAATGCTACGATTCCCGTTATATACGGCGTGGCCAAAGAAGTTCCACTTAGCTTAGCATATTGGCCGTTCATAGATGTCGAGATAACGTCAACACCAGGTGCACTAAAATCAACTTTCCCCCGAGGAGCTCTCTTATCAATCACTAGGTTTATATCAACCGAAGTGACAGATATTACCTCGTCATAGGAGGCTGGAAATCCTACTTCCCCTCCATAAGAGTTGCTTGCTGACGCTACTATTATAATACCAGCGTCTATTGCTTTTCTTATTACCCTGTGTAAAGATATATTATCTTCATCTACTGAAAAGCTCATATTAATGATTTGCATCTTGTTTTGAATGCACCATTCAATCCCTTTTACAATATCATTAATATCTCCATAACCCTTTTGATCAAGAACCTTTACTGGATAAATCTCAGCATCTGGTGCTACTCCAACAACTCCATAGTTGTTGTTATTTGCACTAATTACTCCAGTTACTAAAGTTCCATGACCGTTATTATCCAAAGGCAATTCAGATGGATGTATAATATTAATTCCTTTTTTTAGGTTGTCTCTGAGATCAGGATGGTTGAATATT
Source organism: Paenibacillus sp. BAC0078 (assembly GCF_054483875.1). Classification (NCBI taxonomy): domain Bacteria; kingdom Bacillati; phylum Bacillota; class Bacilli; order Caryophanales; family Paenibacillaceae; genus Paenibacillus; species Paenibacillus sp. BAC0078. The sequence goes on from NZ_JBTLRW010000023.1 coordinate 61,542, forward strand.
ACACCACTATCCATTATCGCAACCCTCACTTTTTCACCAGAAAAACCATGAGCCCACATAGTGGGAGCATTAATGCTAGAAATACCCCAAGGTACTATTTGCTCAGCATTTAATTTACTAATATCTATATCTTCTTTAAACAAACACATTTCTGTGGAGTAGATTAATAAGCTTAACATTATGATCACTACTGCACTTATACCTAGTTTAACTTTGATTTTCATCTTATTACTTTCATATCACTCCTAAACTTTACCTTTTTTCGCGCGTAAAAAAAATATTACCTTCAGATGAATATTTTGTCAATAGTATTATTTATTTCTTAAATTAGGCAATTTCATAAAGGATCTTCTCGATAATCAGGTTAGAGAATATCTTCAAACCATAGAAACACCACAAAACATGATAAACTATCCCTATGAAAAGACGATGCGAAATACGCGACGATTAATGGGATCAAATAAAAGATGTACTCACTCGAACGATAGCGGAAAGGTGGGCGAATTGGCAAAGACAATCGAATAATGCTAAATACGATGTTGTGAGTGGCCAGGTCGGGTACGCCGTGGCTAGATTTACCTGATTATTATCCTTCAGGGAAAACAGTGTACACCCGTTTTTGTCGCTGGCGAATGGCCGGCGTGTGGGACAACGTGCTCTACATGTGTCGGTCTCAACTGACTTTGAAAATATCATGATTGATGCCACCATCGTCCGTGTTCAGCAACACGGTACGGGGGAAAAAGGGGGCAGCATTTTCAGGCCATCGGACGTTCCAGAGGTGGAACAACTACCAAAATTCACGCGAATGTCGATGATCTGGGCTCCCCACTGCGCATTGAACTTACGGCTGGAAACCAACATAATTGTGATTTGAAATGCTCGCAAGCATGGATCTTTCAGGTAAAACCGTTTTGGCAGATCGAGGCTACGACATGAATAACATTCTGAACCTGATTCAAGAGCACAAGCCACGACCGTCATTCCAAGCCGAAAACATCGAAAGGTTCAGAGCAAGTGTGATTGGTAAATGTATAAAGAACGCTATCTGGTCGAATGCCTCTTTAATAAACTTAAACATTACCGCAGACTGGCTACAAGCTGTTCAAAAAAATCGTCGGCATCACACCGAACGAATATAAACGCATTTCACTTGTGTAAGGAGATTGATCCCTTTGCAGCCATGGTTAAGATCAGCCGGTGACGGGCAGGAAATCCAGGTGTACGATACGACAGAATTATATGGCGAGAAAGGCCGGTTCCGCGTGCTGCAGTTTTCGGGGGATGCCATTCAAGGCGCACTTGATCTGAACAACCCCCGGCGCGTGGTCTTTGAATATCCGCGGGCGATGATCCATCTCATGGAGGCGGGCGAGCCTTTTTTCGAGGATGTGTTCGTCATTGGACACGGCATCGGAACGATCGCCAGATACTTCGCAGAGAAGTCGTTTAAGATTGCCGAGGTGAGCGCGGAGGTCGTGGAGCTGAGCAGGCAGCATTTTGGCTACAGCCAGGATAATGTTGTCGTCGGTGACGGACGCCACCTTCTGGAAGGCGAGCCGGACCGCCGCTATGACTTCATCCTGCTGGACGCCTTCACCAAAGACGGCACTCCGCAGCATCTGGTCTCCAGCGAATTCTTTGCCCTGGCCCGCTCCAAGCTGAACAGCCGCGGCTCGATCATCATGAACCTGATGGGCCGCAGCGAAAAAGACCGCCTGATAAGCGCCATCCACACGACGCTAAGCGAACAATTCCCCTATACCAAGGCCTTCGCCCTCCCCTCGGAAGGCACAGCCGACATCCGCAACATCCTCATCATGGGCAGCAGCAAGCCCATCCGCTATCAAGCCCGGCAAATGGCCGGATTCGTGGAAATCACACTCGGGCAGGGGCATGTGATCCGGGACTAAGTGTAGCGGCAAGCACCCATGGGCTTTGTTAAGGCTCCTCTTGTGGGTATAGCTCCCAGAGCTGGTTCCGCCGACGGACCTGCATGTGAAGCAGGTTAGAAATGCGAGGCAGCTTACAGCGATGAAGCACTGGATTCCCAAGTGGAATTTGTACCACTAAATCTGCTGAAATCCACAACACAGCAGGGTTTAGTTGGATTTTCTCCATTTATTTCAACCAAAATCAGGGATTACTTGTCCATTCGGTCCATTTAGTTGTACTTTTTCCACATACGCCCACTCTGTTAATACCAGTTGGTTTCAATCCCCCACCCAGCCCGGTGTCCCTTGATGAAAAAACATCTGCCAGCGCCCATCCCTGAATTTCCATACAGAGCTGCGGAGAGTTACCCTCCCGGTTTCAGCGTTACAGGTCCGGTAAGTAGCCAGTACAGCCTCTTCGGACAACGGATGAAGCTCGAACCCGCTCAGCGTCATTTTCACCACACCTGCTCCCTCTCCCCCCATCATATCCCTCTTATGCCACACCCTGCCGGAGCTTCCGAACTCCACAAAATCATCCGCCAGCAAAAGCGCCAGCTTTTCCGGTGATGTCCGTACCTCAGCGCTCAAGAGCAGCTTTTCCAGCCCGCAGATATGCTCTTCCAGCAATGCTTTCTCTTCCATGACAATGCCCCCCTAATCTACTCGTAAACTACATAACCGAAGCCCATTTCCAGCAGCTCCGGATTCCTTTCACTTCCCCATATCCCTCACCTATTCGACACCCCGGTGCCCTCCTCCCTGCATAACAGCGGCAGAATCCCTCTGAATTCCCCATTCATGCGTTTTTTTTGCTAAAATAGAGGAGTCGGCGCATTTTTAAGGGAAACTTGGCGCCAGTCACTGAAACGGAGGCCTCACCTGTGGATTATATTATTCTGGACATCGAATTCAACGGCCGCAAATTTGCCAGCGAGCACCCTATGGAGGTCATTGAGATTGGAGCCGTCCGGTTAGATGCTTCACTGCAAGTTAAGGATGAATTCTCGGCTTTGATCAAACCCATATACTTCTCCACCCTGAATTCCTTCATCAAGAAAAAAACCGGCATCCCCCAAGAGGATATCGACGTGGCCGACCGCTTTCCCAAGGTTATCACCGCCTTTCGGGCCTGGCTTGATCAGAGCAAGGACGGCGTGCTGCTCCTGACCTGGGGCGGCGAGGATATGAAACGGATCATTCAGGATATCCGCATGCACAAAATGGACGATGCCTACTGGCTCGCCGCCACCTACTTCGATCTGCTCAAAGGCGTGCTGCGTGCCCGCGGCCTCACCAACGATATCAGCGTCGAAGGAGCGATGGCGCTGTTCGGGCTGGAGCCTTCCGGTTCCGCGCACCGTGCGCTGGACGATGCGAAGATGACCGCGGAGATTTTCCGCGCCGTCTTCCCGGAGCTCGACTTCGAGCGTTCCCAGCATTACGTGGACACCTTCTCCAACGCCAGAGAACGCAAAACCGTCAAGATCGCCATCAAAGCGATGAAAGCGCAAAAGATCGTCCCTACCTGGGAGCTGGTGGCCGAGCATTACTTCCCTGGAGAAGACGCGTTGGCCGATCCCCGGAAGCTGGCGGAGCTGCAGGCTTATTTTACGGCACAGCTCGGCAAGAAATAGAAATATAGCATCCTATACTCTTCATATGATCGCGGCAGTTTCTTTAGTGGACATACTAGGGAGACTGCCGCTGTTTTTTTACCCTCGGAAAATTTAATGTTTGACATTGCCGCAACGTAAAGGTGTAGATTCATTTTGTAAGCAGCTGCTTGCACTTTAGGCAGCGTATACGCTGAGAATAGTTTGGAGGCTGAAGCGAATGGAATACACCGTGCAAAAGCTCGGGCTACTTGCGGGAATCAGCACGCGGACACTGCGGTATTACGATGAGTTTGGCATTCTCAAGCCGGCGAGAATCAACTCCTCGGGGTATCGTATCTACGGCCAAGCCGAGGTGGACCGCCTGCAGCAGATTCTTTTTTACCGGGAGCTGGGATTAAGCCTCGAAGGGATCAAAGAAATCATAACCGCCCCGTCCTTTGACGGAACCCGTGCCCTGCGCGAGCACCATGACAAGCTGCTTCAGCGCAGACAACAGCTCGATACGCTGATCCTGAACGTCGAGAAAACACTGGCACAAGCCGAAGGGAGAATAACCATGAGCAATGAAGAGAAATTCGCGGGCTTTAAGCAAAAGCTGATTGACGATAATGAGCAGAAGTATGGACAGGAGATCCGCAGCAAATACGGTGATGAGGCTGTCGATAGATCAAACCTTAAGCTGAAAAACATGACCGAGGAGCAGCACGCCGCCATTCAGCAGCTTGAGGAGGAGATGTTCGAAGCCCTGGAGCAGGCGATGGAGCAAGGCGATTCGGCAAGCGAGCTGGCGCAAAAAGCGGCTGACCTGCACCGCCAGTGGCTGACCTTCTACTGGGATACCTACTCCAAGGAAGCCCATGCAGGTGTAGCGCAAATGTACGTTGACGATGAGCGGTTCACCGCTTATTACGACAAAACCCGTCCCGGCCTGGCCCGGTTTCTGCGGGATGCCGTACATGTCTATACCGGCGTGAAGCAGGAGTAGACGATACGGACAGATGCACCATTAGTGAGTGCAGCAAAATACAATTTGTATAGTAATGGAGCGGCAGCGGATATTCCCACTGCCGCTCTATTTTGCAGCTGAAGCCTCTCCCTCCTCCATTTCTTTATAATACTGAATCTTGCTGGCAAGCTTCTCCAGATTCTCGCCAAGTATCCGCACCTGCTGCTGGACCCTGCTCTGGTGGGCTTCCAGCATAAGCCGTCTCTCATGGACGGTGGACGGGCCTTGACTGCGCAGGTCAGAATAACGCTTCATGTCACGGATCGGAATATCCAGCTCCCGTAGAAGCATCAGAAATTGCACCCAGGACAAATCCGCCTCCGAATAGGCACGGTAGCCCTGTTCATTCCGCGCCACTCCCTCCAGCATGCCCACTTTCTCGTAATACCGCAGCGTATGCGCCGACAGTCCCGTCAGCAGGGACATTTCCTGAATCGTAAGTAAGTTTTCCATAACCAGATCTTATCACATACTATTTGCGCTTGCATTAGAGCGCGCTCTAAGCTGTAACCTTAGTTCAGCAACAATATTCCTTATCAGACGGAGGTTATTTTTATGACTACGGAACGTTATGAACGCGGATGGAACAAACTGATGGAAGTGGATGGCACAGGCGGAGCAAATGTAATAAACTCGCTGAAGGATATTTCTCCCGATCTGGGGCGGTTTGTGATCGAATTTGCTTTTGGCGATATTTATCCACGTGAAGGGCTGGATTTACAGCAGCGGCAATTAGTCACCATTTCCTCGCTCACTACACTGGGCGGCTGCGAGCCCCAGCTCACCGTTCACATCAATGCTGCCCTTAACGTGGGGCTCTCCCCTAAAGAGATTATCGAAGCGATTCTTCACTGTACGCCTTACACGGGATTTCCGCGGGTGCTAAATGCGACCTTTGTAGCCAAAGAGGTCTTTAAGGAACGGGGCATTGCTCCACAGGAATAGCAAATTATCCGAAAATACAGCAAAAGACAGCCCCTCCGCCGGGGCTGCCTGCATTTCAGAAAGCGGGCGTACGCCCTGCTTGGGTTACAAGCTTGCGGGATTATCCTGTGCGCTAATCCCGGTACTACAGGCTGCGGTGCAGCAGCTCCAGCGCCTTGCGCAGCTCCGCCACAGCCACCTGGCCCGGGGCCGAAGGCTTATGCGCCGCTCCAAAGGTCAGCGCGGAGCCGAAGATTTCCCCGGCCAGGCGGCTGATGACCCCTTCTCCGGCCATCGACATCGTAATAATCGGCCGGTCCGCATAGTGCTGCTGCATCGTATTCGTTGCAGCCAGCAGAGTCAGCACATCGCCTGCATTTTGCGGCATAACGGCAATCTTCGGCAGATCGCCGCCGAGCTCCTGAGCCCTGCGGAGCCGGGAGACAATTTCCTCCTCAGCAGGCGTTCCGTGAAAATCATGATTCGAGACAATCACGAACACCCCGCAGGCATGCGCGGCGGCAATCAGTCCGCGGACATCCGCTTCCTCGCCAGCCAGCTCCACATCAATAATATCCACATGTCCGCTCCCGGCTGCGGCCTGATTCAGCCGGATGTAGTATTCCGCACTGATTTCCCGCTCGCCGCCTTCTCTGGCGCTGCGGAAGGTGAAGATCAGCGGAATATCCGGCAGGATGGCATGAATTTGGTTAAGCATGCCCAGAACTGCCGCGGGCTCCTCCACCTCAGTGAAGAAATCGCTCCGCCACTCCACCAGATCCGGCGCCAGCGCCTTTAGCGCTTCCGCCTCCTCTATCAGCTCGGCTGCTGTCGTTCCGACAAGCGGAACACAGATTTTCGGCATTCCTTCGCCGAGGGTGACATCTTTAACTGTTACCGTGCCGCTCATTTTGTTCAGCTCCTTTTGGTTCAGCGTTTCTCTATATAAAGTTACCTTTCAGCAGCATCCCGCAGGAATTGCTCAACCTCCGGCAAATACGGCAGCGATGGAATCGCGCCCTGCTTGCCAACAGCCAGCGCTCCAACGGCATTGGCGAATTGGACCGCCTCGGCTAGTGGTTTGCCGCCAGTAAGCTGCACAGCCAGTGCTCCGTTGAAGGAATCCCCTGCGGCTACAGTGTCTACAGCCTGTACCGGATATCCGGAGACATGCCGGCTTCCGTCCTTGTTCACGATCAGCGCACCCTTGGAGCCGAGCGTCACAATGACGTTCTGCACTCCCTTTTGCAGCAAAATCCGCGACGCCTGCTCTGCATCCTCTACACTGTTCACAGTTATTCCGGCCAGTATCCCCGCCTCCGTCTCATTTGGAGTCAGATAGGTAACATGCTGCAGCAGTTCATTGCTCAGTGCCCGTGCCGGAGCCGGGTTCAGAATGACCGGAATGCCGTAGCTGTGCGCCATTGCGGCAGCATGCTCACACATGGAGAGATCCGTCTCAAGCTGCATCACGACAATGCCCGCCTCCTTGATCACTGGCGCAAGCAGCGCAATGTCACTTACACCGAGTCCCATATTCGCGCCAGGCACGACAATGATCCGGTTTTCCCCTTCCCCGTCCACAACGATGGATGCGACGCCGGTAGAATGCGTATCACTCTGCACAATATGCTCTGTACGGATCTTTTCTTGCCGCATCACCTCAAGCAGCTCGCTTCCAAAAGCATCCCTGCCCACGCTCCCGATCATCGTCACCTCTGCGCCCAGACGCGCTGCGGCTACTGCCTGATTGGCTCCTTTGCCGCCCGGCGAGAGCGCAAAGCCCTGTCCAAACAAGGTTTCTCCGGCCTCCGGAGCACGCTCCGTACGCACCACCATATCCATATTCAAGCTTCCAATTACGACTATATTCAACTTGGTCACCATCCTAACGTGTTACTCTCTATCTTAACTGGGTTGGCCCTGTTTTATCAAACTTCTTATCGCATTTTATCTAAGTTGAACTTTAGATTTTCATATTAGGAATTGGTCGTAACTGCGGGGAATGTTTGGACTTCCCCTCCGCACTCCTACCCTTTTAATGATTTTTTCAAGTTTAACTTATATTATCTTACTAAAAAAAGACACGGCAATCACTGCCGTGCCGCATCTTTGGAATATAACTTATTCTGCTCGCCAAATTCTTGGCATACGACCTCAGTCCCGATCCCTATTCTTCGTAGATGACTACCGATTGGGATTCCGGCTCCCACTTCACAGTAGCTTTCAGCGCTTCACTGACAAAACGGGCAGGTACGACCGTATTGCCTTTTACAATTGCCGGCGGTGCTTGAAGAGTGACAGGCTGACCGTTGACATAGGCAATCTTTTTATCAATAAATAGCTTCACCGTAATACCATCCTTAGTCATGGTAACAGAACGCTCCTGCCCGTTCCAGACCACTTCGGCCTGCAACGCTTCGGCAATGGCTTTGAACGGCACTAATGTGCTTCCGGCTGTAAGAATAGGGGCAACCTCAGAGGTGGACTCTTCCCCGTTCACGTACAGCTTTATTCCTTTTTTGCCGGCTTGCTCGTACAGCTTGCCCAGCTTTTTATAGGCATTCAGATTCTTCACATTGACGAGAATAACTTCTTTTTGCACATACACCGCATCGGTGACGTTGCCTTGCTCCTTCAGCATATCCGCAAGCGCCGACAAGGCCGCATCCTTCTCCTTAATCGCCTCAAGCTTTGCCTTCATTTCCGGGGTCAGCTCCGTACCATACCGGGTCAGCAAAAGCTCAGCAATCACCGCCCCCGCCGGTTTATCCTTCACATTTTCAATCGCATGCAGAAGCCCCTTGTACCCATTGTGGCCCTTTCCGTAGGTAGCATAGGTAACAGAAGTAACCGTTTCTTTTTCAAACTTATCTTTGTCCTTATCTTTATCTCTATCCCTATCCTTATCTTTATCTTTATCTTTATCTTTGTCCTTGTCCTTGTCCTTCTGATTATCTTTGTCTTTCTCTTTATCATTTTCGTTAACTGTTGCTGACGCTGGTGCACTAGCAGGTACAACGATGGCTTCCTCTTTATTGTCCTTGTCCTTGTCCTTGCCATTACCGTTGCTGTTGCCTTGGCCGTTACCGTTACCATTGCCATTGCCGTGGTCGGATTTTGCCAATGCTGCTCCCGACATCAGGCTGATTGCCAGAATGCAGCTTACGATGATACTAAAGCATTTTTTCATGAGTTCGGTTCCCCCTAGGTTGTGGTGTGCTTCCTTATTAATTTCGGTTGCCGGATTCGGCTTTATAAGCGATTATGGATTTTTAGGATATTTAGCTCGGGGTAATAATTGCAACGCTACCATCGTACTAGCCATACGGACCTACTGATTTTTCTTTTAAAAACTTCAGTATGCTTTTTTCTGGCAGATATGCTAGAATAGGTGTGGAATCGCTTTCCAGATCAACTTGCGCTCTATTGGGCAAACGTTTGCACCTTAGATTAAGCCTGCAGCAATGCCAGTTTTTAATCCAAATCGTATTTAGGAGGCTTATCAAGTGAACCAGAACCAATTACCGTCAGTAGCTTATTTCAGCATGGAGTACGGACTGCATTCCGACTTCAAAATGTACGCCGGTGGCCTGGGCATTCTGGCCGGAGACTACATCAAGGGTGCTAAGGATATTGGCGCTCCGATCATCCCGATTGGCCTGAAGTGGAAGCAGGGCTACACGGACCAGAAGATTGATGCAATCGGCAATCCTTACGACTCCTATCACAATTACATCTATGATTTTCTTGAAGATACAGGGGTGAAGGTCACCGTAAAGGTCCGCAAGATTGATGTGGTCTGCAAAGTGTGGCGAACCGATCATTTTGGCAACAATCCCTTGTATCTGCTTGATACGGATATTCCCGAGAACGGCGACGCCTGGATTACGGGCCAGCTGTACGGCTGGTTTGGAGAGGAACGGATTGCGCAGGAGATTGTCCTGGGGATCGGCGGGGTAAAAGCTATGCGCGCGCTGGAGATTCCGATTGATGTCTACCATTTCAACGAGGGGCATGCGGCACTGGCCGCCATCGAGCTGATCCGTGAAAAAATGTCCGGCGGCAGCACCTTTGAAGAAGCCTGGAAAGCTACGCGCGAAGAGGTTGTGTTCACTACACATACGCCGATTAAGGAAGGCAACGAAACTCATCCGCTTGACCGGTTGGAGTATATGGGCGCTTTTAACGGCTTGACCCGCAGCCAAATGGAACGCATCGGCGGTGATCCGTTCAATATGACGGTGGCCGGCCTGCGTCTGTCGCGTATATCGAATGCTGTAGCCCAGCTGCATGCCGATACCGCCAATAAAATGTGGAAGGAAGTTGCCGGCAGATCGGAGATCATCGGCATCACCAATGCCATTCATACCCCTACCTGGGTGGATGAACGGATAACCCGCGCTTATGAGGGCGGCGGCGACCTGTGGGCTGCGCATAAGGAGATCAAGGGTGAGCTGATCAGCTTCATTAAGGAACGCTCCGGCATTTCCCTTAATCCCGACAACCTGCTCATCGGCTTCTCGCGGCGGGCTGCCCCCTATAAACGCAGTGACCTGATTTTCTCCCAGCCGGAGATTATTGCACCTTATCTGGAAAGCGGCCGCATCCAAATCGTCTTCTCAGGCAAAGCGCATCCTCTGGATGACACCGGCAAAAAAATCGTCAGCAACCTCGTGGCGATGATGAAAAAATACCCGAAAAGCGTCGTTTTCCTGGAAAATTACGATATGACCATTGGGGCACAGCTAACCCGCGGCTCTGACATTTGGCTCAACAATCCGCGCCGTCCGCTGGAAGCCAGCGGTACTTCCGGTATGAAGGCCGCCATGAACGGTGTCCTGAACTGCTCAATCCTCGACGGCTGGTGGCCGGAAGCCTGCATTGACGGAGAGAACGGCTGGCAGATCGGCGATGGCTTCGAGACCTCAGACTTTGCCGTGCTTGACCAGCATGACAGCGATGCTCTGTACGATACGCTCTTGAAACGTGTGCTCCCGACCTTCTATGAGGACAAAAAGAAATGGGTACAGATGATGCACAAGAGCATCGAAACCACCCGTACCGAATTCGCCAGCAAACGTATGCTCGATGAATATTACAACCGGATGTATATCAAAGGTTAAGGCTCGGCCATTCTGTCCCGTCTGCTGCTGCTATGGCTACAGGCGGGATTTTTACACACTGCCGCTGGCAGAGGCTACCCTGTTACGTCCGCCTGTTTTGGCGAGGTATAGCCCCTGGTCCGCCAGATCCACCAGTGCGGCTACCTCTCCGGCACCTGCCGCTTCACCCGCAGCGGTTCCAATACTGACCGTAATGTAGGAGCTCACTTGGGAATAATCGTGCTGAAAAGCCATTTTCTCAATCTTGCTTCTAATTCTTTCACTCAGCTCCATCGCCTCATCCACTCCGGTATTGAGTGCTGCGACGACAAACTCCTCTCCCCCCATCCGGGCCGCAAAACGCCATTCGCCTGTGATCTCCGCCTGAATCGCCTGGGCTACCTCTTTAATGATCCGGTCCCCTTCAGCATGCCCGTAATTGTCATTGAACAGCTTGAAATAATCAATGTCTATCATGAGTATTGCCACGGAACTGTGCGGTTCTCCGTTCTCGCTTAACAGCTCCTGCATCTTTTGGTCGAAGGCACGGCGGTTCGGAATTTCCGTCAGCGCATCGGTGAACGACAGTCTTTGCAACTCACTGTTAGCCTGAGCCAGCTCCAGATGTACTTTTTCATTCTGAACAATCTGCTCCTCCAGCTTCCGGTGACTGCGTCCCAGCAGAATGCGGCTGTAATAATTGCTGCAAAAGTTCACATACAAAATTCTTGACGCCATCCAGATGAAGAAGAGGAACAAGGTAAGATTGATATAATGGCCAATCAGCACATTCGAAGACGCTTGAAAAAAGGGTAGTCCGATATACAGCAGTCCCGCTGAGCTTCCATACAGCCGCAGAACCATCCTGTTATTGAAATAAAAAATAACCGAAATACTCACCAGATTAATGACAAAGGCCATTACTTGTCCATACAGCCGCTGATCCGCTAAGGTCACTACACTGCCCCAAATCACAAAGCTATACGAATAGGCAATAAAAAGCTTCTCATACAGCCGATAGCCGCCCTCTGCCAGCTTAGCATCTCTTTCATAGGCCGCCGCCCCGAGCAGAAACGCCACATTGAGTCCAATCATAGAGACATACATTATAAAATAAAAGCTGAAATGAAAGCTCTCATGTACCTTGGTGATGGATGCCGCCAGGTCAACCGCTGCCAACACGGATTCGATGCCTATAATTATTTTGGCAAACAGCTTCCCTCTTGAAATATTCTCCTTCAGCGTAAGCATGCGCAGCTCTCTGCGCTCATCCTCCGTCATCGTGAATGGCAGTCTAATCAGTCTATCCAGCATGCTGTCTCCTCCTGATCGCTTGAACACCATGAAACACTAACACAATCATTATCCTCCATCCTCAAGCCCGGGCACAACAGAAAAAGCAGCTCTCCATGTGTTTATCAGCAATAACCCTCAAATAGTCCTTCACCATCTCTCAAAAAACATCATCTCTAGCCTTATTTAAAATAATTATAAAATAAGATTGAAATTTTAAATTTTTTTGATATTATAGTATTTATACTTATTCTAAAATCAAATCCTAATACGAGGTGATTGTATTCATGAGCGAGAGCCATAACAAACTTACAACAAGCTGGGGCGCACCTGTAGGAGACAACCAGAATTCTATGACTGCAGGGTCGCGCGGACCCACTTTGCTGCAGGATGTGCATCTGCTGGAGAAATTGGCGCATTTTAACCGGGAGCGTGTTCCCGAGCGTGTGGTTCATGCCAAAGGCGTAGGCGCGCATGGTTATTTCGAAGTTACACAGGATTTGTCCCAATATACGAAAGCTGCTTTTTTATCCGAAGTGGGCAAACGCACGCCGATGTTCATCCGTTTCTCCACCGTTGCCGGGGAGCTTGGCTCAGCCGATACCGTCCGTGATCCGCGCGGTTTTGCCGTAAAATTCTACACAGAGGAAGGCAACTACGATCTGGTCGGCAACAATACACCTGTATTTTTTATCCGCGATGCCATTAAATTCCCTGACTTTATCCATACCCAGAAACGCCATCCGCAGACCCATCTGAAAAATCCTAATGCCGTCTGGGATTTCTGGTCCCTTTCCCCTGAATCGCTGCATCAGGTCACCATTCTGATGTCCGACCGCGGCATTCCGGCGACACTTCGTCATATGCACGGCTTCGGAAGCCACACCTTCAAATGGGTGAATGCGGAAGGCTCCGCCGTTTGGGTCAAATACCATTTTAAAACAGAGCAGGGCATAAAAAATCTGGACGTAGCGCTTGCCGCACAACTGGCCGGAGACAACCCGGATTACCATACAGAGGATTTGTTCAATGCCATTGCTCAGGGGGATTTCCCCGCTTGGAGGCTGTATGTCCAGATTATGCCCGCAGAGGATGCCGATACGTACCGTTTCGACCCCTTCGATGTTACCAAGGTATGGTCACAAAAGGATTACCCTCTGATTGAGGTCGGCCGCATGGTACTGAACCGCAATCCGGAGAATTATTTTGCAGAAGTGGAGCAGGCTACGTTTTCTCCTGGCTCTTTTGTTCCCGGAATTGAGGCTTCCCCCGATAAAATGCTGCAGGGCCGTCTCTTCGCGTATGGCGATGCCCACCGCTACCGGGTAGGCGCGAACCATAATCATTTGCCGATCAACCGGCCGATTGCTGAGGTTAACAACAATCAGCGCGACGGCGCTATGCATCCTGGAGCCAACGGCGGCGGTTCAGTCTATTACGAGCCGAACAGCTTCGGCGGAGCGACGGAGTCTCCAGCGCACAAGCCGGCAGCTTTTGAAGTGACCGGACAGGCAGACAGTGTGGCTTACGATCACAACGATCATTACACTCAGCCTGGTGATCTGTACCGACTGCTAAGCGAAGAGGAGCGGGCCCGTCTCGTCCGCAATATCGTAGGTGCTATGACTCCAGTGGATAAAGATGAGATCAAACTCCGCCAAATCGGCCATTTCTACAAAGCCGACCCTGAATTCGGCCAGCGGATCGCTGACGGTCTGGGCCTGACTGTACCTCAATCAGAGTAATCCCGGTCCGTATCTGCACGAATAAGCCCCACCCATTAAGGGCGGGGCTTATTCGTGCAGCACTATTTATCCTTCCTCTGATAAATGCTCATCCACTGCTTCAGTTGCAGCTTCAGATCTATTCTGGCTGACGCCGGCTCCAGGATTTCTGCATGCGATCCATATTGCAGAATCCATTTCATGAATTCCTTCTCATTGTTGAGCGTGACTTCGAACAGCAGACTGCCCCGTGCACATCACACCGGAACGCCAAATCCTTGGCCGTAATTCCCGGAGTAGACTGGATTGCATTAATAATCTTAAAGATTCTAATTACCTTGTCAGTCATTGTGTAAGCCCCTTAACTTTCAGTTATTTATACCGTTGTACCCGCTACTATCATCATATCAGTTCCTTTCGAAGCGCACCAAGAAACACAAGCGTACTAGACCATCATTTCCGACTTTCTCCCTTTGCTGACAAACCAGTATGGCAAAGCCAGAAAAATGGAACCGCCGATGATATTTCCAAAAGTAACCCATGCAAGGTTGTGGACAGCGCCGGTTATTGTAAGTGACTCTGCGTGTGGTAGCATGAGCGATATGGCGAATATCCCCATGTTGGCAATCGAGTGCTCAAAGCCCGGAGTGGCAAAGGCAAACACACACCAAAACAGCATGAACAGCTTAGCCATCTCTTCTTTCATCTTATAGCAGAGCCAGATGGCCAGACATACTACAAAATTACATAACACCGCCCGTAAAAACAATTCACCTGCCGGGATTGTCAGCTTGCTTTCCGCGACTTTTTCAATATAATGGTCTGCGAGACCCATCGGGGCCCTGCTTCTCACATATATAAATGCCAATACTATGGAACCGGTCAGGTTGCCGAGGTAAGAAGCCAGCAGCAATTGCACTGCTTTCTTCAGGTCTATGGTTTTCTCCAGAAGGCCGACAGAAAGAACAAAACAATTTCCGGTAAAAAGCTCTCCACCTGCGAAGTAAAGTAGACCGAGGGCGATTGGGAAGGTAAGCCCGACTGCGATCTTTCCATATAATTTCCCGTCCACATTAATGATTCCTGCAGTTGAGAAAGCAAGCGCGATTCCAATGATTATAAAGAAGCCCGACATGACCGCCAGCAAAAAATATTTCACGATACTCTCATTCAGATAATCACTTTTTATTTTCGCGGAGAGTGCTACCCTGTTGATTTCTTCCTTGTACATAATTCACCTGTTTCAATAGTTGTCAAAAATTTCATCCATCCAGTCAAACATCACCTGATGGAACAGAGCGTGGTTTCCTTCCTGACAATGCTCCTCGGCACCTTCATCTTTGGTAAAGACACGGATGGTCATCGGTGATTTGATCTCATCAATCAATGCCGATAGCTGGTCCTCAGATACGAAATGGTCGGTCTCCCCCATTGTCAGCAGCACAGGGCATTTGATTTTCCCCGCAATTCCTTTCAAGGTCGCTTTCTTCATTTCCTCAAACAATTCGTAGCGGTGCTGTAAGCCAAACACCCACTTTCCGTTATTTAACATCCAGCGCAGATTGGAGTTGCCCTTTTCCGCCACAGCCAGCAGTTGTTCTCTCTGTTCCTCTGGTAACTGGAGTAATTGTTCCAACTGGGGATTTTGGTTCAAGGTAGAATCAAAGGTATCGTAGAAGACGTTAAAGGCGATGCAGGCTTTAATTCGGTCATCAAACGCTGCTGCCCTTGGTGCAAAATAGCCGCCTAAGCTCATCCCAAGCAGTGCAATTTTGTCCATACTAATTTCACTTCTTGTTTCCATATAATCAATAGCGGCACCTACCGGAACTTCAGCATCGTGGCGCATGTACAGGTTCTGTTTGCGCAGTGCTTCTCCCTGTCCCGGCATTTCAAACACCAGACAGTGGTATCCTCGCTTAATGGCCGGTGCTGCACCGCAGAAATACAGTTCCTGGAGCGTAGAATCATACCCCCCGATAAACAGAAGCGTTGGCCGGGCTGTCAAAGCATTTTTTCGATCTGCTGCCGCTCCGTAAAAATAGCCCTTCAAGTAAGTATCACCATAAGGGATCTTTACAATTTCATAGTGAGTATCCAAGAGATCCATCGCCTTTTCAAAGGTGTTCACGCTCTTGTCGAAATTCTCCATTCTTCTTGGATCTGTGCCATCCAGAAAGAATTCACCGGTTCTGTAGTAGTTGTGCGCACGAAGGTAGGCCTCTCTTGCACTTACTTTATGACGTTTGCTCAGGCATTCCTCTGCTGTGCTTTCGGTTCTGTCGGCCATTTGCTGCCATTCCAGGAACCAGCTTTCGAAATCACCCTCTGTAATTTTGGAGGCTGTTGCCAGGCACTCCCCAATCTCAGCACCTTGATAACCCGCGTATGTCGCTGCTCTTAACAATTCAAAAGAGAATGCCTGATCGTTAAAATAGAATTTCATGATGAATCGCTCCTTTACAATTTAATTTTCATTGATCATTCGATGAACTAAATAGGCTTAAAAAACTGGAAACAGTTTTTAAGCTAATTTCCAGGTCAACAATGTATAATCTACAATCTGTTCCAGATAGGTATCCCAGTCTACAGCATACAAATTATATTGTTCAAATAGTATATCCTGAACAAGATAAGAATAGATGGCGCTCCAGAACTGATTACCCATCATCCAAAAATCCATGGTGCGAATTTCGTTGCGATCGGCTCGCTGCTCTAGCATCTTCATCGTCTGACCGGTAAGAATCTTCATGTGTCTGCTGAAGCTTTCCATGTAAGTTTCGGGAAGAATATTCTTTTCCCTGAGCAGAATCATCAGAACATTCTTGTCCTTAGCGATATAAGTGAATAGAATTTTGCCAAGCGCAATGAGAATTTCCCGGATCGGTGCATTCTTGTCTAAAGCAGCAATGTCTTCTTCAATCTGCAGATACCGCTCTTCCAGAAACTCCTGCATAATCGTATCGAGTATCTGTTTCTTGCCATCCGGAAAATAATGATAAATCAGCCCGTCGGCCATCCCAATATGTTTGGTAATTCCACGGGTTGTGGTTGCATGGTAGCCATGCAAGGCAAATAACTCTTTGGCCGATTCCAGAAGCTGCCCCCGCCGTTCAATGGCTTGTAGATCACGGCTGGTCAGCTTGGAGGATACGTCTTCTTTTCCCATTCTTTTAGTTCACCGCCTGTTCAATGAAATTATAGTTCAATTCCGTCTTCAAAGCAATATTTTTTTCAAATCTGCCTTTCATGCAGCTTGACCCGCAGCTCTCCTACGGTAGGATACCCTAAAAGGACTTAAGGCAATCCTCTTTTTCGCATGACTGCTCACCGCCCTTCATCCAACCTTGCCTTGCTCTTTCCCTCGAATCCAGTCCTCTTACCCGTCAACAAAATACACTGTCAAGCGCACAAAAGAACCCTTGCGGCGCAAGGGTTCTTTAAGCTAAGACTTAAGCGGGTGATGGGAATCGAACCCACGCTATCAGCTTGGAAGGCTGAAGTTCTACCATTGAACTACACCCGCACAGGTGTAAAATCGGGATGACACGATTTGAACATGCGACCCCCTGGTCCCAAACCAGGTGCTCTACCAAGCTGAGCTACATCCCGTTATTTTAGATAGTATATAATGGCGCGCCCTGAGAGATACGGTCGCTAACGCGTCCGATTGCGGAGTAGTGCTATCGAAGCTTAAGCTCCAACGAACTCATTCGTTCGAATCTGTCTGCAGGTCACTTGGATCAATCAAGAAGTAATAATGGCGCGCCCTGAGAGATTCGAACTCCCGACCTTTTGATTCGTAGTCAAACGCTCTATCCAGCTGAGCTAAGGGCGCAAAATCTATATGGAGCGGACGACGGGAATCGAACCCGCGACCCTCGCCTTGGCAAGGCGATGCTCTACCGCTGAGCCACGTCCGCAAAAACATGGTGCGCGTGAAGGGACTTGAACCCCCACGTCGTGAAACGCCAGATCCTAAGTCTGGTGCGTCTGCCATTCCGCCACACGCGCACACTTCATAAGAAAATGGTGAGCCATGAAGGACTCGAACCTTCGACACCCTGATTAAAAGTCAGGTGCTCTACCAACTGAGCTAATGGCTCTCACATAAGGTCCCCTCCGAGTGTTCTCGGATTCACCTTCACAGCATAACTTCACAATATGGTGTGAAGTGGCTGGGGATATAGGATTTGAACCTATGCATGACGGAGTCAAAGTCCGTTGCCTTACCGCTTGGCTAATCCCCAATATTCTCATCCCTGAAGTAATACTGATGGCGGAACCGACGGGATTCGAACCCGCGATCTCCTGCGTGACAGGCAGGCATGTTAGGCCAACTACACCACGGTTCCAAGATATATTGCGGGGGCAGGATTTGAACCTGCGGCCTTCGGGTTATGAGCCCGACGAGCTACCGGGCTGCTCCACCCCGCGTCAGTAAAAAACGTATTCTTTTGAAAGGATACTATGGTGGAGGCTGAGGGGTTCGAACCCCCGACCCTCTGCTTGTAAGGCAGATGCTCTCCCAGCTGAGCTAAGCCTCCATAATATGACCCGTATGGGATACTCTCCACTCCGTTACGAGATTGCGAAGTAATCCTTACGAAGCCTATGCTTCAACGAACCAGTGGATTCTCATCCAAAATTCGAAGATGTAATTGGTGACCCGTATGGGATTCGAACCCATGTTACCTCCGTGAAAGGGAGGTGTCTTAACCCCTTGACCAACGGGCCTTGCTTATAGATTCTAAAAAGATTATTTCTCTGAAGAACGGAGAGAGAGGGATTCGAACCCTCGAGACGCTTGTGGCGCCTACACGATTTCCAATCGTGCTCCTTCGGCCAAACTCGGACACCTCTCCAAATGGCTCCCCGAACAGGACTCGAACCTGTGACAACTCGATTAACAGTCGAGTGCTCTACCAACTGAGCTATCAGGGAAAATGGTGGGCCTTAGTGGACTCGAACCACTGACCTCACCCTTATCAGAGGTGCGCTCTAACCAGCTGAGCTAAAGGCCCTTTCACACATGCCTATTCAACTAATAAGGGCAAAAAAAATACCACAGGGTGTGTGGATATTTCCGCTTGGCGGCGTCCTACTCTCCCAGGACCCTTCGGTCCAAGTACCATCGGCGCTGGAGGGCTTAACGGTCGTGTTCGGGATGGGTACGCGTGGAACCCCTCCGCTATCGCCACCAAACG
>NZ_JBTLRW010000024.1:0-78194 GCF_054483875.1 Paenibacillus sp. BAC0078
CTCAGGTCGGCTACGCATCGTCGCCTTGGTGGGCCGTTACCCCACCAACTAGCTAATGCGCCGCAGGCCCATCCTCTAGTAGCAGATTGCTCCGCCTTTCATCCTTCCTTCAGGAGAAGGAAGGAATTATCCGGTATTAGCTACCGTTTCCGGTAGTTATCCCAGTCTACAGGGTAGGTTGCCTACGTGTTACTCACCCGTCCGCCGCTAAGCTTACCCCGAAGGATAAGCTCCGCTCGACTTGCATGTATTAGGCACGCCGCCAGCGTTCGTCCTGAGCCAGGATCAAACTCTCCAAATTGGTATTTAGAAAGAGCGATTCGCTCATTTTGAAACATCTGACGAGAATTTGCATTCTCTTGACTAGATTCCAAAAGCGTGAAACACGCTGTGAAATTCATCGTTTTTGGACTTCACTTTCGTGAAATCCCACTCACTCGTTGTTCAGTTTTCAAAGATCAAGTTCTCGTTTTTCTTCGTCGTCGCTTGTCAGCGGCGACCTTTATAATATATCATAGCGCCGGTGCATTTGGCAAGAGTTTTTTTGAAAAAAGTTTTTTTCATTTCTTCTTGCCTTCAGCAACTCTTCAAAACATTGAAAAGGAGCGCGAGATATAATGTATCACAGCGACTCCCTTTTAGTCAACCTATTTAATTAAAAACAAATTGCTCAGTGTTTGAACTGCGAATAACGTCCTCCCCACGCATACTTGGAAAGCTCCTTCTGAGGTGCGAAACGCGCGTACATACGGAATACCGTTTTATATCGGTTGGCGATGGCATGCCTGATATTTTGGTCCAAGCGTTGATCACTTAAATCAAGGAGCATTTCATCAAGTTCTTTACGCAAAACATAGTCCAGCTCCTTGCACTCCTTCTCGTTGAACAACATTCCCAACATATGCTTGGCCTCCTTCATTAAATTGAAAATAAACAAGATCCTCAAATGCCGCCGCAATAGAAGATAGTCCATTTGATGGGGAAAGCTGTGTGCATATCCACTTACACTAGATTAACCGGAGCACAGTATCTGTAACCATAATTATAAAAAACTCTTTATGGCCTCGCCCGAAGTCATACGCAAACTTGCCTCACAATCCCTGAAACTGACGGCTTTACTGTTATGCTCATTTCTTTGTTTTTTTATGATAAAAGAGAAAATGTAATTGTGCTTTCGATGATCGCTGCTATGAGCAGAAGAATAACTGTCCAGATGGATGCTCTCAATGTCTGACGCATGAAGGCCGGCCATTCGCCGACTCTTTGCTCTCTTGTTGCAGCGGAGCTGAAGAGATCTTTGAGGACCTTCATACCAAACTGCAGACCAAATGCGCAAGCAATGATGATTGCCGGGATTTCAATAATTCCATGCGGCAGCAGTCCCTTCACGATAAGGTCAAATAAATCCAGTCCCTGCAGTGACGACACATGAATCAGATAGCCGATCACTGCACCATTAATCAACAGGAATAACGCAGGCAATACGCCAAATAAAGCGCCAAGAAAAATAATTAGAACGCCTTTAATGCTGTTGTTCAAAAATATAAATTGAAAAAAGCTCCACTGCGGATGTGCGGATTCTCTGAGGCTGCCGCTGATTTTACTTAATCCCTCGAGCTGCCCGGACAACAGCTTTTGCAGACTGCCGGTGCCAATCCAGCCGATCACCCCTCCCGCCACAAATAATATGAGAGCGAGCAGTAAAGCTTTGCGTATCGTGGTTAAATCTTTGGCGAAAGCGAAAAACGACAAGATAAAAACCTCCTAAAAATAGGGTTGGACATATATAAGGTCATAAGCGCCCTGTCCCAGCATACATTTAGAACAAACAAGCATTTCGCATGGGAGAGGAGCGCTGTCATTATGAATTCTTTTTATGTATTCAGCGGCAAAAAGATAAAACGGTTCATCTATATCTTTGCCGCCGCGCTTCTTGCCGCCGGTGTCATCTATGTCGAGAGGGGCAACATTACCGTTTTTTCCCAAACGGCCCCTTCCGCCATTTACAGTGTGCCGACGGAGAAGAAGCTCATCGCTTTAACGTTTGATATTAGCTGGGGAGAAAAAAGGCCTGAACCGATTCTGAAGGTGCTCGAAGACAAAAAAGTCGATAAGGCAACATTTTTCCTGTCTTCTCCCTGGAGCAAAACGCATCCGGAAATCGTTACGAGCATTAAAGACGCAGGGTACGAAATCGGCAGTCATGGCCACAAGCATGTGAACTACAGTACGCTCAGCAATGAGGAAATACGCAACCAGATCTCAACTGCACATACCGTGCTGACCGAGTTAACCGGCAAAGAGCCGAAATTGATCCGCATGCCTAATGGCGATTTTGACAAAAGAGTGCTGCAGGTCGCAACTGATCTCGGCTATAAGGTGATCCAATGGGATACCGACTCGCTGGATTGGAAGAATATCGGTGTGGATAACATCGTAAACCGCGTGACAAGCAAAGCGCATCCCGGTGATATTGTGCTTTTGCATGCCAGCGATTCCTGTAAGCAGACTCATGAGGCACTTCCGATTATTATTGATAAATTGCGCGCTCAGGGCTACGAATTCGTCACTGTATCCGAGCTGATCAGCCAAAGCAGCGCCGAAGGCAAAGAGGTCCGGGATTCCGCTTCCCTGAATGAAAGCCTGGAGGATGCTGCAGGAATGTAACAACCCGCTCCAGGCCGCAAAAGGAACATTTAATAGCGTGGTGAGATAAGCTTAGAAATGTCAGGTGTAGGGGTGTCCAGCTTCGGATAGCTGAGATCAAGACCCTCAAGCGTCTTTACAACGATAGCTAAGGCCAGGTAATTACGGTACCACCGATGATTGGCCGGAATCCAGTACCAAGGAGCGTTCTCAATGCTGGTCTCTTGAAAAACATCTTCATACGCAGCCTGATAGTCATCCCAGTATTCCCGTTCCTGCAAATCGCTCGCATCAAATTTCCAGTGCTTGGTCGGGTCCTGCAACCGTTCCTGTATCTTTTCAAGCTGCTTTTTCTTGGAGATATGCAAGAACAGCTTGACGATCGTAGTTCCTTCTTCCGCCAGCATTTCCTCAAATTCGCGGATATAGCGGAAGCGGCGCTTCAACTCTTCTTTCTCCAAGCTGCCATGCACACGGGGCACCAGGACATCCTCATAATGCGAACGGTTAAAAGCGGCAATATAGCCCTTCGGCGGTGTTTTCATGTGAACTCTCCACAGGAAATCATGAGCTTCTTCCTCCAGGGAAGGCTTCTTGAAGCTGGTCACCATAAATCCCTGAGGATTAATCCCGGAAAAAATATGTTTTACCGTGCCATCCTTTCCGCTGGAGTCCATGCCTTGGAGAATAACCAGCAGTGAGTGCTTCTTCTGAGCGAAAAGAATATCCTGCAGCTCGGCAAGCCGTTCCTTAAGTTTTACCATTTTGGCTTCGGCTTCTTCCTTGGATTCAAAGTCGCCGCTATCATCGGGGTCGAGCTTTTTCAGGACAGTTTCGCTTGTGTCTTTTATCATATAACGCTTGATGTTCATATATTCCCCTCCTGTTCGGATTGCTTCCGGATTATGTAGGCTGTTCTTAAAGATTAACCCGCTGCTTCTGGTTTTAATCGTAAAATTGAGGCAAAACCCCGTCTTCTGTTCCACCAGAGGAGCGGGGTTTTTCGTTGTCAAGATGATGCAGGCTTCAGGATACGGTGCAGCATCAGAATTTGGAATGCATTGCAAGCAATAAGTGGAATTACAATAAATACTGTGGCACTGTCCACACCAATTCGGAGGACGCCTATAATTTCTGCTATGGTGATGGCTGTCATAAAGAAAAATGTCGGAATCCAGGCTGAGGCGTTCGTGCTGCGCACTTTGAAGTAAGCTACGATAATGGCGGTAAGCAAAATTCCAATGCCCAGAAGCAAATCGGAAATTACGTTTCTGCCGTTCCCTACAAAGGTACGCAGGAAAATAAGTTCAAGCAAGGCGAGTACGGAAAGCACCAGTTGAATGTATTGCCAGATCTTCCGTTGAAAAACACCCGTTCCCATGTAATTCAGAATTAGGTAAGCGAAAAATCCAAGCTGAGCGTACACACTTACAAGCATACCGTAGCCAAAAAGAATCAGCGGGTAGAGCAAGAGATCGGCTGTGCTTTTGAAATCAATCTGCCCATTAACTGTCTGCAGCGCCAGGCCGGCAATGACGGCCCCTCCCGCCCCGATCAAAAGCGTGGTCCAGAATAAATAAAACCATTTTCTTAAATTCAGCCATTTCACCTCCCCGTGTCATATTTATTTTACCAAGCTTACCGTTAAAAAACCATTGTACTGCAACATAAATGCCTTCCCGTGCGGCATACTACAATCAGGAATCCTATAAAGGAGGGCAGCGCCAATGAAATGGAGGACTTTGTGGACTGGAATCCTGGTGCTCTGCATGATTACGGCCTTAACAGCCTGCGGAGGCGAACAGAGCAGCTCCTCTTCCGGACAAGTCAGCTATAAGGAAATGAAGACCATGGTTGTAGATATATTAAAGAGTGACGAAGGAAAAAAGGCGGTTGAGGAGGCTTTGCAATCTCCCAGTTCGGGCTCTGGCTCTGGAGGAAGCAGTGCAAGCGGAATTAGCATGAAAATGATGCCGATGCAAACCGCAGAGCAAATCCGCATCGCTGTAAAGAATACCATCACTGCACCGGAGTACCAGAAAGAAATCGAAAAAATCATGACCGACCCGCAATTCGCCGGAGACTTCGCAAAGGCCATCAATTCGCAGAGCAAAGAGCTGCATCTTCAACTGATCAAGGACCCTGCATATCAGAAGTCTGTTGAAGAAATTATGAAATCACCGGAAATGATGAAAATGTTCCTTGATCTTACGAAAACATCCGATTACCGCAAGCAATCAATGACGATTATGCAGGAAGCGATGCAAAATCCTTTATTTCGTATGGAGGTACTCGATCTCCTGAAGACCGTGGTGCAAGATGAGCTTCAACCGAAGGTTCAGAAAAAAGGGGGAGGAAAAGAAGGCGGCAGCAAGAGTGGCGGAGGCGGAGGCGGCGGCCAGAAGCAAGGCGGCGATGAGTCAAGCTCCTAATTAGCTGAAAATACCAAAAAAAGAGGCCGATCCCGGTGAAGGGAAGGCCTCTTTGGAGTTTTTACTCCTGCTCATATTTAGCGATCAGCTTGTCAGCAATTTCGGCGAACAGCTTCGCGGTTCCTGTCTCAGCCTTATATACCGACGGTGAGAAATCCGGCTCGGAAATATGGTTGTCTGGAGCGCCCAGGGGGACTTGGGCCAGCAGTTCGGTATGCAGCGTCTCCGCTAATCTTGCTCCGCCGCCGCGGCCGAAGATGTAGTCCTTTTTGCCGCATGAGGAGCATTCATAATAAGCCATATTCTCGATAACCCCCAGAATCTCATGATCCGTTTGCAGCGCCATCGAGCCAGCTCTTGCCGCCACAAAGGCTGCTGTTGCATGCGGGGTAGTAACTATGATCTCTTTGCTGTGCGGCAGCATTTGGTGCACGTCCAGCGCCACATCACCTGTTCCCGGCGGCAGATCAAGCAGCATGTAATCCATCTCTCCCCAGCCGACATCGCTGAAGAATTGGCGCAGCATTTTGCCAAGCATTGGCCCTCTCCAGATCACAGGGCTATTCTCACGGATAAAGAAGCCCATAGACATGACTTTCACTCCGAACCGTTCTACAGGTATAATGGTTCCCTCTTCAACAATAGGACCTTCTTCGATTCCCATCATATCCGGGATGCTGAAGCCATAGATGTCGGCATCAATAAGCCCGACTTTTTTGCCTTTCCTTGCCAGTGCTACTGCCAAATTGACTGTTACTGTTGACTTGCCCACACCGCCTTTGCCGCTGGCAATCGCGATGAAGTTCACACCCGAGTTCTCACTGATCAGCTCGTGCCCCTCAAGGCCTGCTGCGTGCCCTTTTAGCTTCTCCCCTTGATCTGCCTGCGGCTTGTCCTCAGTGCTCTCTCCGCGAAGGATAGCGCGTTCATAGTCGGTAGCATCCCGCAGCCGGATGTGGATATCGTCCACTCCTCCTTCATTCAGCAGGGTGCGCACCTTCTGCTCCAGCTCCATGCGGCTTTTCTCTTCTTGATCCAGACATACGATGGAAAGCGAAACCTTGTTTTCCTTGACCATGATATCGCGAATTAACTGTAAATCAATAAGGCTTTTTCCGGATTCCGAGTCTGTGAGCGGCTGCAATAGTTCCTGAATTTGTTCCCTGGTCAGCATGGAAAACACCTCTTTATCTTCTCCGGACGGGTAAGGTCCTGGTATTTTTTTGTCTATTATAGCATTACAGGTTACCTTCCGCGAATGGGTTATCCTTACTCAAGGCTGCTCCGAGGCGTACCGCAGAATTCCACGGTATATGCTGGTGGCCACTTTCCGCTGATAGACATCATCTCCGAGCAGGGCCGCTTCCTGAGGATGGGACAAGAAACCAACCTCCACAAGCGCAGCAGGGATTTTCAGTGCTTTTAGCAAATAAACGGTATTCACGGTTTTGGCAACGCGGTCGGTGTTCTCAAGTGTGGCCTTTAGCTCCTCCTGCACAAAACCTGCTAACGCTTTATTCCCCTCGTTATTCGGGTAATAGAAGGTCTGCGCTCCGCTCCAGCGTCTTGAAGGCACACTATTCATATGAATGCTTATGAACAAGTCCGCCCGCTTCTCTTCAATGCTTCTCACTCTCATCTTCAAATCCTCCGTCTTGCGTTTGGAATAGCTTTTCGTATCCCGCTGGGCCAGATCATAATCCCCTTCACGGGTCATAACTACAATCGCGCCTGCTTGCTGCAAGTAATCCCGCAGATATAAAGAAACCGACAGGTTAATGTCCTTCTCGATCAGGCCGCCCCGGCTGACCGCGCCCCCGTCAGGACCTCCATGACCGGCATCAATGGCAATAACTTTGCCGGACAGCGGCAGACTCCAATAATTCAATGTTTTGGCGGTTGGCATATCATAGGCGATAATGCCGATCATCACCGCCAGCAGAATGGCGCCCAGCATACTTTTTTTAATGCTGCCCCACGAGATCCAGACCGAGACTTTACCCTGCTTTCGGCCAGACATAATAAAGACCCCCTCGTCCCGATAGATTCTACTCATCTATATGGGACAAGAGGGCCGAATAGTACTGGCTCTTTATTAGGCGGTGACTTCCGCAGACATACCTTCGATAAGAATCTCCGCTACCTCAGGACGCGTAAATTCAGGAGGCGGACACTTGCCTTCGCGCAGCAGCGCACGCACCTTTGTGCCGGACAATGTCAAATGCTGATCGCCCGGATGCGGACAGGTTTTGCTGGAAGCCATATTCCCGCATTTTACGCAGAAAAAACTGTGTTCAAAAAATAATGGAGTAATTCCGAGTTCCTCGGCTGTAAAATTCGAGAATATCTCCTGAGCTTCATACGTTCCGTAATAATCGCCCACTCCGGCATGATCGCGGCCGACTATAAAATGCGTGCAGCCGTAATTCTTCCGCACCATTGCATGGAATATCGCTTCTCTCGGGCCAGCATAACGCATCGCCGCCGGAAAAACGCCAAGAAACGTACGATCTGACGGATAATAGTTCTCCAGCAGCGCCAAATAGCTCTTCATCCGCACATTGGCCGGAACATCATCGGATTTGGTCTCACCAACCAAGGGATTGAGGAACAGCGCGTCCACAATCTCCATAGCACATTTCTGAATATACTCATGCGCACGATGGACCGGATTGCGTGTCTGAAAGCCTACGACGGTTCTCCAGCCTTTATCAGCGAAAATTCGCCGTGTCTCCGCCGGATCAAAGTAAAACTCTCCGAATTTCTCCGGCTGCGGACGATTCAGTACCGTAATTGGTCCTCCGACATAGGTTGCCGGCCGGGCCAGCAATTTGCTCACCCCAGGGTGTGCAGGATCGGTCGTTTTGAAGACATTCTGCGCTTCAAGCTGTTGATCGACGCTATAAATGCTCTCAATATCGAGCAGCCCATAAATTACTCCATCTTCCTCACCGATCAGCGAAACTCTGTCACCCACAGCAAGACCAGAGGCTACTTCGTCTTCCACAGCCAATGTAATGGGGATGCTCCAAACAGTGCCATCCGAGAGACGCATGCTTTTGACCACAGAGTGGTAATCTTCTTCATTCATAAAGCCGGAAAGCGGAGAAAACGCCCCCACCCCGATCAGATCCAGATCCGATAATGTCCATGTATTCACAGCAATTGATTTATAGCCGGAAGCCTGCTGCAGGAGCTGTTCTCTCTCTGCACCCTCTGCTACGCGCTGAACAAGTGTTCCTCCATGAGGAAGTATTGAAGTCATCTATGCTCTCTCTCCTTCTGGGCTTGACGGATTATGTCTTATTTATGCAGTCCACATTCTGTTTTGTCCGATCCGGACCATCTGCCCGCACGCGGATCTTCGCCTGGCATAACTGCCCGTGTGCATTGCTCACAGCCGATACTTGGGAAATTGCGGTCATGCAGCGGGTTGTACACTACATCATTCTCGCGAATATAGTTCCATACATCCTCGGAGGTCCAACCGGCAATCGGATTAAACTTTACAAGGCCGAACTTATTATCATATTCGACTTTTTTGGCATTAGCGCGAGTTGGCGCCTGATCACGGCGGATTCCTGTAATCCAGGCTTCATATTGCGATAGAATCCGGGTAAGCGGCTCTACCTTGCGGATCGCGCAGCACTGATTGGGATCGGTGCTCCACAGTGCCTCACCGTACTGAGCCGCCTGTTCCTCCGGGGTAATCTGCGGCGATACGCGAACAAATTCCATACCGTATTTATCAGCCATCGCATCTCTCGTCTCATAGGTTTCCTTGAAATGGAAATCAGTATCCAGATAGAAAACGTCAGTGGAAGGACTGACTTTCTGAAGCATATCGACAAGCACTACATCTTCGGCGCCAAAGCTGCAAGCAAAGGTGATATTAGGGAAGGTCTCAACAGCCCAGCGGATAATCTCCTCAGGTGATGCATTTTCTAATTCCTCAGCTTTAACTTTGATCAAATCCTCTTTTTCAAGCAGATTCATCTTCTTCTTCCTCCATCCTGGTATCTCATAAATCTAATAAACCATTTAAAAATCCGTTAATTCCAACTAATCTTATATGGAATAGTATAAGGCATTCAGGGCCGAAGTCAATGGGTTTTATCCATTTTGGAAGAAAGTATTGCCGGCAAGTAAAACAAAAGCCCCTGCCTATAAAGGCCAGAGGCTTGATTTCCTTGCACTGCAAGGAATATTAACGTTTCGAGAACTGTGGAGCGCGACGAGCGGCTTTGAGGCCATATTTTTTACGCTCAGCTTATGATGGCTAATTATACACAAAAAGGTACAACCTCTCCTAAAAAAAAGGCTCCATGTAAAGCCTTAAGGCTTTACATGGAGCACTTGCTGTCAACTGCTTACGCCCTCAGCCTTTTCCTGTCACAAAGGCCAGAATCGCCTTAACATCCGCCTCATCCACAACCCCATCATTATTAAAGTCCGCTGCCTTCAGTTGATCCGGCCCTAATGTGATTGTGCCCTTGAGATACTTCACCAGCAATTGGGCGTCCGCAGACGATACGCCGCCAGTGCCATCAAGGTCCCCTTTAATAAGCTGGACATAATACGCTGTATACGTGATCGGCCCGGTAATGACCTTCGCCTTCAACTGGTCGCTGCTCAGCTTCGTTATACCACCATCGCTGCTCCAGCCCATGAAGCGGTAGCCGTTATCCGGTGTAACGATCGGCACAGCTACCGGCTTGGTTCCGGCCTCGACATCCTCGCTTGCCACGCTGATTGTCCCGTGTTCGCCAGACAGGTAGCTCACCTTCACCTTAGGAATATTGACGGAAAGGGTAGCTTTTTCGGAAATCATTTGTTCCCCGGAGGCATCGGTAATGATGACGCGATACAGGTAGCCGTTCATGTCCTTTGATCCCGCATGAATAGTCAGACTGGTGCTTGTTGCGCCAGCTATATTCGTGAAGCTGCTGCCTGTACCCGTCATATCAACCTGCCATTGATAGGCAAGGTCATTGCCGCTGGCATTAACAGAAAAGGCAGCAGATGTATCAACATTCACTTGCGCATCCTGCGGCTGCTTAGTAATAACCGAGTTAGTTACTACCTGGTACAGGCCTTTATCCGTGCCGACAAGCAGCTTCCCGTCACCATACTCCATTGCACCAAAATAAGTTGAAGTATTATCGCTGCCTTTAGCAACGATTGGTGACCAGGTCGCTCCGGTATTGGATGACATGAGCACTGTCCCATCAGATCGTAAGGCATATACATTATTGTGTTCATCAACAGCTACAGCGTTGTAATTGCTGCCAGAGGGCAATAGCCTGCTTGCTATAGTCCCTACCAGCTTCCATACACCGTCCCTCCCGGAAATATAAGTTGTCCCTCCAGTCTGAACAAGGTCAGTTATGGCTGCCGAAGAAGAGGAATCCACCACGATTTTATTCCAATTAATTCCATCATCTTTGGAGTAGACAATATTATTCGCATCATCTGCTAATATCAATCTATTGTTAACCTCATCATATACAGCATTTTCATAACGGGAGCCGCTGGTCATGTTCTTGCTTGTAGTCCATGCTTTCTCCTGTATTCCCCCGGAAGATGAAGCTTGCCGGTAAATAACATTGTCATTGCCAGCTCCCATTACATAATTGCTTCCATCGGTAACAATGGGGCCAAGCAACAAGAATCCTGAAGGAAATGAGGATTGAGTCCAGCTGGAGCTGGTATTGGATGTATCATTCATATAGCCTAAAAATGAAGTAGTAGTATAATTTGGGAACGTAGTTGTAGACACAGTATGTCCTGTCGCATAGACTCTGCCACCAATGAAGGAGAGGGAATGCAAGTCAAATCTTTTGCTTGAACCAAAGGTGTTCGAGTCAATGATTCTGGTCCATGTCTTCAGATCCGTTGATTGGTTTGCGATGTTTAGGCCACCATTCAACTGAGACTTATAGTAAAAAACCCCATTATTGTAGTAGAGTTTCATCCCAGTGCCCATATTATCCTTGAGCAGCTTGTATTTATACGGCAGAGCCGCTGTTGAATTATCCGCCTGCGCCTCGTCCTTCGGAAGCACAAAGCTGCTGAGCAAGATGGAGATCAGTGCCAGGCATGAAGCAATTTTTCCTGCTTTTTTGAGCATCGGTTTTTCTTTCCCCTCTCGAAAATATGAAGTACACGAACACAGGGGGGCGAATAACGCCCCCTAGCTGATCAAATCAGACCGGATTGCTGCAAAAGTCTTTGAATAATCGTAGCTACCTCGGCGCGGGTCATATACTGCTTCGGTGCCAGCTCGGCAGCGCTTCTACCGGATACAATGCCTGCCTGCACGCTGTCGGCTACACTGCCTTGCGCCCAAGTCGATACGGCCGCTGCATCCTTGAATGAACCGAGCGCGGCAGCTGCGGATGCAGTAGACTGCTTGTCCTTCAGTCCAGTCAGCTTCATCGCTTTCGCAAGCATTACCATTGCCTGCTCACGTGTAATCTTGTCGTTCGGACGGAATGTGCCATCCTCATATCCATCAATCAGCCCGTATGCTTGCGCTGTGCTGACTGCCTTGTTGAACCAGTCCGCCTGCTTCATATCCGAGAACGTCGCGTCTCCTTGCCCGGAAGCAAGTCCCAGTCCCCGTACCAGGATAGCTGCAAATTCTGCACGGGTAATATCACGATTCGGACTGAACTGCTCATTACCAGTTCCCTCGATAATCATTCGTGAGCCCATATCATTCACAGCAGCCTTCGACCAATGTGAAGCGACATCACCAAACTCCACCGGATGCCATACCACCGAGTAGATACTGTTGGTCAGACTGTTGATCTGCGCATAATAGGTTCCACCATTATTCACGACCTTGGTCGGTACGTGCCGCACACTTCCGTCTGAAGCTACCACGACACCTGTCGTGATCTTGTTCGGATCTATTCCCCCCGGAATCACGATGTTACGCTGCACATAAGCATTGAACTTTGATAATTCGACAGTAGAATTCTCATACAAAGCTTTCACTGTAAAATCAAGCGGCGGCACGACAAGCGTGAACGTGCCTTTCACAGCCGCGTCCTCCAATACCTTCAACGTATTCGCTGTCGGCGCAGCGATCTCAACGCGCACCTTGATATCCTCCAGTGCGACTGACTTGCCCACCTTGTCTGCAATGGCGTCAATCTGGATTTGACGTGCAGGGAGCGTATATGTCGCCTGCGCTGTCTTGAGCTCGATCAGCGCTTGCTTGCTTTCCATGTTCTTGACCATTCGCCCGTTCAATTCACCAACAATCACATCCGCACCTGATCTGACAAGAATGGTAATGACCGCTCCTTGGCCTTCTGCTGCAAGCCGCTGTTCCAGCTTCTGCGGATCGACCTGAATCGTCGTTACCTTCTGACCATTGCGCTCGCCTGTGACAAGCGTACCCGCTTGCTCAGCCTTGCCATTGACTAAAATCTCTACGCCGCTGGCAGCCTGGGATGCCGTTGGCGTTGAAGCCGCACCGCTGCCATCTGTACCACTGCTGCTGGAAGAACCTCTTGGCACCACTGCATTGGATGCAGCAGAAGCTGCGCTCGCACCAATCTTATTCAGGGCCTTCACCGTGAACGTATAGCTTGTTTCGTTGCTCAAGCCAGTCACAACGATCGGACTTGCTGTTCCTTTCACAACCACTCCCCCCGGCTCAGCAATCACCTCGTAGCTAGTGATTGGGCTGCCGCCGTCGCTTGCCGGTGCTGTGAAGCGAACCGTTGCTTGTTTATCCCCTGCTATAGCGGTCACGTTCGTTGGAGCTGTCGGAACGGTTGCAGGCGGCGTGCTAGGTTCCGAAGTGCCTCCAGCACTCGGAGTTGCGTTCGCCTCATTCGAGGCACCGCTCATCCCCTGAGCATTGCCTGCTTTCACCGTAAAGTAATAGGCTTGACCATTGTTCAGATTCTCAACAGTGTAGGTAGACGCAGTTACGCTTGCGATTTTCTGCTCACCGTACGCCTGCGACTCTGTGGTCATATAAATGTTATAGTATGTCGCTCCTGTTACCGTATTCCAGCTCAGGTTAACCTGCCGGTCTCCTCCAGCTGCTGCAAGACCTTGCGGAGCAGCAGGGATGTCTGGCGTCGGAATATTCGGCAAGACTGTTAACGTCGCTGTGCCTTGCTTACTCGAATCTGCTGTTGAAGTAGCTGTGACAGTATACGTTCCCAACGGAGCATTTGCCGCAACAGCAACCTTGCCTGTATCGTCAATAGTTACTTTGTCGTTAGTGCCGCTAATGGTCCAGGTCACAGTCGTAGCCGCCCCTCCTGACGCATCGACTGTAGCATTGAACTGCTGACTGCCTCCAAGCTGTACGCCAATATTGGCCGGACTGACGCTCACACTGTTGACGGCCCCTGCAGCGCTGACAGTAATTTTCCCAGCCTTCAGTGTCTTCTCCATTTCAACCGCAGAAGCATCTGTGACAGTAAAGTGATTCAAGTCTGACGTCTGCACAGTCAAATCCTTGTCCCCGGTTGTCGCCCCGCTCTTGATGCGGAAGGTCACGGTGAACAGCTTGTCTCCGGCAGCAATCGGCGTATCTCCGCCGTCACTGTCTGCCCAGGCTGCCTTGAGCCAGCCTGCCGTATTAACATAGTTGAAGTCGAAGTAGTCGCCCGCTTCACCTTTAATTCCTGTCACTTCCAGCGCAGCGGCATCAAAGTCGATCTGCAGCTCATAGGAGCCGATGCCAGATATCGCACTAACTGCCGTTACCGGGACCTCGACCGTCGCTCCCGGTGCCCCTGTTACGCTGCCAATGGCAATCGTTGCAGCATGACGCAGCCATTTGGCGTAAAGTGTCGTATTTGCCATAACTCCTGCTGAGGAGAAATCCCATGCGGATGTCCCAGCCGAATCGGTGAACCAGCCCGCGAAGCTGTAGCCTGCTCTGGTTGGAGCCGGCGGCTCGCTGATGGTCGCTCCACCGCTTACACCCGTGATGCTCTCTACCGCGCTTCCGCCTTGCGAGTCGAAGGCCACTGTATATTGCGCTGCTTTGACAGTGATCTTGCCGCTTGAGGCATAGGACGGATCTGACGGATCGTCACCTTCATATATTACATGCTTGGTGACGCTTACCGTCACATCACCAGGCAGCACACCTTCCTTAATTTTGAAATTCAGTGTAGCGATCTTGGTTTTGCTAAAGAAAACTGTATTCGTAAGAACCGCATTGAGATTGACGGTTCCTGCCGTACTTGTATCTATGGTGTAGTTCTCCGTATCGGTTACATGAAGCTCGTCATTCGCTGATGCCAATTCAAGTGAACTGGCGTCGTATTGGAGCGAGATTTCAAATTTATGAATAAGATCCTGGGGCTCAGCGTACACCGGCATACTTACTGTATCTCCTGGATTACCCTCCGCACTCGTCAGCTCAACTGCGGGCAGTTCAACCGCAGGCTGGGAAGATTCAGCTTGAATCGTCGGACTGATGGAGAGCACCAGACAGATCACCAGCAATAACGACAACCATCTTCTCCATCCAGCTATTTGCTTCTTCATTACATTAATATTCATTTGCTCAACCCTTTCCTGTAAGCATAGCAAGAATCGCCTTGACATCCTTCTCATCCACAACTCCATCACCATTGACATCCGCTGCTTCCAGCTCCTCAGGCGACAATTGAATGCTGCCCTTCAGGTACTTCGTCAACAGCAGCGCGTCAGCCGCTGTCAGGATCCCGTCGCCATTGGCATCACCCTTCACAATCCGGGCGTAGTACACTGTGTAGGTGATCGCCCCGGTAACGACAGTTGCCTTCAGCTCGTCGCCGCTTAGCTTCGTCACACCGCCATCGCTGCTCCAGCCTATGAACCGGTAGCCGCTGTTGGGAGTGACGCTTGGCACCGCCGCCGGATGACCGCCACTTGCGACCGTCTCGCTCGCTGCACTGATCGTTCCGTGCTCCCCTGGCGCATAGTTCACTGTCACATTCAGTGATGTCCACTTCGCATACAAGGTGACTTTGGAATTACTGATGGTGAAGATGTCTCCCTCCTTGTAATCCGTACCGCTGCCATCCGCTGAAGTGTTCCAGCCGGCAAAAGCATAACCGGGCTTCTCCAGATTCCCTGTATTACCCGCTACCGGCACACTGGCCTGATTATCATACAAATTGCTGTCCACAGGCACACTGCCAGAGGATGCGCCATTGCCGTCGTAGGACACCGTATATGCTTCAGAAAGCTTCATGACAGTCATTTTTTGACCATAAACACTATCCTGATAAGCAATGTAAGGAGTACCATGGTCTATCGCAAGTGAGGTTTTGTTGATCAACCCTTCGGAAAAGCCCGCATTGCCCACGAATTGCCATACCCCGTCATTGCCGTATTTCATCACAGTAGCTTTTGCAGAAGCACCATCGCGGAAAGCGATAAATGGTGTGCCCTCCCCATCAAAAGCCAGACTTGTAAAAAAGGCACCGGCAGGCGAGAAGCCTTCCTTACCTACAGGTTTCCAACCGTTCAGCTCACTATAGGTGACAACTGTTGCCTTATAGCTTTGGGTTTTATCTCCGAATGCGAGGTAAGGCTGACCATCATAGACTGCAAAAGAAGAAAGATAATTTCCGTTGTTGTTAAAATTCCCATCCCCCAACTTCTGCCAGTTGGTTGATTCCGTATATCTCATGACAACTGTTTTGTAACCATTAAAGTTATACTGGTAGGCGAGAAAGAGGACGCCATTATCCATCTTCAGCTCTATATCCGAAGGGCTGCTTGACGAGTAGATGGTGCTGCCCACGAACTTCCAATTGCCATCAGCCGGAT
The DNA here is from genome assembly GCF_054483875.1 of Paenibacillus sp. BAC0078. Classification (NCBI taxonomy): domain Bacteria; kingdom Bacillati; phylum Bacillota; class Bacilli; order Caryophanales; family Paenibacillaceae; genus Paenibacillus; species Paenibacillus sp. BAC0078. The sequence continues at coordinate 15,882 of NZ_JBTLRW010000024.1, forward strand.
CAAGCTTCATGACAAATACCTTGAAATTATTTGTAAAAGCGATATAAGGCGTTCCTGCCTGGTCTATTTCCAGCGCAGCATTATAGCCCATTGGCGGCAGTGAATCCGGATTCCCGACAGGTGTCCAGCCGTTTCCCTCGCTATACTTCATGACAGTTGCCCTGCCATCGTGCGCTGAATCAGGATAGACAATATAGGGAACCCCATTACGAGCCACAATCGGGGTAGTGTACACAGTCTGTTGTGTGAGCCCTGTGTTGGCAAGTGTCTTCCAGCCATCCGTACTCGTGTATTTCATGACACTCAATCTGCCACTGTTGGTTGTATCCTGAAAAGTCACATAGGGCGTACCATTCTCCACTGCCAGTCTGAGGTAATCCATATATCCGTCCGAAAAGCCTGCGCTGCCTACCGTCGTCCATTTCCCGGAAGCTGCATAGGCGCGGTCCACCTTCCATGTCTGGAATTCAGGGATATACCCAACCGTCAGCATACACACTAATAACATTAAAACTACCTTTCTTGCCGTCATGAAGTTCCTGTTCGCCGTCAGGATGCCTCTGTTCATTGTTCTGTTCACTCCTCTCTTCCTCATGTTGATCCATGTTGTTTATCCCTCCCGGCAATCCGAATCTGCCACCCCACAACTTTTAATACTTTTGTTCCATTTCTTCTAGCCCAGTATAAAAAATCGCACCTTAAAAAAACCTTAAAAAACGACATTACACCTTAACAAAACCTTAAATACGACATACCCCACAACACTATACCTTCACAAAAACGCATATCTACCCAGTTACACGAATCATTACACGAACAATGACCTTGATCAGCAAAATTTTTCCTGAAAAGTAAAAAAACAGGCCCCCTCATCATGGATGAGACCTGTTGTGAGAGCCAGCTTATGGGAGCCAACGCTAATCAGCCCACAGAATTACACCGCCAGCGGCGAAGCAGGGATACGCACAGTTATTTTTGTTCCGTGGCCCGGCTTGCTCTCCATTTGCAGTGATATACCGTATTCATAGGTCAGCCGCTTGTTGATATTCAGCAAGCCAACCCCTTGTGACTCATCGGCCTCAACACGGTCAAGCAGCGTCTGCAATCGTTCCGGAGGTATGCCAACACCGTCGTCAGCTACAATAAATCGCCAATATCCATCCGACTCATCCGCTGTTAAAGTGACCAGCCCTCCTTCAAGGCGGTCGCCAATGCCGTGCCGAATGGCATTCTCTACTAACGGCTGTAACAGCAGCGGTGGAATACGCAAGCCCAGCGCATCCGTTGCAATGTACGATTCAAAGCGGATACGATCTCGAAAACGAGCTTGCTCAATATCGACATACGTGCGAATGAGCTTGAACTCCTCTTCGAAGGCAATTCTCTTTTCCGTATTGCTGAACCGGAAGCTGCCGCGCAAGTAATCAGCCAGATTGACAATCATCCCCCGCGCCCGTTCTATATCCGTGTAGCTTGATGCCACAATGCTATTGAGCACGTTGAACAGAAAATGCGGCTTGATCTGCGATTGCAGGAACGCCACCTCAAGATGAACTGCCCGGCCGAGCGATTCCTTCATGGCGAGCAGGCTGCCGATTCTGGCCTTGAGCTCCTCCATGTCAAAAGGCTTGGGCAAATAATCGTTCGCACCTGCCTGGAAGGCCGCTACCTTGTCCTGCGGTTGTATAGCCGCCGTCACCATCAGCACAGGAAGCTCCAGCAGCGAGAATCGCTCGCGAATCTCTTGGCACACCTCATAGCCCGATATGCCCGGCATCATCAGATCCAGAATGACCAGATCAATCTTGCCCGCTTGCTGGAGCTGCTCCAGCGCTTCGTACCCGTTCTTCACTGCAATTACCCGATAGTCTAGTGCTTGAAGCGCGTCGATCAACACCTTCAGATTCTCATACTGATCGTCAGCGATGAGTACCGTGTGCTTGCCCTCCCATTTCGAATAATATGGCGTAGCGAAGGAATACTCGCTTTGCTTGGGAACGACCTGGGTGCTTGATGGGAGTATAACCGCCTGACTGCCTTGATCCGCAACAGGAAGCGTAATCGTGAATATCGAGCCAACTCCAAGGGTGGAAGAGACCGTAAGCGTGCCGTTTTGCAGCTCCACCAATTGCCTCGCGATCGAGAGTCCTAATCCGAAGCCCCCTCGCTGTGCTCCATGAAGCGATTTGAACGGTTCGAAGATCAGCGCGAGGTCCTGTGGCTCGATGCCCCTTCCTGAATCCTGAACCGCAATCTCAAGCTTGCCGCCGCGCATCGTCCCCGTCACCACAATACTTCCGTGCTCGGTGTGCTTGATCGCATTGTCCAGCAAATTACCGATTACTTGGCTCAGGCGGCCCTCATCGGCCAGTGCAAAAGGCAAATGCGCCGGGACCTGGTTCACCAGTTGAACCTGCCGCTCGGTAGCCAGATAGGAATAGATGCGCACTTGCATCTCAGCCACGGCGCGAATGTCAATCGGCGTCAGAGCAATCCTGAGTTCACCCTGTCTCAGCTTGGACAAGTCCAGAATATCGTACACCAGCTGTGACAGCCTCTTCGTCATGTCCGTCATCAGTTGCAGCTTTTCCTGCTGCTCAGCCGTTGGCGGATGCGCGGCATCATTCAGCATGGACCGTGAAATATTCATGACAACATGCAGCGGTGTCTTGAATTCATGCGAGGTCCGGGCCAGGAAATCATCCTTCATCTTGTCCGCTTGCAGCAGCTGCTCCGACAGCTCCTCGATTTTACGGAAAGCATTCGAGAAGTGGACCGACATTAGCATGGCCAGCATCAAGAGCATCAGGAAGGGCTCGATGGGCGCCAGCTCAAAAATTTTCATCCCAAAGTAAATATTCATATTCTGCTTCAGCGCCAGTGCATTCGAGGCCATGGCCGCTACAGCCAAATACAGGCTGCCCGGGAATCTATGTAGAGCCGCCAATATGAATACATATGTTGCGTACAGCAACGAAAAGCTGGCGTAAAACGTTGACATTTCGCGATATGGCCACATCGAAAGCTGGGCTCCAAACAGAACATGCAACGCAAGCAATATCCATCCGAAGCTCAGCGCACCGCGAATGAACCATTTGAAGCAATAAGGCCGGAAGGCTGTATAGACATAATAGAAAAATCCAAGACCTACACCTACAGCCGACACCATCTGAATACGGTAATATAGCCAGAATGGCAGCGGGCCGACCGCTCCGAACAGCACTCTTTCACCGCTTACGCTTGTGAACAAGGCGATACACACGCAAACGATGCCAAATATGACAATGGAAAAGTCTTTTCTGCGTCGAGAGAATAAGCCGAGAAAGTGTAAGCCCATAACGAGAAATGCCGTTATTGAAATCCAATCATAAACTATTGCCCGATCATGCAGGCGGGAAATTTGCGCAGCTGTACCCAGGAAGACCGACTCATTGATTCCGCTGCTTGCGCGAAAATCATAGTTGGCTACCTGTAGCAGAATCTCATTCCAGCCAGGCTGCAACGTGAAGTAGCTGACATATGGCTTGTTCAAGGCTACATAATTCTGCTGCTCGGCCGGATTCCCACTGAAGCCAACAACCTGGCCATTCACCATCAGTCGATTCGATACCTGAATAGATGCTGTTTTGAGCCCATACACCATACCAGCAGTCACGTCGCCGATCTCAAACCGTAATCTGTAGGTTGCCATGCCACTCGTATGCATCAGCTTCGACCATGATCCCGGCACCCGAATCATTGCTGACGTTAATTCCCCCTCGGCAGCAGCAGAGACAAAGTCCTGCTGAGTTAACAGCTTGTCCGGATACAGTTCCCACTCACCATCCAGCGGGATGACTCCGTCCTCTGCGAACTTCCATGAGGTCAGATCCAGTACTCCGCTCGCCGCGATGGGCATCTGCTTTTTTTGCATAGAGAAATAAGTCAGTAAAACCCCGTAGGCAGTAATCAGCACAAGTATCGTTATAAGTGCAGCAACAGCTTTTTTTCTCATCGGTTTTTCCACTCAGTCTTTTCCTTCGTTCGCTGAATCAGCAGCAAGGTCTCTTCCTCCAGTTCAGCTCCCAACTGAAGGCACACCGTCTGTTCCAGTTGAGAGCCGACACGATACGCCTCATGCCGATTGCCCATCTCCAGATGCAGTCCGATCAGCTCGCGTCCATCCTGTTCGGAATCAGGTAACACCCTCAATATGCGCTGCATGCTGTCCACAGCAAGGGCGGTATTACCCTGAGTGCGGAAATACACATACCATGTACGAAGCGCGCGAATATAGGCTCCTCTAATCTCCATCTGTCTGGCTTCCGCCCATCTAAAATCACAGGCGTCCATATAATCGCCTTTATACATCAGATTCATGTGGTCATACAGCCGTAGATCCATCTCTTCAGCAGACAACATGCTGCCAGGCAGGTGACCTGACAGGCTACTTGGCATCTTGCTCAACAATTGCTCAAATTCGGCTACATCGACCGTCATCCCGTCACATTCAGCCACAAAGCCCTGATCAGCCTTGTGTATACGGATCGGAATATCATTTTCCGCTAGGCTTCTACGCAAATAAGACAGGCATGTGTACAAATATGTCTTCGCCTTATTCAGATCATATCCCGGCCAGATAGCTTCAAGAATCGAAGCGGTGCTTAAGGATTTGCCTGCAAAATGGATCAGCAGAGCACACAGTTCCTTTTCCTTCTTCGTCTTCCAGGACAACACCCTGCTCCTGCTGCCCGGCAGCCTGATCTGGAACCCGCCCAGACATTGAATGGCAGCAGACGAATTCCCGCTATGTCCAGCCCGGAGCGCGGAATCGGACAGGGCACTCGGTGGGACGTTGGACAAGAAATGCTGGACGCGAGCGACCGCATTATGCAATCGGTCCGGCGTAAAGGGCTTCAGCAGATAGTCGATGGACTGAATCTCAAACGCTTCAACTGCATATTCAGCATGGGCTGTTGTGAAGACGATGGGCATCTGCGGAATCATTTGCCTGATTACTCGCGCTGCCTCCATCCCATTCATGCCCTGCATCTGATGATCCAGGAAGACTGCATCGACAGAGCATTGGCCTCCATCCTGAAGCGCCTGAATCACCTGAATGGCCTCGACCGGATTTATATACCGTCCGATCACCTGCACATTTCCAAGCTGTCCCAGCAAAATCTCAAGCAAATCGAGCGCATCTTCTTCATCATCAATCAGCATCACACGAATCATCAGGGTGTTCTCCTTAGCAGCTATAGTAATACATAATAGTCAAAAGGCGGGGTATGTATTGTTATTTTTTTACATTGTTTCATATCATTTATCATACTTCGTCATACCTTGTTATCCATTGTCATGGCAGAGATCATTTTCAGTATTCATCTGACCAGTTCGGGGTCCATATGAACGAGTGTAACCTGCCTGGCTTTTAACGTCCATACCAACCCAAGCACAAATACCGCAGCTAAGCCCGTAGAGCAATACTCAACCGCATGCTTGGTGATATTTATCCCTTTTACTGCGTGTCCTTAAGCGGCCATCCGCTAACAAGCCGTTCCATGGTCAAAACCGCTCTGAATCTTCGGTTCACCACCCAGCAAGAGAATAGGGCAATCATCCATTTTCATAAAAAAAGACACAGCTCATGATCATCACTCGATCACGCTGCGTCTTGGTTACTGGTGTGGCTTGTAGTTCAAAGCGAATCGGTTGAAAAATTCATGGAATCAGCTACAGCGATCACCGGCTCAAATGTGGTCACGTTCAATCAAGATTGAATAAATCTGGTCAAAATATGGTCACGGACAATTCTGAGGGCAAAATTAAAGCCCCTGACCATGAAGGCCAGAGGCTTGATTTCCTTGCACTGCAAGGGATATTAACGTTTCGAGAACTGTGGAGCGCGACGAGCGGCTTTGAGGCCGTATTTCTTACGCTCTTTCATACGTGGGTCACGAGTCAGGAATCCGGCTTTCTTCAGCGGTCCGCGGTACTCAGGATCAACTTTCAGAAGTGCACGAGAGATCCCGTGACGGATTGCTCCGGCTTGACCAGAAATACCGCCACCGTGTGCGATAACGAGCACATCATAGTTGCCCAGAGTTTCAGTCAATGTCAAAGGTTGTTTGACGATCAGCTTAAGTGTTTCCAGACCGAAATATTCGTCCATCTCGCGTTTGTTAATGACAATGCGTCCTTCACCCGGTACAAGGCGAACACGTGCTACCGAATGTTTACGACGACCTGTCCCATAGTATTGTACTTGTGCCATGAAACTGTCCTCCTCTATTCTTATCCGCGAAGTTCGTAAACTTCAGGTTTTTGTGCTGCATGTGGATGCTCGGCGCCTGCATATACTTTGAGTCTCAGCTTCATTTGATTTCCTTGGCGAGTCTTAGGAATCATGCCGTGTACGGCGGATTCAATGACACGTTCAGGTTTAGTTTTCAGCAGATCCTCAGCAACAGTAACTTTCAAGCCGCCTGGGTGCATCGAGTGACGGTAGTATTTCTTGTTTTGCAATTTCTTGCCTGTCAAATGAATCTTCTCTGCGTTGATAACAATTACGAAATCTCCAGTATCAACGTGTGGAGTGAATTGCGGTTTGTGTTTGCCACGGATCAAAGCAGCGGCTTCGCTCGCCAAACGACCAAGTGTTTTGCCTTCGGCATCAATAATATGCCAATTGCGTTCAACTTCGTTCGGCTTCGCCATATAGGTGGTACGCATGAAAGTTTCCTCCTTGTTCTCGTACGAAAATCATATGTTTCGTATATCTAATTTCTCATTGAATTACGATTATGTGAGTTAAAAAAAGCTTGTTTGTTGGCATTTTCTTGATCGGGGCTGTGGGATAGCCATCAAGAAAACACAACTTTTATATTACAGCATAATCGCGGCTAGCGCAAGTGATTTCTAGTATTCAGTGCATATTTTTTTGATAATAAAGATGCACAGCGATTAGCTTTCCGCCTTGTCATACTCTACACTCCACAGCGCTAACCCTTTTGCCACCGCAGTGGGTCCCGCTGCCGCACGGTCGCATGCTGCCAGTATACCTGCAACTGCTTCCGCGCGAATCTTGCCTTCGCCCACATGAATCAGCGTGCCCATGATTATGCGGACCATGTGCTGCAGAAAGCCGCTGCCTGTAATATAGGTATGAATAACTCCCTGGTCTGCAGACCCGCTGCGGCACATACTGCGGTCAATCTCCATATGTGCCTCAAAAATCGTCCGGACATGAGAAGCCTTCGTCGACTTCCTGGATGCAAACGATGTGAAGTCATAAGTCCCCACAATATGAGCCAGCCCCTGCTCCATAGCTGCAATGTCGAGCTTCACCGGATGATGATGCTGCCAGCGCCGCTGGAACGGGTCCGGAAACCGATTACCGTTAATTGTATACCGGTAGGTCTTACGCTTCGCTCCTCTGCGGGAGTGGAAGGAAAGAGGAACCTCAGTTGCCTCAGTAACCACGATATCCTGCGGCAGCCGGGCATTCAGGGCCAGACACCAGCGTTCCGTTGGAATTTGCGAGGAAGTCACGAAGTTAAAAGGTTGACCATAAGCATGAACACCTGCATCTGTACGGCCTGAGGCTGTAATCTTGATCCCCTCACCGGTAAGATGAAGAATGGCTCGCTCCAAATGGTCCTGAATCGTATTGCCCTGAGGTTGGGTCTGAAAGCCATCATAATCGGTGCCGTCATAATTGACTTTCATCAATAGATTGCGCATTACGTTCTTCCTTTCACTCGAATTCCAACCAGCAGAGTCCAGAGGTCCTCAAAAAAAAAGAGCCCCGGCGGGAGCTCCTTCTACTCTATACAAGGTGATTCCCGCGGTAATTGTACGGCAGGGCTTAAATGCCCCTGCAGCACAATAACGTTCATACATCTCTGCACATACTGCTTACAGCATATGCGTAAAGGGTACATCCGGAAATCATGGCTTGTGATACTACGCGCGGTCTACCAGTTCAAGATAAACCATAGGCGCAGCGTCGCCACGGCGAGGTCCCAGCTTCAGGATACGAGTGTATCCGCCTGGACGCTCTGTGTAACGAGGAGCAATATCAGAGAACAATTTTTGGATAGCGTCTTGTTCACCGTCTACAGTCTCACGGCGGACAAATGCTGCTACTTGACGGCGAGCATGAAGATCGCCTTTTTTTGCTTTAGTAATCAGCTTTTCAGCGATGGAACGAACTTCCTTCGCTTTAGCTTCCGTTGTCTGGATACGCTCATAAAGAAACAGATCCGTCACCATGTCGCGAAACAACGCTTTACGCGCACTGGAATCACGGCCCAATTTTTGGTATGCCATTTGTTTTCCCTCCTTTACTCAAGCAATCTGTCAGCTATTCTTCTGTGCGGAGTCCTAAACCAAGTTCCTCGAGCTTTTCTTGTACTTCTTCCAAAGATTTGCGGCCCAGGTTACGAACCTTCATCATATCTTCTTCAGTTTTTGTAGTCAGCTCTTGTACGGTATTAATACCGGCACGTTTGAGGCAATTGTAAGAACGAACAGAAAGATCAAGCTCTTCGATTGTCATCTCAAGCACTTTTTCTTTTTTGTCTTCTTCTTTTTCTACCATAATTTCGGCGTCTTTCGCTTCATCCGTAAGTCCTACGAACAAAACGAGGTGCTCGTTCAAAATTTTGGCTCCGAGGCTAACAGCCTCTTCCGGTCTGATACTGCCATCCGTCCAAATTTCCATCGTCAGCTTATCGTAGTTGGTCACTTGACCGACACGAGTGTTGTCGATGCCGTAATTCACACGGGAGATAGGCGTATAGATGGAATCCACCGGAATAACGCCGATGGGCTGATCCTCGCGTTTGTTGCGGTCCGCTTGGACATAACCGCGGCCACGGCCTGCAAAAATACGCATGTGAAGTCTCGCGCCAGGTCCCAGCGTTGCAATATGAAGATCCGGGTTCAGGATCTCAACATCGCTATCCGCACGGATATCACCTGCGGTAACGATGCCTTCACCTTCAGCATCAATCTCGAACACTTTCTCTTCGTCTGAATGAATCTTCAGGGAAAGAGCTTTGAGGTTCAGAATGATCTCCGTCACATCTTCCATTACGCCAGGAACGGTCGAGAACTCATGCAGAACGCCGTCAATTTGGACCGAAGTCACTGCGGCTCCCGGAAGGGAGGAAAGCAAGATCCGGCGAAGCGAGTTCCCCAGAGTCGTGCCATATCCACGTTCCAGCGGTTCAACTACGAATTTCCCATAGGTTCCTTCATCATTGGCTTCTACGGTCTCAATCTTCGGCTTTTCGATTTCTATCACGAGTGTACCCCTCCTTCAAACGTCGCTCCTATATGAAACTGTCACCCCATCAGGTGTATCATGTAGTATGCCTAAACACCTATTATTAGCAGATGCGTCAGAATTATACCACAATCACAATTCTGATTTCACTATACGCGGCGACGTTTCGGCGGACGGCATCCATTGTGAGGAACCGGAGTTACGTCTTTAATGAGGTTTACTTCAAGACCTGCGGCCTGAAGGGAACGGATGGCTGCTTCGCGGCCCGCGCCCGGTCCTTTAACCATAACTTCAACGGACTTCATGCCGTGTTCCATAGCTGCTTTAGCTGCAGTTTCGGCTGCCATCTGCGCTGCAAATGGAGTCGATTTACGGGAACCTTTAAATCCTTGACCGCCGGAGCTTGCCCAGGAAATTGCATTTCCGTGAGGATCCGTGATCGTAACGATAGTGTTGTTGAACGTGGAACGGATATGTGCCACGCCACTCTCGATATTTTTACGGTCGCGACGTTTGGTACGTACGACTTTTTTCGGTTTAGCCATTGTCTCTTTTCACCCCTTCTTATTTCTTTTTGTTTGCTACCGTACGACGCGGGCCTTTCCGGGTACGGGCATTCGTTTTAGTACGTTGACCGCGAACAGGCAATCCACGACGGTGACGAACACCGCGGTAGCAGCCGATCTCAGTTAGACGTTTAATATTCAAGGAAATTTCACGACGCAGGTCACCTTCAACCTTAACTGACTTGTCGATCATTTCACGCAGTTTGCTGACTTCATCTTCCGTCAAATCACGGACACGTGTGTTAACGTTAATGCCTGTTTCATTAAGAATTTTCTGGGAAGTCGTTTTACCGATTCCGAAAATATAAGTCAAGGCGATCTCAACGCGTTTATCACGTGGCAAATCCACTCCAGCTATACGAGCCATTTTACGCTACACCCCCTTCTTAACCTTGTTTTTGTTTGTGTTTCGGATTTTCGCAAATTACCATAACAGTCCCTTTGCGGCGGATGACTTTGCATTTCTCGCAAATGGGCTTTACAGAAGGTCTTACCTTCATGTTAATTACCTCCTCAAAGTTTTGCGAAGCAAAACTTTTGTTGTAGTTCCCATCTATTTACGGTAAGTTATACGGCCTTTAGATAAATCATAAGGCGATAACTGCACGACCACTTTGTCTCCGGTTAGGATACGGATAAAGTGCATCCGCAATTTCCCGGACACATGGGCAAGTATTTGATGACCGTTCTCAAGCTCAACCTTAAATGTTGCATTCGGCAACGGCTCAATGACCGTACCTTCCACTTCAATGACATCCTCTTTAGCCACAGTTAGTCTCCTTTCTCATTCGCACTTTTTCCGGCTGCCGCACCGTACTTCATGACTGCAAACCGCAGCTTTCCGTTCGTTACCCGGCCGGTTTCTTCCAAACTGTCCACAATCTCACTGCTGATGAATGGTATGAGCTCCAGATGCCCGATATTCTTCTTCTTAGGCCCATCAAACTTACGTTTGTCTCCATCAGCAATATATACAAATCTGCTATCAACAACTGCGATAACAACGGCAGCCTCTCCGGCATCTTTGCCTTTGAGAATTCTCACTAATTGACCAATCTGCGGGCTGCTCCCAGTATTCACGTGAAGATCACCTACGCATTCAGTTTTGTGAAAATTTCCATGCCCTCCGGCGTTACAGCTACTGTATGCTCAAAATGAGCGCACAGTGAACCGTCTACCGTGACGACCGTCCAGTTATCTTCCAGCGTTCTGACATATCTGTCCCCTGCGTTCACCATCGGCTCAATCGCGAGTACCATACCCGGTTTCAGACGTGGTCCGCGGTCCGCTATGCCATAATTCGGAATTTGCGGTTCTTCATGCAGTTCTGCCCCAATGCCATGACCAACATACTCGCGCACGACGGAGAATCCGGCATCCTCGATATACTGTTGAATTGCATGGGAGATTGTAAACAAGCGCACATCCGGTTTGACTAACGCCAGTCCTGCGTACAAGGAGCCTTCCGTGACGTCCAGCAAACGCTGAGCCTCTTCGGAAATGCTGCCCACCCCGTAGGTCCAGGCGGAATCACCGTGATAACCGCGGTACTCTGCACCGATGTCCAGCGTAACAATATCGCCTTCAACCAGTTTTCGCTTACCCGGAAATCCGTGCACCAATTGTTCGTTGACTGAAGCGCAAATGCTGGCAGGAAAACCGTTGTAACCTTTGAAAGACGGCACAGCACCTTGACTGCGAATGTATTGATCGGCAATTCTGTCGAGCTCCCCCGTCGTAATGCCAGGCTGGATAGCCTCAGCAATCAGACGGTGACTCTCGGCAACTATTCGACCAGCTTCCCTCATAAAGGCAAGTTCCTGTTCGGATTTACAAATGATCATTACATTAACCTCGCAGCATAGATACGATTTCGGAAGAAACGACATTGATTTCGTTTTCCCCGTTCACCTGACGCAAAAGACCTTTATTGTCATAAAACGCAAGCAACGGCGCTGTCTTGTTGTCATACTCATCCAGACGCTTGCCTACACTTTCTTCGTTGTCATCCGGACGTTGATACAATTCACCGCCATCAATATCGCAAATGCCTTCTTGCTTCGGCGGGTTGAAAATCAAATGGTAGGATGCACCGCAAACTTTGCAGATCCGGCGTCCGGTAAGACGCGCCATCAGCAGTCCACGGTCCACATTCAAGTTGATTACATGATCCAAGGAACGATTCAGACGGCTAAGAATATCTTCCAGCGCTTCCGCTTGCGAAAGGGTTCTTGGAAAACCATCCAATAAGAAACCTTTTTCGCAATCGGACTGCTGCAGCCGTTCTTCAACGATTCCAATGGTCACATCATCAGGTACAAGCAAGCCTTGGTCGATATAAGATTTGGCCTTAAGTCCAACCGGCGTACCTTGCTTGATTGCCAAGCGGAAGGCATCACCAGTCGAGATATGAGGAATATCCAGTTCTTTCACAACTACCGCTGCTTGTGTCCCCTTGCCTGCCCCAGGAGGGCCCATGAATAAAATGTTCACGATTTCTCTTCTCCCCCCAAAAGTTCGCCACCAAGCAAGAAACAGCACAATAGGTGCCGGGAAGTCTGTGAGTCTTATGCTTCGCCGGAACCTATCGCCTATTTATTGATGAAGCCTTTGTAATGGCGTTTGATCAATTGGCTCTCGATCTGCTTCATCGTATCCAGGGCTACACCGATGACGATCAGCAGTGAGGTACCACCAATCTTCACGGAACGGGGCAGACCGGATAAGTTACCAAAGAATACCGGCAGGACAGAAATCAGAGCCAGGAAGATCGCACCTGACATAGTCAGACGGGACATTACCCGAGTCAAGTATTTCTCTGTCGCTTTACCTGGGCGAATGCCTGGAATGTAGCCGCCGTTCTTCTTCATATTGTCAGCCATTTGCTGCGGATTCATCTGGACGAACGTATAGAAGAACGTAAATCCGATGATCATGATCACGTAGAGGACCATACCGAGCGGCTTATCATAGTAAAGATTGGCAGTGACCCATTTAGCCCATTCATGACTTGCCCAGAAGCTGGAGATTACAATTGGAAATTGAAGCAGTGATACGGCGAAGATAACCGGAATTACACCTGCCGCATTGATTTTAAGCGGAATGTGCGTATTCTGTCCACCGTACATTTTGTTACCGACCACTCGCTTAGCGTATTGTACAGGAATTTTACGAATACCTTGTTGTACGAAGATAACCCCTGTAATAATCGCTACAATCACGATCAGTACAATAACGACTTTAAGAATATTCAGGAACACCTGATCCGGCTGAATAAAGCTTGATTGCGCCGTAGTCGTGATATATCCCGGGATGGCGGCGACGATTCCCGCAAAAATCAGGATCGAAATCCCGTTTCCTATTCCCTTTTCTGTGATCTGCTCACCAAGCCACATCAAGAACGATGTACCTGCAGTCAGTATGATCGCAATCAGCAGGTAATCCGCAAAGGTTGCATTTGGAATCATCTCAGTGCCATAAATCCGGTTAAACCCGATTGAAGTGGCAAACGCTTGAATCAGACCGAGCACGACCGTGCCGTACCGGGTGATTTGCGCCAGTTGCTTTTTCCCGTGCTCCCCTTGTTTGGCCCATTCGGCAAACTTGGGGATAACATCCATCGAGAGCAATTGCACAATGATGGATGCTGTAATGTACGGGTAAATACTAATCGCAAATATTGAGAAGTTTTTGAGCGCTCCGCCCGAGAAGGTGTTCAAAAGACCCATCAAAGCGTCACCGCTTTGATTTGTTGATTCCAGTACTGCTTTGTTCACACCGGGAACCGGTACAAACGAACCGATGCGGTAAATGATCAGAACGAACAGGGTAAACAGGATCTTTTTGCGCAAATCTTCAACATGCCATATATTCTTAAGCGTCTTGAACATTAGATCACCTCGGTTTTACCGCCGGCAGCCTCGATTTTCTCTACCGCAGATTGAGAGAACTTATTTGCTTGTACAGTCAATTTAACGGCCAGTTCACCATTACCGAGAATCTTGATGCCGCTTTTGGAATTCTTGACAACACCAGTTTCGAGCAACAACTGTGGAGTCACTTCAGTTCCTTCAGCAAAGCTGTTCAGATCTTCCAGGTTCACAATCGCATACTCTTTACGGGTAGGATTGATGAAACCACGTTTAGGCAGACGACGATAGAGTGGGTTCTGTCCACCCTCGAAGCCTGGACGAACACCGCCGCCGGAACGGGAGTTTTGCCCTTTATGACCGCGGCCGGAAGTCTTACCGTTCCCGCTACTAGGACCACGACCAACGCGGTTGCGTTCTTTACGTGATCCAGGAGCTGGAGCAAGTTCATGTAACTTCATCGTTTGCACCTCCTTATATTTGTTAATTTATGCGAGGCGATTAGCCTTCAATTTCAGTAACAGACAACAGATGGCTCACTTTGTTGATCATCCCGCGAATTGCAGGAGTGTCATTGTGAACCACGGACGAGTTGGTTTTACGCAGGCCGAGCGTCTTAACAGTAACACGTTGTGTTTCTGGACGTCCAATCACGCTGCGTACGAGGGTGATTTGCAATTTTGCCATTGACGTTCCCCTCCTTAACCGCGTAATTCTTCGACAGATTTGCCACGAAGCTTCGCGACCTCTTCAATGCGTTTCAGACGGGAAAGACCCTCCAAAGTTGCATTGACCATGTTCATGGAATTCGAAGAACCCAAAGATTTTGTCAAGATGTCGCCAACGCCTGCCAATTCCAATACCGCACGAACAGGACCGCCGGCAATAACGCCAGTACCTTCCGATGCTGGTTTCAGCAGCACACGTCCTGCGCCGAAATGTCCAGTAACGAGATGGGGAATCGAAGTTCCTACGATTGGAATGTGAATCAGGTTTTTCTTGGCGTCTTCAATGCCTTTACGGATGGCATCCGGAACTTCACCGGCTTTACCGATACCTGCACCGACATAGCCGTTGCCGTCGCCCACAACAACAAGTGCACTAAAGCTGAAACGGCGTCCGCCTTTTACAACTTTTGCAACACGGTTAATGTGTACAACTCTTTCTGTCAGCTCTAAACTGTTCGGATCTATACGCAAGTCGTTAACCTCCTTTTAGAAATATCTAGAATTCAAGACCAGCTTCGCGAGCTGCAGTAGCCAGAGCTTGAATCCGTCCATGGTACAAGTATCCACCGCGGTCAAATACAACCACAGTATGTCCTTTTGCTTTAGCGCGCTCAGCGATCAATTGACCCACTTTGCTAGCAGCTTCTACGCTGCCGCCATTTCCGATTGTAGCGCTCAGATCTTTGTCCAGTGTGGAGGCAGCTACGATAGTAACGCCTGTCACGTCATCGATCAATTGAGCATAGATGTGTTTCGAAGAACGGAACACATTCAAACGTGGACGCTCAGTAGTACCCTGAATTTTCTTACGAACACGCAGGTGTCTTTTGAGACGAGCCTTGTTTTTATCTTCTTTTGTAATCATGACTTCCCTTTCACTCCCTTCAGTTTGCCGTAAACAGCTTCACTTTAAGATGCACGGGGTATCTTACGAAGAAAAGCAAGCCGATTATTTCTTCTTACCGGCTTTACCTTCCTTACGGATGATACGCTCGCCTTCATATTTGATACCTTTACCTTTGTATGGCTCAGGTTCACGTACGGAACGAATTTTGGCAGCATATGCGCCAACGCGTTCTTTGTCGATACCTTTAACGATGATTTTCGTGTTCGCAGGAACCTCGAACTCGATGCCCGCTTCCGGTGTAATTTCAACCGGGTGGGAGTAACCAACGTTCAAAACGAGTTTATCTCCGGATTTGTTTGCACGATATCCGACCCCAACCAGTTCCAGAGATTTCGAGAAACCTTCAGTCACACCGCTAACCATGTTGTTGACAACGGAGCGGGTTGTGCCGTGAAGTGAACGATGTAATTTGTTATCCGATGGGCGAACAACAGTGATTTCGTTGTTTTCAACTGTAACCTTCATGTCTTTATGAAGCTCACGAGTTAAAGTGCCTTTAGGACCCTTTACTGTAATAACGGCGTTGTCCAAAGTGACATTCACACCGCTAGGTACTGCGATTGGTTTGCGACCAATACGAGACATGTGTTGCACCTCCTTATCTTGTGACGTTTATTACCAAATGTAGCAGACAACTTCTCCGCCCGATTTTGATTGACGAGCTTCTTTGTCGGTCATAACTCCCTTAGATGTGGAGATAATCGCGATACCAAGGCCGCCGAGTACACGAGGCACTTCATTGCTCTTCGTGTAAACGCGAAGACCTGGTTTACTGATTCTTTTCAGACCAGAGATAACGCGCTCTTGGTTAGGGCCGTATTTCAAGAAGATACGGATAATCCCTTGTTTGCTGTCTTCAACGAATTCCGCATCACGGATGAAACCTTCACGCTTCAAGATGTCCGCGATTTGTTTTTTCATAGTAGAAGCAGGCATTTCTACTGTCTCGTGACGCACAGTGTTGGCGTTACGAATACGAGTAAGCATATCTGCAATAGGATCAGACATAGTCATGTGTGTAAACCTCCTTCCCGTTTATAAACTTCTTACCAACTTGCTTTTTTCACGCCAGGAATCTGGCCTTTATAAGCTAACTCACGGAAACAAATTCTGCAAATTTTGAACTTTTGCAGTACCGAATGTGGACGACCGCAACGCTCGCAACGTGTGTATGCACGCACTTTGAACTTAGGTTCGCGTTGTTGTTTAACTTTCATTGAAGTTTTTGCCACTTAGCCTGACACCTCCTAAACATTTTCGGAGAAATGGATGAACCGTCCTTATTTCGTGAAAGGCATTCCCAGTTGAGCGAGCAGCTCACGGGATTCCTCGTCCGTTCTAGCAGTCGTTACAATAACGATGTCCATACCGCGTGCTTTGTCAACTTTATCATATTCGATTTCGGGGAAGATCAACTGATCCTTAAGACCAAGTGTGTAGTTACCGCGACCGTCAAATGATTTAGTTGAAACCCCACGGAAGTCACGTACGCGTGGAAGTGTTACATTAAGCAACTTATCCAGGAAGTAATACATGCGATCTCCGCGCAGTGTTACTTTAACCCCGATTGGCATGTTTTCGCGCAGTTTGAAGCCGGCGATGGATTTCTTTGCTTTGGTGATTACCGGCTTTTGACCAGCGATCAGTTGCATATCGTTAACTGCGGAATCAAGTACTTTGGAGTTTTGAACAGCGTCACCCACACCCATGTTGATAACGATCTTCTCGATCTTAGGTACTTGCATAACAGTTGTATAGTTGAACTTCTGCATCAAAGCAGGTGTGATTTCATTCAGAAAACGTTCTTTCATTCTTGCTGCCATGAAGATTTACCTCCTTTCTTTAGGACTGTATTAGTCGATAATCTCTCCGGATCTCTTCGCTACCCGAACCTTCTTACCGTTATCGAGCACTTTGTAACCAATACGAGTAACTTTACCACTCTTCGGATCAATGTGCATTACGTTAGACACATGAATCGAAGCTTCTTGCTCGATGATTCCACCTTGTGGATTGAGCTGGTTCGGCTTTTGGTGTTTTTTCACCATATTCACGCCTTCTACCAGAACGCGGTTTTCGCGAGGATAAGCAGCGATGACACGGCCTTTTTTACCTTTGTCTTTCCCGCTGATCACAAGCACCACATCATCTTTTTTCACGTGCAGTTTATTGTTATGGGATTCCAGAACTTTTTTCACTCTAGGCATTTATTACACCTCCTATGACACTTTTTGGGGCATGATCAAATCTTTATTTAGATTACTTCCGGTGCCAAGGAAACGATCTTCATGTAGTCTTTATCGCGAAGCTCGCGAGCAACTGGTCCGAAGATACGTGTTCCGCGTGGGCTTCTGTCGTCTTTAACAACAACAGCTGCGTTTTCGTCGAATGCGATGTAAGATCCATCTTTACGGCGAACGGAACGTTTCGTACGTACAACTACCGCTTTAACAACATCACCTTTTTTGACAACGCCGCCTGGTGTTGCTTGTTTAACGGAACAAACGATCAGATCACCGATTGCTGCTGTACGGCGTCCAGTACCACCCAGTACGCGGATACACATCAGTTCCTTCGCACCAGAGTTGTCAGCCACATGCAAACGTGTAAATGGTTGAATCATTATTAATTTCCTCCTTCCGATCAAGCTTCATAGGTCGTCTTAGATGATAACCGCTGCTTCTACCACTTCAACAAGTCTCCAGCGTTTGTCCTTGGACAATGGACGAGTTTCCATGACTTTGACAATATCACCGATCTTAGCAACATTTTCTTCATCATGTGCTTTGAATTTCTTCGTAGACTTGATGCGTTTGTGATACAGGTTGTGCTTTTTATAGGTTTCAACAGCAATTACGATGGTTTTATCCATTTTGTCGCTGACTACTTTACCGATCAGCACCTTACGTGCATTACGTTCTTCGCTCATAGTTAGCCTCCTTCCTGATTACGGATGATACATCCGCCGTCACTTAACTGATGCCAAGTACTCTTTGATGGATAACGGTTTTAGCACGAGCTATTTCCTTACGCACATCACGAATCCGAGTCGGGTTGTCCAGTTGGCCAGTTGCCAATTGAAAACGGAGATTGAAGAGTTCTTCTTTGAATCCAGCGATCTTCTGTTCAATCTCGGCAGTGGTTAAGTTGCGAAGTTCATTAGCTTTCATTTGCTTCACCACCCAATTCTTCACGTTTCACAAACTTAGTCTTCACAGGCAGCTTGTGAGCGGCAAGACGCATCGCTTCACGAGCGATTTCTTCCGACACGCCTCCGAGTTCGAACATAATCTTGCCCGGTTTTACCACTGCTACCCATTTCTCAACGTTACCTTTACCACTACCCATACGAACCTCAAGAGGCTTTTGAGTAATTGGCTTATCTGGGAAAATCTTAATCCAAACTTGACCGCCACGTTTGATATAACGTGTCATTGCAATACGGGCAGCTTCGATCTGACGGTTAGTAACCCAAGATGGTTCCAAAGCTTGCAGACCATATTGGCCGAAGTTCAGCTCAGTACCGCCTTTTGCCATACCCTTCATGTGACCGCGTTGTTGCTTGCGGTGTTTAACGCGTTTTGGTACCAACATGATTAGTTGCCTCCTTCCTGAGCAGCTTGTTTCTTAGCTGGGGGAAGAACTTCTCCACGGTAGATCCATACTTTTACGCCGATACGGCCATAAGTTGTATGTGCTTCAGCCGTTCCGTAGTCGATATCGGCACGAAGCGTATGAAGTGGAACTGTTCCTTCGCTATAACCTTCTGAACGGGCAATCTCAGCGCCGCCAAGACGTCCGCCAACTTGTGTTTTGATTCCCTTTGCGCCGGAACGCATAGTTCTTTGAATCGCTTGTTTCAGAGCACGACGGAACGATACGCGACGTTCCAATTGTTGTGCAATGCTTTCAGCAACCAGAATTGCATCCAGTTCAGGGTGTTTGATTTCATTGATGTTGATGTGCACTTTTTTGCCGCCAGCAATAGTTGTAACTGCGCTGCGAAGTACTTCTACTTCCGCTCCGCCTTTACCAATTACCATACCTGGTTTAGCAGTGTGAATTGTTACGTTCACGCGGCTTGCCGCTCTTTCAATCTCAATGCGGGAAACAGAGGAATCCTTCAATTTACCTTTAAGGTATTCCCGGATTTTGACGTCTTCCATTAAAAGAGTACCGAAATCTTTGCCTGCATACCATTTAGATTCCCAATCGCGAATAATACCGATTCGGAGTCCGACTGGATTTACCTTTTGACCCACGTGTTATACCTCCTTATTTCTCAGATACCACCAAAGTAATGTGGCTGGTACGTTTATTGATCCGGCTTGCGCGGCCCATTGCCCGCGGACGGAAACGTTTCATTGTAGGACCCTGGTTAACGAATACTTCGCTAACGAACAAGCTGTTCACGTCCATGGAGTAGTTGTGCTCAGCATTGGCAATCGCCGAGTTAAGCAATTTCTCAACTACAGGAGAAGCGGATTTTGGAGTGTGGCGAAGAATTGCAATTGCTTCCCCCACTTGCTTGCCGCGAATCAAGTCAACAACCAGTTTCGCTTTGCGAGCAGAAATCCGCACCGATCTTGCATGTGCTTTTGCTTCCATTGTTTTCCCTCCTCTCAAACGAAGAACTTAATTATCTTCTAGTTTTCTTATCGTCACCCGCGTGGCCTTTGTAAGTACGTGTTGGCGCGAACTCGCCCAACTTGTGACCTACCATATCTTCCGTAACGTATACAGGCACGTGTTTGCGGCCATCATATACACCAAACGTATGTCCGATAAACTGAGGGAAAATAGTTGAGCGACGGGACCAAGTCTTAACAACGACCTTCTTATCTGCCGCGTTCAATTCCTCAACTTTTTTCAGCAGGTAGCCATCGATAAACGGCCCCTTCTTTAAACTGCGACCCATGTATGAATCCTCCCTTCATCCGGTTCTTCAAACCGCGAATCGACGCTTCGCGCTAATCTAACTTGCCAGAAGCGTCTTATTTTGTGCGGCGGCGAACGATATATTTATCAGATGCCTTGTTTTTCTTACGCGTTTTGTAGCCGAGGGTTGGTTTGCCCCAAGGAGACATAGGCGATTTCCGTCCGATTGGAGCGCGGCCTTCACCACCACCGTGTGGGTGATCGTTAGGGTTCATAACAACCCCGCGCACTTCAGGACGTTGGCCAAGCCAGCGACTGCGTCCGGCTTTACCGATTTTGATCAACTCATGATCTTCGTTACCTACGGAACCGATTGTCGCACGGCATACGCTAAGAATTCTGCGTACTTCACCGGAGTTCAGACGAACGGATACGTATTTTTCTTCCTTACCAAGCAATTGAGCCTCTGTACCAGCAGCGCGAACGAGCTGTCCGCCTTTACCTGGTTTCAACTCAATGTTGTGGATAACTGTACCTACTGGAATGTTTTCCAGAGGAAGGCTGTTACCAATTTTGATGTCGGCTGTAGGGCCGGACTCGATCTTATCCCCAACTTTGAGGCCTTTAGGAGCGATAATGTAACGTTTCTCTCCATCAGCATAGTGGATCAAAGCAATGTTGGATGTACGGTTCGGGTCATACTCAATCGTAGCAACGCTACCTGGTATGCCGTCTTTAGTCCGCTTAAAGTCGATGATACGGTATTTACGCTTGTGTCCGCCGCCTTGGTGACGAACCGTAATTTTACCTTGGTTGTTACGTCCCGCTTTTTTGCTCAGCGGCGCAAGCAACGATTTCTCAGGCTGGTTTGTTGTAATTTCTTCAAACGTAGACACGGACATGCTGCGTCTTGCCGGAGAGGTCGGTTTGTACTTTTTGATTGGCACTATAGTTCCCTCCTTACTTCACAGAGTTATTATTCTACCGCTTCAAAGAATTCGAGCGGTTTGCTGTCCTGGCTAAGCTTAACGATGGCTTTCTTCCACTCTGGAGTATAACCAGAATATTTGCCATAGCGTTTCAGTTTACCAGGTACGCGCATTGTGTTCACACTAACTACTTTTACTTTAAAAATAGCCTCGACAGCTTTTTTGATTTCGGTCTTGTTAGCACGGATATCCACTTCAAAAGCGTACTTCAATTCGCTCATGTATTCGGATGTGCGTTCCGTAATCACCGGACGTTTGATAATATCACGAGGATCTTTCATTACGCGAACACCTCCTCTACCTTCTGAACTGCTTCTTTAGTGATAATCAGTTTGTCGTACGTCAGTACGTCAAGAACATTGATGCCGTCAGCCGCCAGGAATTTCACCCCAGGGATGTTACGAGCGGAAAGAGCTACATTGTCGTCATAGCTAGGAGCTACGATCAGAGCTTTGCTGCCCACTTTCAGGTTGTTCAAAATTGCTGCGAATTCTTTTGTCTTCGGAGCATTCATTGTCAGGCTATCCAATACGATGATGTCATTTCCTACAACCTTGGAAGACAACGCGGATTTGATGGCCAGACGGCGAACCTTCTTAGGCAGTTTCCAGGAGTAGCTGCGTGGAGTTGGTCCGAAGACAACACCGCCGCCTTTCCATTGTGGAGAACGAATGGAGCCTTGACGAGCACGACCTGTACCTTTTTGTTTCCAAGGTTTACGTCCACCGCCACGCACTTCAGAACGTCCTTTTACTTTGTGTGTTCCGCGACGAAGGGAAGCTCTTTGCATAAGTACAGCTTCATGCAGGACATGCACGTTCGGTTCAATCCCGAATACTGTATCGCTCAGTTCAACTTCGCCAACTTCGTTACCACTGGTATTAAAAAGTGTTACTTTTGGCATTTCATGTTCCTCCTTTCTTCAATAATTATTTCTTTACGGTTTCTTTAACTTTCACGAAGCTGTTCTTAGGACCTGGAATCGCGCCCTTAACCAGCAACACATTACGTTCTACGTCAACCTTGATGATTTCAAGCTTCTGAACCGTTACAGTTGTATGACCCATATGTCCTGGCAGGCGTTTGCCCTTAGGAACGCGGTTAGCTTGAATGGAACCCATGGAACCCGGTCTTCTGTGGTAACGCGATCCGTGTGCCATTGGTCCGCGGCTTTGGCCCCAACGTTTGATAACGCCTTGGAAACCTTTACCTTTAGTTGTACCAGTTACGTCAACAAATTCGCCTTCAGTGAAGATATCAGCCTTCAGCTCTTGTCCAACCTCGAGTGTCCCGAGGTCAACACCGCGAATTTCGCGAACGTAGCGCTTAGGTGTTGCATTTGCCTTTTTGGCGTGACCCTGTTCAGGCTTGTTGGAGCGGCTTTCTTTCTTATCGGAAAAGCCCAACTGCACTGCTTCATATCCGTCGATATTCAGGTCTTTCTTTTGCAGTACCACACAAGGTCCAGCTTCGATAACCGAAACGGCAATTACATTACCTTCTGGAGTAAACACTTGAGTCATACCGAGTTTTTTTCCCAAGATACCTTTCATGTTGACACCTCTTTTCTTTTCCTAGTTGCTTAATAGTAGTATTACAATTTGATTTCGATATCTACACCGGACGGTAGATCCAAGCGCATCAAGGCATCCACAGTTTGTGGTGTTGGATTCACAATGTCAATCAGACGTTTGTGAGTACGCATTTCAAACTGTTCACGGGAATCCTTGTACTTGTGTACCGCACGGAGAATAGTAACAACTTGTTTCTCAGTTGGCAACGGAATCGGCCCGGATACACCAGCACCCGAACGTTTTGCTGTTTCAACGATTTTCTCTGCGGATTGATCAAGAATTCTGTGGTCGTATGCTTTCAAGCGGATACGAATTTTTTGCTTTGCCATTTTAGTCCCTCCTTCTATCGCCCAATTTATTATCGGACATACTCCGTGAAAATTTTCTGACGTCGACCTCATGGCAAAGGGGCCGGGTGTGTCAGTAACCTCTCACATCATCGCAACGTCTCAGAACAACATTTATTATTATATATAATAGGCAGGAACATTGCAAGCAAAAATGCAAAAACAGCGCATGATTTTTTCATACGCTGTTTGCCCGCTCAAAGATTTTCCGTCGCCGACTTAAAATACTCTGCAGAAGCTGCAGTCTGCGCTGTTGTTGTCCCTATTCCTTCAATGGTCTGAATCAATACTTTTATCTCTTCTTCGACGGCCACGATCTCCTGTGTGCTGGACTGCATGGAATTCACTATATCACTGAACAACCGGCTGGTCTCAATGGATTGAACTTTGCCGCTCTTCGTCAACTCCTGAACCTTTCGGATCTCTCCTACAACCTGTAAAGTGAGACTTCCCGATTGATGAGTCAGCTCTCCTATCCGCACAACCGTATTTTTGGTGTCCTCCGCCAGGCGGCTGATCTCCCCGGCAACTACGCTGAACCCTTTGCCGTGCGCACCAGCTCTTGCAGCTTCTATAGTAGCATTAAGTGATAATATTTTCGTCTGATCAGCTATATCCTGCACGGCGGCAACAATTTTCTGAATTTGCTTGGAAGAACTGCTCAATTCATTCACCGAGCGTTCCATTGCGTGCGTGCTTTCATAAATGAGACTGATTTGGTCAGTAAGACTATCGAGATGCCCATGCCCCTCTGTGGCCATCCCCTGCGACTCCAGAGCAGACGCGGCAGTTCTCCTGAAAGTATTGTTCACTTCATTGCTGCTCGCCACCAGCTGCTCTACTGCTGCATTAGTATCAATGCTCAGATCTACAAGCTCACCGCTGAACTCGGCAATTTTCTGCTTCAGTTCATTTTTCACAGCCAAATACTGTTCTTCTTTCTCACGAATGTTTTCTTTCTCATAAGCCTCGAGCACTAGCTGTTGCTCCAGATTCAGCAGCTTTATCACCGTCTGAACAACCTTTAGCCGCTCGCTGTCCTCGTTCGTTTCATTATATATGACTGTAATAAACACGTTTTGCAGGTTTTGAAAAGCAGACAAGTACCACTTGGGCTCCAAGCCTACCCGTTTATGGATTTTGGCAATAGCCAGGCGTTTGGCGATATATTCTTCATTTAAGTTCCCGTTAAAAATCTCGATAATATGTCCGCGAAGAGTCCTTTTGAGGCGTTCTATACTGCTGTGCTCCAGAATGATTGCTTCCAATTTGCTCACACCGAGTACAGTATTATAGAACTGATCGGTTATGTAGTCGATTTTCTTCTCTACAATGGGCTTCATTTGGCGTAATAAACTCAAGTCTTCTTCAGACAAGTCTATCATCCGCATCTGTTCGTTCAACTCATCATGGCCCTCAAGGGTATGATATGAAGCTTCAACCGTGTGGTTATAATCGTGACGGTCTATCGAGTGATTGGCTGGAGCTTCCTTGCTTGCATTACGCGAAGTCAAACCATGTAAAAAAGAAAAAGGACGCTTCCCCATGCTAACCTCCCTTAAATTCCTAATAATTAACATCAGTGTATAGAAATATTCTACTTTAAGAATGTGATAAATGCAAAGAATTTTAAGTAGTTTTTTGTAGAATATTGTTGAAAAATAAAAGTTATATAAGGAATATTGTCGTTTTATGTCGAAAAACACGAATAGAAATCAGTTTCTACAGAATATCTAGAGTTCCATAATCATCGACTTCAGCTAAATGGAGGAGTGCTTCCATATCTTTAATTTCTACTGTGATAATGTTATCGGACTCCATTGCTCCAGCTTTTTGAAGCATAAAAATCGGGGTTCCCCGTATTGTTCGTTCTGATGACCACAAAATCAATATCTTTAGTAGTTGCTTTTGTAAGGGATGTCCACCCTTGAAGAGGAGAAGATGATCTGTGAGTTGGAAGGAACTCTATCCAATATAATGGGACGCAAAGTATCTGTAAAAGAAATTAAATGTAATGCTACGGGGCATGATTGCTGTGAGTACGAGGTTAAACTGTAATAGTCATACTGATTACCGCAAAAAAAAAGCAGGGATTCTTCGAATGAAGAGTCCCTGCTTTTATAGTTCAGATCTATCCTAATGGATAGAGCCAAATTATTTTTGGATAGATGCTACAGTACCGGCGCCAACTGTACGGCCACCTTCGCGGATGGAGAATTTAGTACCCTCTTCAATAGCGATAGGGGAGATCAGTTGTACGGTTACAGTGATGTTGTCACCAGGCATAACCATTTCAGTACCTTCTGGCAGGTTGATGATACCAGTTACGTCAGTTGTACGGAAGTAGAACTGTGGACGGTAACCAGTGAAGAAAGGTTTGTGACGTCCGCCTTCTTCTTTAGTCAGAACGTAGATCTGAGCAGTGAACTCAGTGTGTGGGTTAACGGAGTTCGGCTTAGCCAATACTTGGCCGCGCTCGATCATGTTACGGTCAACACCACGCAAGAGTGCGCCGATGTTGTCGCCCGCTTGAGCGGAATCCAGCAATTTACGGAACATTTCAACGCCCGTAACAACGGATTTTTTCTTATCTTCGTGAATACCAACGATTTCAACTTCTTCCCCAACTTTAACTGTTCCGCGTTCTACACGGCCAGTTGCCACGGTACCGCGGCCAGTGATGGAGAATACGTCTTCGACTGGCATCAAGAAAGGCTTGTCAGTGTCGCGTTCTGGCAGTGGGATGTAAGTGTCGATAGTTTCGAACATTTCAACGATCTTAGCAGCCCAGTCGCCATCAGGGTTCTGCAGAGCTTCACGAGCGGAACCACGAACGATTGGAGTGTCATCGCCTGGGAATTCGTATTCGTTCAGCAGATCGCGTACTTCCATTTCAACCAGTTCAAGCAACTCTTCGTCTTCAACCATGTCGCATTTGTTCAGGAATACAACGATGTAAGGAACGCCTACCTGACGGGACAACAGGATGTGTTCGCGAGTCTGTGGCATTGGGCCGTCAGCTGCGGATACAACCAGGATAGCTCCGTCCATTTGCGCTGCGCCAGTGATCATGTTTTTAACATAGTCGGCGTGTCCAGGGCAGTCTACGTGTGCGTAGTGACGGTTAGGAGTTTCATATTCAACGTGAGCTGTGGAGATAGTGATACCACGTTCGCGTTCTTCTGGAGCTTTGTCGATTTGGTCGAATGCTACAGCAGCACCGCCGTATTTCTTGGACAGTACAGTTGTGATTGCAGCAGTCAGAGTTGTTTTACCATGGTCAACGTGACCGATTGTACCGATGTTAACGTGCGGTTTAGTACGTTCAAACTTTGCCTTTGCCATTTGAACAGTTCCTCCTTATAATGGGGTTCCTTTATTTTAGAGCCACACCGGTACTTAAATTCTAGGGTGACTGAGTGTTAGAGGCCCGGGTGGCAAGTTAAAACAGTTTGATTACTCTGCGCCTTTGTTCTTGGAGACGATTTCTTCTGCGATAGTCTTAGGCACTTCTTCGTAGTGAGAAAGTTCCATCGAGAATACGCCGCGTCCTTGAGTACCGGAACGGAGTGTTGTGGAGTATCCGAACATTTCGGAAAGAGGTACCTTAGCACGGATAATTTGCGCACCACCACGGGAATCCATACCTTCGATTCTACCGCGACGGGAGTTCAGCATACCCATAACATCGCCCATGTATTCCTCAGGAACAGTTACTTCCACTTTCATGATTGGCTCAAGCAGGACAGGCTTACACTTGTCTTTAGCTGCTTTGAGTGCCATCGAGCCGGCGATTTTGAACGCCATTTCGTTGGAGTCTACATCATGGTAAGAACCATCAACGATGGTTGCCTTAACGTCTACAAGCGGGAAGCCTGCAAGTACGCCGTTTTTCATTTGCTCTTCAATACCGGCAAGTGCAGGAGCGATGTATTCTCTAGGAACGGAACCACCGACAACTTTACTTTCGAATTGGCTGCCAGTACCTGGCTCGAGAGGTTCAAATTCAACCCATACGTGACCGTACTGACCGCGACCGCCGGATTGGCGAACGAATTTACCTTCGACGCGTGCTGGTGCCTTGAATGTTTCGCGGTAAGCAACCTGTGGTTTACCCACGTTGGTTTCTACTTTGAATTCACGGCGCATACGGTCGATGATAATGTCAAGGTGAAGCTCACCCATACCTGCCAGGATGGTTTGGCCAGTTTCTTCATCAGTATGCGCACGAAGAGTTGGATCTTCTTCAGTCAGCTTACCGAGAGCAACGCCCAATTTATCTTGGTCGGCTTTGGTTTTTGGTTCAACTGCGATTTCGATAACCGGATCAGGGAAGTTCATCGACTCCAGGA
Organism: Paenibacillus sp. BAC0078; assembly: GCF_054483875.1. Lineage (NCBI taxonomy): Bacteria > Bacillati > Bacillota > Bacilli > Caryophanales > Paenibacillaceae > Paenibacillus > Paenibacillus sp. BAC0078. Next base: position 43,366 of record NZ_JBTLRW010000024.1, read on the forward strand.
TGACCGGATGTTTCTCGTCGCAAAGAGTATCGCCTGTACTTGTGTCTTTCAGACCAACTGCTGCTGCGATATCACCAGCGTAAACGATGGAGATTTCTTGACGGCTGTTAGCATGCATCTGCAGAATACGGCCGATACGCTCGCGTTTGTTCTTAGTAGCGTTCACTACGTAAGAACCGGATTCCAGGATACCGGAATACACGCGGAAGAACGTAAGTTTACCAACATAAGGGTCTGTCATGATTTTAAATGCCAGTGCGGAGAATGGCTCTTCATCCGAAGAATGGCGAACCGCTTCAGAACCGTCGTCCAGATGACCTTGAATAGCAGGTACATCCAGCGGGGATGGCAAGTAATCAACAACAGCGTCCAGCATAAGCTGAACCCCTTTGTTGCGGTAGGAGGATCCAACGATTACAGGGAAGATCTTAACTTCGCATACGCCTTTGCGCAGCGCGCCTTTGATCTCTTCGACTGTAATTTCTTCACCTTCAAGGTACTTCATAGTCAGATCTTCGTCGAGTTCTGCAACCTTCTCGATCAGCTCGAGACGCAGTTCCTCAACTTGTTCCAGAAATTCCGCCGGAATATCTGTAACTTCGATGTTTTGACCCAGATCGTCTTTGAACATATGAGCTTTTTGCTCAACCAGGTCAATGATACCAACGAAATCATTTTCTGCACCGATTGGCAGTTGGATTGCAACTGCGTTCGCTTGCAGACGATCACGCATGTCCTTAACAACGTTAAGGAAGTCCGCGCCGATGATATCCATCTTGTTAACATAAGCGATACGGGGAACGCCATACCGGTCAGCCTGTCTCCATACGGTTTCAGACTGAGGCTCTACGCCCTCTTTCGCACTGAAAACGCCTACTGCCCCATCCAATACACGCAGGGAACGTTCAACTTCAACAGTGAAGTCAACGTGTCCTGGGGTATCAATGATATTGATGCGGTGACCTTTCCATGCAGCGGTTGTAGCAGCGGAAGTAATAGTGATCCCGCGCTCTTGTTCTTGTTCCATCCAGTCCATTGTAGCAGCGCCTTCGTGAACTTCACCGATTTTGTGCGTACGGCCTGTGTAGAAAAGAATCCGCTCTGTGGTAGTAGTCTTACCAGCATCAATATGTGCCATGATCCCGATATTACGTGTATTTTTTAAGGAGAACTCTCTTGCCATGAATTGGGTCTCCCTTCAAAATATAGATTAGTTGAATGACCTTAATCCTACCAGCGGTAGTGAGCAAACGCTTTGTTCGCTTCAGCCATTTTGTGCGTGTCTTCGCGTTTCTTAACGGAAGCGCCTGTGTTGTTGGAAGCGTCGATAATCTCAGCCGCCAAACGCTCTTCCATAGTTTTCTCACCGCGGTTGCGAGAGTAGTTCACGAGCCAACGTAATCCCAAAGCAGTACGTCTTTCAGGTTTAACCTCGATAGGTACTTGGTAGTTAGCACCGCCGACACGACGAGCTTTGACTTCCAAAACCGGCATGATATTCTTGATGGCAGCTTCGAAAACTTCCATCGGTTCTTTACCCGTACGTTCTTGAATCAGCTTGAACGAATTGTACAGAATGCTTTGAGCGACACCTCTCTTACCATCCAGCATAATGCGGTTGATCAAACGAGTAACCAACTTGCTATTATACAATGGATCCGGCAGTACGTCTCTCTTAGTAACTGGACCTTTGCGTGGCATGGATATCCCCCTTTCTTAAATGGTTATTATTCGGATTCTGATCTTATTTCTTAGCCTTAGGACGTTTCGCGCCATATTTGGAGCGAGCTTGCATCCGGTTAGCTACACCTGCTGTATCCAGAGCCCCACGTACGATGTGGTAACGAACCCCTGCAAGGTCTTTTACTTTACCTCCGCGCAGCAATACAACACTGTGCTCTTGAAGGTTATGTCCGATCCCCGGGATGTAAGCAGTCACCTCAAGACGGTTCGTCAAACGAACACGGGCATACTTACGAAGTGCAGAGTTTGGTTTACGTGGAGTCATTGTGCCTACACGAGTGCATACACCGCGTTTTTGCGGAGCGCTCAAATTCGTAGCCTCACGCTTCAGGGCGTTGAACCCTTTTTGAAGAGCAGGAGATTTGGATTTGTCGATTTTGGCTTGACGGCCTTTACGAACCAATTGGTTAATAGTTGGCATTGTTGTGCCACCCCCTTCCTGAAGTAGTAATCTATTTATGAACGTTAAGTCCACAGACCCAGGTGGTTCATAAAAAGACAAATGAAAAGTTCTTGCCACCGAAGTGTACCCCCGGTACAAAAACGTTTCTCTTGCTATTGTTTTAAGACGGCTGCCATAGCAGCACCAACTTCTATACCGCAGGCTTTGCCCAAGTTCAGCATGGTATCCACATAGGTGACCTTCACGCCTTGTTTGTTGCAAAGCAATACAATTCTGGAAGTAAGCCGTTGATCTCCGTCCTCCGCCACATAGACTTCTGCAGCTTGGCCCAACTCTACCGCCTTAACGGTTTGTTTGGAACCGATCTTGACCTGAGCATCCTGCAGTCCCATATCATCAGTCATAATAAAAGCTTACCTCCAATGATTAAGAATAACAAGGCTACTCACGCACCTTAGACATATTAGCATTATCATCAGTTGATGTCAAGAAAATCAGCAATAAATTTATTAATATTCACAGCAGTCAGCCGCGCCACGATTTATTGGGAACCGTGACGCGGAATCTGCCAACTGTGATTATTCAATTATTCAGCCGGAACCGTTTCTAGAGCTTCTTCTACGCTCTCTTCATTCGGATCTGTCAGCTTGACGTTGCGGTAACGATTCATGCCAGTACCAGCAGGAATCAGCTTACCAATGATAACATTTTCTTTGAGACCGAGCAGCTTATCCACTTTACCCTTAATTGCAGCATCTGTCAGGACGCGTGTTGTTTCCTGGAAAGATGCAGCAGACAGGAATGAATCTGTCTCAAGGGAAGCTTTGGTAATACCGAGCAGTACCGGTTTGGCAACAGCTGGCTCATTACCGGAAAGGATTGCTTCCTTGTTAGCTGTTTCATATTCGTAAATATCCGCAAATGCGCCAGGCAGGAGGTTAGTATCTCCAGCGTCGATAATACGGATCTTACGCAGCATCTGCTTGATCATAACTTCAATGTGCTTATCATTGATTTCAACGCCCTGGTTACGGTATACACGCTGCACTTCTTGCAGAATGTAGTTCTGTACCCCGCGGATCCCTTTGATGCGCAGCATTTCTTTAGGGTCAATCGAACCGTCTGTCAGCTCATCGCCGGCTTCAATCTCCTGGCCTTCACTGACACGCAGGCGTGAACCATAAGTGATGGAATAAGTCTTGGATTCAGCTTCACCTTGAACCTCGATTTCACGGCGGTCCTTAGTTTCGCGGATTTCCTTGATTACCCCGTCAATCTCACTGATTGTAGCCTGACCTTTAGGGTTACGGGCTTCAAACAGCTCTTGGATACGCGGCAAACCTTGCGTGATGTCATCACCGGCAACCCCCCCGGTATGGAACGTACGCATGGTAAGCTGTGTTCCTGGTTCACCGATGGATTGGGCGGCGATAATGCCGACTGCTTCCCCGATTTCCACGAACTTGCCTGTTGCCAGGTTGCGTCCGTAGCACTTCTTGCAGACTCCGTGACGGGCACGGCAGCTCAGTACAGAGCGGATCTGCAGCTTGGTAACACCGGCATTGACAATTTCCTCTGCCTTGTCGGAGTCAATCAGATCATTCCGGTGAACGATAATTTCCTTCGTTTCCGGATGACGGACAGTTTCAAAGGAGTAACGGCCTTCAATACGGTCGTACAGGTCCTCGATAACTTCCTTGCCATCCTGGATGCGGCTAACCGTGAAGCCTTTATCGGTTCCGCAATCCTCTTCACGGACGATAACGTCCTGTGCCACGTCAACGAGACGGCGGGTCAGGTAACCTGAATCCGCTGTACGCAGCGCTGTATCCGCCAGACCTTTACGCGCGCCGTGAGTAGAGATAAAGTACTCGAGGACTGTCAGGCCTTCACGGAAGTTCGCCTTGATTGGCAATTCAAAGATTCGTCCTGAAGGTGTAGCCATCAGACCGCGCATACCACCAAGCTGGGTGATCTGCGATTTGTTACCGCGCGCCTTGGAGTCGACCATGAGCATGATGGAGTTGAAGCGGTCCATCGACTTCAGCAGGATATTGGTCAAGTCATCCTTCGTCTTGGACCAAATCTCGATAACACGGTCATACCGTTCATCGTTAGTAATCAGACCGCGGCGGTATTGATTAGCAACCACATCAACCTTGGCCTCAGACTCTTTAAGAATGGTGGCTTTTTCTTCAGGCACAACGACGTCGGAAACAGCAACCGTAACACCGGAGCGTGTGGAATAAGTAAAGCCGAGTTGTTTGATTCTATCCAGAATCATAGAGGTTTTGGTTGTGTGATAGGTTTCGAAGCAGCGGGCAATAATGAGCCCCAGATATTCCTTACCCACCGCACTTGCATCCGGAGCAGCCATGATCAGTTCGCGGATATCCGCACCTTTTTCATAGATGAAATACTTTTCCGGTGTGCCTTGCAGCAGATTTGCTTTGGTTGCTTCGTTGATATATGGGAAACTGCTCGGATAGATTTCGTTGAAGATAATCTTACCGATTGTTGTGATCAGCATTGCTCCTTGCTGCGCCTCAGTGAAGCTGGTCTTGCCGAGCGCTTTAGCAGGAATAGCCACACGGGCATGCAAGCCTGCGGTTCCGCGCTGATAAGCCGAAACAGCTTCGTTCACGGTACGCAAAATCATGCCTGTTCCCTTTTCTTCCTTGTTGTCCATGGTCAGGTAGAATGTACCAAGGACCATATCCTGGGAAGGGGTAACTACCGGTTTACCATCCTTAGGGTTCAGGATGTTACCGGATGCCAGCATGAGAATACGTGCTTCTGCTTGAGCTTCTGCTGACAAAGGAACGTGCACCGCCATCTGGTCACCGTCAAAGTCGGCGTTATAAGCCGTACATACGAGCGGGTGAAGACGGATTGCATGACCTTCCACCAGAATCGGTTCGAAAGCTTGAATACCAAGTCTGTGAAGCGTAGGAGCACGGTTTAGCAGAACCGGATGCTCTCTGATTACTTCCTCAAGCACATCCCATACCTCAGGGCTTACGCGCTCAACCTTGCGTTTTGCGCTCTTGATATTATGGGCAAGTCCTTTGTTAACAAGTTCTTTCATGACGAACGGCTTGAACAATTCAAGCGCCATTTTTTTCGGAAGACCGCATTGATACATCTTCAGGTAAGGTCCTACGACGATAACGGAACGACCGGAATAGTCAACGCGTTTACCGAGCAAGTTCTGGCGGAAACGTCCTTGTTTACCTTTCAGCATATGGCTGAGAGATTTGAGCGGACGGTTACCAGGACCTGTTACTGGACGACCACGGCGGCCGTTGTCGATCAATGCATCGACAGCTTCCTGTAGCATGCGCTTTTCATTCTGCACAATAATATCAGGAGCGCCGAGATCCAGCAGTCTCTTGAGACGGTTGTTCCGGTTAATTACACGGCGGTACAGATCATTGAGGTCAGACGTAGCAAAACGTCCGCCATCGAGCTGAACCATTGGACGAAGCTCTGGAGGGATAACCGGAAGCACATCCATGATCATCCAATCAGGCTTGTTGCCGGAGTTGCGGAAAGCCTCGATAACTTCCAGACGCTTAATCGCCCGATTGCGCCGCTGGCCTTGGGCCGTACGCAGCTCTTCTTTGAGGAATTCCAGTTCTTTATCAATGTCGATATCCTGAAGCAGCTTTTTGACAGCCTCAGCACCCATGCCGGCTTGGAATCCGTAGCCATATTTTTCACGGTAGCTGCGGTATTCTTTCTCGGACAATAGTTGCTTTTTCTCAAGAGGAGTTTCACCTGGATCAGTTACAACATACGATGCGAAGTAGATGATCTCTTCAAGTGATCTTGGGGACATGTCAAGCGCCAGACCCATACGGCTCGGAATCCCTTTGAAATACCAGATATGAGAAACAGGAGCTGCCAGCTCAATGTGGCCCATACGTTCGCGGCGAACTTTAGCGCGGGTAACTTCAACGCCGCAGCGATCGCACACAACGCCTTTGTAACGGACGCGTTTGTATTTACCGCAATGACATTCCCAGTCCTTTTGCGGTCCGAAAATACGTTCGCAGAAAAGACCTTCCTTCTCCGGTTTTAACGTACGATAGTTAATGGTTTCCGGTTTTTTAACTTCTCCGCGGGACCAAGAACGAATTTTTTCCGGAGAAGCGAGCCCGATTTTCATAAATTCAAAATTGTTAACGTCCAACAAGGAGCAACCCTCCTTAACCTATATCCTGATTTAGTACCGCACAGCCCTCTGTTGACGGTGAAGTCGACAGAGGGCGCGGTCCATTTTTAGATGAAATTAATGTCCTGCTGGCTAACTACTCTATTCCGACCTCTGCGCCTTCCAAATTAAGGCTCAGCTTGTCGCCTGACGTCTCGTCCTCATCGTCCAGTTCCTTCATCTCAATTTCCTGCTCGTCGCCGCTGAGGATTTTCACATCCATACCCAGTGACTGCAGCTCCTTGATCAATACTTTGAACGATTCCGGAACACCCGGTTCTGGAACATTTTCACCTTTGACGATGGACTCATACGTCTTCACGCGGCCAACCACGTCATCGGATTTCACGGTCAAGATTTCTTGCAGTGTATAGGCAGCGCCATAAGCTTCAAGCGCCCAAACTTCCATTTCCCCGAAACGCTGTCCACCGAACTGGGCTTTACCGCCGAGTGGCTGCTGGGTAACGAGAGAGTAAGGACCCGTGGAGCGGGCATGAATCTTATCGTCAACCATGTGCGCCAGTTTGATCATGTGCATGACACCGACCGTAACTTCACGCTCGAAGCGTTCACCTGTGCGCCCGTCATAAAGCACGGTTTTACCATTACGCTGCATACCTGCTTCTTCCATCGTATCAAATACGTCATACTCGCGCGCACCGTCGAATACCGGCGTTGCTACGTGAATACCGAGACGAAGTGCAGCCATACCGAGATGGACTTCGAGCACCTGCCCGATGTTCATACGCGAAGGTACACCCAGCGGGTTCAGGACAACCTGTACCGGCGTACCGTCAGGAAGGAAAGGCATATCTTCTTCTGGCAGGATACGGGCAACGACACCCTTGTTACCGTGACGTCCGGCCATCTTGTCACCTTCAGAAATCTTACGTTTCTGAGCGATGTAGACACGAACCAGTTGGTTAACACCCGGAGGCAGCTCATCGCCGTTCTCGCGTGTGAATACTTTTACGTCAACGATAATACCATCACTACCATGAGGAACGCGCAAAGAGGTATCACGAACTTCACGTGCCTTCTCACCAAAGATAGCATGGAGCAGGCGTTCTTCAGCAGTCAGCTCAGTTACACCCTTAGGAGTTACTTTACCAACAAGAATATCGCCGGCGTTGATTTCCGCACCGATGCGGATGATACCGCGCTCGTCGAGATTGCGCAGCGCTTCTTCACCCACGTTCGGAATGTCACGTGTAATTTCTTCAGGTCCGAGCTTCGTATCGCGGGCTTCGGATTCGTATTCCTCGATATGGATCGAAGTGTATACATCTTCCTTAACCAGCTTCTCACTCAGCAGGATCGCATCCTCGTAGTTGTAGCCTTCCCAAGTCATGAACGCAACGACTACGTTGCGGCCCAGAGCCAATTCGCCCATTTCTGTAGAAGGACCATCTGCCAGGATATCACCTTTCTTCACAATATCGCCCCGTTTAGCAAGCGGGCGTTGATTGATGCAGGTACCCTGGTTCGAACGCATGAATTTATGCAATTTATACTTAACGATATCGCCTTTAACTTCCTTGCCGTCAACAGTTTCAACACGGCGCAGCCAAATTTCATTGGCAGAGGAGCGTTCGATAATACCGTCATATTTGGAAACAATACATACACCGGAATCCTTAGCGGATTTATGCTCCATCCCTGTACCAACCAGCGGTGCCTTCGGAATCAACAACGGAACAGCTTGGCGCTGCATGTTCGATCCCATCAGTGCGCGGTTGGAGTCATCGTTCTCCAGGAACGGGATGAGCGCCGTAGCGACGGATACGACCTGTTTTGGCGATACGTCCATGTAGTCAACACGACTGCTGGCCATAGTGGTAATGTTATCTGAATCCTTGTTGTAACGAACGATAACCATGTCCTCTTTAAAGGTTCCATCTTCATCGATCTGTACATTTGCCTGGGCAACTACATAGTTATCTTCTTCATCGGCGGTCAGATAATCAATATGCTCCGTTACCTTGCCGGTCTTCGGGTCCACCCAACGATACGGAGCTTCAATAAAGCCGTATTCATTGATGCGGGCAAAGGTGGACAAGGAGTTGATCAGACCGATGTTCGGACCTTCTGGCGTTTCAATTGGACACATCCGGCCGTAGTGACTGTGATGGACGTCACGAACCTCAAAGCCCGCGCGTTCACGAGTCAGACCGCCTGGTCCGAGTGCAGACAGACGACGTTTATGCGTAAGTTCTGCCAGCGGGTTCGTCTGGTCCATAAACTGTGACAGCTGGGAGCTGCCGAAGAACTCTTTAATAGATGCGATAACCGGACGAATATTGATCAGAGCCTGCGGTGTAATTGCGTTCGCATCCTGAATCGACATTCTCTCACGCACCACGCGCTCCATACGGGACAGCCCGATACGGAATTGGTTCTGCAGCAATTCACCAACGGAACGCAGACGACGGTTACCCAAGTGGTCAATGTCATCCGTGTTGCCGATACCGTGCAGCAAATTAATAAAGTAGCTGATTGAGGAGATAATATCAGCCTGGGTAATATGCTTAACGGATTTGTCGATATTGCCGTTGGCAATCAGCTTGATAACCCGGCCTTCCTCGATCGGAGAGAACACGTCGATCGTTTGCAGCGGAATATCTTCACTGTCCAGCACCCCGCCGGTTACACGGTAGGTTTTGGCAGCGACATCCTTCTCGAAATAAGGAATCAGCTCATCAAGAAGTCTGCGGTCAACCATTTGTCCGGATTCCGCCAGAATTTCTCCTGTGGCTTCATCAACCAGTGGTTGCGCCAGACGCTGATTAAACAGCCGGTTCTTAATGTGCAGCTTCTTGTTGATTTTGTAACGGCCTACATTGGCCAAGTCATAGCGTTTTGGATCGAAGAAACGCGCAACCAAAAGGCTCTTGGCGTTATCCAGTGTCGGCGGTTCGCCCGGACGCAGACGCTCGTAGATTTCGATAAGCGCCTTCTCCGTAGAGTCCGTATTGTCTTTATCCAGCGTATTGCGAATATATTCATCATTGCCCAGCAGTTCCAGAATTTCGGCATCACTGCCGAACCCGAGAGCACGCAGAAGCACGGTAACCGGAATTTTACGCGTCCGGTCGATGCGGACGTACATGATGTCCTTAGCATCGGTTTCCAGCTCAAGCCAGGCTCCGCGGTTTGGAATTACTGTGGCGGTGTAGGTTTTTTTGCCGTTCTTATCTACTTTCGTGCTGAAATAGACGCTTGGAGAGCGAACCAACTGGCTGACAATAACCCGTTCCGCACCATTGATAATAAAAGTGCCGGTCTCCGTCATCAGCGGGAAATCTCCCATGAACACTTCCTGCTCTTTGACCTCACCGGTCTCCTTATTAATGAGCCGCACTTTCACACGTAGAGGAGCCGCATATGTTACGTCCCGCTCTTTAGCGTCGTCAACCGTATACTTCGGTTCGCCTAGGCTGTAATCAATGAACTCAAGTACCAAATTACCCGTGAAATCCTGGATCGGCGAGATATCCTGAAACATTTCCCGCAATCCTTCCTCCAAAAACCAATCATAAGATTTTTGTTGGATCTCGATCAGGTTAGGGACCTCGAGTACCTCTTTAATTCTCGCATAGCTCCGCCGAGTGCGTCGACCATACTGAACAAGATGTCCTGCCAACTTTACTCACCCCTCATGTCTACTCACTTAAAAATTGATTGCGAACCCTTGTTTGGACCCGTATAATGGAACCATAACATAAGGATTCAGCCATAAATGAAGAAAAGCCCTTATCGAAATCTTCGAAAAAAGAGCGCATCTTTCCACGGCCAAAATACTCCTTATCCAGTAGATTTGCCTAAAACGTAAGTATTATACGTCACCAAGCAACAGTTTATGCGCTATTATCTATTGCCCCGGCGACCTTCGCCGTGACAGGAACATAGAGAACTGAATTCGCAAAAACTTGCCGTACGGCATGCGCTTACCGGCGACAATATATCACTTGACATTTCAGCAAACTAAAGACATGGAGCCTAGCTTAATACTGACATTTTATAATAATAACACTATCGACATCGCCTGTCAACAGGTTATATATTTTATTTTTGCGCCTTAATGATTCGATACCCTTTGTCTTTCCCCACTTCTTCCACATCCGGGAACAAGCTCTCAAGCTTAGCCACAGCCGATGGAGCCCCTTGTTTCTTCTGAATCACAATCCACAGCGTTCCACCATCATTCAGATGCTCATGTGCTTCTTCAAAAATTTGATGCACTACCGCCTTGCCGGCACGGATCGGAGGGTTCGTCAGTATCACATCAAATTTCTGTCCGCTCACTGCGGAGAGCACATCACTCTCCATAACCGTTACATTGCCCACTCCGTTGTTTCGGGCATTCTCACGGGCAAGCTCCACTGCACGGCTGTTGATATCAATCATAGTCACATGTCCTTTGGGTGTCAGATAAGCTGCACTAATCCCAATAGGCCCATAACCACACCCTACATCAAGCACAAACGATCCATCCGGAATATCCATTGCTTCAATCAGAACACGGCTGCCGAAATCAATGTCTCCTTTGGAAAAAACACCGGCGTCACTGGTAAAGCGGAGGCTTCTTCCTCTCAGCACCGTATCTATGGTACGTCTGTCATGACGTGCATCGGGCTGCTGCGAGTAATAATGCTGCGACATAAAATCCTCCCTTTCGTTGTACTCTTTCTAGCAAGCTCGCATCTTCCTTATAGAGCAACCCCCTTGAACAAGTTCAAGGGGGTTGCTGGAACCGGAATGCGCGTTGCGCATTCCGGGAGAAAACCTAATTACCTTATATTACTTCAGTTCTACAGCTGCGCCTGCTTCTTCCAATTTCGCTTTTACAGCTTCTGCATCTTCTTTGCTTACTTTTTCTTTGATTGGCTTAGGTGCGTTGTCTACGAGGTCTTTAGCTTCTTTCAAGCCCAGACCTGTGATTTCGCGAACGATTTTGATAACATTGATTTTGGAAGCACCAGCGTTAGTCAAAACTACATCAAATTCGGATTGTTCTTCAACAACTGCAGCAGCAGCGCCGCCACCTACTGCAACTGGAGCTGCAGCAGTTACGCCGAATTCTTCTTCGATTGCTTTAACCAGGTCGTTCAGTTCCAATACGCTCATGCCTTTAATTGCTTCCAAGATTGCTTCTTTACTCATGGTTGAACCTCCATTTTATAATTAAATTTGTTTGTGTTTTGTTACGAGACTAGAGTCAAAGGCTTACGCGCTTTGCTCTTCTTTCTCAGCGACAGCTTTAACTGCAAGCGCGAAGTTGCGCATTGGAGCTTGAAGCACGCTAAGCAGCATGGACAGCAAACCTTCGCGGGAAGGAAGCTCAGCCAGTGCTTTCAGTTGTTCCGCATCAATGACACGGCCTTCTACAACGCCGCCTTTAAGTTTCAGAGCGTCGTTCTTCTTAGCGAAATCGTTCAGAATCTTAGCTGCTACTACTGCGTCAGTTTCGCTGAAAGCGACCGCTGTAGGACCAGTCAGAACTGCATCGAGTTCAGTCAGTTCAGCCGCAGCTGTTGCGCGACGAACCAATGTATTCTTCAGGACTTGAAAATCAACCCCAGCTTCACGAAGCTGCTTACGCAGTTCGGTTACTTGGGCAACGTTCAATCCGCGGTAGTCCGCAACAACAGTGGAAACACTGTTCTGCAGTTTGCCAGTAACAACATCAACCGCATCCTGTTTAGCTTGGATTACTTTTGCATTTGCCAATTGTATACACCTCCTGAAAAATTATGTCACGACGATTCTTCCCGAAGAATCCGCGTCGTTCCTACGCAGGCATTAGAAAAGCCTCCGCAGATTCACGAAGGCTTGATAAAACGAAAGTGGATCAGGCATAAGCCAGGCACTTCTTGTTTCTATCACAACACCTCGGTAGGAAATTAAGCCCTGCGGCACCTACTGTCTACGGTAAGCATATTCAAGTTCAAGAATGATCACCTTAAAGTTTACAACTGTTATAGATTATCAAAGATGACTGCGAGAGTCAACCTTTATTTATCTGAAAGCAGCTGTGTTCACACGAGCGCTAGGTCCCATAGTGGACGAAATTGCAACGCCTTTAAGGTATACACCTTTGGCAGCAGCCGGTTTCGCACGGTTCAGAGCGTCGATCAGAGCTTTGAGGTTATCGTTCAGTTGTGCAGCATCGAAAGACACTTTACCGATAGGCGCGTGAATTTGACCTGCTTTATCGAGACGGTATTCGATTTTACCGGCTTTAATTTCTTGAACAGCCTTGGTAACGTCGAAAGTAACTGTGCCGGCTTTAGGGTTAGGCATGAGACCTTTACCACCAAGCAGACGACCTAGTTTACCGACTTCACTCATCATATCAGGTGTAGCTACGCAGACGTCGAATTCAAACCAGCCCTGTTGGATTTTGTTGATCATATCCTGATCGCCTACATAATCCGCGCCAGCAGCTTCCGCTTCTTTCGCTTTTTCACCTTTTGCAAAAACAAGCACGCGTTGTGTTTTACCTGTGCCGTGAGGCAGTACAACCACACCACGAACTGCTTGGTCTTGTTTACGCGGGTCTACACCCAGACGAACTGCTGCTTCAACGGTTTCGTCGAACTTGGCAGTTGCCGCCTTTTTCACAAGCTCTACAGCTTCTGAAGGCTCGTAAGTAGCTTCGCTGTTGATCAGCTTAGCTGATTCTTGGTACTTCTTACCATGTTTAGCCATGAAAATGTTCCTCCTTTGTGGTATTAGCGGAAATTCCTCCCACATATTACGGTCATAAATGACCGGTTCATCGAATACTAATTAGTCTTCGATTGTGATCCCCATACTGCGGGCAGTACCTTCAACCATACGCATTGCAGCTTCAACAGATGCAGCGTTCAGGTCAGGCATTTTTGTTTCAGCGATTTCACGAACCGCTGCGCGGCCCAGCTTCGCTACTTTTTTCTTGTTTGGTTCACCGGATCCTTTTTCTACTTTAGCAGCGATGCGAAGCAGAACGGCAGCCGGAGGAGTTTTGGTGATGAAGGTAAAGGAACGGTCTTCAAATACTGTAATTTCAACCGGAATGATCAGGCCAGCCTGGTCGGCAGTACGAGCGTTGAATTCCTTACAGAATGCCATGATGTTGACACCTGCTTGACCTAACGCCGGACCTACTGGAGGCGCTGGGTTCGCTTTCCCTGCAGGAATCTGCAGTTTCACCATTTTAATAACTTTTTTAGCCATGAGTGACACCTCCTTGCGTGAATAGTGGTATTCGAACGCTAAAACGCGTTCTCCCACAAGAAACCCTTGCGACTGTTATATTTTCTCCACTTGAGTGAAATCCAACTCCAGCGGGGTTTCCCGTCCAAACATGTTAACATGCACTTTGATCTTGCTCTTGTCAGCCAAAATTTCTTCCACGGAGCCCACAAAATTCGCAAAGGGACCAACCATAATACGTACGGATTCCTTAATTTCGAAATCAATCTTCGCTTTAGGTTCAACCATGCCCATATGCTTCAGAATTTGTTCAACTTCTTCCGGAAGCAGAGCAGTAGGCTTGGACCCGGAACCTGTCGAACCGACAAAACCGGTAACGCCCGGCGTATTGCGGACCACATACCAAGAATCATCAGTCTGAATCATTTCGACCAAAACATAACCAGGGTAAACTTTACGCATGACGGTTTTTTTCTTGCCGTCCTTGTTTACCAGTTCTTCTTCCATAGGAACAAGAACACGGAATATTTTGTCTTCCATGCCCATGGACTCAACGCGCTTTTCCAAATTGGCCTTAACCTTATTCTCATACCCGGAATAGGTATGAACAACATACCATCTTTTTTCCATACCAAGCCACCTGGGACCTCTCTAAATAATCCTTTCGATCACAGCGGAAATACCGATGTCCAGAACCCAGAAGTAAAGAGCGATCACTACAATTGTACCGAGAACGATCAATGTGTAGTTCTTCAGTTCCTTACGGCTGGGCCAGCGAACCTTCTTAAGTTCACTCCAGCTCTCAGTGAAAAAGGAAAACAAAGACTTGAAACTACGTTTCACGCCGACTACACCTCCAAAGACTATCTGGTTTCGCGATGAGGAGTTTGCTCGTTACAGAACTTGCAAAATTTCTTCATCTCCAAGCGGTCGGGGTGATTTCGCTTGTTTTTGGTTGTCGCATAGTTTCTTTGTTTGCAACTTGTACAAGCCAAAGTGATAATTACCCGCATGATGTGCACCTCCCGAAGACGTCCTTCTAACGTTGAAATTAGAAGACGCAAAATTGATCCTAAAAAAAAGCCGCGAATTTAGGCCTACCTAAAACACTTTAGCATAATGTCAACTGCTGTGTCAACGAAAGAATTCCCCATCGCATTGGGTAATTTCGGGTGCTCCAGCCTTGCGCCGTATATCATCTTTGGCATTTCCTTTTCCATGTTTCGAAAGGGTATTAATTAATGCTTCTCTTACGGCATAGCCGTTCCTACTTACCATTATGGAGCATTCAATCAGTCTATAAACCTGCTGTCAATGTCAAGCGGCCAAAATCCTGTCATTTCAACTGAAATATCTTAATGCACTAAAAAAAGACTCGATGTCCGAGCCTTTCCTGTTCATTATATCATCAATTGTCACGCACTTCCAGATATCTTTCCAATTTACGTTTCACTCGCTGCAGAGCGTTGTCAATTGACTTCACATGCCGCTTCAAATCCTCAGCAATCTCCTGATAGGACCGTCCGTCCAGATAGAGCATCAGAACCTTGCGTTCCAAATCACTCAAAATCTCCGCCATCTTATCTTCCAGGCCGATGAATTCTTCCTGATTGATAATCAGCTCCTCAGGATCAAGCACCTGGGTTCCGCAAATGACATCCATCAATGTCCGGTCAGAATCCTCATCATAAATGGGCTTGTCCAAAGAGACATAAGAATTGAGCGGAATATGCTTCTGGCGGGTGGCTGTCTTAATGGCGGTAATAATCTGGCGGGTAATGCAGAGCTCGGCAAATGCCTTGAATGAAGAGAGCTTGTCGCCCTTGAAGTCACGAATTGCCTTATATAAGCCGATCATGCCTTCCTGCACAATATCTTCACGGTCTGCCCCAATCAGAAAATATGAGCGGGCCTTGGCACGGACAAAGTTACGGTACTTGTTAATTAAATGCTCCAATGCGCCACTGTCGCCACCACGGAAGATCTCGACAATTTCTTCATCGCTTATGAAATCATACTCGGACAGCATTATTTCCTTGAGGTCGACACTCACCAAGAATCCCCCCGGCTGCAACGCAAGACACATCGTTACTTCGCGAAATATAGGACCAGTATATATTATGTTACCTTACAACGTCAACCGCATATTGTCCAAAAACAATCTTCAATAACATTTTATGTCATTTCGTCCAGAGATGCTACAGCTTACGGCAGTTTCACTGACGGCGCCAGTCCTCCAGCCGTTTGCGCATTTCAGGCGGCAGCTTTTCTTCCAAGGAATTCCGTTTGGAGCTGATGCTCTGTGGTTCGATTGCTTTCTTGACCTGCTTCTGATTCTCTTCGATCGCAATCCGCAGTTCCCGGGCGGATATCCGCAGTGCGCCTTGGGCAAAAATGACATGCTGCTCAATAAAATCACTGGTGGCTACGTGAATCTGCCGCCTGCGGTGACTGAACTCACCGACTAGCCGCTCGATGCATTCATCCGCAGTCTCTTTTTCCTTGGTGAAGAACACCTGCACTTTCCCCTGCACAAAGGAACGCCCGAGGCCAGGCACACGGTAAGCATCGAACACGGCAATGACACGCAGCCCGGAGAATGCCTGATAATCTGCCAGTAAATCCAGCAGTCTGTCGCGCGCTTCCTGCATGCCGGTCTGTGACAATGCGGCAAGATCAGGCCAGCCGCCGATCATATTGTATCCGTCCACAAGCAGAATATCACGCCAGTCAGCCATCGCTACCCTTGCTGATGCCGGCGGCGCAGCACCTCATACATAACAACGCCTGCGGCGACTGAAGCATTTAGCGAATTGATTTTTCCGGCCATAGGCAGCTTCAGCAGAACATCGCATTTTTCCCGGATCAAACGGCCCATCCCTTTATTCTCGTTGCCGATCACCACAGCCACCGGACCAGTAAAAATATCAGAGGCATACAGATTCTGATCTGTATCCACATCGGTACCGACTACCCAGACCCCCAGCTCCTTGAGCCGGTCTATTGTCTGTCCGAGGTTGGTCACCCGTGCGACAGGAACATATTCCACAGCACCTGCGGAGGTTTTGGATACGGTAGCTGTTATCTGTGCCGAGCGCCGTTTGGGAACAATGACTCCATGCACACCGGTGCAATCGGCGGTACGCAGAATAGAGCCCAGATTGTGCGGATCTTCGATTTCATCCAGCAAAATAAGAAACGGCGGTTCCCCCTTGGCTTCTGCTGCTGCCAGAATATCCGCCACCTCGGCATAGGCAAATGGCGCCGCCTGTGCCACTACTCCCTGATGCTGTACTCCAGGGGCAAGCTGATCCAGCTTTCTTTTATCTACATGCTGGATCACAATCCCCGCTTTGCGTGCTTCGGCGATGATCGGTGCGGTCAAATGCTTTTGTGCCGTTTCGGCAATCCATATTTTATTAAGGGTACGGCCGGCACGAAGCGCTTCAAGCACTGAATGCTTGCCAGCCAGCACTTCCTCTTCTGTCTTCAATTCTTCCATGTTCATGCCTCCTGTTCTATAAATCTTATCCCGGAATATCCCGAAAAAGCCTTACTTCGACCGGTTCATCATGTATTGTAAGCTGCTGTGAACGATTTCTTGTATTCTGGCCTGCTGGCCTGTGTAATACAAATAGCCGATCAGACATTCGAACCCGGTGGCGTGGCGGTATTCCAGCACATCGGCATTTTTCGGAATTGTCCCCGACTTGGCATTCCGCCCTTGCCGTGCAACCTCCTTCTCCTCATCGGTAAGCATCGGCTCAAGATAAGCCAGAATTGTGCTCTGCGCTTTGGCCGAGACTAATCCTGTCGCTGCACGGTGCAGATGGTTCGGGCGCAGGTTCGGCAGCGAAATCAGGTACTGGCGGACCGCCACCTCGTAAATGGCATCACCTGCATACGCCAGCACGAGCGGCGGGAGCAGCCGGGCCTGCTTGGAAGGCTCATAGGGAAACCAGGCGCTCTCCGGTTGAAATGGCCCGCTCATTTCCGCCGCCACCGCATGCCTTGCGGAGTGTCCTCAAGCAGGATGCCCATGGCGTTCAGCTCATCGCGGATCTCATCGGAACGGCTCCAGTTCTTATTTTTGCGCGCCTCCGCCCGCTCAGCAATCAGACGCTCCACTTCTTCACCGGCAACCTCATCATCATGGTCTGGAGTAAGGCGCAGCACCGCATTCATCTCGGCAAAAGCCTTCAGCAGTGCGGCAAAGTCTGCGGACAGCGCCTCTGTATTCGCAAGTGTGTTGTTCGCAAGGCTTACCCAATCGAACACCGCCGTAATCGCATCCGGCGTGTTGAAGTCATCCTGCATTTTGGCATGAAAATTGTTAATGATCGCTGACAAGCGCTCCGTGATCTGCCCGCTGGCCTCTCCTTCGGCACCTGCTGGATCAAGCTCCAGCCGATGCTTCACATTGCTCTCAGCAAGAGCAATACGCTCAGCACTTTTTTCAGCGGACAGCATGGATTCTTCCGTGAAGTTCAACGGATTGCGGTAATGCGTGGAGAGCATGAAATAACGGATGGTCCCGGCTTTGAAGCGCTCGCGGATGTCTTTTACGAGATGACCGTTGCCGAGCGATTTCGACATTTTTTCGTCGCCGATATTAATAAATCCGTTGTGCATCCAGTAGTTGGAGAGCGGCTTGCCTGTTAACGCTTCTGTCTGGGCGCATTCGCATTCATGATGCGGGAACTGCAGATCCTGCCCGCCGCCGTGGATATCAATAGTGTCGCCAAGAAATTCGCGGGCCATAGCCGAGCACTCAATATGCCAGCCGGGACGTCCGTCGCCCCAAGGGCTGTGCCAGTGAACTTCGCCAGGTTTGGCTGCCTTCCAGAGCACAAAATCCTCAGGCTTTTCTTTGCGTGAATCCACTTCTACCCGGATGCCGAAGTGCAGCTCCTCCAGGTTCTGGCGGGACAGCTTGCCGTAATCGGCAAATTTGGCTGTGCGGTAGTAGACGTCGCCCCCATTTTCATAAGCATAACCTTTTTCCTCAAGCTCCTTGATGAACTCAATAATCAGGTCCATGCTCTGTGTTACGCGCGGATTCATTGTTGCCGGCTTCACGCCCAGGCCCGCGATATCTTCACTGTAAGCCGCAATAAAAGTCTCCGCTACCTCAGCTACAGTGGTGTTCATTTCCTCCGCTTTGCGGATCAGCTTGTCGTCTACATCCGTGAAATTCGTAATATACTGCACTTCATTGCCGATATGCTCCAGGTAGTTTCGCACCATATCAAAAACGATAATCGGTCTGGCATTTCCAATATGCATATAGCCGTATACCGTTGGACCGCATACGTACATTTTCACCTTGCCTGGTTCCTGCGGCGCAAACAGTTCCTTGCTGCGGGACATTGTGTTGTAGATTTGCAAAGCCATTCTTTTCCCAATCCTTCCTGATTATATTTCGTAATCGCCGATATATTGCTGGCTTTCCAGCCTGCGCTGCTCTTGTTTTTGCTTGTCTTCTGTGCCTAGCTGCTCTCTGATCTCCTCGATCTCTTTCTGCAGGAAGCGCAGGGAATCGATAAGCGGGTCCGGCATCTTGGTATGGTCAAGGCGGTCGGATACCCGTTCCCCGTTGCGCTTGACCACCCGGCCAGGATTGCCAACCACGGTGCTGTTGCTCGGCACTTCGCGCAGAACCACCGAATTGGAGCCGATATTGCAATTATCGCCGATCCGGAACGATCCCAGTACTTTCGCGCCTGAGCCAATAACAACATTGTTGCCGACGGTTGGATGCCGCTTCCCCTTTTCCTTCCCGGTTCCTCCAAGCGTAACCCCTTGATAGATAATAACATCATCACCAATTTCACAGGTTTCTCCGATGACAATTCCCATGCCATGGTCGATAAACAATCTGCTGCCGATGGTAGCGCCAGGATGGATTTCAACACCGGTCATGAACCTGCTGATTTGGGAAACGATTCGTGCGAGCGTAAACCAGCGCCGCTTGTAAAAAAAATGCGCGAGCCGGTGCGCCCAAATGGCGTGAAGTCCGGCATAGGTGAAGACAACCTCGAACCAGCTGCGGGCTGCGGGATCGTTGTCGAATACTGCCCGAATGTCCGATTTGATATGCTTAAACATCACGGTTCCCCTCTTCTTTGGCTTCCCCGCCTCCTGTCTACAGGTACGCATAAGGAAGGTATTGTCTCCGGCCCACGCTTTCTATCTGTACGCATCCTATGAGCCTTGGTTTGAAATGAACACTGCGCCCCGAAATTTCAACAAAAAACGCCCCTGCAGCATAAAGCTGCAGAGACGTATAACCGCGGTTCCACTCTGCTTGGACTTTTGCAAATTCACTGTCTTCATGATGCCTGGCCAGTAAATGCTTCATCCCTCTTGGCGTCTGTAACGGCAACGTTCCCGGCACGGTCTAACATTCCAGGCAGAAATGCTCAACCGTGCAGCTCACAGGCGCATGTTCAGCGGCGGACAAATGAATAACTCCCAGCCTGTAAGGAAATATCCCTTAGCGGTTATTCTCTCTGGCAATTGTCCTTATACGCGTACTTTTCCTGATCCCAGCTATTATCATATTCTTCTATCTTAGCGAAAAGACTAAGGCCTGACAAGGGGCTCCGCATCCGGTTATCCCGTTCTAAGCCTCTTTAATTTGCGATTTCAGGCGTTCAATGACCTGGCCCCGGCCGAGCAGCACAATCGTTGCATTCAAATCACGGCCATGTGTTTGTCCGGTCAAAGCGACACGAATCGGCATAAACAGCGCTTTGCCCTTATGTCCTGTCTCTTTCTGCACTTCTTTGATCAAGACGGCCATATTTGCCGGTGTGAAATCATCCGTCGCCTCTACTTTGGCAAGAAAAGCGGACAGAACCTCAGACACCTGGCTCTCAGCAAGAATCTGAGCGGCTTCTTCCGACTCAAGCTCCACATGGCTGCGGAAAAACAGTTCGGATAGCTCCACAATATTCGAAGCAGAAGTCATCTGCTCCTGGTACAGTGCAACCAGGCTTTCCGCCCAGGCCTGCTGTTCTTCGTTAAGCGTCTCCGGCAATCTTCCCGCTTTTTGCAAATGAGGAATGGCGAGCGCGGCGATCCGCTTTGGATCGGCATGCTTGATATAGTGATTATTCAAATGAGCCAGCTTGTTCGTATCGAAAACCGCCGGGCTCTTGGAGAGACGGTTCGCGTTGAAGATCGAGATCAGCCCTTCTTTGCTGAAAATCTCCTCTTCACCTTCCGGCGACCAGCCAAGCAGTGCAATGAAGTTGAACAGCGCTTCCGGCAGATAGCCCAGTTGATCATATTGCTCAATGAACTGAATGATAGATTCATTCCGTTTGCTCAGCTTCTTGTGATCATCACCGACAATCAGGGTCATATGACCAAACAGCGGCGCTTCCCAGCCAAGGGCCTCATAGATCATCAACTGGCGCGGCGTGTTGGAAATATGATCTTCTCCGCGCAGCACATGAGAGATATCCATCAGATGGTCATCCACGGCTACGGCAAAGTTATAGGTTGGTATTCCATCCTTCTTCACAATTACAAAATCGCCCATTTCTTTGGAATTAAAAGAAATGCTGCCTTTTACGATATCATCAAAGGTATAAGTGCGGTCCTCCGGCACCCGGAAACGGATGCTGGCTACGCGTCCTTCCGCTTCATAGGCAAGACGCTGCTCTTCAGTCAAATTACGGTGCTTGCCTGAATAACGCGGAGTTTCGCCCCGGGCCGTCTGTTCTTCACGTTCCGCTTCGAGCTCCTCTTCGGTGCAATAGCAGCGATATGCAAGGCCGCGGTCCAATAGATCCTGCCAATGCACACGGTACAGATCGAGACGCTCTGTCTGACGGTAAGGCCCGTATTCTCCGCCGACATCGACGCTTTCGTCCCAATCCATTCCCAGCCATTTCAAATACTTAAGCTGGCTTTCTTCGCCTTCGGCGATATTGCGCTTCACATCCGTATCTTCGATCCGGATAATGAATTTGCCTCCCAGATTACGGGCAAACAAATAGTTAAACAACGCCGTTCTGGCATTTCCGATATGTAAATGTCCCGTAGGGCTTGGTGCGTAACGCACCCGGACTTGATCCGCCATGTCATTCCCTCCGCTTCATAATGGTTAATATTAGGCTGCATACAGCCATCTCAAGATGATATCACATCTTGGAGCAGACAGACAATAGATTGTGCCGCAATTCCTTCACCGCGTCCAGTAAAGCCTAGCTGTTCGGTAGTGGTTGCTTTGACATTCACTCTTGATGTCTCGGCACCCAGCGCCTTGGCAATAATCTCGGTCATTTGCGGGATATACGGCGCCATCTTCGGCTTCTGGGCAATGATGGTAGAATCAATATTTCCCAGCCTATAGCCGCGCTCGCGGGCCAGCGCCCACACATGCTCCAGCAGCTTCAGGCTGTCCGCATCCTTAAAAGCCGGGTCGGTATCGGGAAAATGTCTGCCGATATCTCCAAGTCCCAGCGCTCCAAGAATAGCATCGCTCACTGCGTGCAGCAGCACATCGGCATCAGAATGCCCGAGCAAGCCTTTTTCATAAGGAATGGTAACTCCGCCAATAATGCATGGCCTTCCTTCCACCAGCTGGTGTACATCAAACCCTTGTCCTACAGCAATCATGTTTGTACCTCTCCCCTGTGTCTTTGTGTAAATTCAGCAAAATCGAGATCTTCCGGCGTAGTAATCTTAATATTTCCGTAGCTTCCCTCCACTACAGCAACCGGAATGCCGCTGCGCTCTGCCAGGCTTGAATCATCGGTGCCGAGAAACCCGTCACGCTCCGCCTCCTCGTAGGCGGTCAGCAATTCGGAAAGACGAAAAGTCTGCGGGGTCTGAATCGCCCACAGACTTCGCCGATCAGGCGTGGACAGCACCTTGCCTTCTGTGTTCACCTGCTTGATCGTATCTTTTACCGGTACAGCGAGCACCGATGCACCAATCTCCCGGGCACGCTCGTAGCAGGCTGTAATCTCCTTCTCCTGCACAAACGGACGGACACCGTCATGCACCATTACCCAGGTTGTCCCAAGGCTCCCCAGCCCCCGGTAGACGGAATGCTGACGCTCGGAACCTCCGGCTACTACAGCGGCAACTTTGCCGAAGTTGTAGGTCTTAATCCACTCCTGACAGCGTTCCACATCCTCTTCTCCTGTAACGAGTACGATTTCAGAAATAAGCGGATGCCGCTGAAATACCTCAAGGGTATGAACGATTATTGGCTTGCCCTGCAGGAGCAAATACTGCTTGCTCTCCTCAGTCCCCATTCTTGTCCCTCTGCCCGCCGCCACGATCACGACGCCCACACTGTTTGGCATTCTGTCTTCTCCTGTCCTCACGTATATCCCCATCATAACGTGTTTGGCGGCCATTTCCAACCCATTTGGACAGCTTCAGAGCCTCGAATCCGATTATTGCGCCTTTTCCATCAGCTTCGGTTTGGCAAAGATCATCCGTCCGGCCGAAGTCTGAAGCACACTGGTCACCAGTACCTCCATGGTAGTGCCAATATATTCGCGGCCGCCTTCCACCACGATCATTGTTCCATCATCGAGATAAGCCACACCTTGTCCATGCTCCTTGCCATCCTTAATGACCTGTACAATAATTTCTTCGCCAGGCAGCACAACCGGCTTCACCGCATTAGCGAGGTCATTGATATTCAGCACCGACACCCCTTGAAGCTCACACACCTTGTTGAGGTTAAAATCATTGGTCACTACCTTGCCGCGCAGCACCTTAGCCAGCTTGACCAGCTTGCTGTCCACCTCGGAAATTTCTTCGAAATCGCCTTCGTAGATCAGCACCTTCACATCAAGCTCTTTTTGAATTTTGTTGAGAATATCGAGCCCGCGCCGCCCGCGGTTGCGTTTCAGCAGATCCGAAGAATCGGCAATATGCTGGAGCTCTTCCAGAACGAATTCCGGAATGACAATCGTCCCTTCGATAAATCCCGTTTTGCAAATATCGGCAATCCGTCCGTCGATAATGACGCTCGTATCGAGGATTTTATGCTCCTCCAGGCCTCGTCCCTCCGGTTCAGCCGCCTGTCCCCAGCGTCCGGTGGTCCACAGCAGAGCCAGCTCTTCTTTCTTTTCCAGTCCGATCCGCAGCCCCATATAGCCAAGAGTCATCGTAACTGCCACCTGCAGCAGCTCTCCCGCCTTCCCAAGCCAAGCCATGGCCGGATACAGCAGCAGTGACAACAGAAGCCCTCCCGTGAGCCCTGCGACGCCTGCAGCCAATTCGTTCATCGGTATGCGCGAACAGTACAGCACCGCCTCCCGCAGTTTTGAGCCTCCCCACTCCGCGCATAAAGTCCCCGCAAACAAAAAAATGATGGCACCCAGCACCGCAAATAAAATACTTCCTTGCACAGGCAGGCTTTCCCCCAGTT
This sequence comes from Paenibacillus sp. BAC0078, assembly GCF_054483875.1. NCBI lineage: Bacteria > Bacillati > Bacillota > Bacilli > Caryophanales > Paenibacillaceae > Paenibacillus > Paenibacillus sp. BAC0078. The sequence continues at coordinate 67,330 of NZ_JBTLRW010000024.1, forward strand.
TTTCCATTCCTGCCGGGAATCCTCTCTCTGCCGCATGGTATAGCGTATAACCGGACCAAGCCCCGCATAACGCGGCAAGCGTTAAAATCACTTTTTTCCACATAACCTCAGGCACCTCCTTTTATTCATCCAAAATGATCTATACCTCACCAGTATGTTCCAATTTTTTGGACGATAATCCGGAAGACCGTTATTTTTTCTTAAGCTGTACATTATCGGTTGTGCTGGGGCCACGGAAACTTCTGTTCTTAGTTGAAAATAAGGGAGGGCCTGACATATAATGAACTCAATTATGAACCCAGGGGTGAATGGAAAATGAGCGCACCAAGTTTACAGGCCTTCCAGGATCAAGTCTCCGAACTATTGCTCCGTCACCGCAGTCTTCTGGATGTAATGTCCAAGAACGGGCAGAGCAGCGCTTCCGTTAATCGAGCAGTTGTCAAAGCCATTACAGAATGCGGTTGTATTCAGCTGCATGCCAAGAAGCAGGTGTTCGAGCCTGCTTTAGGGCTTGAGCAAGCCAAAGAACTCGCGGGAACTCATCTCGAAGGCGAGCTGTGCGAGAATTGCCGTGAGGTAGTTGCCTCAGAGCTGGGCCGTGAGCTGTTCTATATGTCAGCGCTGTGCAACCTGCTTGGCATTAATATGGACGAGGTTGTGAAAAAGGAATCGCAGAAGTGCGCTACACTCGGATTGTTTAATTTCTCCTGACCAGAACTGCCGCGCTCTCCTTCATCCGCTTAACCGCAAAAAGGCTTTGCCGTCCACTGAGTTCAGGGAGGCAAAGCCTTTTTGTGCTGTAAATTAGCCGTTCTTGGAATGATAAATTTTGTCTTCCGAACGTGGTCTGCGGCGGCGGTGACGGCGTGCTGTCAACCGGTCAATATTTTGCTTGAAGCCGTATAAGGCATATAACGCGAGCAGAACAAAGATAACCTTGCCGATCTGCTCAGGGAAAATCACTGCAACTGCGACGGCCAAGACAATGACTGCCGGCGCACCTACAATTGCCTTTTTGGGCAGTCCAACTTTTTTAAAATTCGGATATTTAACTGTGCTGACCATGAGATAAGACAACAACAGCGTAGCTATAATCATAAACGGAGCCGATACATCTTTATGAAAAAGCGCTAATGTAGCAAGTACTCCACCCGCAGCCGGAATAGGCAGTCCCACGAAATAGCCCGGAATCCCCGGACGAACATTAAAGCGGGCCAGGCGAAGTGCACCGAATACCGGAAAAATCGCCGCAACGGTCCAGCCTAATGCAGAATTCAATTCCTGCAGGCTTGTAATATACATGATAAGCGCCGGTGCAACTCCAAAGGAAACAACATCAGATAATGAGTCCAGCTCTTTGCCAAATTCGCTTTCACATTTCAGCGCTCGCGCAACACGACCATCCAGCCCATCTAACAGCATAGCGATAATCACCATGATAGCGGCCATGCTCAGCTTGCCGTCAAACGCCATCATGATACCAAACATTCCAAGCATCAAGTTACCGATGGTAAACAGACTCGGAATTGATTTTTGTATCATTTCTTCACCTCTATTTTCTTACTTTGAAGCACTAACGTTCCAATATTACGTGATTGTATGTTATTTACATTTGTCTGTCAATAAGAACTTGCTTCTGCAGACGTTTGAGACCATCCTGAATATTGCGGGCACGCACTTCACCAATCCCGTCCACCTCATCCAATTCCGCAATACTTGCCGTCATAAGATTAGGCAGCACTTCAAACCGTTCCACCAGATTGTGTATGATCACATTCGGCAGTCGCGGAATCTTGTTAAGCAGGCGGTAGCCGCGCGGAGTCACCACCTCCTCGGAAGAAATCGCTGTGGAGGAATATCCGAGCAGTCGGGCAATATGGTTGTCGTCCATCAGATCATCATCGCTGGTACGTTTGAGTCCGGCGATAATATCACGGATTTTGTCCTCCTGCTCCTCTCTTGCATAGTCTCTGTACAAAAGCCATGCTTCTTCCTCTGTATTTCCGACCAGTTCTTCCATTTGCATGCTGATTAAGCGTCCTTCATTGCCCAGCTCATTGATGTAGCGTTTAATTTCCATCTTGATCCGCAGCACCATCTCCACACGCTGGATGACTCCAACAACTTCAGCCATTGTCACAATTCCCTCATATTCAGAAGCGGACAAATTGGTTAAGCTTTGGGTGAGCACTGCTCTGTACTTCTCCAGCGTTTGAATCGCCTGATTGGCCTTGGCCAGAATCGCCCCGATCTCCTTCAGCGCATACCGGATAGTGCCTTGATACAGGGTAATTATGTTGCGCCGCTGGGAAATGGAAACGACCAGTTTGCCGGTTTGTTTGGCGACACGCTCTGCTGTACGGTGACGGATGCCTGTCTCAATTGACGAGATAGAGGAATCGGGAATGAGCTGCGTGTTCGCATAGAGAATCCGTTTCAAATCCTCGCTTAAAATAATCGCGCCGTCCATTTTTGCCAGCTCATATAAATAATTGGGCGAAAAATCGCAGTTAATGGAAAATCCGCCGTCGACAACCTCCATCACTTCAGGGCTGTATCCGACAACAATGAGCGCTCCTGTCTTCGCCCGCAGCACATTCTCCAGACCTTCCCGGAAAGGTGTTCCCGGTGCCGCCATTCTGAGCAGATCGTTCATATTTTCTAATTCCTTCATATCCTGTGCCCCCTAATCTAACGCGACCTTTAGTGCATCTGCTACGGTGCTGACGCCAATAATCTGGATATCCTGCGGGTGCTTCCAGCCCTTCATGCTCTTCTCGGGCATAATTACCCTGCGGAAGCCAAGTTTGGCAGCCTCCTTGACGCGTGTCTCCGCACGCGAAACGCCCCTTACTTCTCCCGTAAGTCCAACTTCACCGAAAAAGACATCATAGGGCTTCGTCGAAATATCGCGGAAGCTGGAGGCAATGCTGACCGCAACCGCCAAATCAATGGCCGGCTCATCCAGCTTCACCCCACCGGCAACATTGAGGTATGCATCCTGATTCTGCAAAAACATGCCCATCCGCTTCTCCAGTACCGCGATAATCAACGCCATCCGTTGATGATCCATCCCCGTGCACATTCGCCGTGGCGAAGGGAAGTGGGTAGCGGCCACCAGCGCCTGGAGCTCCACAAGCACCGGTCTTGTTCCTTCCATGCTGCCTACAACCGCCGAGCCTGCTACTCCAAGCGGACGCTCCGACAAGAAGAGCTCGGAAGGGTTCTCCACCTCGGCAAGCCCAATCTCTCCCATCTCGAAAATCCCGATCTCGTTGGTTGAACCAAAGCGGTTCTTCACCGCCCGCAGCAGGCGGTACGTATGATGCCGCTCCCCTTCAAAATAAAGCACGCAATCCACCATATGCTCCAGCATGCGGGGGCCGGCAATCGCGCCTTCCTTGGTGACATGCCCTACGAGCACCGTGGCGATTCCGCGAATTTTGGCAATTCGCATGAATCTTGTCGTACATTCACGAACCTGCGTCACGCTCCCGGGAGCACTGGTTACCTCCGGCATAAACACCGTCTGGATCGAGTCGATGACAAGAAACTGGGGCTGGATTTGCTCAATTGCTTCCTCAATGCTCTCCATATTGGTCTCGCACAATACATACAGCTCCGCCGACAACGCCCCTAGGCGATCAGCGCGAAGTTTGGTCTGCCGGACCGATTCTTCTCCTGAAATATAAAGTACACGCAATCCCTGTGTTGTCAGCGCGTGCGAGGTCTGCAGCAGCAGCGTCGATTTACCGATGCCGGGATCGCCTCCTACAAGCACAAGTGATCCTGGCACGATCCCCCCGCCAAGCACACGGTTAAGCTCACCGATGCCTGTCAGGATACGCGGCTCTTTGTCACTTTCTATATTTATGATTGATTGCGGCTTTTCTTTACTCTGAAAAATCGGTGCGTTCATTCCTTGTGTTTTGACTACGCTTTCCGTCTCTTCCACCATGGAATTCCATTCCTGGCAGCCCGGACATTTGCCGAACCACTTCGGCGATTCGTAGCCGCACTCGGTGCAGAAAAATTTTGTTTTTGGTTTGGCCATGTGTTCTCCTTACCGTCCGAACTTGCTAAAATTGTGGGTAATTTTCTCTTATTCAAAGTTTACCATTTCTGCACACTTAACGGAAGGTCACTTAAGATCTACTTTTGGCCTGCCTCCTTAACCCGCCTGAAACAGAGCCAGTTTAAACCTCTGTGCGCCGATCGCCAAAATAACCCCTAAACCAAACAAAGCTCCCGCCCCTCTATACGGGGGAACGGGAGCTTTGTTTCAATTGCTTAGTGCTCAAAATCGTCTTATTCGGTTCCAACCTCTTTTTCCAAAGCAACGCCAACCGGCGGTTCCACGGTAGTTACCACAAGCTCACCGCCGACTTCATCAATCTTCAGGGAATCACCCTTCTTGATGTTGCCCTTCAGCAGTTCCTCAGAGAGACGGTCTTCGATATGCTTTTGAATCGCCCGGCGCAAAGGACGCGCACCGAAAGCAGGATCATAGCCTTCTTTGGCGAGGAAGGCTTTAGCCCCATCAGTGAGCATAAAGTCCACATCATATTCACGCAGCCGCTTGCGCAATTCCTCGGACATCAGTGTGACGATTTCGGCGATATGCTTCTCTTCCAGGGAGTGGAAGACGATAATTTCGTCAATACGGTTCAGGAACTCTGGACGGAAGCTCTTCTTCAGCTCTTCCATCACTTTGCCCTTCATGTTGTTGTAATCCGCTCCGGCATCCTGTACAGCCGTGAAACCAAGCGTCGAATTCTTCTTGATCGCCTGTGCCCCAACGTTGGAGGTCAGAATGATCAGAGTGTTGCGGAAGTCAACTACACGGCCTTTGGAGTCGGTCAAACGGCCGTCTTCCAGCACCTGCAGCAGAATATTGAATACTTCCGGATGGGCCTTCTCGATTTCATCCAGCAGTACAACGGAATATGGCTTGCGGCGAACCTTCTCGGTCAATTGGCCGCCTTCTTCGTAGCCAACATACCCCGGAGGAGCTCCGACCAGACGAGAGGTGGAATGCTTCTCCATGTACTCGGACATATCAATACGGATAACCGCATTTTCGTCACCGAACATTGCTTCGGCGAGTGCCCGCGCCAGCTCGGTTTTACCAACCCCGGTTGGTCCGAGGAAGATGAACGAGCCCATTGGACGTTTAGGGTCTTTAAGACCTGCACGCGCCCGGCGAAGTGCCCGGCTGACCGCCTTTACGGCTTCGTCCTGTCCAATTACACGTTCATGGAGCAGATCTTCCATCTTGAGCAGGCGATCGGTTTCTTCTTCCTTCAGCTTGTTAACCGGAATTCCCGTCCAGCTGGCAACCACCTGAGCGATATCCTCCGGTGTAACCTGAGAATCGGTACGGCCTTGTTTTTCTTTCCATTGATTTTTTGTGGTATCCAGTTCCTCACGGATTTTCTGCTCCGTATCGCGCAGCGCAGCAGCCTTTTCGAACTCTTGGCTCTGTACAGCGGAATCCTTCTCCTTGCGGATATCATCAAGGCGCATTTCCAGTTCCTTCAGATTTGGCGGTATCGTGTAAGAGTTGAGCCTTACCTTGGATCCCGCTTCATCAATCAGGTCAATCGCCTTATCCGGCAGGAACCGGTCAGAAATGTAGCGGTCGGACAGCTTAACAGCTTCAACGATAGCTTCATCCGTAATCTTCACCCGGTGGTGGGCTTCATAACGGTCACGAAGACCGTAGAGAATTTGTACAGCTTCTTCCGGAGAAGGCTGGTCTACCGTAATCGGCTGGAAGCGGCGTTCCAGCGCTGCATCCTTCTCAATATATTTGCGGTATTCGTCCAGGGTGGTAGCACCGATGCACTGCAGCTCTCCACGGGCCAGGGCAGGCTTCAGGATGTTGGAAGCATCAATCGCGCCTTCTGCTCCGCCTGCACCAATCAGGGTATGCAGCTCATCAATGAAGAGCACGATGTTGCCTGCTTGACGAATCTCATCCATAATTTTTTTGAGGCGGTCTTCGAACTCACCGCGATATTTCGTACCGGCAACCACAGAGCCCATATCCAGGGTCATTACGCGTTTGTCGCGCAGGGTTTCGGGAATTTCATTGTTGATGATCTTTTGAGCCAAGCCTTCGGCAATCGCTGTTTTACCTACCCCAGGTTCACCAATCAGCACCGGATTGTTTTTAGTCCGGCGGCTGAGCACTTGAATCACGCGCTCAATTTCCTTGCTGCGGCCAATGACCGGATCAAGATTGCCGTCTTTGGCGTAAGCGGTCAAATCGCGGGCCAGGCCATCCAGCGTTGGAGTGCTGACATTGGCTGGAGCACCGCTGTGGCTGGAAGTAGCCTCACTGCTGCCCAGAAGCTGCAGCACCTGCTGGCGGGCTTTGTTCAAGCTGATTCCCAGATTGTTCAGTACACGGGCAGCTACGCCTTCACCTTCACGGATCAGTCCGAGCAGGATATGCTCAGTGCCGACATACGTATGACCCAGCTTGCGGGCTTCATCCATCGACAGCTCAATAACCTTTTTGGCGCGAGGAGTATACGCGATGTTTGTCGGCTGCTCTTGTCCACGGCCAATCAGCGTCTCCACTTCATCCTGAATTTTCTCAAGACCCAGACCGAGACCAACCAATGCCTTAGCGGCTATGCCGTCTCCTTCACGAATCAGTCCGAGTAAAATATGTTCTGTCCCAATATTATTGTGTCCCAAACGAACGGCTTCTTCCTGCGCCAGCGCAAGCACTTTTTGTGCGCGCTCCGTAAATCTTCCAAACATCATATCTCCTGCACCTCCACGAATAATAAATATCTATAAATTAATGTTGTGATCCCAGTGTCTCACGAAGCAGCTTCGCCCGGTACATATCTCTCTCGGTTGCAGTCAGCTCATCGCCGAACATTTTTTGCAAAAATCCCGGCTGTGTCTTAACGTTAAGCTCATTGAGCACTGAAATCGAAGGCCCTTCCAGAATCCCAAGATCCACTCCAAGCCTTACATCGGAGAGCCGCTGTGCGGACTCCTTCAGCTCCATCACCGCTGCATAAGACAAAATGCCGTAGGAACGTTTAACTCTATCGGTAATCCGCAGTGCGGACTCTGCGAGCAGACGTTCGCGCGCATTACGCTCATGCTCAATAATCTGGGTGACGACACTGTGAAGATTCTCAATAATCTCATTTTCAGTCTGGCCGAGGGTGATTTGGTTGGAAATCTGAAAGATGTTCCCTACTGCTTCGCTGCCTTCACCGTAAATTCCTCTAACCGTAAGCCCCACCTGATTAACAGCGGATAAAATCCGATTGATCTGCTGAGTCATTACAAGCGCTGGCAAATGCACCATCACCGATGCGCGAAGCCCTGTGCCTACATTAGTGGGACAACTGGTCAAATACCCTCTGCGATCATCAAAGGCATAATTGACAGAGCCTTCAAAAATATCATCAATCGCTGTCGCCCTCAGCCAAGCCTCTCTAACCTGCAGACCGGGGAACAGGCATTGAATGCGCAGATGGTCTTCCTCGTTGATCATAATGCTGACCGACTCGTCCTCATTCAGGATAACCGCGCCGCCCCGTGAGTCATTGGCCAGGTTAGGGCTGATAAGATGCTTTTCCACCAGCACTTTTTTATCCAGCTCATCCAGCTCATCCAGCTTCAGCAGTTGAAAGGTTCCGAAATCTGCACTAGCTTCCCCCTGAAATACAGGAGCTAGCTGCTCCAGCACTTCCTCCGACTGCTCTGCCGAGGCCAGCAACGGGAAGGGAAGATGCTCCAGATTACGGGCGATACGCATACGGCTGCTGATCACTATCTCGGAATGGCTGCCTCCGCAGCGCATCCAGTCACTAAGCGCTTGTTCGGTAAACCGGAGATTTGACATGTCGTATCCCCCCTATATATCAAAGACTTTACTCTTGCGGCATTTCTTTTTCAAGCCTGCGGATCTGATCCCTCAGCTCGGCTGCAGTTTCGAACTCCTCCTGCATGATGCTCTGCTGAAGCTCCTGCTTCAGTTCTTCAATCTGCCGCTTGCACATGATCTGGGCTCCTGCCCGTTTCGGAAGCTTGCCTACATGAGCAGTGCTGCCATGTACCCGTCTGAATAGCGGATCAAGCGTGCTGTCAAAATATTTATAACAAGAGCTGCAGCCAAAACGCCCAAGCTTGCTGAACTGGGAATACGTCATCCCGCAATTCTCACAATGCAGACCCTGTACAGTCTGGGCCGCTGCGGTTTTCTCCTTGCCTGCTCCTTCAAGATCCAGTAAGCCTGACAGCAAGCTGTGAATGGAGAAGCCACCTGCTGTTCCCGGAATAAGCTCCCCTTTCTCCCGAGCGCAGCTTTCACAAATATGAAACTCCGTCTTCTCCCCGTTCACAATCTTCGTGAAATGGAGCGTCGCCGGTTTGACCCCGCATTCCTGGCACAGCATAAGCGGTGTCCCTCCCTTAGATTGAGCATTATTTGCCTAACAAAGAGATAAGCATAGCCTTCATCAGCTTGGCACGAATCTCATCCCGGTACGGCAGATTAACCGTCAGGCATTCCCGGGAAACAGCGGAACGCATGAGGCACGCTTCACGCTTGGTTAGAAAACCGGCCTCCTCAAGCTGATAGATCAGCCCTTCGGCGGAATTTTGATCAATATCTTTTCCGATTGTAGAGTTGAGATGGGCATACAGTGCCACATTCTGGGGCAGCTCAAAACGCTGAATCCGAATATAGCCTCCGCCTCCGCGTTTGCTCTCCACAACATAGCCCTTTTCCAAAGTAAAGCGTGTACTAATGACGTAATTGATCTGAGACGGTACGCATGAGAACTGGTCCGCCAGGTCATTGCGCTGAATTTCCACCGTACCTTCGGGACTTTCATGCAAAATATTCTTCAGATATTGTTCGATAATATCAGAGATATTACGCATCACTCATCCTCCAGTGTTCAATGCTTGTAGTACCTTTTGCGTTGACTTTGACTTTCTTTGACTTTTTTCATATTATAACACATTCTCAGTGAATTCCAAGGGGTTACTTTTATTTTTTACTTTTTGGTCCCATTGTATTCCGCCTATACGTTTTTAGGGACATCATTTATATATGGAAAAAGCTCCCCAGCTTCTTTTTTTGAAGAGAGGGAGCCTTAAGCTTCGTATCAGAAAAAATCAAACAGAGCCGTCTTCGATTGTGGAACAATATCCTCCAGCCACTGCACTGCCTCAGCATTCCCGGTTAATTGTCCGTAGCGGGCCAGCTCTAATGGTCGTTTATATCCAAGCAGCAGCACCGTAAGTGTACCGATAGTACAGCTTAGATCAGCCGTATCCTTACCTCCTGCTACACGGCTTAACGTTGCTTCACCTTGTTCTGTTACACTCCATTGCCACAATCCATCATTCCACGGGGCATGCTCGTCTTCGATATACAACGTACGCTGTTGAATGCTATTTTGGCCACTAAAGGTAAAATTGCTCACAAACGCCTCGGCATTCACAATCCGTGCCATAAAATAAGGATAATTCTCTTGTTGAATCCGCGGGTTCGGCAGCAAATAGGGCAGAATATCATCGGACGGCACCAGCTTCAGCGAAGCTCCTGTTACCATCGAATCATGATTGGCAAGAAATGTCCACAAGCCTTGGCGTGCTTTTTCATTTAAGTATATGAATTCATCGATGACCAGCTCTTTTTTCTCTATTTTATAGAGGACATATCCTTCCGGTTCCCCCAGCTCCGAATAAAAGACGCAGTGGTGCGTGTCTTCATCCAGTACACTCCGTTTCCACCAGTCCCTATCACGCTGCAAGGTTCCATTATATTCGGCGGCAAAACGGCTATACAGTTGCTCCAGGATTTCAAGCTCCGCCACATCACGCTTTATGCTCCCCTGAATCTCCGTCTTCCGCGGAAACATGGCTACGGGAATAGAATACTTCTTATACTCACAGTAAACCTCCCAACCGAATTTCCGGTAAAAGGGAATCAGAAAGGGATGTAAAAAAGACAACGTCTGTCCTGCTTCATTCATCGTTTGCAGCGTATGTCTCAAAAGCTTGGCGACCAGCCCCTGTCTGCGGTTCTCTGGCCATGTTGCCACACCGGCGATGCCCCCCATAGGTACAGCTCTTCCTTGTATGTACACCTGAAGCGGGAGCAGCGTCAGCTGAGCGCCTAAAGCTCCGTCTTCGAAAATCCCCCATACTCTCTCTGGCTTAAACTTCATCCGGGCCTCAGCCCTGGCTTCACCGCTAACCTTGTATTGAAAGGCATACTCCGACAGGCTTAAGCTGGCTTCAAATTCCTCGGACCGTAATTGTCTGATCTCCAATTTTCGCTCACCTCATCTACGTTAATAGTAGTGCATAATGTGAGTATATCAAGCCCAAGGCTCGTACGCTAATCAATTGAAAAATAAGATGCGCTCAAAGTTATCCACAGCTTCTGTGTACTACCTCCAAATATAAGAATGATTATTTTACGTAAAAAATAGTTATCCACGATTTCCACTACATTATCCACAATATCCACTTTTTATCCACAAAAACCGTGTATTTCTTCGAGATTCTCTTGACGTATCCACATAAATATGTATTCAATCCAAGCCAAAAGTGTAACAGTGGATAGAATGTTTTCGATAATCGTGTCCACATGTGCGTAAGTTTTCTGCACTTGCTGAAAATTATCCACAAGTTTTCCACAACCCTGCACAACGCAAAAAAGCCACTGTCGATGACTCAACAGTGGTCATATATTGCTTGGCGGCGTCCTACTCTCCCAGGACCCTTCGGTCCAAGTACCATCGGCGCTGGAGGGCTTAACGGTCGTGTTCGGGATGGGTACGCGTGGAACCCCTCCGCTATCGCCACCAAAC
>NZ_JBTLRW010000025.1:0-74923 GCF_054483875.1 Paenibacillus sp. BAC0078
TTTGCTGTCGAATTTTTCTTTTTCCTTGTTGTATTCGGCCTGCTTGGCGCCGAGCTGCTTGTTCATTTCCGGGGCAAGTGACTTGTTGAGGCCTGCGGTCATCTCGCCCGGGATCGCCAGGCCCGGCAGCTTTTTGGCGGCGGGGGTGTTGCCGCCTTGCAGTTCTGCGTTTGCCTTTAGGGTAGAGCCATCCGGTTCGGGATAGATGTCATTTTCACCGAACGGGTTGTTGATCTGGCCCATCTCCGCTTGCTTTGCTGCGCCTACTTGCTGCGACGCTTCCTGGCTGAAGCCCTCCACTTGGGAGGGATCGGCTTCGCCGGTCATGCTGATGCCTGGCGGCTGGGCTGCGGCGGAACGGATTTCGCTCATGATGGCTTCGGGATTTCCGTCCGGGCCGGAGGAGCCGATGTTCATGCGTTCGAGGTTCCCCGGAGCTGCTGCTCCCCCGGACCGCTCACTCTTATAGCTCTCTGGAGCAGAGTGCTTCAGCGGCACCGGTTTTTTCCGGGCTTGTATTGCCTTCCCCTTCAGTCCGGTCGGTGCGGGGATCGCCGGGAGCGACTGCTTCGTCTTTTGTTTCTGTTTCTCAAAAGCTCCTGCGGAAACCTCCACGGCCTGGGCATACGCGTCGCCCATCTCGGTAGGCTGAACCTGGGTGAGCTGATCCAGGATTTGCCCCGGATCTTCGCCGCGGATATTGACCTTCTTGGCTTTGGCCGGGGTTTCCTTTCCGTCCCCGGCTATAGCGCCGAGGGCATCCCCCAACGACGGCTCCTTGGGCGCGGCTTTTTCGCCTTTCTCGGCTTTCTCAGAGGCGTCCTTAGCGCCCTTACTCCCTTTTCCAGCTTTGCCTTCCTTAGTGTCCGCTGGCTGTGAATCAGCCTGCTCTGCCGCTGGTTCTTTTTCGCTGCCTTTCGCACTTGAACCGGCTCCCGTTTCTTTCTTCTGCTGAGCCGCTGTAGCTTTACCTTCTCCACCCGTTTGCCCAGCAGCCGAATTCCTAGTGCCTTCCTCACTTCCAGGTGAAGCTTTCCCGGTAACAGAGCTTTCCAGCAGATTCCTCTTTAGAAATCCCTTTATTCTATCGCTTGGCTTCACCTTCTGAATCGGCTGCTGCTCAAGAACAGAGCTGCTCTGTTTCACAGCCGCCTGTGCCATACCCTGGCTCTGTCCCTGCTTCTGAGCCTCACTTGCCGGCTGCTCCACCTTAACCACCGGCGTCTCTTCCACCTGTGCAGATTGTACGGGTTGTGCAGGTTAAGCGGATTCCGCAAGTTGAGCCCCCTGACTCTCGATGGCCTTATCCAGACCTCCCGGTCCTGCTCCCTTCTGCTTCCCGTCTGCCTCGTTATCCGACTTCTCCTCTTTCTTGCCGTTCTTTTTCAGCTCGGATAATAACTGAACAACGGCGCGGTTGCCCAGGGTCCGCTGGAGCGCCATTTGATCTTCCCGCGTCAACGAAGCCTGATTCTTTCGGATGCGCCGGATAATCTCCACCGGGTCCGTCTGCCGCGCGGCCGCTGGCCGTACAAATGTCTGTTGATAGCTGTTTGGTTTATGGTGAACGGTAGTGTTCTCTTTTTCCTTACTCACGGCTGCCTGAGTCTGCAAGCGGGGTCCCCCCTCTGTAAAAATCAGTCCTATAGAAGATGTAAATTCTATAGCGCTTTTTACAGCCGGGTGGAGAAAGCAATATTTTTAATGCGGCTTGGCTCTTACTTCTACCGGACTTTCACTCTAGAGATGACGCCCATGCTGGGCGTACTAAGCAAAATAGCCGCCGAGATAATCTCGGCAGCCTCTTGTAATTCCAGATACAACTATATATGTTGAACTAAAGAAAATTTAAAAAGGGCAGAAGGACGGAGGGGAGGTTTGGAACTGTAGGAGCGATAGCGACCGCCTTTGTCTACGGATTTCATCCGCCCAAGCGGTATAAATCAAGAAATCTGTAGACAACAGCGGCCGGAAGTCCAAACATTCCCCTCAGTTACGACCAGGCCCAAATATGAAAAACAAAAGTTCAACATATATAGCAAAATCACAACGACTCTTGAATCACTCTTTTGTAATACAGCACCGACAGGAACCCGAAAATGGAGTACAGCGCCGTATACAGCAGCATAACCAGAATCGTCGGTGTGAGCATTTCCGTGCCGAAGAAGAACCAGCCGGACTTGACGGCAAAATAGCTATGGCTCAGGCCAACGAGCAGCGGAATTCCGAAGTTGAAAAGCTGCTTGAGCTGAATGCCGCGCAGGAGATCGCCTTGGGTAAAGCCCAATTTTCGCAGAATGGTGTAGCCTCCTTTTTCCTCCTCTCCCTCATCCATCTGCTTGAAGTACAGAATACAGCCGGAAGTAATCAGGAAGGTCAAGCCCAGGAAGCCGACAATAAACATAATAAGCCCCATATTGTTGCGCTGGCTCATTTCATACTCATGCTGTGAAAAGCTTGGAATCTCCGGCGCCTGATCCGTAAAAATTTGATTTGCCTTATCAATCTTCGAGCGGTCGGCAAGCTCAATTCCGTAGTACTCCGACTTGTCCTTTGCTTTTTGCAGCTTGGGATTCAGGTCCTTAATCAGCTCCTGGTAGACCGTCTCATCGACAACAAATACGCCGGCGCCTCCGCTGTAATAGTAAGGCACAATAGAATCCTCGGATACACTTATAAGCTGCTGCTTGGTCGTACCGTTCAAGGTCTTAAAGCCAACCTCCCCGGTGTCACTCAGTGACATAAGGCTGCTAATAGCACTGCTGTACCCCATAATCCGAACTTCTCCGGGCTGTACATCCAGTCCCTTCAAGCCGCTGTCACTGACCACGGAAGAAGTAATAATAGTGTCTGAGGAATCCTTAGGCATTATTTTCGCAGCATCGACTTCCATCATGACAGGCTGCATATGAATTTCCCTGTATTTGATCTGCGCCGCATCCAGCGCCGCTTCAAACTTCTCCTTAGCCTCCACCCGGGAAAACCCGAAGTCGTTAGGCGAGCTGCTCTTGGCATTCGCTCCGGCAGAATAATACGAGATGTAGCTGAGCGACAGCAGCCCGATAGCCAGCGCGGATACCGTTGTAATGATCGTCAGCAAGAGCGCATTCGACTTCATCCGGAACATAATGGACGAGAGCGAAAGTACCTCATTGATGGAGAGGTAGCCTTTCTTACTCTTGCGGATAGCGTTGAACACGAAGCTGACTGAGCCTTTATAGAACAAATACGTGCCGATAATAACCAGACCAAGGATAAGGATCATTGAGATCATCAGCTCGTTCATGCCGTTTATTTTCCCGCTAAAGAGCAAGGTGGACAAATAATACCCAACCGCGATAAAGCCGATGCCGAGCAGGCCAATGACGATCTCCCACACCGGCATTTTCTTAATGCGCTCCTGTGCGGTGGAAGTAACTTTGAACAGGGAGAGAATGCTCTGCCCTTTGATGAACATATAGTTCATGAGCATGATGAGCAGGTATACCGCGGCAAAAACGATTACAGTCTGCTGTAGCGCCTCAGGAGAGAAGCGGAGCTTGGCCACGGCTTCAATTGCCAGGATTTTGAACAAAATCATCAGAACCAGGCGCGACATCGCGAACCCGGCACCGATCCCGATAATCATGGAACCGAAATAGAGAATCAGATTCTCCGCGCTCAGCAGCGTGAAGATTCTTCCCTTCGTTAGCCCAATCAGTTGAAACAGTCCAATCTCCCGGCTGCGCCGCTTGATGAAAATCGTATTGGCATACAGCAGGAAAATCGCCACAATCGCCACCAGCAGCACCGAGGATGCGCCGATAGCCGCTCCTCCTTTGACCGTTCCTTTGAGTTTACCCATAGAAGGGTCATATTGCAGCGTAACGAAGGAGAAATACAGCGCCACACCGAAGATCAGCGCAAAGACGTAAAGGTAATAGTTTTTGATATTTTTCCGCAGATTGCGCAGGATAATATAATTCAGGCTCATTGCTGGACACCGCCTAGTACACTCTGGGTCTTGATAATATCATTGAAAAAGGACTGCCGGGATTCATCACCTTTGTTCAGTTGGGTGTAAATTTGCCCGTCACGGATAAACACCACCCGGCTGCAATAGCTGGCGGCAACAGCATCATGGGTGACCATTACGATTGTGGCCTGACGTTTCGTGTTCATGTCGGCAAGCTTGTTGAGCAGATCGGAGGCCGATTTGGAATCCAGCGCCCCTGTAGGCTCATCCGCAAAAATAATGCTTGGCTCATGCACAAACGCCCGCGCCGCAGACGTCCGCTGCTTCTGTCCGCCGGAAATTTCCGCCGGGTATTTGTCTTTCAATTCGTAGATGCCCAGTTCTCCGGCCACCTGTTCAAATCTCTGATGGGCCTCTTTCTTGGAAATACCGGTAATCGAGAGCGGCAGCAGCACATTTTCTTTGACCGTGAGCGTGTCCAGCAGGTTATATTCCTGAAAAATAAACCCGAGATGGTGTTTGCGGAACTCGGCAAGCTGCTTCTCCTTCATGCCTGTAAATTCCTTGCCCTCAATTTCAATGGTGCCCTGGCTCACCCGGTCAATGGAGGACAGCACGTTCAGCAGGGTCGTTTTTCCCGAACCGGATGCCCCCATGATGCCGACGAACTCGCCTTTGTCCACCTGAAGGTCAATGCCCTTGAGCACTTCCTGTTTGTTGAATTTATTGCCGTACGTTTTATAAATTTTATTCGCTTCAAGAATCATCATGTTTTACCCACTCCTTATCTATAATCCTATCATAAGCGGGTTTTGCTTCCTTTTCCTGCGTTTCGCCGAACAATATAAAGAGGCATGTGACATTCTTGTCACACGCCCGTAATCCGCAGGAAGTCATTTTCCCGTGGAAAGGTTAAAGTAAACGTTGTGCCCTCCCCGGGCGTGGACTCCACCTGAATGCCGATCAGCAGCGGCTCCGCCACCTGTCTTGTCAGATACAGCCCCATTCCGGTCGCGGCTCCTTCCTGCCGGCCCAGTGTCGAGGTGAAGCCTTTGTCAAAAATCCGCGGCAAATCCCTCGGATCAATCCCCCGTCCTTGATCCTCGATGACAAGCACGGCGTGTCCGTCCACTTCCCGGCTCACAATGAGGATATCGGAGATTTCGCTGTATTTCACGGCATTCGTCAGAAGCTGCCTAAGCATGAAGCCAAGCCATTTGCCATCAGTTAGCACCTCTTCTACAGCAAGTGATACGTCGAACCCGATGCCTTTGGGAATACACCAGGATTTCAATGCCCGGATCTCTTTGTTCAGAATCGGCTCAAGCCGGGTGATTTCGATGAACAGGTCGTTGCGCATGAACGGAATCCGCTTTTGATGAAGCTGCTGATCAAGCAAATGATGGATCCGCAGCCATTCGTACATTAATTGGCTCTGCAGCATCTCGTCCGGCAGCCGTTCGATCATGAGCTGCATAGCGGTAAGCGGGGTCTTGACCTCATGAATCCAGGACAGCAGATCATCCTTCTCCTGCTCCAGCAGACGGAAATTCTGCGCAGACTCCTTCCTGTACCGTTCGGTTTGGGTATTCACCGCCTCCTGTACCATTTGCTCGAACGGGCTCACAGCTTCGCTGAATGTGCTGTGATCATACACTTCGTCCCAGGCAGCCATGTTTTTATAGAAACGGGTCTCCTTTGGGTATCTGATAAACACAAAAGTGATGCAGACCAGAACATTCAATACAACAATGTAGAGCACCGGCAGAAACGGAATTGTAGCATCGACATAGGCCACGAACAGAATGATCGCCTGCAGTACGCCAAGCAGGAGCAGCCAGCTCCGCCTTTCCTTTATGTATTTCCATATCATGACGCCGTCTCCTCAGTCGCCATATAGCCTTGTCCCACTTTGGTTTCGATAAAATCGCTGAGGCCCAGCGGCTCCAGCTTTTTGCGCAGCCGGTTCACGTTCACGGTCAGCGTATTGTCGCTCACAAAATGCTCGTTGTCCCACAGGCTTTTGATGAGCTCCTCACGCTCCACGATCTGATTTTTGCGCTCAGCCAGATGCTTCAGAATGAACATTTCGTTTTTTGTCAGCAGCGCAGTGCCAAGGCCGTTCGTGATTGTATTCTTCCCATATTCAATCGTTGCTCCGCGCCAGGTCTTCAGCTCGATCCGCTCGGTGTTATAGTTGTATACCCGGCGCAGCGTGGCCTGGATTTTGGCGATAAGCACATCGAAATGGAACGGCTTCTGCATAAAATCATCGGCTCCAAGCTGCATGGACATCACCATATCGCTCGGATGGTCGCGGGAGGACAGGAAGATGATCGGCACATTGGAATGGGCCCGCAGCATCCGGCACCAGTGGAACCCGTCAAAGCGCGGAAGCTGGATGTCGATAATGACCAGCTCCGGCTGGGCCGCCGCAAATTCCTCCATGACGTTGCCGAAATCCGAAATACCGTAGACCTCATAGGACCACTGAGACAATCGTTCCTTGAGCTCACTGAAAAGCGTAACATCGTCTTCGATAAGCATGATTTTGAACAATGGAGCCACCCCCTTTTGAAACTTGTTCTATATTTCTCTAGTTGTCCCCGGCAGTACAGGAAGCTCAACACTGATCTCAAGAAACCCGTCTTGTATAGCTGCGCCTGTACTGCCTCCAAGCTGTTCGGCCAGAAGCCTGACTATGGACAGTCCGAGACCCGTGGTTCTGCTCTTTGCTTTATTGGCTGTGTAAAAGCGCTCGAACAGCCGGTTCACATCCATTTCAGCAGCATGCTTCACGTGATTTCGAAACACAATGACCGCATTCTTCGTTGTCCGAATTTGTACCTCCAGATCACCATCGGAATGCGCTATGCAGTTGCGGATGAGATTGTGAACAATTCTAACGACCATATCCTTATCGGCAAAAGCATACACGGGCGCAGCTTCAGCGATATGCACCGCTAAATGCTTGTCTTCAAAAGCTTCGGCGGCTTCTGCCAGACACTCTGCAACAAGATTCGTCAGATTGATCCGCCGCAGCTCAGGCTCCGGCTCCGCATTCACAAGATAGGAGTATTCAAAAAATTGCTCAATCAAGCTGCCCAGTTCATCCGCATGTTTCCCGGCAATCCGCAGCTTTTCCCGCTCTGCTTCAGACAGATTTCCCCTCTCCACAAGCTGCTGATACCCCTTAATAGCGGTGAGCGGCGTCCGCAGATCATGTGAGATATTCGCAATCATTTCCTTGAACCGTTTTTCTTCGCGAATGCTGTCAAGACGGAGGTTCTCCTCCGCCTTCAGGCATTTGTTGATATTTGCCGTCAATCGGTTCAGCTCCCGGTTGATCAGCTCCAGACTAAGCGGCTGCCGCGTTCTTTCACTCAGCCTCTTCTCAAGCTGCCCGTTGATATTGCGTAGCTGCAGCCGGAGCAAGATGTTGTACAAGGCGAGCAAAATAACCAAAATAGCCAAAATGACAACCGCTGTCGTCAAAGCCTTCACCGGCCCTTCAATTACTTGATTTCCGTTCTTCTAAATACGCTGTACGTGATGGCAAGCATCACAAGCAGAAATATCAGACTCACCGCGATTGCCTTGAAAATAACTCCCGTACCTGTATTTATCGTCATAAGCGAATAGTTTCCACTAAATGGAGTAGCGGCGAAAATACGGTCAAACCCCGGATACCTCTCTGCTAAGCCCCCAAGCTGCCCGCATAGAATGGAGAACCCATAAAAAATAGCAACTACAAGAACCGGCTTCTTGAGCACAAAAGCGAGAGGTACGGTAATACTCAGTTGTGCCATGTAGACGATCATCAAGGTCAAGCTGAGCCCGAGCAGCTTCAATACCCCGGAGGCAGAAAGACCGCTGCCCGCTCCTGACGTCAGCACATGGAGAAAGCCCATGGCCACAGAACCCATACTATATTCGGAATTCGTGCCAAGCGCAATACTTGTAATAATGGCATAGGGGAGCAGGATGAAGCCCAGCGCCATGCAGAATACAATGGTCTTGCTTATAATGACGGCTACCCTGCTGCTTCCAGTCGCTATAGCATTATGAATCGTTTTGTTATCAAAATCACCGCAGATAAAGACCCCGGCGATAACCGCTCCGAGAATGCTAATTACATTAACATCTGAGAACAGGAACCCGATACCGGTCATACTCTCATCAACCTTGCCCTGTGGGATTAGATGGGCTATAAATGCCATCGCCACCGCACTTATTGTTGTGATTCCAAATAGGATTTTAATAGCTAAAGATTTGCGTAATTTATATAAGTCAGCCCAAATCAGATTATACATTGCTGCCACCCCCAACAACAGAAATAAAGTAATCTTCAAGCGTGTCACCCTCAACCGAGAGGTTGGTTAC
Source organism: Paenibacillus sp. BAC0078 (assembly GCF_054483875.1). Lineage (NCBI taxonomy): Bacteria > Bacillati > Bacillota > Bacilli > Caryophanales > Paenibacillaceae > Paenibacillus > Paenibacillus sp. BAC0078. The sequence continues at coordinate 8,339 of NZ_JBTLRW010000025.1, forward strand.
AACAATTCCATTCTCATAGAGGACTCGCGATACTTTTTCTTTGTCGTCCAGGTAATCATAGAGCTTGACTGTATAATCCGCCAGCACATTGTAGTTCTTCGTCTTCAGCTTCATTTCCAGAACACTTGCCAGCCTCCCGGGATTGTCACAGCTAATCCGAATATGATGCCTGCAGCGTTCTTCAAGCTGTGCCAGCGTAAGCGTCTGTCTGACCTCGCCTTTATGGATGATAATATAATCCGTTGCCGTCTGATACAGCTCCGGCAGGTTATGACTTGAAATCAGAATGGTCATTTGCTGATCTTCACACAATTGTTTGAGCAGATTGCGGATTTCCACGACACCTAACGGGTCTAGGCCATTGATTGGCTCGTCCAGAATAAGCAGTTCAGGATTTCCAAGCAAAGCGATAGCAATCCCTAACCGCTGCTTCATGCCCAGGGAGAAATTCTTTACTTTCTTGTTCCCGGTATCCGCAAGGCCGACGAACTCCAGCAGCTCTTGCTCTACTTCCTGATTGGGGATGCCCCGCATGATCCGGTGAAGCTTCAGATTTTCCTTTGCGGTCATATTCAGGGTGATACCAGGATACTCAATCATGCAGCCCAATCTTTTGCGTTCAGCCTGTAAAGCCTTCTCTCCAGTATGGCCAAAAAGCTCAATGCTGCCGCCGGCAGGAAAACTGAGCCCCGCAATAAGCCGCATGAGTGTAGTTTTCCCCGCTCCATTCTGTCCAATCAGGCCATAGATTTTACCGGCTTCCAGTGTGATGGACACATTATGCAGCACATTCTGACCCCGGTAGCTTTTTGTCAGGTTATTTGTTTTTAGAACAGCTTCTTTCATTTTGCTCACCAGCCCTTTCTGGCTCTACTGTAATTTTCAAAGGTTTAGAAAAGGTTAAGTGCAGCAAAAAGAAGTTCTAAGTATAATACCTTTATTTCTTGTATAGCCGGTAGCCCAGGCCCCACACCGTTTCAATATACTCCTCCTGCGGATTGAATTTTCTAAGCTTATTGCGCAGGTTGCTGATGTGGGTCTTCACCGCATTGTCTTCGCCGAGATATTCATCCTGCCAGACCGACTCATACAGATTGGACTTGGTGAACACCTTGCCGGCGTGCGTCAGCAGCAGCTCCAGAATCATATATTCCTTGGCTGTCAGCTCCACATCGTTACCGCTCACAGTAACATGCTTGGTGCCTGTATCCAGTAATAAATCTTTATAGCGCAGAACTGTGCTCCCCTGCTTCAGCTTATGGGACCGCCGGAGATTGGATTCTACCCGTGCGATCACTTCACCCAAATCAAAAGGTTTGGTAATATAATCATCCGCGCCCAGCTTGAGCAGATCTATCTTCGTCCCGATCATCCCCTTGGCGGAAATGATGATTACGGGGATATCCGAATATCCGCGCAGCTCTTTAAGCAGCTCGTCCCCGTTCTTATAGGGAAGCATAATATCGAGCAGAATCAGATCATATGTGTTGCTGCGAAGCTCCTCGTTGTCATCAATGCCGGTATAAGAGGATTTCACATTGTAGCCCGCATCCGCCAAAGCTTCCGCAAGCATCAGATTGACATCCTCCTGATCTTCAATAATTAGAATACTCTCCACAGTTCTACCCAATCCCTTCCTGACTGCAGGTATGGAACATTTAACCAAAATGCCAGAATCATTTTAACACAGAACCTGTGAATGGGGTTATGCCTTCCATGTATTGCCATGCTTCACTTAAATCACATTCGGGTAAAAACACTTGAAGTATATTTTAAAAAGGCAGGAAGGATGTAAAGAAATGAGCAGTGAACAAAAGGTGTACTACGGCAAGAATATCAACGTTACATTTAATTCAGAGAAATGCATACATTCCGGTGTTTGCGTTAAGGGCTTCCCTTCCGTCTTTAATTTAAGCAACCGCCCATGGGTAGACCCGGATGCCGCCACTGCGGAGGAACTTGCCAGACATATTGACAAATGTCCAAGCGGCGCACTACAATATGCGCGTCTGAGCGATGAACATTCAACAAAGAAAGAGGTCTAGACATGCATATTGTCGATCATGACACAGCCGGTAAAAGATTACTTATTCGAGATCAAGGCACAATTGCTGCCGAAATGACGTATGTCATCACACACCCGGAACTTTATATTATTGATCACACTTTCGTTGACACAGCTTACCGGGGACAGGGGCTCGGCGACAAGCTTGTAAAAGCAATCGTGGAATATGCCCGGGAAAACGGAATTAAAATTGTGCCTTTATGTCCGTTTGCTAAGGGCCGGTTCGAACAACACTCCGAATATGCGGATGTTCTCAATAAGTAAAAATTTATAGTGTGAAACATATAAATTCTTAAATTGCAAACAGCCTGTAAACCGCACCCCGGGAGGGTCTGGTCTACAGGCTATTTCAGATGCTTTCACGCCATTTCATCCAGCCGGACGAACTCCAGATTTCTGGTCTTCAGTTGCTTCAGTGCTTGCTCTAGAGCTTGCAGCATGAAATGAGGTGCTTGCCGGTCTGCCCCTACTGTCTCCCCGCTGTCGTGCAACGCAATAATTGAGCCGTCAGTAATCCGGCCTAATAGCGTTGACTGCAACCTGGTCTTGCAGACCCGGCTGCTCCAGTCACCTGGTATCAGCGTCCATAGAACAATCCGGTACTGCTTGAGACGCCAGAAATCAAATAGATTGATTAATCCCCAGGGTGGACGATAATGGTCGGGTCTCGTGCCGACAATCGACTCTATAATATCAGCGGAGCGCTCCAGATGTTTGCGCCGGATCGTGCCGGGCAGCATCAGCCAGTTGGATGTATGGCAATAATTGTGGATGCCGATCTGATGGCCTTCCCTGTCCATTCTTCTGATCAAATCAGGATACTGCTCCGCTTGGGCTCCAAGCACAAAAAACGTTGCCTTCACCTGGTGAGCTTCCAATAAATCAAGCAGCCTTGGGGTGTATTCCGGGTGTGGTCCATCATCAAAAGTAAAAGCGACCTGTCCACAGGTCCTTCCTTTACGAATGACACCTAATCCGGCCATGCGTGTGATCAGAACGGGTACGAACATGTATAGAGTTACGATGAATAGTATTACGCTTGCCGTGAATGTGAACATTTGTCCTCCCTCATTCCATATCTAATTACCCCGACATTTTCTGTGCAGGCGAGAACCGTTGTTTCAGTGAAGCCCGCGAATGGACCAGCCTCATCGGCACCAGTTGTTCGGTCCGCTGTCCAATCCGCTCCCGCCCTTCCGGATGCAACGCAGACAGCAGCAAGCGGAGATAAATGGTAGTCATGCGTCTAAAAAAACCGGGCTGGAGGTTCTGCTGCTCAAAGCCAAGACCATGGATGATTCCCCGGTGGAGAAGCGTGATCCCTAATACTGCCTTCACCTGCTTAAATTCGCTTTGCGTTTCAAAGGCCTCATTGATCTGCCGCATGGATTGACGCAGCATTCGCGCTGTCTGAAGCGCAGCCCGGTTCGAGCCTTCGGTTTGAATCAGCTTAAGAATGCTTCCGTTATCAAGATGGAGCTCCCCCACCCACTCTCCAGGCTGAATGACCGTGGAATCCTCGCATACGATGGGCTGCCCTCTATGCTTTTTAAGCATTACACTGCATATGCCAAAATGCGTCGTACCGGCTCCACGAAAACGTGAACTGAGCGCAAAGGCTTTTTCCCATAACATCCAGACCGACTGTACCGTGGTTTTGCTTGGTTTGATAATGATCTCGTTCATCCCCCTAGTAGTCCATTGTCGTCATTAATCCTAATTGTAGCTGCCAATCATTTCTTTTTTCTTAGCCGAATCTTACGATAATCTTAAGTTGAGGTTAGCCATTTGAGATTCGCGGGAGGGCAAGCTGATTTCCATTTTGGTCCAGCGCCACTTGTTCTTTTAGACGCCTGGCATCCGCCAAGCCCTGCAATTTGGAGAATTTAGCTAATCTACCTTCTACCGGGCAGCAAACAGAAAAATAGACCTGGCGTTTCGCCAAGTCCATTTCTATAATGAATATGTTATGCCATCCTTGCGCAAGTTACTTATTTTTGACAACATTTTTATGGGGGATAACCATATACTTGTTGATATTTTGCCGAATGTTTTTCTTTACAGGGGGCAGCTTAGTCAGCGGAATCATTATTGAATTGACCATTCTCGTGCCATACTTCTTGTGTGGAAAGTCGTATAATCCATGCTTTTTAAAATATCTGTGATCGCCTTGAAAAACAAATCTGAGGTTGCCCCATATATCATCTCTTAGTATTTTCATACCGCCGATCCCAAGGAACGTTTGTGGTCTAAGGTAGTGTTGTGCAGAGAACTGCACGAGCTTGTGAGCCAAGGCTTCCATTCTTTCATTGATTTCCGCGGAATCCCCGTATTCATCCGTAAGAATTCCCGCCAGATTTGCTCCATCAAACTCTATAAGAGCCTGCAAATGTTCAAGCAAATTACTGTTCTGGCTTAAAGGTCCTGAGATTAGAACCCCCATTTGCCTGCCTGTAAACTGGGGTTGGTGGGTCCGAAAAAAACTCCGTTCAATGAATATTTTCCATGTGGCTGATAAATATCTGTCCTTCATCCCGCCTGCATAGACAATAATGTCAAACTCTCTTATTTGCTCATAGATTTTTTGGATGTCATCGCTTTTCCCGTATATACATTGATTATCGAACCCGCACTTTATGCATCCTTTACAGCCGCCCTTGATCTCGATGGCAGATATATCAATCACTTCTGCTTGAGTTAGCTTTCTGAAACGATCCACCATTCTACCGATATTGCTCGTCTGATCGACGGAATCAGTCACAATAACGATCCTTTGTCCCTTATTTTCGAGTGTGCGTTTCACTTCTCCAGGTATATAATCAACAGCGCTGTATTGGATGGGCATGTACGTTCTCAATGTCTTATTTCTTTTCTCTATACTTTCAAACACGTTCTCTGCAAAAAGGATCAAATTGCTTCGCACCTTTTCTTGCATCAAATCATTCATATGAGCGGAAAAGGAATCAATATACCGCATTCCCAAATCGTCACAAATGGAATGGATATAGTTCAGCGCAATATGATCATGAAAATGCAGGGAAGTAGCCACCGATGCCGTGTATTTGTCCTTAAAAGCATCCTGCACGCCTCTCTCCCAGATTAACTCTATAAAGCGCTTGTAATGGGAATGCACCATGCAAAAATAAAGAGGAAACGCCCAAATGACTCCATCAGAGCTTGCTACACTCCCAATTGCTTTGTTGAAAAATGTTAAATCACTCTCGAGTTTTTTGAGCGAATGGGCAACATGAATGTAAATAAACTCATGCTGCGGAAATCTTTTCTCTAAATATTTCACATACTGTACCGTCACACTTTCCTCGCCTTTTGGGCTTCCGTTCAGAACTGCTATCTTCATCCGGCACCTCCTGTTTTACGCATTCTCTAAATCGCTCAATAACTTATTGCCCCATTCAATAACGTATTTATAATAATTGATTCCGAAAACTAACGTAGAAAATTGGTACACATCATACGATTCCTTTATTTGGTTTTCATGTTTCCTGAGGCTGTTAAAAACTTTTTCAACTTCAGCAATTAAGGCCTGCAATTTCTCTATTGCCTTTTCCTTAGGAAGAAATCCCAAAAAGAACACCTTAACGAGATGATCCGGTTTGGTCCTTGTGAACTCTACCGGCAGTTCCAGCCATTTCATAAACTCAGATTTTCCATCCCCGCTGATTGAATACAGCTTTTTAAGCTTCCCTCCATCAACAACCTCACGCGAATCTATTGCGCCTCTAGCCTCCATTCTTTTTAGTGCAGTGTATATTGTTCCAAAGCTGGCATCAAAAAAATTCGACGTGCTTTTTACCATACACTGCTTTAAGTCATAACCGCTCAATTCACCGTTCATTAAAAAACCCAGCATAATGTACTCTAACATTTCACCCTCCACATATACCGTTTGAACATATGTCGTTTCAACATATATCCTTTAGACATACAATAAAACAATCCATCTATTTTGTCAATAATTTACTTTATCAGCTTGCCATTCTTACCGGGTGCGATATTCGGAAATAAACGCAGGGCATTGTCACAATAAATCTGCCTGCGCTGTTCATCTGTCAGTAAGTCCGTTCTGTCCAGGTCATCAGCTAAAACCTTGCAGGCAAAGCCGGGTGTATAAGGGTAGTCGCTGCCGTACATGAGCTGCTCCGCTCCAGCTAGTGGCAGCAGATTCGCCAGTTGTCTGGGCAGACAGGCTCCGGCAAGGTCATAGTACAGTCCTTGCAGAGCCGCATAAATATCCACCGCAGCATTTTCCATATGTCCGCCGAAGGCTGAGGGCATCATTTGAAGAGCTGGTGCAATCCGGTCGGCGAGAACCGGCAGAAATGCTCCGGCATGGGGGACAATAAATTTTATATCGGGGAAGCGGTTCAGGGTTCCTGTTAAGATCAGGTTCATAACCGTGCGGGTCGTATCGAAGAAAAATTCCATCATTGGAATAGGCAAACCTTCCGCTACATGCTCTGGCACAAGGCCCGGTTTATTGGGATGGAGGGTGACTATGGCTTTACGATTGTTCAATTCTGCAAATATGTCCTCCAAGCCCGGATTGCCCAGGTACACTCCCAGCACGTTCGTCGGCAATGTGAAGCCATCCGCATGCAGAACATCCAGCGCATATTGAATTTCTGCAATACTATACGGAATATCCGGCAAAGGCAAAGAGGCCAGCAATCCAAACTTCCCGGGATACTTCCTTACAAGCTCTGCACCTTCTTCGTTAGCTATTCTGGCCAAGTCTCTCGTAGCATATTTGTCTCCAAAATGGATATGGGGAGATGACAAGGAGAGCATCGAGGTAGCAATTCCCAAATCATCCATAGTCTCTAAGTGGATTTCAGGACTCCATGCAGGAGTAGGAAACCCGTCGGGGTTCGGTTCACAGAACTGAAGCAATGCTTCTCTGTACGCCTGCGGCAGGTAATGGGAATGAAGATCAATTTTCGCTGTCATCACAGTTCCTCATTGAAAGCTTCGCTTAATTTTGTACATACTAAGGCCAGAGCGTCTCGCGCTTCCTCCAAGGTCATCTGCATGTTGAAAAAGCCATGAATGACGCCATCGAATCTTTTCAGACAAACATCAACCCCGGCTGCAGCCAAACGCTGCGCATACAATTCTCCTTCATCTCTCAGCGGATCAAATTGTGAGGTAATGATACATGCAGGAGGAAGCTCTCCGAAGTTGTCGGCCAGCAGTGGTGAAGCGAGCGGATTCTTGGCCTCGCTTAATTCATTCAAATATTGACGGACAAACCACTCGATGCCTTTGGTGGTAAGTCTGTAGCCTACAGCATTGTCCACCCGGGATTGCGGTTTTGTCACACCCATTAAATCTAGCATTGCGTTAATTATGAGCTGATATACAAGCTTAAATTCCCCTCTATCTCTGGACAATTGGCTAATTACAGCCGTAAGGGTTCCCCCTACGCTGTCGCCGCCGATGGCGATTTTACCGGGCAGAATATTCAATTTATCCGCATGATCAGAGATCCATTTCACAACCTGGTAGCATTCATCCACCGGTTCAGGGAACTTGTGCTCCGGCGACAAGCCATATTCTATGGAGATTACCGTACAATTCCCAGTGTTCACAATCGTGCGGCATAACGGGTCATATACTTCAATATTTCCGAACACAAATCCGCCGCCATGAATCCAGATCAAGGCTGGATGACGGCCAAACCCTTTGGGCTGATAGACTCTGATCAGTGTATCTCTTACGGATGTTGTAACAGTAAGATCGTATACAGCTCCAACTTCCTCAGGGCTTCCTTTGCAATCATCCCAGCTTGCGGCATACCATTCCCTTTGCTGATCAAGCGGCAGCGCGTAGAGCTGCTCAAAATCAGTTTCAAGCAATTTATTCAGTTTTGGGTTCAGCGGCATGCTCATATCCTTCTTCCTCAAATTTAGTGAATTCGTCAAGATCAACCTTCATCGCTTGTTCAGCCATCATTTGCAGCCCTCTGGTAACCTGATCCTTTGCCCCTTCATCCATCCCTCCGGTAACATACCTCTCCCACTTTTCCAAACGCTTGTAGAAATAATCCTGATACTCACATCCTTTTGTGGTTAAAAAGAGTTTCTTGGCTCTCTTGTCTTCCAGCATCGTTTCCCGCCTGATAAACCCTTTTCTTTCAAGTGATTTGATGGACCTCGCAGTTGCAGCCTTATCAATAAATAGCAAAGCAGATAACTCTTCCTGATTGATCCCCTCGTTGCCGTACAGGTTCATCAGCAGGATGCTTTCCGAAAAACTTATGTCCAAGCTGGTAAAAGCTGCTGTAATGTAAGCCTGAGTTTGCCTGTTAAATATCCCCACATATCTGGCTAAAGGTAAAAGCTCCAGTTTGACCGCCTCCGTTAGTTGATCTAATCAACTATGTTATAACGCTAAATGTTGAGTGTGTCAACTAAGGCATCTCAGTCTGGTCATTTTTAGTTGACTTAGAACGCGGGAAGATCTATATTATAGTACATAAAGTGTACCATTCATAAAATGTACTATTAACAAAATGTACTATTGATCTAAATTTTAAGGAGGAGATTGGATTTGGATGATAACAAACGAGATAAAGTGGCAGAAGGGGTGATCAAGGTCTTCCCGGAAATTGTAAGATACTTTTTTCAGCTTAGAGACGAGGTATCTGACCCGTTGTATACCTACCAAGATTTTGTCACATTACATATACTCGAAGAATTTGGGAGGGCTCCCATTTCAGCAGTCGGGAAGATTCTGATGATATCCAAATCCAGAATGACTGTATTAGTGGACAAATTACTTGAAGCACAGCTGATAGAAAGAGTTCCAGATCAGGAAGATCGCAGAATTATTAATATTGCACTCACTGACAAAGGCAAGGAACTGGCGGTGAACAATAAACAGAACCTAAAGATTGGGATCAGTAAGAGGTTTGCTATCCTCAGTGATGAGGAATCCGAGCAATTCATACATTCACTGATGATTGTGCAGCAGCTGATGTCTAAAACTGAATCGGGGGATAAAAAATTGTGAAACCTATTGAAGCTCTAACCCAAAAACAAAAAAATGTAATTATGGTGGGTCTGACTCTGAGTGTTCTTCTAACGGCTTTGGATAGCACGATTATTTCTACGGCGATGAAAAATATTACCGATGACCTGAATGGCCTGGATTTGTTCGCTTGGCCCTTAACCATTTACATGCTGTTCTCAACGATCATTACCCCTATCGCCGGAAAGCTCGCCGATACCTTTGGACGTAAGCTCTTTTTCATGATAGGTGCGGCAGCCTTCCTGATCGGTTCCTGCTTATGCGGACTATCGTAAAGCATGCTCCAGCTGATTATATTCAGAGGCATCCAAGGCTTGGGATGCGGAATCTTAATGGCCAACACATTTGCCATGATCGGAGATATTTTCCCGCCTGATGAAAGAGCTAAGAACACAGGAATCGCTTACTCCGCATTTGGATTGGCAAGTATTATTGGCCCCGTTCTTGGAGGGATCATCGCGGATCACTTCGGCTGGAGATGGATATTCTACATCAATCTTCCGATAGGCATATTGTTTATATTCCTTATCCTGACCACCGTCCCCACTCTCCAAAACGAAAGCTCCGCACCAAGAACTGTGGATTACGCAGGCACGGCAGCTTTAATTGTGGGCCTTGTTCCCCTGCTTCTGGCTTTTACATGGGCCGGGAAAAAATTCGAATGGTCATCACCGGAGATTATCTGTATGTTTATTTTTTCTGTGCTCGCACTCATCATTTTTGTTGTGATTGAAAGGACCGCAAAGGAGCCTATTCTCCCCTTGGGGTTTTTTAAAGATAGAACATTTCGTGTAACAACGGTAATAGTGTTCTTATCTAACGCCAGTATGTTTGGAGCGGTACTGTTTATTCCCTTATTTACACAGGTTGTGCTGGGCAAAGATGCAACGAATTCCGGCCTGGCCATGGCACCGCTCATGCTAAGCTTTGCGATCGCAAGCGTGCTTGGCGGAAAAATAATCTCCAAAACGGGAAAACTCAAGATCATCGCAATCACCGGATTTATCATCACAGCAATAGGATTCTTCATCCTGACAAGACTGAATGCAGGTTCAACGATTCTAGAGGTTGATGTGGCCATGGTGATTTCCGGGCTGGGCATTGGGCTGAATATGCCGGTCTTTACGCTGGCGGTCCAGAATGCATTTCCACAGACTCAAATGGGGATCGTCACAGCCGCGGTTCAATTTTTCAGAAATATCGGTGGAACTATTGCCTCTGCTGTGTTTGGCGCTATTATGCTGTCATCCCTTACAAGCGGGATTAAGAATATAGACATATCCAGGTTTTCCTCTGCTGATCCATCCATCGATTTCAGTGCCGTCCTAAGCTCACCCCAAGCGCTGATGGATACTCAAACTATAAATGCCTTGAAGGAACAAATCCCGCCTGCTGCAATAGACAATTTCAACAGGTTCTTAATAGAGATCTATGGCATTCTCTCTACGGCCATTCATGATATATTTCTGGCCTCTTTAATCATCGTCCTTGCTGCTGCCGCCCTCTCATTCCTGATGCCGGATCATACCCGGAGTAAGAAGTAAACCTGTATTCTAGTGCGCTTTCAACACTTTAAGAGTGTTTTGGCTTCTCCGGCTTGCGGTTAAGCGCGGTCAGCAGCGGGCCATCCCGGACCAGGCGGGTTAAGATCAATGCCAGCTCCTCCGGGGGAAGCGCTCTGCCTGTATTGAACCAATGCCGGATCACACCGAAGTGGGCTGAGCTGAAATAGGCAACAATGTAATCGGCAGGAACTGCAAGACTGTCTTGCTCCAAGTCCCGCATCGGCAGCTTTTCATACATGCGCCTCAGGATCAGGGCTCTTAGTCTTTTACCAAAAGCGTGTCCCTCCTGGGCAAAAAAGATAGCGAAAAAACGCTGCTGCTCCGACATAAAGCGGATAAACTGGACAATCGACGGAAAAGGCTCATCCTCCATCCCGCTCCCAAGCAGCTCTTCCGGCTCACTGCGGGCGGGCAGGTTGTTCATCTGCTCTATGATCCGATCCTCCATCTTCTCCATCAGATCGTAAATATCCAGATAATGCAGATAAAAGGTTCCGCGGTTGATTCCCGCCTTGGCAGTCAGGCTCCTTACATTCACACTTTCAATCCCCTGCTCCTCAACCAGCGCAAAAAAAGCCTCGTCAATCATCCTCCTCGTTCTGACTACCCGAAGATCATCTGCTTTGCTCACAAGGACTCCCTCCACTTAATGAACACTATTCGAAATAGTGATTATTGTATGTCTAAGTTGCCCTTATTATAATTAACACATGGTTCATAAATCAACACATTGTTTATTATCTGGAGGAGGAAAAGAATCATGCTGAACAATAAAACAGCCGTCATTACCGGAGCATCCAGCGGCATTGGCCGCGCCATTGCCAGCCGGCTTGCACACGAAGGTGCGCATGTCTTTATTACAGGAAGAAGTGAGGAGCAGCTCGATGGCATAAAAACACAAATTGAACAAGCTGGCGGACAGGCGACTTATAGCGCGTTTGATCTCCGGGATACCGGGAAGCTGCAGAGCTTTATCCGTCAGGCGCAAGAGCAGACAGGCCACTTGGACATTATGGTCAACAACGCCGGCCTGCATATTCATGGGAACATCGTGGATACGAAGGTGGAAGACTGGAAGGAAATGATTGATGTCAATATTGTAGCCCTGCTTGCCGGCTCGCAAGCAGCCGTCCGGGCGATGCGGCTGAACGTAGGCGGCGCACCCGGGCATATCATTAATATTTCCTCAGGCAACGCCTATGAGCCAGGGCGAGATTTCTACAGCGCCACCAAACATATGGTGAACGCGCTTGGACAAGCGCTCACACGGGAGCTTTCAACCGAACCGATTCAGATAACAACGCTTCTTCCTGGTGCGGTGGCAACCAACTTCGGACGGAACCTGGAGCCGGAGGCCGTAATGCAGCTTGCCCGCAAGCTGGGCATGGAGGTTGACTTCAAGCAGGGGGACCATCTGCCGGAAGAGCTGATTGCCCGCATTAGCGGAGCGATGGGACAGACCTTCCTGAGCGGGGATGACATTGCAGGAGCGGTGATTTATGCACTGCAGCAGCCCCGGAATGTAGTAGTCCGGGAGCTGTACCTGACCGCGCCGAACGTATATCTGGGGAATGACTTCTCGATGTAAACTAGCTGAACTCTAAACATTTCCATATTGGGGACTGGTCATAACTGCGGGGAATGTTTGGACTTCCGGAGACAAAGGCGGACGTATTACAGCAAAAAATCCGCCTAACCCACGAGTTGTAGGTTAGGCGGATTTGATTATTTTATCCAAGTCTTATTGTTCTCTGCTCTTGATCGCAAAGCTGCGGACTTTCATCCATTTCCCTGCGACGAACTCGTCAATGGTTCCAGTTTTCGTTCTGACGCAAAATTTATGCTCCGTCCCTTTGTCGAAACCAGAAGCCTCATACAGCAAATCATCGCCCGCTTGCCCCTTATAATAGACCTGCTTCAAGCCAAGTCTGTGGAGCAGTTCCAGCTTTACACTTTCAATATACGTGCGCGAATATTCCTTTGACATCCATGTTCCTCCTGCGGTGTTCATCTTCTTATTCCAGAACGAGTGCAAAAAAGAAGCGAACATCAAAATAGCGGGAAAATCCCACTCTATTCTGGATAGGAACAGGCGTTTCAAGAAAACTGAGGGAAATGCTCCCCCTATATTTGGGCGGTAGCCCTTTCCGTGCTAGATTGGACGATGATACAGGGAGGACTTCCCCTTAACTCGTGGATAATGAGGATTTCATACGAAGTAGCGGGTATTTTTCCTCTTATCAGGCCTTCCAACGTGAGTTGGACTCCTAATCGAATGACAACCGCTAACTTTGGTTTTGAGCCTTATTTTGCGGCATCTTGATGATCCTGAAGCCGATCTCACTTGATACATTAAAGAAGCCCCCACAGCACTATGGCTGCAGGAGCTTCTAAATCCATCCGTTATGAGTGGCTTCTGGTTATACGCCTGCCAAGGCCGCTACTTGCACCTGTAGCTCGTTAACCTGCTTGCGCATGTTCACAGCTTCTTTTTGCTGCTTCTGTACAACCGTTGTCAGGACGGCGATGATATCCATCAGCACGACAGATTTGTGATCGGAGGTGGCAAAAATGTGTGGCACATCCTCGGCGATGAAGCCGATATTTTGCTGCTTGCCGTTCTCCTCTTTGTAGTTGAAGGTGACCGGCTTCAGCTTGTTCAGCAGCTCGAGAGCTTTTTTAGCAGGAAGGCTGGCGATGTTTTCCTTAAAGGTTCTGGAGGAGGTCTGCGAGAAATTGGTCGCCCGCAGGTTCCCGTTCACATCGAGCTTGTAGCCGTCTGTGGCTGTTTTGCCTATCCCTACATTGCTGCTTGGATCTACCGTTATCGCACCCGTAAGTGTAGTTAGCTCGTCGTGGGTATGATCGCTGTAAGCAAGGCGCTTCATGCCGCCTTCAACACCGACCTGCCATTCACCATCGGTCTCATTCCAAGCAATCTGTGCTTTCTTGTCTTTCCCCCGGTTAACCTCGATGCCCTGGCTAACCGCCAGGCTGCCGCTGATTACAGCGTCCGTCGCAGTCAGCTTGCCGGTTAGCGCCGCATCTTTTGCTGTTAATGCACCGCTGAGCGTTGCATCCTGAACCGTCAATATACCGCTGAGCGTTGCGTCCTTGGTGGTCAGTGTACCGGTTAGTGTTGCATCCTTCGCGGACAGAGCACCGCTCACAGCCGCTTCCGCTACCGTCAGCTTCCCGGAGACCGCCGTATCGCCCTTCACATCCAGCTTGGCCGCTGGCGTTTGGGTTCCGATCCCAATATTGCCGGAGACAGCCTTCAGCACACCAGTCAGGTTCGCCAGGTCCGTAAGCTCCGGATGAGTATGGCCGCTGTAGGAGAGCTGCTTAAGACTTCCGGCAATACCCATCTGCCATTCTTTTACGGCTTCATTCCAGAGAATCTGCGCCTTGGCGTCAGCGCCTCTAGCCACTTCAATCCCTTGACCAAGTGTAAGATTTCCGCTGACAGCAGCGTCCTTGGCGGTCAGCTTGCCGCTCACCGTAGCATCCTTGGCAGTAAAGACTCCGCTGACATTGGCATCCTTCGCAGTTAACGTACCACTGACAGTCGCATCCTTAAGCGTAGCCGTTCCGGTTAATGACGCATCCTTTGCGGTTAACGTGCCGCTAACGGCGGCTTCGGTGACGGTCAGTTTGCCGTTGATGGCCGCATTTCCGGTCACATCGAGCTTGGCTGTTGGTGTTGCAGTGCCAATTCCGAGATTGCCGGAGACGATCTTCAGCACAGCAGTCAGATCGGCAAGCTCCTGATGGGTATGTCCTTGATAAGACAACTGCTTAAGACTTCCGGCAATGCCAACCTGCCACTCATCAATCGTTTCATTCCAGAGGATTTGCGCTTTCGGATCTGCGCCTCTGCTTGTCTCAATACCCTGGCTAACCGCAAGACTGCCTGTGAACACGCCATCCTTCGCCGTCAGCTTATTGCTGATTCCAGCATCCTTGGCGGTCAACGTGTCTGCGATTTCCGCCCCGGCCGCATTCAGCTTGCCGGTGAGCTGCGCATCAACTGCTGTCAGCTTGCCCGAGACAGCCACATTCCCGTTCACGTCCAGCTTGGCTGTCGGCTTAGCCGTACCGATTCCGATATTCCCGGAATCCACGGTCATTGCACCGGACAATCCGGCAAACTCCGGATGGGTATGCCCTTTGAACTCAATTGCCTTCAGCGTATTTGCGGCTCCGGCCAGCCATTCGTCGGCAGTTTCATCCCATATCAGCTGCGCCGGCTGAGCGGTTCCGCCACGGAACACCTCAAGCCCTGCATTTTTCACAAGCGGAGTGTCGCGCGGTTCATACTTGTTGACTCTTATAATATTGTCTTCAACTTCCAAAGTGGCGGCGTTGATCGTTACTACATCACCGTTAACAGTTAAATTTCCTGCTACCGTCAAATCCTTGGAGAATGTAGCATTTTCAGCACTCAGGTTGCCTTTAACTGCTGTATTGCCTTGCACCTCGAGCTTCGAATTAGGATTAGCAGGAATGGTCCCGATCCCTACATTTCCGGTCTTGGTTACACTGAATGCAGTGCTGTCGCCAGCGATTCTGACATCCAAAAGCGCAAGCGGAGTCGTAGTCCCGATACCGACTTTTCCTTCTTTATCGGAATACATCGCAATCGTATCTCCAAGCTCGTTATACAGCTTGTTCTGTCCGCCCTTGCCTGTGCCGAACTCATATTTTGTCTTCCCATCTCCATAGAACCAGGCCTTCTGTTCGTTGTTCCATTCAATCCGCGCATTAGGCAAGGCCGCACCGCTGCTGTCCAGGCCGCGCGGTGCTTCAATACCGCCAGCGACTAGGCTTCCCTCCACCACCATATTGTGGCTTACGGCAACGTCCACCGCGCTAACTCCCTTGTTAAAGGTAGTATCACCTTCAAAAACCGCTTCCTTATGTGCAGTCACCTTGCCCGAAAAGGAAGCCGCTCCGGCGATTTCCGCTTCTGTCCGGAAGATAGCCTTGCCGGCCACATCCAGCACTTCGGTCGGATTATCGGTGCCCACACCCATCTTTCCACTGCGCGTCAGACTGAGGACGGTTTTACCCGCTGTCCCCAGCTTCCAGCGGTCCTTCGCCCACTTGATCTGGGCGCTGGTCTCCGTTCCTTGGGGAACCTCAAGCCCATCTCCAACGCTCACTGTTCCGGCAATTGCGGCGCTGGCTGCGGTGACAGCACCAAGAATATTGGCGCTAGCGGCTTCCAGGCTGCCGGAGGCACTGACATTGCCAGCCTTATCGACAGTCAATGCTTTCTCACCGGAGGTCCCGATCTTCCACAGGTCCTTGTCCTCATCCCAGGCTATTTGAGCTGCGGGCTGGCCGGTTCCGCGGAAGATCTCCATTCCACCGCCGGAGATTGAAGACACAGCATCGTCATTTTTGTTGAGCGTAATCAGCGGGCTGCCGATCTCCAGCTCATCTGTATTGATGCTGGCCGATGCGCCTCTGACCTCAAGGTTCCCGGCCACCGTAAGATTGCTGCCGACAGTAAGATCATGATGAACATCCACATCACCGTCCGCGCTGGCGCTGAGTGCGAGAATGTCGGTCTGCGGATTGTACAGCTGGCTGTGGATATGCAGGGAATCTGCACTCGCCTTTTGCGTCAGCTTATCCCAGGAGCTGCCGCTTGCGATATTTTCCAGCGCGCTGCCGGTGCCAACCTTCCATTTCCGCTCGCTTTCACTCCAGATGATTTTTGCAGCAGGCTGCGATTCGCCGCGGTATACCTCAAGCCCGCTTTCATTCACTGGAGGAGTTTCACCTTCGAATTTGTTAATCTTGATCATATTATCGGTAATGACAAGATCCTTCTTCTCGACGGTTGTGGTCGTACCCTTGACGATGAGGTTGCCGGCCACGGTCACCAAGCCATCCACCGCCAGCCCTCCGGTAATATCCGCGCCATTGTTCACGCTGAGCGTTCCCTTTACTTCAGCGTCATTCGTGATCTCTATATTTCCCTCGGAGTTCACTGCTAACGCCGTAGCGCCTTTGCTGTCACTGAGCGAGTTATGTCTGTGCAGTCCGTCGGCATCTGAATTTACTCCTCCGGTCAAGGCGTCCCAATTCTTGCCGTATGCAATATTGGACAGCTCGTCTCCCATCCCCAGCTTCCATCTGCCCTCACTCTCGTTCCAGACCAGCTTGGCGCTGGGCTTAGACTTGCCCCGGTATACCTCAATGCTGCTCTGATTCAGGGTCGAGCTGTCTCCTTCAAATTTATTCATCTCGATGCGGTTGCTGACAACCACCAGGTCCTCTTTTTTCACGAATGTAGTTTTACCTTTTACGGTGAGGTTCCCTTCAATGGTTGCAGAACCGCCCACATTCAGATCGGCCTTCAGATCAGCATTGCCTTTACCGAGCAGCGTTCCGCTTATCTCCGCATTTCCGGAAGCCGACAGCTTGCCCTGATCATCTACGGATACTACGGTTCCTCCTGATGAGGTGCTCAGCGTACTGTGCTTGTGGGCTTTGTCAGCCACTGAGCCGTTCGTCAGGGAGTCCCACTTGTTGCCATACGGAATGTCGGAGAGGCTGCCTTCAATGCCGATTTTCCACTTGCGGTCTGTCTCATTCCATTCCATCCGGGCACTCGGATTCTGGCTTCCCCGGTAGACGCCCAGACCACCCTTGCTGTCCAGCGTGTTATTGCCGTTCTTGTTCACCGTAATGAAGCTGTCCGCCACTTCCTGCTCAACCTTCTTGATGACAACCTCTTCTTCTCTAACGATCAGCTTGTTCACCGTAAGCGTCTCGCCAACCATAAGCTCATGCGGAATGTTAACGTTCCCGTCCGCACCGATCTCCAGCGCCAGCAGACTTTTATCCTCATTATGGAATTGTCTGTGGGTATGCAGGGCATCCGCATTGCTGCTTCCGCCGGTCAGCTCTTCCCACTGCTTCCCGTCAGGAATATTGGTCATATCGCCGTTCACCGTACCGATCTGCCACGATTTCTCCTGTTCATTCCAGGCAATCTTGGCGTTCGGCAGCGTTTCTCCACGGGATACCTCCAGTCCCCCGCCCTTCGATACGAGCCCCCCGTTCACGGTTAAGGTGTTCTCAATGACAATATTCCCGTTCGGGTCGCTGCGAAGCACTGGATTTCCGGCTGCCGAATGAAGCTGGCTATGGGTGTGCAGGCTGTCC
The DNA here is from genome assembly GCF_054483875.1 of Paenibacillus sp. BAC0078. Taxonomy (NCBI): domain Bacteria; kingdom Bacillati; phylum Bacillota; class Bacilli; order Caryophanales; family Paenibacillaceae; genus Paenibacillus; species Paenibacillus sp. BAC0078. Next base: position 26,201 of record NZ_JBTLRW010000025.1, read on the forward strand.
GCATTGGCCCCGCCATGCAGCTTCTCCCAGTCAGCGCCGTAAGCTACCTTATACATTCCGCTGTCCGGTTGACCTTCCTTCTGATCCGTTCCGATCTTCCAGGCTTTGTCTTTTTCATCCCACACCAGCTTGGCGTTTGGCTGATCCTCGCGGTTGATCTCGATGCCGCTGCTGGAATTCTTATTGGCATTTTTGTTGAGTGTGACCATATTCCCGCCAATGACCACCTGCGGAACATCCAGCGTCGCCATTCCCCCGCTGACATCAAGCCCGCCTTTTGCCGAGAACGGACCTGCCACACTGGCAGAACCGGACATGTCCACATCCCCGGAAGCGTTAACCTTGAGCGCCTGCTCACTGCCGGCTTTAACCGTAAGCTCGCCGTTAACTTCAACTGCTCCATAGGTGTCGATTGCACCGGATTTAATTTTCCCCGTGAACTCTGTCAGAGAGGCATGAACATTGAGGTTGTTCCCCTCTTTACCCTTCTCATCCACAGAGATGTCGAAAAAGGGCAGAGCAGGGTCTTCTTTTGAACCAATGATTATTTTCTTGGCCTTCAGCGTAGTTCCGCCTACCGCTCTGATCCTCAGGGGTTTTCCATCCACATCCGTATCATAAATCTGGTCGATGCCCAAGGTTCCGTCCTGGTTATGCTTCATGGTCACGCGGGCCAGCAGAATATCCTTCTGGACATCCGTAGGCTTCTTGGAGCTGGCTTTGAGCTCTGAAATCTCCCACACATGAATTTCCTTGCCCCCGCCTTTGATGAGGTCCTTATCCGCCAGCTCTTCCTTGTAGTTCACTGAAATATAGATTTGATCTGAGGTGCTGTAGCCCGATAAATCGAGCACCCTCGCAGGATGAGTATCACTGATTATAATTTCCTGGCTGATTTCTTCATTGTTGTCCGGGTCAATGACTCTGTTCAAGGCGAAGCCCGGCGTAATCTCTACTTTGGTCAGCTCTTTCTGCTCAACTTCGAGGCCTGTGATAACTCCCCAATCATGAAAATAACGGTTGTGAAGGCGCTGTAAACGCTTGTGATGGTTCTGATCCAGCGTCAAATCATCTTCCTTCAGCAAAAGCCCGTTGAAATAATGCATGCGTTTCATGTCCTTTGGCACAATCCCACTCCTCCCGGCTTTTCAAATATGCGGCTATACGGCGTTTGTTCAGGCCTGGGCAGACTCTTCTTCCCCGGCAACTAATTCCTCGAGTGCTTGAATCGCACCACTGATGCGCATAATGGTGTAACCCAGATTGCTGCGTTTTTCATCCAGCTCCTGCATCATCCGCTGCCCGGATTCGAGTTCTGCCTTCAGTTCATTAATACGTGCTACTACTTGTTCTTTCATATCGTTCATCCTCCAATGGTTTAGGCACCCTGCAGGGTGGCAATTTGTTTTTGCATTCTTGTGATTGCTTTTTGCTGGTCCTTCACGACACTGGTCAGTACCGCGATGATATCCATTCCGCTAACCGCCCGTTGATCGGCATCCGCCAGAACTGCTGGAACCTCTTCCGCTATAAAACCAAGTGTTCTTTCCTTCGTGCCGCCTTTGTATTTAAAAGAAACCGGGTTCAGCCCATCCAGCAGCTGCTTCGCTTCCTTGACCGGAAGATCGGCGATATTGTCCTTCAGCTCACGTGAAGACCACCAGTACATGCTGCCGTTGGCGTATACGCCGCCGCTGGCGTGAAGATAGATGCGGTCCCCGGCGTCATTGGATACACCGATATCCAGCACGCAGTTTTCCCCGCCGGACGGATAGTACTTGATCCATGCCGAGTCGCCGCTGCCGCCGCCGGGATCGGAAGGGAAAACAATGCCGTTGTTGCCGCTGCCTGCGCTTGGAATAATGGCGTTTTTCACTTCAAGACTGCTGTGTACGGAGGCATACGACCAATCGTTGCCGTAATTCAGCACCAGATTGCTTCCATTATCGACCAAGGCTCTGCCAGGGGAGCCCCGGCGCGCGGAGTAACCCATGCAGAAATCGGCACAGCCTACGGTAGCGGTGAAGTAATTCCCTACATTCAGCCTGTTGAACTGTCCGTCGAAGGTGAGCACATCGGTCTTGATCTTGCCGTTAATCACCAAATCCCCTGTAATCTGAGCGTTGCCGTTCACCTGCAGGAAGCCGTTCACATCCAGACGGTCCCAGATCGAAACCTTCCGGCCTTGTCCGCCCGAGGAGTTGCCGACGATCATTAAGGTTTTGTAATTGGTGGTGTCGTTACTGATTTCAGCGCGGTTATTGGCCTGGTCAGGGAAGCCCGTCCAGCCGGAGGTGAAACGGATCGGATTCATCTTATCCCCGGTCAACAAACGCATGCCACCGGCAACATCCAGCTTGTCCGCCGGATTAAGCGTACTGATACCCACATTGCCTGAAGCATTCAGGGAAATGTGATCATTGCCATCGTTGGAGGTGCCGATTTCCAGCGTGCAATCTTCTCCGATGCGCGGATAATATTTGATCCACGCCAGGTCATAGCCGCCGCCGCCCGGATTGGCCGGGAAGATAATGCCGTTATGCTCTCCGTTGCCCGCGCTTGGAATGATCTCCTGTGACGCTTGCATTTTGCCGTTCACATACAGGAACCCGTTCACATCCAGGCGGTCCCAGATTGCGACCTTTCTTCCCTGCCCGGCTGACTGGTTGCCGACAATCATCAAAGCTTTGTGATCGGTGATATCATTGCTTATTTCAGCGCCGTTAATTTTATTGTCCGGGAAGCCGGACCATACAGAGGTGAAGCGGATCGGGTTCCTGCCGCTGAGGATGCGCAGGCTGCCATCGACATCTAGCGAATCCTCCAGCGCCTTTTGGGGGCCGATTCCGACATACCCGTTTTTATTCCAGGAGAGAACCGGCTTTTCGGTCCGTGTGCCGTCGGGGTTAGCCGTTCTGGCACCCAGAATACCTCCGGCATTCCCGAACAATACAGGTCCGTCAACCTCAAGTCCGGCAAAAGGCTTGCCTGTTCCGAACCAGCCGAGCCCATGCGAGCCGTCAATCGTATCCTGGTTCGTCGCTTTTAGCCAAAAGGTCTTGTCGTCCTTGAGCGCCAGGTCAGCATCGCTGTACAGCTTGCCTGAACTATTGAAGCCAAGGGACAATCCCCCCTGTGAGGAAAGCTTGCTGTGTCTGTGGAGCAGGTCGGCGAACTCATATTTGATCAGGGCGTCCCACTCATTGCCGTAAGCGATTTTCTTCAGGTCCGTACCCAGCCCCGCCTTGAAGCATTTCTCATTCTCCACCCAGACTATCCGGGCGTCATGCGTGCCCCCGTCTCCGCGGTACACCTCAAGTCCGCCGTCCCGCGGGCCGGGAAATTCATATTTCGGGTCATCATAGTTCGGGCTGTTGACCTCAACGAAGCTGTTCATAATCCGAAGTTCGCTCTGTGACCGATCCTTGCTCTGCAGGAGCAGCTCTCCCTGAATCGTCAAATCACCGCCAACTTTGATGTTTCCTGTAAATTGGGTATCCTTGGAGTTAACCTCCAGCACCGTACCTTCCTGCAGGGTGTATACCGATGGCATGGCGGCCAGGCTTTCTTCATTCAGCTGCATATCCTCGATGCTGTCATCGCTCTTGGCTTTGATGACGAGCTTCTCCGTAACCATCTTCTTGCCTGCTGCCCCGGCGTATACCCGAAGCGGCGTGCGGGCCGCATCGCTGTCATAATCAAAAATACATGTATTGTCGATTATGAGTCCGGCAGCTTCCCTGCGCGGAACAATCCGGGCCAGCACAATATTCTCCGGGCCTGTGGGCTTGGTGGTGCTGTGGCTGATCTTCCCCCGCTCCCAGATATGAATCTCCTGGCCCTGGCCACGTTCAATATTCCGCTCGGCTTCCACTTCCTGATAGCTGACCCAGAGATAAATGCTCTCGTTGGCATTGTACTCGGAGAGATCCACCGGATTGTCCGGGTGTCCCTCATAAATGAGAATCTCCTGGCTGATGCTCTCGTTCTTCTGGGGAGTTGTCCCCTTGATCACCACTTGATTCAGCGCCAGACCTTCCGCAACCTTCACCTTCATTTGTTCCCCTTGAGCAAGCATTGGCAGCACCTTCAGCCCGCAAACAATCCCCCAGGTGTGCAGATAGCGGTTATGCAGCCGCTGCAGGCGGAGATAGAAATCCTGGTCCAGCTTATAGTCCTCCGCGTTCAGGAAGAGACCGTCAAAGTACCGCATTCTTGCAAATTCTTTTCCCATTATTGACTTGCCTCCGTTCTATAATCTCTATTCCTCTGTCATACCCCCGAGCAAGGTTTCCATTCCTAGCGCGCCATAGACCCCAAGGCACATATACGGGACTTCAACATTCAGGCTGGAATTGGTGTAAAAAGGTCTTTCCTTCCGGATAACCTCCTGCAGGATTTGCACTTTGTTCTGCAGAATCGTCCGGCTGTGCGCAGGAAGGACAACATGAACGGAAAAATAGCTCGGCTCCGCTGCCCCCACCATTGTATTGATCCCCACACGCTGTTCATTGCCGCAGCGGACCGGCTCTTCGTAGTCACTGATATGAATCGCTGCTTCTTCACCCGCATAGACCTGCAAATATTCCGCAAGCCCTGCCAGCGTTCCGCGTTTTTTGTACAACTGGACAATGCTGCCGAGCAGATTGCGGTTGACCGTGCTGCGGGCGGCGGACAGCGGAAGAGTCTGCAGGGTGGCAAGCGTTCGCTCCCGGTTATCCTGCTCTCCGTCATACTCCACCCCCTCCGCAAGCTCCAGTCCTACCCAACCCGCCAGCCAGGGCAGAAACTGCGACGGGGCCATAGCCGGGTCAAAATACTGGTGCAGGCTGTCCAGCAGAGCTTCAATGCCCACCGATTCTTCACTGGTTGCCCCAGTTTTACCGGAGAGCATCGCTTCAAACGCCTTCAGGAACCGGCCCAGAAAAAACTTCTCATCGGATTCTCCCGATTTCTGCTGGAACACCCGCGGAAGGTACTGCACATAGCTGTTATCATTCGGACTGCTCATGGTTCCACCTCAACCTTCAGCTCCTGCAGCTTGAATAATTGATAGGGCAGCAGCTCAGGCGACTCAAGCACCACACGGGTGACATGGTCGATTCCGGTCATGCCCTCTACCAGATGGTACAAATCGGAAGCGTACAGCCTTCTCCCCGGAGGCCAGCCCTTGCCTTCCTCTCCCCCGCTAACCGGATCAAGAAACCGGACAATGCTGTCCTTTACAGTGCTGCCAATGCTCTTATCCTTGGCTGCAACCACCATCTCGATCTGGACCTCAAGGTAGTCAGGCTCCACCACATGAACCCGGGTGGTCAGCAGCTTGCGGGCATCCAGATAAGCTTTGACGCTTTGTTTGATCTCTGTTATTTCCCGCAGCAGATCCTTCTGATTGCCCGTTTGCAGAATCAGAATCACGGAGACATGCCCGAAGGCTTCTTTCTTCACTCCGGTGCCGTTCTCCAGATCTGTATTGATCAGACATAATGTGCGGACCGCCAGATCGGGATACTTAACAAGGATTGAGGGAATTTCGAGCAAACCCTGTTCTGCCAGAAGCTGAAAATCCGCTGCGGTTACAGCTCTGTAGCTTTGCGTGAATTGCTGCGCCCCGCGGCGTATCCCGGATGCCAGCTCTTCCCCTTCAGCCAGCGTAATGCCGAGCAGCTTGAGAAATTGAAGCTGGCTCTCCTCGGTCACCTGGTCCATACGGTACAGCACCATTTCACTGAACCAGGCAAACAGCTCCAAAAGTGTGATACCGGGGTCGGAGGGGTTATAGTTCGTCCAATCCGGATCGTAGAGCGGGATCAATGATTTGGCATCGGCGACAAGGGCATCGAATCCAAGGTCATCCAGATTGGGTACAGGAAGCGGCATGCGATTTCCTCCTTTCTGTGATCATAAGTTGAACTTTAGTTATTAATTTTAAGGTCGGTCGTACTGCGGGGAACATTTGGACTTCCGGCCGCTGCCCGTCTACAGATTTCTTGATTTATACCGCTTGTAGCGGATGAAATCCGTAGACTGCCTATGCTTCCGAAGCGAGCTTTCCTGCGGAAAGCTTTCAGGCGGACGCATTCGCTCCTCCAGTTCCAAATTTCCCCTCCGCACTTCACCTTATAGTGAATTTTTTAAGTTCAACTTATGTGTTAATTATTGGCAAAACAATACAGGCAACGGGTTGCCGTTTCCGGTGCTGCGGTCAGCTCGGTCAAATATTTCCGGTCTTCCTTCATGATCGACGCAAGCTTGCAGTCTGTCGTAGTGCCGGTCAGATCGTGAATGCGGTTCGCATTCTTGTCCAATAAATAAGGAAAGACCAGCTCGTCCGGCTTGTTAATGAAATGAGTCCCGCCATAGATTAGCTCATTTGACTCAAGATAAATATTTTCCGCGCTGACTTCATGAATTTTGAGCGGCGTAGTGTTGACATACTCATCGGTCCGGCTTAGGTACACAATGTCCTTTGGCTCAAACACTGCGATTTTTACAAAAAATGAAACCGAACCCGCTGAGACCTCATTTAGAATGTAGGTACGGAGCGTCAAATCCTCGGTAATGTCAAACTCCAAATCGCTGCCTTCGGGATAGCTCCGCTCCAGCGGTTCCTCATCCTTGGTCCGGCATTCCAGAATGTCACCGTCAATGGATACCACTATCAGCTCTACCGGAGTATAGCTTCTGTAGCGGAGCCTGATGAATTCCTTCTCCTTGAAGCCCTTCAGCACCAGTGTCTTCACACTGCTTCCGGCCTCAATTTTTTCCCCAAGGGCATAGAGGATGGAGTTGTCGTCGGATCTGACCGCACTGTATTTCGGATAAGCTGCCAGAGGTTTATAAGGGCCGCTCTCTAAGGGTTCAAGGCTTACAGTAAAGCACTGCACCGAAGCTTTGATGGCAATTCCGGAGACAAAGTCGACACCGAGAGTATTCTTAATCACGGCATAGACCTCGGACACATACAGGTGTTTGCCTAAATCCCAGCCCGTATTTCCGTCGCCTCCATACAGTGGATGAAAGAACTGCTTCAGATTATCAATAATCCGGCCTTCCGCAACCTTCCGCTGATCCACTGAGGTGAAGGTTACATTTGCTTCCACTCCGACGCGGACATAATCCGGGCCCATCACCTGGATTCCCGGCACATTGGTGTCCAGAATCGCTGAGGTCCGTTCGCACAGGTAAGCTTCAATCTCACTGAGCAGCTCCTGGCTGGGAACCGGCTTCGGATCGTTTGTCTCCGGCACGACAATCATCGTGGCTGTACCGGGAACAAATTCCAGGTCGCTGTTCATGGCGCTGAGGCATTTTACTTTGGCAATCTGCGGCATCGCTTCCCGCACCAGCCACTCCATATCCTCGGCGGTTACACCTCTGTCCCAGCTTTTCAGCGTATGCGGGCCGCGAATTTCCGCCTGCTCCGCTTCTTCCTGGTCAAAGCCGCCATCCGCCGCCACCGGATTGGTCACGGAATCCAGCCAACTGAAGCTGTCCCATATCTTCGTAATGGTTCCAGCCGCCACATTCCCCGTGGCTCCGCCCCCATGCTTGTAATCGCACTTGATATTGTCGATTCCGGTCGGCGGGATCATGCCGTTCTTGCCATCCCCGAAAATAATCGTTCCGCTGCTGCGGTCCATCATATAGTGCCTGCTGCCGGATGCCGACATGGAGAAGGCATCGACTTCCTCCCAGCGCACCCATTCTCCTTGCCCCGAGGTCTCACGGATGCTGAGAAGCTGGCCGGGCAATACCGGCGTTTTGGATAACTGGAATGTCTGGTTCTCTTCGCCGTTGCTGGAGCCGGGAATCTCGCCGGCAATCGAATTGGAATTGCGGGCCCACACCGCATTTGCGGAGATCGCATCCACCTGCGGCGGAATTTCAAAATCCCCTTCGTCCAGACGGGCGCGAATCCAGTAATGCTCTGTTCCGAACAGCGGACGCTTCTCGATATCCGCGGGAACGGCAAACTGCAGAATCTCTCTTCTGGTAAAACCTCTGATCTCGTCATTGACACTAAGCGTCATCCACCGTCTGCCCTCCCAATACTCCCAGGCCACGATCGGGTGCCCGAGCTGCTCCCCTGTCAACGGGAAAAAGAGCGACACCGGCAGATTGCTGATATCACGGTCAAAAGCAAGATAAAACGTCGGCTCCACCTCGGCACAAGGATAAAAGGGCTTGAAGTATTGACCCGGCTCCATGCATTCAGCCGTCTTATCCGCAAAGCTGAAATTGTTCTCCGTGAGCACCATTTCAGGGTGCGCCTCCAGCGTATAGCTGTAGGTTATGCTGAGTTTGCGGATCGAGGGCGGCGCGTAGGTCGCTTGCGTCACCTTGAGCTGGGCCACATTGATGCTGGCCTCGCCAAGCTTGACCGCTTCATCCTGGTATTCATATTTCGCATCCTCACCGTAATTCCCGCCGGTGATGCGGACGCGAAGCCAGTGGCGTTCTTCACCGTTAATCGTAAGCGGCCGCATCCCCGGGCACCGGAAGCTGAGGGTCCCGCTTGTGGTTAAGCAGGATACGCGGGCAGCAGCGGCTTCTGAATTCCCAGCATTTCCACTGTTCTCTTCATGCAGGCTGTTAATAGCGAGCCATTCGCTTCCGTTCCAATACTCCCAGCCCAGCTTGACATAGGGGGTATCCGGCAGCTTGCTGATTTCCGGCTCGGACAGCTCAATCTTAAGCGAAATCTCTGAATCCGCCTTGGAAAAAGCCTCATTGCAGGCGATGTAGAACGTGTCATTTACTTTGGGCTTTTCGCCAAAGGGATAATAATCCTTGCCCATTTCCAGCAGCGTTCCATTGTTCACAGCCAAATCGGGCAATAATGGAGCCGGGCTGACCACGCTCAGCTCCATGCGGATGTCCTCGATATCCGGCATCAGGCCAGCTTTGGTGATCGAAGTTTGCAGCTCGGCAAATATCCATTTGTTCGTCCAGGACCGCAGCTCCTCCCCGCGTTCATAACCGGAAATGGCTTTGGAATGAACCCCGGACAGATGATCGAATTGAAAAACAGCCCTCCATGCGGTATCTGCTGTCTCCCGGATATAATCCGGCTTCTGCCGGACGGCGTTCCCCTGATCATCGAAGATGAACCAGTTCATATCCAGCAGCGGGCTGCGCTGTTCGGTGTCCCCTTCCGCCTTCGCGGACGCAGCAGCTTCAGGCTTGTTAAAGTACACCGACAAGCGGCTGCCCGCCTCCTCGAAGCCCAGCAATTGCGAATGGCCCAGATACAGCCTGTGAACCACTGTGGAATCTCCTGTGAACAATTTGGCGTTTTTGCCGGAGCGCTCCTCAGCGAACAGAAAATCCTGATTGCTCCACCGGTCTTCCCCGGGATCAAGACTGACGGCTCTGACGAGACGGGGCTGGATGACCGTCAAATCCTTCTCGGTTTCAAAAATCACCTCGGCTCCGGTCTCCGGCTGTGCCGATACCTTGGTCCCTGCCGGAATCGTGCTGATTTTGTCCGAATCGGGCTTCAGCTTAAACAGCAGGGGGGCTTTGGCGGCTCTCGGGGGTGTAGGATGAATGCCGATCAGATTCAGGAAGGAAATGAAGTTTTTCTCAGGCGCCTTGTTCAAACGGTCAATGACTTTTCCCATCATGCCCGTAAAAATATGGACCAGGGCGTCCACCTTCTTATCCGCTTCCAGCTCCGTCAGATCCGTCCATTCTTTGCTGCAGTATTGATGAATTAAGCGTCTCAGCTCCGGAACCAGCTGCTCCTGATTCCGCTTGTCAATAGTAGGCACAATGTTCGGCATTATTTCCCCACGCTTTCAAGGAAGAATGGATAGACCAGATTGTACTTGCTGTTGCTGGCCCTGATCGAATAGTCGATGGACACTTCCAGCTCCGACAGATCAGAGCGTGGCGTAACTGTAATATCCTCCACTTCAATCCGCGGCTCCCAGTTCAGCAGCGCTTCTTGAATGTAGCTTCTGAGCAATGTGGCGGTACTCATCGTATTTGGCGCAAAGACAAGCTCGTTCAGCCTGCAGCCAAAATCGGGCCTCATTACACGCTCACCCCGGGAGGTGGATAAAATCAGAATGATTGACTCCTTGATGGAGTCTTCTCCATCTGAATTATTGATACTGCCTCTTTGGACAGAGAAGGGAAATTTCCACCCCCGTCCCAAAAAATCAACGACTTCCATAATTCAGCCTCCTATTAAGACCGTCCCCGCCGCAACCACCTTGCCGACAGGCAGGTCAGCCGGATCATTGCAGGTTAGCGCCGGATCGCTGTTTCTGGCGGCCATTTTTCCATTGATTTTTACTGTTGCGCTTCCGGCTATGATTTTCCCCTGATTCTTCGGAGGCTTCTGAAAGGGGCCTCCCTGCGGGACATGGGCCGGTGTATTTGTGGCTGTGGAGTCCACGGTAGCTGCCGGCTGTCCCATAATATTGACATTGCCGCTTAGCGCACCGTCCAGAATCCCCGTAAACGGATGGGGCAAGGGCGTCGGAACGAGGGCGGAACCGGCAGGAAGCATAACGATGTGCGTATCCGTGGCAAGAATACGGTCCCCTTTTTTCGCGGCAGGTTGTCCCATGTGTCAGTTCTCCTCGCTAATTGATATTCACTGTGGCCCCTTTGAGGGTCATGCTGCCCGATGCTTTGACATCCATCCCCGCCGAGGCTTCGATTTTGGTCGCTGCCGATGATTTCATTTCAATATTTTTGGCGGAGAAGGACAGCTTGCCCTTGGGCGCGGAAATGTCGATATCCTGATCTGACAGGATCGACAGCTTATTCGCTTTGATATCTATGACGATTTTGTTTTTGCCTGATTTGTCGGCGATCCTGATCTGCTCTGCACCGCTTTTATCATCGAGCTGGATGACATGCCCTTTGGAGGAGGTGAGCGTTATTTTCTCTTTCCCCCCTGTATCGTCAAATTCCAGCACATGACCGCTGCGCGATTTAATCGTTCGGATGTTGTTCTTGCCGTCTTTGTTCGTTTCGGGAGGGGTATCCTTGCCGTTCCACAAAGAGCCGATTACATAAGGCCGGTTGACATCACCGTTCTCAAAAGCCACCAGCACCTCATCATCCACCTCCGGCAGAAAAAAAGCTCCCCGCTCCTTCCCTGCCATCCAGGAGGCCATCCGCGCCCAATTGGATTCCGGCATGCCCATCAGCGGGATCTTCACCTTCACCCGTCCAGGCCCCGGCTTATCCGCATTGTTAGCAGAATCATTGCTTGTGACAATCCCCACCATGACCCCGTAGATCCGTCCTTCATTAATGATGCTGTCGGTAAAATTTGAAATTCCGGGTCCTTCATTCATAGGCCAGTCCTCTTTACCTTAAATGTCGTTGTGTAGCCTTTGCTGTCTATCTTGTGAACCGTGGAGACAATGTAATAAATGCCGCTGAAGCGGTCGCCGAGTCCCATCAGCTTCACCGTCTGACCGGCTCTAAGCTGCGGATTTCCCCAGCACATGCCTTCCCCGGCGATGAAGTCGCGGAGACGGCTGTTGTACGCGGCGGATGCCAGTGTTTTGGCCTCGCTCATATCCAGCAGATTCTCGGCCATGATGGCAATCGGCGATTCCTCGATGGCTTTCGCGCTCAGCGCGAACCCGGACTCTGTCCCGCCCATCTTGGCCTTCTCATCCCCGGTCTTGGCTTCGGCCTCCAGCTCCTTCTTCTCCTTGACGTCCCAGCCTCTGATCTTCACCTTGCTTCCGCGTGTCAGCGCCCGCAGCTCCAGGTTCAGCCGTTCAAAATCCTTCTTAAAGCTCATCTCAGGCAGCTCAGGAGCTTTCCCGGCCCGCGACTTGACATAATACAGCTTCTTGTCGTCCACATAGAGCTCATAATCCAGCATGGCCGCCCTTTCCAGCAGGAACTCGTAATTGCTCTGATTGTTCTGGAATATGTAGGGATATACGGTCCCCGTATCATCGACCACTGGCGTCAGTCCATGCTCTTTGGCGATTTCCGAAGCGATGTCACTGTCCTTTTTCTTCAAAAAAGCTTTGCTTCTTGTCCCCATGCGGAGCCTGTGAAGCAGGTCATATCCGCGGATCTCCACCACGGAATGCTCGGAGAAATTCAGATCCAGGGAAGTGACCTCCCCGCTGATGAGCGGCTGGGTTTTGTCCAGCCCAAGCGATAGCTTCACTTTATCCCCCGGCTTGATGCTCTTGAGATCAGTTCCCCGCCACATGCCGCTGCCGGAATTGACCATATTCATCTGGATGGAAAATAAAGCCGGCAGATTGATTTCATCCTCCAGCGTGACGCCCTCCACCGCTGCCGTCAGCTCTTGGGAAAGCTTGCTTCCATTCAGCTCAATCTTGTAATTCGCAACGCTGGTGCTCATGTAACCCCCGCCTTAATCCGGGATGACCAAGGTCCTCCCGACATCATTTTTTCCAGGAAAACCGATGGGATTGACGATCTTGTTCAGCTCGGCGATTCTGCGCCACATCAGCGGATCCTTCAGCGCTTCGTTTGCAATCAGATCCAGCCGGTCGCCGCTCTTGACCACCCACAGCTTCCGGCAAGCATTAAGCCCTTGGCTGTCCTCCACCGTCTTGTCCGGCTCATCCGTGATGAACGTTACGTCCAGCAAGGAACGCACAGGTGTCCCGTTCTCCATGAACATCGTGAATTTCTGTTCAATTTTGCTCAGTAGGCCACGGTAGGTGAAGCCGCCCCAGACGAACATGCAGACCGGCGGCTTTTTCGTACTCTTGCCGCTAACCTTGGGATCAAGCAGTGAGGTCAGCAGCTTGGTTTTCTTGCGCACATCCGTGCGTTTTTCATATGTGTCATAGAATAAAGAAACCTTGAATTCAGGCGTTTCGGTAATTTGAAACTGCTTGTTGTTTTTCTCCCCGGTATATTTGCCTTCAAACGAAACGGTGTACTCATTGGGGTTGAACATCACCTCAATGGCTCCGCCGCCCATATCCAGGGGGATAATTTTCGCTTTCTCCGCCATTATCTAAGCCCCCTCCGATCTTTTCGAATGGCTATTCTCTTTTCGAGCACCTGATAGACCCGCTCTGCGAGCTGGTTCAATTCTGCCGCGTCCAGTTTTGTAGCGGGAGCCTTTGCTTGAACGGGAGAATGGGCCGGGGGCTGGACAGCCTGCTCCCGGAGGACATCTTCCGTGTGCGAGTGTTCCGGCGCTGAAGGCACTGCCGTTCTTGGTTCAGGCTTGCGCAGAATCAGGCTGCGCGGCTGGCTAGGGAGCTGAAGGCTATCCGCTTGCTCCGGGGCGGTTGTGATCTGCCGGCCTGACTTCAGAACATTAGCGTACCGCCCGTAAGCTTCCGTCAGCCGGGCAGCGCTGTTCATCATGGCTGGAGTGTGCCGCAAAGCGGCAGCCTGCGGCAATTGTGGCTCCTGCGGTTCTTGCAGTTCTTGCGGCTCTTGTGGAACCGACAACTGCAGAATCATCCGCTCCTTCAACTGCGGGAGCAGTTTGGGCGCTACTACAGTCCCCTGCTGCTGCGCCTCCCTCTGGCTTGGCGTGGCCTCCATATGTTCCAGTGCCGCCTCAATTCTCCGGCCAAGGGCCAGCTTAAGGCTAGGACCTGGCGAAGACTGGAGCCCCGGACTTGGCACGAAGGCTGTTGATGGAGTGCTATGCTGTGTTCCCACAGCGGTCCCGGCAGAGCCTGAGACTGCCTCTTTGGTAATATGCTTCAGTGCCATTAATGGAGGCCCAGTCAGTCCAGCCAGTCCAGCCCTTTCAGCCTTTTCAGACCGTGCAGCTTGCACTTCCTGATTCAGCGCCAGAGGCCGAGCTGTGGAAGAAGCCTTAGGACCATTAATCAGACTGTAGATCCGTAGAGCCTGAAGCTGGCGATAGGCAGTTGGCAAATGCTGCGGAGCGTTGTCAGCAATGGATTCCCGCAGCCGGGGCAGCTTAAACTGCTGTAGCTGAAGTTCGCTCCCTGTTCCGTTAGCCGCTTCTGCCGCTCTATCTGCCAAGGCTGACTTCAGCGGAGGAACAAACCGCCGGAAATCACCGGTCACCTCGGGATTCCTTACGGCCGCCAGATCCTTCAGCGCTTGCGGTTCCCTAAGGCCGGAATGAAGCGGCGGGTAGGAATCGGCCAGCCGATTCTGTCCTGATCTTCTATACTCCCTGACTCTCTCCTCCAGTGCCTCAGCCGGGTGAGGGCTGCTGTAGATCAGTTTGCTGTCTCCCTTATCACCGCCTGCATTCGGCGGAAGGACAGACAAGCTCCCGGTAGAAATTCGGGTAACGATGCTGTCAGGGTTTATTTTCAACATAAGATTTGGTGACTTCTGCAGTGTAAGGGTCTGCATCACCGGATGGTAAATAGAATGATAGATATGCTTTTCTGTGTGAGAGCTAATATTGTTAACAATCACGTCAGAGGGCTTCACAGCAGCCGGCTCTGCCGGCAGCAAAGGGTACCGCAGCAGGATCAAGCTCTGAAATTGCCGCCGCCATCTCGTTAAGCCATACTTCCCTAGGATGCCTTGTACAAAGTCCAGCCTCTTCCGATCCGCCAGTGGAATATGCGCCCGGATGCTCTGTTTCATTATCTGTACCTGTACAGCCCGTTATGGGTTAGAACCAGACTCTCGACAGCAACCGAGCTGCTGCTTGCACTGAAGGCCGGTCCTTCCCACTTAATGGGACAGGCCTCGATAAAGTTCCACCACACCTTGGGCGTGCCGGACTGGTCCAGCAGACAGATGGAGCCGCTGCGCCGCTTGATCACGCCGTTGATCACATTTTGATACCAATTCCAGAGAAAGTCGTCGTTCGTGACTCCGTTCTTCAGCGTCAGGTCAGAAAATTTGGTCTGGCTGAGGAAGACGAACTCCTTATGATTCTCCCCGCCGAAGTTTTTGCGCTCCACCTGCGTCTCAATGCTCAGGCCTGAAACATCGGTAAATCCGCCAACAGAAATCCCGTCAATCTCCACAATAAAATTAAAGGCAAGATAGGGGTCTTCCCTGTATCCGGGAACCCAGTTCCGTTTCGCTCCGATATTCAATATGTTTTGTGCCTTCATGTTATCCTCCTAAGCCTCAAAGAAGTCCTTCTTGTCTTCCCCGCCGCTCAGCTTCTGGTTGATTTTGCTGACTTCCTTGCACCAGCGGCCCCGTTCGGAATGCTCCAGGTTCAGCACCGCTGTATAGTCCCAGTGCAGATAGTAGGTTAGAAAGGCTACCTCCTCATAGAGGCGGTCGAGAGGGTAGCCGACTATTCCCCCAGAGATTCCATTTCAATGTCAAACGGCTGCTCGCATTTAGGGCATTTTGCATGTACCGTATTTGCGCCGTTCTGGTTAATCCGGTTATACATATCCTGCAAATAGGCAAAATCGGAAGTATACAGCTCTTCGATTACCCGCGGTGTAATCATCTTAAGCCCTCCCAGGCCGGTTACGACTCTGGAGAGCAGGATGACGGTCAAGTACGCAGGGTTCTGCTGGACCCGGGAATCCCGGAGCGGCGTAATTTCATCTGCGGCTGTCGCCAGGCGCATCGTACCCTGTTTATGCAGTGTGCCTGCTTCATCCACGTACCCTTTGGGTAGCGTAAAGCTGAATTCAGTCTGCAAAAGTTCCATGATATCCCTCGCTTCTACTCAGATAGTTCTATATAAGTTGAACTTTAGATTTTCATAATGGGGTCTGGTCGTAACTGCGGGGAATGTTTGGACTTCCGGCCGCTGTTGTCTTCAAATTTCTTGATTCATACCGCCTTTAGCGGATGAAATTTGAAGACAAAGGCGGACGCGTTCGCTCCGTAAGTATCCAAACTTCCCCTCCGCACTTCTACCCTATTTATGTTTTCTTTAGTTCAACCTATATAATGTGTTCGCCTTTCCCGGACAGCATCATCAGCATCTGAATTTGATCGCATACCTTCCGTCTCATGTTTTGGAGTATCGCATCAAATTCATTGTGACGATGGACGAAGACTATTTCACCCGGCGCACACCTTCATGCACAAGCTCCATAGATTCGACAGAAACCTCGTTCCCTTTCGCGCTTAATGCGCTGACATCGTACTTGATCGGCCAGGCTTCGAGGATATCCCACTGCGCCTTGTCGTTGCCTTCCTCATCGACCAGGATAATCGACAAGCTCTTGCGGTTCTTAAGGGCTCCCTTGTCTTCAATCGACTTACGCCAGTTGTAGAGCTCCAGGGAGTCGGTCAGGCCTTTTTTCAGGGTAATGTTCCCGAATTTAGTCAGTCCTGACAGCTTGCGTGCATGCGGAGCATCTATGCCCTCGCGGTAATCCACAGCTTCTGTGGAAGTATCCGGAATCGTCGCATCCGCGAATGCCGCGGTTTGAATGCCATCAATAACGACCCGGAAACGGTAATTGCGGTATGGGTCCAATCTTTTGCCGGTTGCCATAGGATCATTCTCCTCTCAATCTTTTATTTGGACAGGGTTTTCTGGCTGACCCGAATGATTACGAATTCAGCAGGTTTGACCGGTGCTACGCCGACTTCAATGATAAGCTGGCCTACATCCCGTACTGCCGGAGGATTGTTCTCCTCATCCACTTTGACGAAAAAGGCTTCTTCCTGCGTAGTTCCATACAAAGCGCCGTCTCTCCAGACACGGGTCAGGAAGGCCGTCAGGTTACGCTTCACCTTGCCCCAGAGGCTTGGATCATTCGGTTCAAAAACAACCCATTGGCTGCCCTCGTCCAGCGATTCCTCAATGTACATCATCAGACGCCGAACGTTGACATAATTCCATTCGGAATCGGAGGACAGGGTTCTGGCTCCCCATACGCAGATGCCTTCCGGCAGGGAACGGATCACGTTGATGCCGTCGGGATTGAGCAGCTCCTGCTCCGCTTTGGTGATGACCTTCTCAATGCCAACGACGGAATCGAGATAACCGTCCGTTGTGCCTGCCGGCGCTTTATGAACACCGCGTACAGAATCCACATAAGCGTAAGTCCCGGCAACGGCGCCTGACGGCGGCACGAGCTTTTGCTTGCCGGTAAGCGGATCATTGATATACACCCAAGGGTAGTACAGAGCACCGTAAGAGGTGTTGAACGAGTTGCCCGAATAATTGCCTGCGCCTTCCTTGAAATCCTTGACTTCCATTGGGCTCAGCCCATGCGGAGGGTCAACGATGAAGATGCAGTCCTTTCTCAGCTTGCAATAATTGAGCATATCCAGGATGGTGCCCCGGCTATATGGCATATCCGCAAGGTCAGGAGCCGCAACAATATTGATGTCGTCAATCGTATCGAACGCATGGATACCGGTCCGGCCAACAGAATCGCCGAGGAAATCAATCGGGTTCATCCCGTTCACGCCGCCGCTAAGCGACAAGGCCGCTGTGTTGAAGGCCGGTGTTTTCTCCATATTCTCCAGAATGGTCAGGTCAACCAGCGGCTTTACTTTGACAAAAGCGGACACCTGATTGATCTTCTCCTCGAAATTGATCAGCAGCATATTATCGAAAACCTCGACGATTTTGCCGTCTTCGTCTTCCCCGGTGTATTCATCATCGAATTCACTGTCGAGCAAATACTGCACAACCATTTTGAAGCCGAATTGCTGCTTGTTGGAGGACTGGCTGATCTTAACCGAAATCCGGTTGCCCCAATTCCCCTCCGAGCGTGCAACCACCTTGAACAGATCCAGGTTGTCTGTGTCTCTGATCGTAAGAGAAGCTGGCTGAATGTCTTTAGCTGCCGCTCTTACCACATAGCAGGAGGTGCCTCCTTCGGCGAAAAAGTTATACACGGCATAGGCCAAATAGCCGTTCGGAATAAATTGGCCGAACTCGTTTACGAATTGGCTCCAGTTCGTGACCAGCACCGCTTTTCCGATCACACCTTTTTCCGCAATCCCTACAAAAGCCCCCACAGATGTGCCCACGCCGGCAATCGGCTTGACACCGCTTGAGACTTCCTCCACATACACTCCTGGCGATGAATAATTTGCCATCTCTTACCCTCCTAAAAGTTTTGTTAGCAGATGCTTCTATGAGTTCTCTTCGTACAAAACTGGCTTCGGAAGCATACGCTTATTTTTGTTAGCATCACTTCGCGGATTCCGCTTCGTACAAAACTCGCTTCGGAAGCATACGCTATAGATTTGCGGAAAATCCGCTGATTCGGGTTGCCTTGCAGATGAGCTTATTCCTTCCATGAATCACTCCCTTCAAAGAAGAAGCCTGGGCCATTCTATTTAAATGGGGTGGATGCCCAGATCCCTTACCTGAACCCGCGGAATCTTGATAGTCTTGTCAGCCGGCAGCCTTACCGGTGATACCAGATAGGACAGGCTCACCTTCGCAGGCTTGCCGGGAAAGACCTCCCATAGCTGCTTGATATCCTGAATCGTGAGATTGTTGTAGGATATCCTGATTTTCTCGTTGCCGCATGCGGCAAGGTTGCCGGTCAGGTCAGATCCGCTGAGCACCGGATGCTCATGAAACAATTGAAAGATTCTGCCCAGGATGAGCTGCTCAGTCTCTCTGTCCTTGGCATACGGGGTGAGCAGATAATACAAATCGAGATAGGCAGGCGGGTAATGGAACTCGTTCGTGCCGCTAATCTCTTCCTTCTCACTGTTGCGCATGCTTGGGCTGTGGCTTAAATAGTACAAGCACATCGAGAGCTTCATCGTTGAGCTGTCAATGTCGCTTGGAGAGCCGAAGCTGATGAAGCTGTCGTCATTCAGCTCCGGCACGTGTGCCTTCAGCAGAGCCTTGAGGCTCGTACTGACATCTCTTATTACCGTACCGGTGTCCACGGCCATGCTTATTTCACCTCAATCAGTTTGTGGTAGGGAGCATAATCGGATTGCAAAAAGGTTTTGCCCAGCTTGAGATATTCCCGTTTGGCTGCGAGCATGATCTGCTTCATCCCGATGGGGCAGCCCTCATGCGCGGCATAAAAAGCGGCATTCAGTGCAATGTTCTTGATATTGCCTCCGGCAAGGATGAACTTGTCCGCCATGAAATCGTAATCCATGTCAGGATCAAGCGGCGCTCCCTGCGGGAACATGCCCCGCCAGATCAGCCCGCGCTGGTTCTTTTCCGGGAACGGGAACTCCAGCTTGAAATGCAGCCTGCGCGCAAAGGCATCGTCCAGGTTCTGATTGAGATTCGTAGCCAGGATGACGATCCCCGTATACTCCTCCATCTTCTGCAGCAGATAGCTGATCTCCACATTTGCATACCGGTCATGCGCATCCTTGACCTCGGAGCGTTTGCCGAACAAGGCATCCGCCTCATCAAAAAAGAGAATCGCATTGGAGGTTTCCGCTTCCTCGAAAATCCGCGAAAGATTCTTCTCCGTCTCCCCGATGTACTTGCTCACAATCTGTGAAACATCAATTTTGTAGATTTCCAGGTTCAGCTCTGTTGCGATTACCTCGGCAGCCATTGTCTTCCCCGATCCCGGCGGGCCGGAAAACAGAATGTTCAGCCCCTTGCCCAGTGACAGCCGTCCTGCGAAGC
The DNA here is from genome assembly GCF_054483875.1 of Paenibacillus sp. BAC0078. Lineage (NCBI taxonomy): Bacteria > Bacillati > Bacillota > Bacilli > Caryophanales > Paenibacillaceae > Paenibacillus > Paenibacillus sp. BAC0078. Next base: position 45,684 of record NZ_JBTLRW010000025.1, read on the forward strand.
CCCACTCTCCATAGACCAGCGAGCGGTACTTCACCTGGTGGCAAATCTCCCGCAGCTGGCTCATCTGCTCGCCCGGAAGCACCAGCATGTCCCAGGTATAGGCCGCGCGGATCTTCGTGGCCAGCGCCTGAATTTTGCGGCTGGATTGGAAGTAGCACGCCTGGTACAGCTCCTTCGTATTAACCTCTCCGCTGCCGGAACCGTTCCAGACGGCGATATTCTCGCCTCCGGTCAACGCGGCCCGGATCTGCCCGGAGGTAAAGCGGAAGCTGCCGCTGAGATCTGCCATGTTGATCTGCGGTGACAGCTTGTAGTCCTGACTGAAGGTTGCCCAAGACTGCTTGCGGGCCGCAGCATCCGGGAAAGGAAAATCAACCTGGATGAAATTCAGACTGAACCCGGTCAAGCTTATTCCCCATTCCGATTCTCCAAGGATGAAAGTCAGCGGTGCGTAAGTCTCCAGCATGTCCACCAGCATCCGGATTTTCAGCTTGTAGCGGTCATCCTCCGACACGATGCTGTCGAAGCCCGTAATGCAGAGCGCCGTTGTCATAAGAAGCGTGTGCCTTCCGAGCAGGCGCAGCATTTCGCTGTAATCCGCCTCGGGTTGCAGCAGCTTGTCCATCTCGACCACCAGCAGCGAAACGCCAAGCTGGCCGCAGACCGCCTTGACCGAGCTAAGCTTCCCGGCTTCATCCGGCCCACTGCAGTACAGGAGACTGCCGCTCCTTCGTTCCATCCTGCTGCTGTAGTGCTTCACAAACCGGAGCATGCGCTGCTCCGTTTCATCCGGCTGCCCCGTCTGTTCCGGGATCGCCAGGGGATTGAGGCCGGCCACCTTCGCCAGACGCTCATCGAGCACCTCATAGCCCAGCAGCGCATTCACTGTCCAATCCTCCAGCTTAAGCGGTCTGGCCAGAAGCGGGATGCGGCTGTCGCCGTATTCCCCCTTCCGTTCCAGCAGGAGCTTCATCAGCGGTGCATTTGCATCGAACAGCAGACGGGCCGCGAGCCGCTCTTCCTCCGTCTGAGTAAACAATTGCAGGATTAAATCCACGGAAGGGCGCATATCCGACATATCATTCTGCAGAAAGGCGTAAATGCGCTCATACTTCCGGTCCAGCTCAGGCGCGAGGCAAGCGATAATGCACCGCATTTCGAGCTGCGACAGCTTCAGCTTGGAGGCCAACTGCAGGAGCGGCAGCTTGATCCCTTGCCGGCTGCTAGCCTCCAGCCTGGCTGCGATGCGCAGCTCTAGCAGGCCGAGCTTTGCAGTCAGGAGACTGCTATCCTCCTCCCCTGTTGCCTCAGCATCCAGCAAACTGCGGATCTCACTGTCCATCAGGGCCAGTTCGGAGTCCATCTGCGGCTCCGCAAGTATTTGCAGCAGAAGCTGCAAATCCAGCCGCCGCAATTCCTCCGCCAGATGCTCATGGCTGGAGGTGTAGGGCTGGGCGGATTCGCTCCCCTCGTCTTCGGGCACAGCCTCGGGAACTGGGGAATGAGCGGCCGTTGAATCGGCTGCTTCGCTTGCATCGGTGCTTGCATTGGCTTGATCAGGAGTGGGGGCAGCCGCCGGATTCGCAGCATGCTTATTTGCCTGATCCACAGCATGTTCGGCGCTCCGATCCGAAGCAAGCTCCATCTCATAAGTCTGCGAAAGATCTTGCTTCAAGGGGCGTCGAGCTTCTTCCATACACTCGGCTTTCGGCGTTTCCTGACGAAAGGTTCTGGCAAGTTTTTTGAATTTCATCGCCCGTTTATGTCCTCACTCTATATTTTCTCGTTCATATATAAAGTAAGTTTGGGGTGAGGGTTTACAACTGGATGAGGAAGGAAGTTTTGGGAGAGCTAGAAGAAAGAAAAAGACAGGCCGATTATTCAGTCATTGGACTGTAATCGACCTGTCTTGTAGCAGTGTTACTTAACTTTCATATCCACATCTTCACACTTTCTGTTCTCACTTCTTAGGAATAATACTTTATAAATCTTTCTTTTGATGGAATTCTTTCGTCAACAAGCACCTCAACTTGTAGTAATTTTGTTTCATATTCCAATTATTGTGATTATTTATCATTAAATTTTCATTCAGATAATTATTGTATCAACATTTCTGCATATAAAGCACAAGCTAGTAACCTGCCTTTTTCTTGAGATTTCAAAGATGATAGTGCATCGGAGAAATAATCCTCCCCTAATTTATCAAATGATGCATTGTTCTCTATACATTTTCTAGTTACAGATCTCAATTCTTCAAATGCTTCCGAATATTCTTTAGCTGCACAAAGTTTATCGTACATCTCCCTTGAATAGAAATAGAATTTTGTGCGTTTATTTACTATGAAAGGATTAGCCATATCCCTCTCTACTGAGACAGCTAAACTTGTTATATTGCTACTTAGTTCAACAAGTTTTTGTCCCACTGAGTATATGATTTCATCAGAGACTTCATAGTCGGAATAAACAACGATCTTAAACCCAATATTAAGGACTTCTATTCTATCATCAGGAAATTCGACCGGTGCTATCCAGAGAGCTATTACCACGTCGCCCCCCTGCGCTCGATTATCCGTACACTTAATATATAGCGCAATTTTTTCATTATAGCGTTTTACAAATACACAATAATCATCTTCAGAAATTAATGGTGGAGTTACTTTGAACCCTGCCGTTGCAACAGTTACACCAAGTGTTTCTTCCATATCCTTACTAAAAGTTTGCCCCATAGTGATCCTCCAATTATCTAAAATGGTTTATTGGGACCAAATGTCCAAGGTATACCTGCGTTTGTTAATTTATCAAGTAAAGGCTTCATTTCAGGTGACACTGTCGGATCATGATCAAAATGCCAATGTGGATTAGCTTCTCCTAAATTGAAAAGTTCTATATCTTTATTTATCTGTCCTTCCATACGTGATATTTCTGAATCTGTTCTTGGTCCTTTGCTACAAAAGCCAAAAGCTTCAATCCATAAACCTAATATAATTTTTTTCCATAAAAAGGAATAATCCGAAAATAAAAAAAACAGGTTTGATCATGGTAGCCCCTGACCATAATCAAACCTGTTGAATGTAACATACTAGCGTTATAAGAGTTTCATTGTTTAAGAGGAGTTCTTAACCTAAGCATTCCGATCGCAACATCCTGGTATCCTACTTCGATGACTTTTTCATCTATAAGACGAAGACCTAACCCATTTTCTTCATCCCATGTACAGTCAAAGGATAGCCCAATGTATCTGCCCTCCAAACGTTTCAAATTTGGAACAGTAATTCCAACTAAACTTATTCTAGCGAGTAGTTGATCGGTTGTTTCAATTAATGGGTAATTTTCATTAAACTCAATATCATAACCAAGTTCATGCCACTTTTCTTCGTAATACTCCAATATGGGTTGCAAGATACTTTGTTGGAATTTTGCCCAATTTTGCAAAAATGCGTTATGTGCTGCATATTATTTTTCTAAAAATCCTCCTTCCTTTTCACCATCTACCATCAATGCTATCTCAGCTTCTTTTCCACAAAACTCAATGGTCGTGTTCCTTACCCAACCAAATTCATAATCAAGTTCACCAAAAACTGCATCATGTATCGTCATTTTAAAATTTTCTTTTTATTCACTGGAAAACACATCATTTTTTGACACTCCTTCGTTTATCCCCTTACTCCACAAGGTTGAGTTATAAACTAATTTCAGACAATTTTTATCTTTACGAGGAACTGATACCAGTACTCCAAGTGAGAATCAGGCACTAGTTCTGCGTATTTTCGACCAAAAACATAATTAAGCAAAAAGTAATTAAAATCTCCTAAAGACTGTCCCTCGCTGAGTGGATAGCCTTGCTTGAAACAGAGAACCCGTCCAGAATTTGCATTGATGAATAAAGGTTCATATAAAACTTGACCAATTTCTATCCATTTGTCATCCTCCTTTTCTTCCAAGTAATCTGATACACGGAATTGATGTTCAGCAAGTTCATCATACGACCAAATGTCAATTGCTCCACATCTGGCACCATCAACTTCACTTAAAAAATCAAAGTAGTCTTTAAGGTGATCTTCGTTAGGTTTAATTGAAATATTCCCCTGATTTAATTCGCCAATGATTATACTATCCGGTTCATTTACCAATTTTTTTTTAACCTTTTCGATTATTGATTTCAAGTGGCTATCCATACATATTATTCCCCCATAACAATATTTACTTTTATCTTAGTACCAGTTGGTAGATCTCTAATTTGAGGTCTTATTTGCATACTGCCAATATTCCAGTTCGTGTAGGAGTCTAAAAATTTCAAATTCCCAACAATATCAGGTCCACCTAACTGTAACTCCCATATATGATCTGGCTGCATACGTTTCGTTATTCTATCTATTAGTTTCTTTCCAAATGCAGGATTAGTTTGACCATATTGACTCCAAATCCTTTTTATCATGTCCTGACGATATTCTCTAGTAACAGCAGGATTTCGGGATACAGGATTTTGTGATTTAAATAATAAACCCTGCTCGCCTAGTTTCTTCAGTTCGCCAGCTTTTTTCTCAAATTCACGTTTTGGCATTTTTTTATCGTAAGTAAGAGTAATTTCGACAACCTTGCTAGGGTTCCCCACATTATCAAAATCTATTTTACTCTTATCTCCATCCGCTTCCTCGGAGACTTTTACTCTCTGATCCTTATCTAATTTATTGAGTTTTTCTAACTCCGCATCGCTAAGGGTGATCGGTTTCTTGCCATCGAGTTCAAGCTGCTTCAACTCTTTTTCATCAACATCCCGGATCGTTCCGTCCGCAAGCAGCACCCAAGGATTAACCTCACCATACAGACGGATATGTTTCCCCTTACGCTCCAGCTTAAACTTCTTGAACTTGAACTTCGCAAGAATCCGGTCAAGCAGGCCCTTGAGCTTCTTAGCCCCCTTCATGAGCCCTTTTTGCAGGCTCTTGATCACGATTTTGCCGCTCTGGATGATCATGCTGCCGCTCTTAGAGGCAAGCTTCGCTCCGGTTTTCAATAGGCTCTTGATGCCCTTGGCTCCTGCGCCAGCTACTTTCTTCACACCTTTGGCCGTTGCCGCTGCGCTTTTCTTCACGGCTTGTCCGGTCTTCTTGAGCCCCTTGCCGAGGCCCTTGAAGCCCAGCTCCATCGCCAGCTCGACCAGGCCCATCGCCATCGCCGTTGCCAGTGCAATTGCCGCCGGTTCGATCAGCTTTTGCCAGCCTTGGCTGAGGTAAGTGCCAATGTGGACAGAGGCCTCTGCCAGTGTCTGCGCTACGGATACAATCGCCTGCGCTTCCATGACGGTCATTAAAATATTCATCAGGAGCGGAAGAGCTGCCGTGATGGCTCCACCCGTGAGGATCTCTGCGACAACAACGCCAACCAATATCCCGATGACCGCAGCCAAAAGCTTCAATCCATTACTCTTCATCCATTTTATTACATATGTTTTTATCTGGTCAAACACCATTTTGGCATTGTTTGCCCGCAGCGATACGCCGTCTGCGATTTTGCCTCCGAGGCTCTGGTCCGCTTTTCCGGTATCAAAATCCGCCATGATGCTATCCATCGTATGCGGGTCGCTGCTGCCCGGAAGCTGCTTGCTTCCTCCGTCTTTGAGATTTGCTTCCTGGACCAGCTCAGGGTCCATTTCGCCCTCTTCGACCGATTCCATTTCGATGTCGTCTGCGGTAAGCTTCTCTTCCGGTTGCGGTTCTCCTGCTTCCTGGGCCTGCTCTGCTGCTCCGCCTTCTGCTGCACCAGCGCCCAGCGGCTTCGAGATATCCACTCCCAGCAGATACTCCCACATCTTGCCTTCCAAATGGCTGAATGACCGCTTTGCCGCCTTGCCGAGCGCCCCGATCCGTTCCATCACATCGAGGAACACGGCGATCAGGAGGTTGCCCAAGGTGGAGATCAATTTCGTGTAGAAGTTCTGCACCACAGCCAAGGCCTGATCCACTTTGGTGGCCAGGAAGTCCATGACTTGGGTGACTTTCGTTTTGAGTTTTTGTGCGAGCTGGTTGACGGCTTTGACCGCTTTGTTCACGACGCCGTCAATTTTGCTGCAGATTTTGGCTGCAATGCCCGGGAATTTGGCAAAGACTACTGAGACCAGCTTTTTGAGCAGGGTTCCCAGTCCTTTGATCAGGGTGGTGATCAGCTTGCGGCCCAGCTCGATGATACCTAGCACCGCTTGTTTCGCTTTTTCAAAAATAAACTTAACCGCTTTTCTCAGACCCTCAAAAATGAAGTTGACGGCTTTCTTGACGACTTCAACCACTGCTTCGAGCTTGTCTTTCACCCAGCCGAGGAAGCCGCCTTTTTTCTCTTCCTTGGCTTTTTCTTCTTCATGTTTTCCGTCGGCCTCTTTTTTGGCTTTGCTGTAGGCGGTCGTGGCTTCTTGTTCGGCTTCGGACTGCCGCTTTTGGGCTTCGCGTTCTTTTTCGGTGCGCACGGTGTTGATTTCGCTTTTCTTCTGCTGGGCTGCTGCCCCGGCTTGCCCGGCATAGTCGGCTTCTGCAGCATCCAGTTCACTCTTCCACTCGCCCCTTAGGTTGTCCACTTCAGCCTTTGCACCGGCCTGCTGGCTGAGCTGCTGTTCCTTGGCTTCGGCTTCCGCCTGCTGGATTTGCGAGTGGCTGTCAGCTTTGGAGAGCATAACTTTGCTGTCGAATTTTTCTTTTTCTTTATTGTATTCGGCCTGTTTGGCACCGAGCTGCTTATTCATTTCCGGGGCAAGCGTCTTGTTGAGGCCTGCGGTCATCTCTCCTGGAATCGCCAGACCCGGCAGCTTTTTGGCGGCGGGGCTGTTGCCGCCTTGCAGCTCTGCATTGGCTTTCAGGGTCGAGCCATCCGGTTCGGGATAGATGTCATTTTCACCGAACGGATTGTTGATCTGGCCCATCTCCGCCTGCTTTGCCGCGCCTACTTGCTGAGACGCTTCCTGGCTGAAGCCCTCCACTTGGGAGGGATCGGCTTCGCCGGTCATGCTGATGCCGGGCGGCTGGGCTGCGGCGGAACGGATTTCACTCATGATGGCTTCGGGATTTCCGTCCGGGCCGGAGGAGCCGATGTTCATGCGTTCGAGGTTCCCCGGAGCTGCTGCTCCCCCGGACCGCTCACTCTTATAGCTCTCTGGAGCAGAGTGCTTCAGCGGCACCGGTTTTTTCCGGGCTTGCAGCACCTTCCCTTTCAGTCCTGTCGGCGCGGGAATCGCCGGGAGGGATTGCTTGGTCTTCTGCTTCTGCTTTTCAAAAGCTCCTGCGGAAACCTCCACGGCCTGGGCATACGCGTCGCCCATCTCGGTAGGCTGAACCTGGGTGAGCTGATCCAGGATTTGCCCCGGATCTTCGCCGCGAATGTTGACCTTCTTGGCTTTGACCGGGGTTTCCTTGCCGTCCCCGGCTATAGCGCCGAGGGCATCTCCTAGTGAAGGCTCCTTTGACGCGGCTTGCTCGCCTTTTTCAGCTTTCTCCGAGGCGTCTTTAGCGCCCTTCCCCCCTTTGCCAGCCTTGCCCTCCTTACCTTCCGCTTCCTGGGTTTCCTTGGCGTCCTTGCTTCCCTTGCCACCCTTCACTTCCTTGCTGCCCTTTGCGCCCTCGCCAGCCTTGCTGTCCTTCTCATCCGCTGACTGCACTTCAGCCGACTCCGCCGCTGGTACATTCCCGCCGCCCGCAGCTTTCGAAGTGGCTCCCGCTTCATTCTTCTGCTGAGCCGCTGCAGCTTTACCTTCCCCATCCAATTGCCCAGCAGCCGAATTCCTAGTGCCTTCCTCACTTCCAGGTGAAGCTTTCCCGGTTACAGAGCTTTCCAGAAGATTCTTCTTTAGAAAACCCATTACTCCCCCGCTAGGCTTCGCCTTCTGAATCGGCTGCTGCTCAAGAACAAAGCTGCTCTGTTTCACCGCCGACTGTTCCACACCCTGGCTCTGCTTCTGCGGCTCACTCGCCCGCTGCTCCACCTTAACCACCGGCGTCTCTTCTACCTGTGCAGGTTGTAAGGGTTGTTCGGATTGTGCAGGTTGATTCGGCTGTGCCCCCTGAGCCCCCTGACTCTCGCCGGCCTTATCCAGACCTCCTGGTTCCTTCCCCTCCTGCTTTCCGTCTGCCTCGTTATCCGTCTTCTCCTCTTTCTTGCCGTTCTTCTTCAGCTCGGATAACAACTTAACAACGGCGCGGTTGCCCAGGGTCCGCTGGAGCGCCATCTGATCCTCCCGCGTCAACGAAGCCGGGTTCTTGCGGATACGCCGGATAATCTCCACCGGGTCCGGCTGCCGCGCAGCCGCTGGTTTCGTGTATGTCAGTTGCGTTCTGTATGGTTTTTGGTGAGCGGAAGTGTTCTCTTTTTCCTTACTCACGGTTGCCTGAGTCTGCAAGCTGGGTCCCCCCTCTGTAAAAATCAGTCCTATAGAAGATGTAAATTCCATAGCGCTTTTTACAGCCGGAAACATAAATAAATCTATTTATTGAATTTTTTTCAAAAATTAAATGCCAAAAAGCCACCCAAGGGTGGCTTAAGCAAATAGTGTTCTTTCATTAAGGTTATCCAATCATTATTTTCAACAAAAGCCCTGCAGCCGCAATAAATAACCCCACACTGCTGATTATGGTTCCTACCAGCCACCGCTGGTTCTCCCCTTGCCGAACCTTCAATCTGGCCAGCTCATCCCGCATCTCATCTATGCGCAAATGTGCCGATTTGGTGCTCTGCATCGCCTCAAGCGCAATATCTCTTGCTGAGTTCATAATGTCGAGCTTTGTTTCTACGCGGGTCAACCGTTGTAATATTTCATTCATGTCATCTGGCATATAGTACCCCCGGAATGGAGCTGGTTGGTTGATCTCTCATATTAAGCTCCAGGCTACCGCATCCATTAGCGGACGGCAGCCTGGAAATAGCGCTTCATTGCTTTTATGTGCTTACGGTTCTATCCCTGCAATCAGATTTCCTGAGGAATAGACCGTAATTTTATTGGTATCTGTATAATCTGTTGCCGATGCATTGAAGGAATAATCATTAGTCTGGATGTAGTTAGAATAGTCTGATTTCCAGAATCTGCATTGAATTTCTACTTTTTCACCCGGCTTCAGACTTCCGGCACTTCTGGAGAAGCTGATCTCCAGGTAATAATTACTACCGGTCTTGCTAGTGGTCTTTTGGAAGCTTCCTGTGATATAGGACTGAATGGTGCTGCTGGAGCCCCATACCCGGGCGTAATCGGAGTAGAAGCCTTGCAGTTTCTCACCATCAATGGTGTAGTAGTATCTAAACTTGATATTCGAGAGCTGGATAGTGCTGTTGCTCGTATTCGTGAATAAGATTCTTGGAGCAATCGTATTCGTAACGCTCGCTCTGTTGGCATTGAACGACTCGACTTTAAACGTCTGAAATACGGTTACATACTGCACTGCCGTCGATACATTGCCGTTCGCATCGGTGGCGGTCCAGGTGACAGTTGTTTTTCCAACCGGGAATCCATCTGCAGGAGCATCGTTCTTCAGCGTATAGCCGAAAATATCGCTCGCTGTGGCTTGGCCCAACGTTACATTGGTGCGTGTTCCGGTCGCGGCTACAGATACATCTGCTGGGGCTTTAAGCACTGGCTTCGTCGTATCCACTACCGTAATCTTCTGCACGCCTGTGGTCACATTGCCGTTCTCATCCGTTGCCGTCCATTTTACTTCTGTTGTACCTAGTGCAAACTCTGCTGGGGCATTGCTGGTTACAGTGACTTTGAAAATGTCTGTGCCTTTTGCCTGGCCGACGTCCACCGGAGTCTTAAGTGCTGTTGCTTCGACTGTTTTGTCGGCTGGCAGGATCAGTCCTGGTTTTGTCGTATCCACTACCGTAATCTTCTGCACGCCCGTAGTCACATTGCCATTTTCATCTGTAGCCGTCCATTTCACTTCAGTTGTGCCCAGTGCAAACTCTGACGGAGCGTTGCTGGTTACGGTTACTTTGAAAATGTCTGTTCCTTTCGCCTGACCGACGTCCACCGGAGTCTTCAGCGCTGTGGCTTCGACCGTTTTGTCCGCTGGAAGCTCCAGATTCGGCTTCGTCGTATCCACTACCGTGATTTTTTGCACGCCGGTAGTCACATTGCCATTTTCGTCTGTAGCCGTCCATTTCACTTCAGTTGTTCCCAGTGCAAACTCTGACGGAGCGTTGCTGGTTACGGTTACTTTGAAAATGTCTGTTCCCTTCGCCTGGCCGATATCCACCGGAGTCTTCAGCGCAGTTGCTTCGACGGTTTTATCTGCCGGAAGTGTCAGTCCTGGTTTTGTTGTATCCACTACCGTGATCTTCTGCACACCTGTGGTCACATTGCCGTTTTCATCCGTTGCCGTCCATTTTACCTCTGTTGTTCCGAGTGCAAACTCTGACGGAGCGTTGCTGGTTACGGTTACTTTGAAAATATCTGTGCCTTTTGCCTGACCGATGTCTACCGGAGTTTTCAGCGCAGTCGCTTCGACGGTTTTGTCCGCTGGCAGCTCCAGAGTCGGCTTCGTCGTATCCACTACCGTGATCTTCTGCACGCCTGTGGTCACATTGCCGTTTTCATCCGTTGCCGTCCATTTTACCTCCGTTGTTCCCAGTGCAAACTCTGACGGAGTGTTGCTGGTTACGGTTACTTTGAAAATGTCCGTTCCTTTGGCTTCTCCGATATCTACCGGAGTCTTCAGCGCAGTTGCTTCTACCGTTTTATCCGCCGGAAGCTCCAGAGTCGGCTTCGTCGTATCCACTACCGTGATCTTTTGCACGCCTGTGGTCACATTGCCATTCTCGTCTGTTGCCGTCCATTTTACCTCCGTTGTTCCCAGTGCAAACTCTGACGGAGCGTTGCTGGTTACAGTTACTTTGAAAATGTCTGTTCCTTTGGCTTCTCCGATATCCACCGGAGTTTTCAGCGCAGTCGCTTCGACGGTTTTGTCAGCTGGAAGCGTCAGTCCCGGCTTCGTTGTATCTACTACCGTGATCTTCTGTACGCCTGTGGTCACATTGCCATTCTCATCCGTAGCCGTCCATTTTACCTCAGTTGTTCCCAGCGCATAATCTGCCGGAGCGTTGCTGGTTACGGTTACTTTGAAAATATCTGTTCCTTTGGCTTCTCCAATGTCCACCGGAGTCTTGAGTGCAGTTGCTTCTACAGTTTTGTCGGCTGGCAGGATCAGTCCCGGCTTCGTTGTATCCACGACCGTGATCTTCTGCACGCCAGTGGTTACATTGCCGTTCGCATCCATAGCCGTCCATTTTACCTCAGTTGTTCCCAGCACAAACTCTGCCGGAGCGTCGCTCTTTACAGTTACGTCAAAGATATCCGTCGCTGTTGCTTTACCAATCTCAACAGGCGTTTTGACTGCAGTGGCTTCCAGAGTGATATCTGCCGGAAGCTTGAGTACAGGCTTGACGGTATCCGTAATGGTTACTGTCACAATGCCAATCATTACATTTCCGTTGGCATCTTCGGCGGTCCAGGTCACTTTTGTCGTTCCGAGTGGGAATTTAGCTGTAATTGTCTCCCCGGAACTGATCGGCCCCTTGCCGCCGAACCCTGGCGCATCGGTTGTTAAGGTGAACGGGAAAATTTCCTGCACCTCAGGCACTTCCAGCTCAACAGGCGTTGAGAGCGCGGAAGCCTCACGAGTGATATGCAGCGAGCCTTTGAATTTCAGCAAAGGATTGGTTGTATCTGTAACTGTCACCTTCTGCACGCCGGTGGATACATTGCCATTCTCATCCTTGGCCGTCCAGGTGACCTCTGTCGTTCCCAGCGGATAGACTTCCAGAGCGTTGCTGGTTACAGTTACTTTGAAAATATCCGTTGCTGCCGCTTGTCCGATCTCCACTGGAGTCTTCACTGCGGTCGCTTCTACGGTCAGATCCTTCGGCACGGTTAGAACGGGTTTCGTTGTATCCACGACCGTGATCTTTTGCACGCCGGTGGACACATTGCCGTTCTCATCCTTCGCTGTCCAGATTACTTCAGTTATACCCAGCGGGTAGTCCGCAGGAGCATTGCTTGTAATAGTGTACTTGAAAATATCTGCCGCTGTGGCTTGCCCAATCTCTACAGGAGTTCTCACAGCGGTTGCTTCCACTTGAACATCCTTCGGCACATTCAGTACCGGCTTCGTTGTATCCACGACTGTAATCTTCTGCACGCCTGTGGACACATTGCCGTTCTCATCCTTGGCTGTCCAGAGGACTTCAGTTGTACCCAGCGGGTAGCTTTCAGGAGCATTGTTCATAATAATGTATTTGAAAATATCCGTCGCTGTAGCCATCCCAATCTCTACAGGGGTCTTCACTGCTGTGGCTTCCACCGTCAGATCCTTCGGCACAATCAGCACCGGCTTCGATGTATCCACTACCGTGATCTTTTGTATTCCGGTGGATACATTGCCGTTTGCATCTATCGCCGTCCAGACAACCTTTGTTGTGCCTAACGGATAAGACTCCGGAGCATTGCTGGTGATGTCAACTTTAAAAATATCCGCCGCTGTAGCCTGTCCAATCTCTACGGGGGTCTTCACCGCCGTGGCTTCCACTTGAATATCCTTCGGCACGGTCAAAACCGGTTTGGTCGTATCCACTACCGTAATCTTCTGCACGCCTGTGGATACATTACCGTTCTCATCCTTCGCAGTCCAGATAACCTCAGTTGTGCCCAGCGGGTAATCCTTCGGCGCGTTGCTTGTAATGGTCACTTTGAATAGATCTGTAGCTTCAGCCTGTCCAATCTCTACAGGAGTCTTCACCGCTGTGGCTTCCACTTGAACATCCTTCGGCACGGTCAGTACCGGCTTGGTCGTATCTGCTACCGTGACCTTTTGCTTACGGGTAGAGACGTTTCCATTCTCATCCTTGGCTGTCCAGGTTACCTCTGTAACTCCGATCGGGAAATTAGCCGGAGCATTACTCGTAATTTCGCTTACGCCGAAAATATCCGTGGCTGCCGGAGGTGTCAGCTCTACCGCTGTTTCACTGCCAGTTGCTTCAATCGTAAGATCCGGCGTGTCTGCAATAGCAGGCGCTGTTGTATCTACTACAGTAATCGTCTGTGTTTCGTTGCTGACATTGCCGTTCGCATCTGTAGCTTTCCAGGTCACAATCGTCTTGCCCAGCGGGAAGCTGGCCGGAGCATTGCTTGTAACGTTCACCGGGAACAGATCCGTAGCGGTCGCCTTGCCAATATTGACTGGTGTATTTACCGCTGTAGCCTCTACGCTGATATCCGCAGGTACCTTAAGAACCGGAAGCGTTGTATCGACTACAACAATTTTTTGAATCCCCTTAGATACTCTGCCATTGGCATCCGTAGCGGTCCAGGTAACTTCGGTTGTTCCAACCGGATAATCCGCCGGAGCATTGCTTGTTACCTTGACCGGGAAAATATCCGTCGCCGTAGCTTGTCCAATAACTACAGGCGATCTTACAGCAGTGGCTTCAATTTTAATATCCGCAGGCACATGGAGCACAGGATCGGTCGTATCGACAACCGTTACATTCTGTGTGCCGATTGCCACATTGCCGCTTGTGTCCTTAGCCATCCACGTTACCTTTGTGGTGCCTACCGGAAAATCATCCGGAGCGTCATTAATCACAGTGGTCTTGAACAAATCTGTTACGGTTGGCTCGCCAAGATCAACAATAGATCGAATTGCCGTCGCCTGGGCCGTAATATCCTCAGGTACGGTGAGAACAGGTTTGGTCGTATCCACTACTTTGATCTCCTGCGTACCTGTCGTTGCATTACCGTTCGCATCTGTAACCGTCCAGGTGACTGGCGTTAAGCCCAGCGGAAAATCTGCAGGAGCATCATTTTTAACCGTCACCGGGAAAATCTCAGTAATCACCGGCTTGCCAAGCTCCACCTTGGTGCGTTCACCGGTTGCTTCTACCGTTTTGTTACCGGGCAGCGTAACCAGCGGTTTTGTCGTATCCACAATTGTAATATTTTGCGTTCCCCTGGTGCTGTTGCCATTCTCATCGGTGGCTGTCCAGGTGACAACAGTTTTACCGATGGCAAAGCTGTCCGGGGCATTACTGGAAATCGTAACCTTGAAAATATCCGTAGCCGTTGCTTCTCCCAGCTCTACCGGCGTCTTGATTCCGGTTGCTTCCGCTGTAATATCCTTGGGCACAGTCAGCACAGGAGCCGTCTTATCGGTGACGGTGATAATCTGATCGGCCTCTGAGACATTGCCATGCTCGTCCGTGGCGGTCCAGGTAACCTTGGTAACACCAACCGGATAATCTGCCGGAGCATTATTGGTCAGCAGAACATCGAACAGATCGGTGGCCTTGGCCTGCCCGATTTCCAGCTTCATCCGCTTGGAGGTGGCCTCTACCGTGATGTCCTGCGGAATCGTCAGATTAGGTTTGGTTGTGTCCGTGATGGTAATCAGTTGATCGGCAAAAGAGGCATTACCGTTCTCATCAACAGCCTTCCAAGTGACCTTTGTAGTTCCCACTGGATAATCTGCGGGTGCATTATTCGTGATAGTCACTTTAAAAATATCTTTCGCCGTAGCCGTTCCGATGGCAACCGGCGTTCTTCTGGCCGTAGCTTCCTTCGTAATGTTCTCCGGCGCGCTCAGCTCCGGCTTGGTTCTATCGGCCACAATTACATTTTGTGTGGCTGTAGCCACGTTGCCGTTCGCATCCGTAGCGGTCCATGTGACCTCAGTGGTCCCGACAGGAAATTCCTTCGGAGCATTGTTCACCACAATGACCGGGAAAATATCCTTTCCTATCGCACCGCTCACTACGACCGGTGTTTTTACAGCGGTAGCTTCCACTACGATATCCCCCTGCACGGTAAGCAAAGGTTTCGTTGTATCTTTTACCGTAATTTTCTGCACCTGTGAGGAGGTATTTCCTACCGGGTCAACGGCAGTCCACTTAACGGTTGTAGTGCCGATAGGGAAATCTGCCGGAGCATCGTTCGTGATTGTGACATCCGGGATGGAAATATCCTGCACGGACGCTTTTCCAATATTGACAGGTGAGCGAACTGCCGTAGCTTCGATAGTGATATCTGCCGGTACGGTGAGTACAGGAATCGTTTTATCAATTTTTATCTCCGTCTTCTGCGAAGGAGTGGCATTTCCGGCTTGGTCTACAGCCCAGAACGATAGCGGGGTAATGCCCTCTGTCTGAACGGTAAACGCCGCCGTGGCCCCTGGAACAATCTTCTCTTCCCCGGCTGCGCCCAGAATATAATGGATTTCCTTCACGCCCGAATTGGCATCGGAGGCGGTCAGTGAGACTGTAACATTCGCGCTGTTCCAGCCCTTTGCGTTCGCTTCGGGGCTTAGAATGCTGGAAATGACCGGACCGCTTTTGTCAATTTTCACAGTGGCGGTTTTGGCTGGTTCGGCGTTCCCGGTTTTGTCCACAGCCCAATAACTGACTGTTGCGGTTCCCTCAGCGCTAAGCTCTATTTCCGCACTGGCGCCTGCAGTTTTGACCGGTTCGGCATCTCCTATCTTGTAGTAGACGGAATCTACCCCGGACAACGGGTCCGCTGCCGCAAAATGAAGGGTGACCTTATCATGGCTCCAGCTTCCGGAGTCCTCATTCGCCCCCGTTACCGTCGTCACCGGCGGGCTTTTGTCAATGTTGATAGGCCCGAAGGTGGTGATGGAATAATGGTTCTTGTCCTCGTCGCTTGTAGCTGCGCTGTCGATAGCCTTGCCTGTAGCCATCTGATTGGCACCTTCAGTAGAAAATACCTGATCGGCGGTCAAAAACTTGATCGGAGATAACGTATCCACCGCTGTGTAATGCACAGTCACGGAGCGGTTGGTCCATGTTCCTGCAATGTAGCTGCCTCCCGCAGCGTTTACGGCAGTTGCTGTAATCGTTGGCGGAGTTGTGTCGATCAGGTTAGAGCCTACCGCTCCGACCTCTACGCGGAAGGTTACCGGCTGGAGGCCCGGAACAGTGGCTTTTACCTCCAAGGTTTTGATAACCCCTGTGCTCTTGGAATAGACCTGGAAGCCTTCTCCCACATACCCGGTGTAGGTGTTGGCGGCAGAAGCGTAACCATTTGCATCTGTCATGACGGTGACTCCATTGCTGTTAAGACCTCTCATCACCGCGGTTATGGTGCTGTCTTCCGAGGCTGTGAAGGTAACCGGAACACCTGCAAGCGGATTGCCCGCCAGGTCCTTGACGGCTACAACCTGCGGAAGCATAAAACCCCGGCCGCCCGGGATAACACCCGAGGCCTGTGCTAATTTGATCTGCTGCAGGGGCGGCGAGACTGCGCTCATTGTCCCCTCCACATCGCTCATGGCGAACAAGCTCATGGATAGAGAGCCCCGGTGCAGGATCACTCCCAGTGTCGGGTCTATGCCATATACCGAATCATATACGGAATCACTGACTGAATCGCTGACTAAATCTTTTACCGGCACCACATTCGTTACCGGTTCAGCAGGAGGCTCCGTACCATACACCGCCGCATAGGCTTTGCCTGCTTCCGCACCCGGCGGGTCAATCGAAAGGCTCTTTTCAGAACCAAAAACAGCGCCGGGAGCCACCATTAGAATCAGCAGGGCCAAGCCAAGCCATTTGGCGATGATGCCCTTGCCTCCATGCTGCACACGCTTAAATCCTTTTTTTGAATGTTTCATCATGCATCCCCTTACTTTTTTAGTGATGAACGAAACTATGATTAAGACTGCATACCCCTCCTTTAATAATCAAAGGGAACTCAGAGCCGCTTTTTACAACTGTTTGTTGCGATTTACATAATATTCGATTTTCGTTTCCAGCCACACTTCCATATCTCCCAGAGCAAGCCTCTGCTCCAGCCCGGCAATTGTTTTAAGAATCTCAGGTGTAAAAACCTCCTTCACCGCCATCACCTCCAAGTAGGTATAAAATCGACATTAAGACATTACATTTCCTCATAATTAATGGTAATTGAGAGAGTATTTTAACAACTTTAAGAAGATAATTAGAAATCATGTAAATTTATGTTTTTGCTAGTTGTGGAATCTATGGAATATTCTACTTGTTATATGAGGAGATCAATCTATTCGAATCAACAATGACATGGGGGAGTAGCGATGATTACCTGTGATGACGAGCTAGTAGAAACCTGTAGAAAGTTATTGAAACGCTCAGCATGGAGAATCCAGTATAAGACTCGTATTCAGCAAATCAGAGAGTGCGGTCCGCTGTATGACAATCAGGTTTTTGACAACAGCTTTGAGAGTATGGTCATATCAGAGCTGTTTGTAGACGAATTGCTGGAAACGCTCCCTTGGGAGAAATGCAGGTACATAATTAAGAAGACTGTAATTGATGGGATACCTGAGCAAGAAGTGGCAAAGGAATTGCACATGACTCAACAGGGGGTTAGCAAATGGAAACGAAAGGGCTTAGAAATCCTGAAGGAATATCTCATCACTTCGTTGAAACAGTAAAAAAGGCGCAAAGCGGGGACAAAGACTCTATGGAGGATATTCTTACCCTCTTCTCGGGAGACATCGAATATTTATCCAAATTTATTATGCTTCCCCGGGAAGAAGCGATTCAAACCCTGAAGATTGAACTCATTAACATTGTGTATCAGGATTTATGAGGTAAACAAGCAAAGGCGAGCCGTTAGTACATATCATCTACCTTAATTTTGACAATGAGGCCATAATTTCATTATAAAGAGCTGCCCTTGAGAACAGGGCAGCTTTTACTATAAATATAAGAATTTATATGTTTCACTCTATAAATTATCCTTCTATTTCTCGCTGAAACGAATACCTGAAAGCGATACGGAGTATCGCTGCTTCGGAAGCTTAGGCTTCTTTTAAGGACGGCGTAGCCGTTTCCACTTGTGTATGGATATACTTAGGGGTAATGGGTTATTCTTATGATCTGCACTTCATCGTGAAAGGACGGAACCTATGAATTTGTCTACACTATCTGAAGCCATTGCACCGCTGAATTTGAGAAGCTGCCTAATCAGCCGCGAGGGCCGGCTTGTGTTCGAGCATTATCGGGATGAGCACACAGCGAAGGAGATTGCCAAGATCAACTCCTGCACCAAAAGCGTACTCTCCGCGCTGATCTGCATCGCTATGGATCAAAGCCTACTGCCGCAGCCCTCTGCTCCGGCAGCACAATTTTTCCCGCAATTGCAGGCGGGCAAGGATGTGCGCAAACAGGAGATTACGCTGGAACATCTGCTCACCATGTCGGCCGGCTTTAAATGGAACGAGTTCGGCGGGCTGAATTCCTTCCCCAAGATGACCAAATCCCCTAATTGGGTTGAGTATGTACTGGAGCAGCCGCTTGCAGCCGATCCCGGCACGCGCATGGAATACAACTCTGGGGTGTCGCAACTGTTATCCGCCATTCTGGTTCAGGCTTCGGGAATGACAACGGCGGAGTTTGCCGGGCGCTACCTATTCGGGCCGCTTGGAATCGAAGCTTATGAATGGGAGCAAGATCCTCAAGGCATCCACACCGGAGGCTTTGGGCTCCGGCTGCGCCCCGCTGATCTGCTGAAATTTGGGCAGCTCTATTTGCAGCAAGGCGTCTGGGAGGGTAAACCGGTTATTTCGCGGGAGCAAGTCGCCCGTTCAACGGAAGCTGTACTTCTCGTAGAAGCTCCCTTCCACGGCGGGTACGGCTGGCATTGGTGGACAGATGCCTATCCGCTGGCCTCAAAGGGTAGAGCAGAGATGCAATATTACTACGCCCGGGGCTACGGAGGCCAATTTGTATATGTTCTGCCGGAGCTTGCAGCCGTCGTTGTCCTCACACAGGACAAGCAGGGCAAGAGCAGCGCTCCGGCCGAAGTATTCCGTGAGCTTATTGCTCCTGCGCTTGCCAGTCCAAGCGGGCTTTGAGCGTCCGCAGACTTATGCAGATAGATTATGGCTTTGCTTCCGGCGCGACAGGACAACAACTAAGTAGATTCCGTACAGGAGATACAGGATATTCAGTAGCGATACCACCAGAATTTCCTGATCCAAATTTTCATTGCTGACCATAGCCAGCGCGTCATAGATAAAATGAAACGCAACCAAAGGAATGATGTTGTCTGCGGTTTCAATTAAGAGCGCCAGAATACAGCCCAGCAGAAGAGCGTTGACCACTTGCAGTAGGATATGTATAAGCTCGGTTCCGTTTAGCGCATTCGCCATATGTAGAATACCAAAAAATACGGACGAAAAAACAATATAAAACACAGGTCCCTTAAAACGCAGCCTTTCCCGGATGATTCCTCTAAAAATCGTTTCTTCGGTGAAGCCGACCAGAACCGTCAACAGAAGTATACTTGCAACCTCGATTCCGGACAGGTCAAAGTTGATGCCACTCATAGCCGGCTGGAGCAGCGCGATGATCAGCAAGGGGATGTAGTACAACGCCTGCTGTGCCTTCGCCGCATTTATTTTTTTGAATCCGAAGCTCGCCAGTGAGCGGCCATTTCTGGTCATATAGATGATAACAATCACTGCCATGACGAAAAATGCGCAAGCCTGGGAGAACCTTACGCCCGTATCGTCAAGCTCCATAATGGATGCAGCGGCGGATGCCACGGAGACCAATAAGGTCAACACAACTCCCAGCATAATTGAAAATAATACCGGGTGCCCTTTTACAGTATTTTCTTTCATTCTTTAGCTCCTTTTGGCGGATTTTTGTTAATCGACCTGCGAGGTCAATATTGGATCAATTGTAATACCTTCCTTATCATTATACTATCAAAAAAAATCCAGAGAACGGGTGTGATCAACCCGCTTCTGGATTTATTTAATGCTGTCCTGCCTCTCCGCTAATGTCTATGCGATGTCCATCCTGAGTAGTAGCGTAAACTTTCCAATCCCCGGAAACCCCGCTGCCGTCGGCCATTCGGAACGTTCTTGTCAGCTCTTGTCCAGCCTTTAATTCCACATATCCGTACTCATGAGTTCCACGGTATACATTGAAGATAACATTGCCCGAGGCGCCGTTGTTTTTAAGGTAAATCTTTAATTCAGTGCCGTAGTCTGGAACCGCTGTGAATGAATTTTCAAAACTGCCCCCCTGCTGTCTAAACTCTCTTATGTATAAAACACCTTCCTGCGAGATTGTACCCGAACCGCCTTCAATTTCTATTGCCTCTGCTGCCGGACGTGCTGTCGCCTGTGCCCCTTCCTCTGCCATCGCTTGGCCGTCCGCCGCCGGTTTCCAGACTACCAGAAGCATAAGTAAGATAGAAATTGCCGATGTCATGACGATTACATATGTACGGAACCACTTTTTCCGCATCGGATTTTCTGCTTTCAGCATATTTACTTCCCCTTTTGGCTTTCAGAATTGTTCCATTTTTTCATGTGATTTGATTCCTTTATTTTACAACATTTTATTCTATAAAAGTTGAACTAAAGAAAATATAAAAAGGGCAGAAGTGACGGAGGCGAAGTTTGGATACTTACGGAGCGGTAGCGACCGCCTGAGAGCTTTCCGTAGGAAAGCTGGCCGTATGATTAGGCTGTCTGCGGATTTCCACCGCGAACAGCGGTATAAATCAAGAAATCTGCAGGCGGGCAGCGGCCGGAATTCCAAACATTCCCCGCAGTTACGACCAGACCCCACTATAGAAATCTATAGTTGGACCACGCCTAATATACCAGTGGGCAAAAGTGAGATAAGCATGTTATAATCTCTTAATCCGTGTAATAGAAAATTATTCCCAGTCATGCAGGGATTCAGGAGGGTCATAGTCATCACGAACAGTCACATCCGCATTGTGAAAGTATCCGCAGAAATAGAGAAAGATGAATATGAATTTAAAGTCAGTCACTGGCGGCTGCTGCTGGAGACTAATCGTTATTACGAGATTAAGCCAGAGAACGGCCCGGTTAAAAGAATTTTTAAAGAAAAGCTGAACACTATCGTTGATGAAACCAAGTCCTATACGGACGGTTTTCTCGCCTGTTCGGCCTTTTGTGATGAGGACCGCATTGATGAAATGCAATTGGAAATCCTGAAGAATTTGCAGCTCAAGATCAATGTCTATATGAATGAGCTTCAGCTCAATCAAAAGGCAATTGATGAGCAATTCCTTTGTTCCAAGACTGAAGTTTTGCAGGGATCGCAGCCTGAACGGGATATGCCGGTTCGATGAAATAGCCGAGGGGACCACAATGTTATTTCTTTGTGGTCCCCTCGGCTATTTGTGCTGCAGCTTTTACAGAAGATTCGCGTTCTTCACGGCATGCTCCCAGCTGGGGAAATAATGCAGCGCACTGCGCATCAGCTCCGGATCTTGCTGCTTGACTTGCTTTTTATTCACAGTTCCGCCACTCGCCTGAAGCTGCCGAATCCGGCTGATCACTTCATCTGATCCCAGTGTAATATCCATCATCCCACCCCTTTCCTGGTGTTTCTTACCATATTTTTCACAATCGCTGCGATTTCTATACGCTTCCGCAGCGATGGTACTAATGGCTTACCAGGTAAGAAGCATCCAGAATAAGGGCAACCCGGCCATTACCCAGAATGGTCGCGCCGGAGAGATGGTTCATTGTCCCGAGATAATCGCCCAAGGATTTGATGACAACCTCCTGGTTGCCAATGATTTCATCCACGGCAAAGGCTGCGATCTTATCAACGGATCTGACAATCACCAAAGGAATCGTTTTGGAGCTTCGTTCCATGCGCGGGTAGTGCAGCTTGTCCCCCAGCCAGGAGAGCGGCACAATCCGGCCATGATTGAGAATGGCCCCTGCCCCCTGGACAGTCTGAATCTCTTCGGGAGCAATCCGCACAATTTCGGCTACATTATACATCGGGAGAATCAGCACCCGGCCAGAGACGCTCACAAGCAACCCCTTAATAATGGCCAGGGTAAGCGGCAGGCGGATGGTGAATGCAGTGCCTTTACCCGGCTCTGTTTCGATATCTATGATCCCGTTCAGCCGGCCAATCTGACTTCGCACGATATCCATTCCGACCCCACGCCCGGACACGTCGCTTACCTCGGAAGCAGTCGAGAAGCCAGGCTCGAAGATCAGATTAACTGCTTCCTGGGCTGTTAAATATCCGGCCTGTTCTTCCGTAATAATGCCTTTGCCCAGTGCGGAGGCCTTTATTTGGCTGGCGTCAATGCCTTTCCCGTCATCTTCCAGACGGATGACCACATGGTTCTCTTCGTGAAAGGAGGTAAGCGTGATCCGTCCCTTAGCCGGCTTGCCCCTATCCGTCCGCACTTCCGGGCTCTCGATCCCGTGGTCAGCGCTGTTGCGGATCAGGTGGATCAGCGGGTCGCTTAGCTCCTCTATAATCATCCGGTCAAGCTCGGTCTCACCGCCCTGTATCAGCAGTTCAATATCCTTGCCCAGCTTCTGGGCCAGATCTCTTACCAGACGCGGGAAACGGTTGAACAACTGATCAATCGGCAGCATGCGTGTCTTCATTACACCTTCCTGCAGCTCCTTGATCAGCCTGCCCATGTGATCCGACACACCGCCAATACCCGGCAGCACCTTGGCGGGGTCGTCACGCAGTCCGGCAGCACTCAAATCCGCCAAGGATGTCTGCTCAATCAGCAGCTCACCAACCAGATTCATCAGATGATCGAGGCGCTCCACGTTGACCCGGACCGTTGGATGGCTGCCTTTCCCCCGCTCTTCGGACTGCGTAACAGTCTGAGGGGCTTTTGGCGCTTCGGAATCGGCAGCCTCCCTTGCACTCCCCGCAGAGCCTCCAAGCTGGTACAGTGTCACATCCACACTCTGGATATCAGAGTCACTACGAAGCTGCTCCTGCACGAGCTGCCGATCCTTGGTCGTGGCCGTTATAACGGCAAACCTGCCGAAGCGTTCATCCTCATCCGCACCTGAAGCTGCGGCAGGCGAAAGTGTAACGGCAATGATGGTACCGCATAGATCCTCGATCCGCTGCAGGAGGATATAATGTCGTGCCGCCTTCATCAGACAATCTTCTTTCAGCGTAATGCTTACAGCAAGCAACTGCTGTCCAGCTGCGGCAGCCTCCTCGGCCTTAAGCAACTCCGCCGCGCTCAAAGCCTGCAGCCGGACCGGCTCCTGACGCTCAGGATTGTTAATCAAAGACTTGATCTCTGACACAACAGCACGGCAGTCGGAGAATGCTTCTCCACTGATGTACTGGCTGCGCAGCAGCTTCATCGCATCCAGCGCCCGAAACAGAGTATCAATCAACACCGCCGTAATCTCCGGCTTCTTCTCCCTTACCCATTCCAGGGCATACTCGACTTCATGGGTCAAATCGCTCATTTCCCGGAAGCCCATCGTTGAGGATGACCCCTTGATCGTATGCGCAGCACGGAAAATCGTTTGTATCAGCTCTGAAGTCGGTGAATGCTCCAAGGCAAGCAAGGATTGGTCGATCCGCTCCAGTTGGTCGTTCAGCTCCTCTATGAAAATATCGCGGTAGGCTGACAGCTCCATCATCTTATTGTTCTCCTTCCTAACCGCCGAGTATTTCCTCTAGCTTCAGAATGCCGATCAGCTCATCGCCGCGTTGTCCAATCCCCAGAAAAACACCTTCCCGGCTGCGGCTTTGCCCGGCTGACGGAGGATGAATCTCGCCGTAAGTGGTCACCTTATTTACCTTATCTACAATTAATCCCACAAATTCATCCCGGAAGCGAACCACAATAATCCGCGTAGCCCGGGTATAAGGCTCATCGGGCATCCCGAGCAAATTGCGCAGGCTCATAACGCAGACTACCTTGCCCCGAAGGTTGACTACCCCCTTCACTTCACTTTTACTGAAGGGGATATCCGTAATGGCGAGCATTTTGATAATTTCATGGATTTCTTCGATGCGAATCGCACAGGTTTCGGCGCCTACGGCAAGCTCAATATATTGTTCCTTTTGCAGCGTGGACATGATTTCACCTTCAATCTGTGAATTAATGAGTCTTGAATGCCGCAGCGGAGTTGGCCAGCTCTTCCGAGAGCTGCGCCAAGGCTTGGCAGGTTGCTGCCGTTTCTTCCGAAGCGGCGGCAGATTCCTCACTTGAGGCCGATATGGATTCAACCGAGCTCATCACTTCAGCAGCCTGAGCCGATTCTTCTTCACAGGCCGCAGCAATCTCATTGACCTTGAGCGCGGAGTTGTTCACCATGCTGATAATTTGCTCAAACGCCTGGCTGGTCATTGAAGATTGCTCCACGCTTTCGCCGACAGCCCGGACGCTCTGTTTCGTATTTTCCTGCATGGCCTTGATAATCTTCGTAATTTCCTTCGTTGCGTCACTGCTGCGTTCTGCCAGCTTACGAACCTCATCGGCTACAACCGCAAAACCGCGTCCCTGCTCGCCGGCACGTGCAGCTTCAATCGCCGCATTCAGAGCCAGCAGATTAGTCTGCTCGGCAATATCGTCAATGACCTCAATGATGTCGCCAATTTTATGGGAATCCTCTTCAAGCTGACTCATCTTCTGATTCACTGCCTGCATACCCTGAAGCGAAGCTTCAACTACATATCCGCCTTCACGGGCAGTTTTGACCGTATCATTGGACAGCTCGGCGGCTTCCTCCGCGCTTTCAGCCACAGAGTTGATTGCTATGGACAGCTCTTTGAAAAGCTCAGTAATGCTTGCTGCTGCGGACGACTGGCTGGTGCTCGTACTGGCAATCTCTTGTGTGCTTGCAGAAATCTGCTGTGAGGAGGCGGCGACGCTTTGGGAATTCATCACGATGCCGTTAATCAGCTCCTTCAAATTGTCAACCATCCGGTTCAGCGCGGCTGCCAATTGTCCAACCTCGTCCTTCGAGGAAATCTGTGATTTTTGCGTCAGGTTTCCATTCGCCACCTCAGAGGCAAGCCCGAGCATCTGCAGCAGCGGCCGCGAAATGGATCTGGCAATGTAATAGCCGATTAGAATACTGATCAGGACTGCGCCCACAACAGTGGAAATAGTAATGACCAGCGCCGAAGAATAGGTATCCTGGGAATTGCGGTTAGTCTCTTCCGCCAGCTTCACATTAACCGTAATCAGATCCGTCATATCCTTAGTAACAAGCTCCCCTTGCGCTGCAAGCTCCTCTTTTTGAAACTTAAAAAAAGCCTCCGTACCCTCTTGCTCTGCCAAGAGAAGACCTTGATCAAACAGCTTCTTATATTTCCCGTAATCATCATCATAGGCGCGCAGCAGATTCTGCTCTTCCACAGTAGTGGCAAGCGGCCGGTAATTGTTCACCTTCACATCAATGTCCTGACGGGCGGCTGCAATTTCTTCTTTGAGTCTGGAAATTTCCGCAGCATCCTTAGAGATATTCAGATCCCGCAGATTAACCCTTGTTTTCTGATAGTTGATTTGGGCAGCGGAGAGATCTCTTACCGAGATCAGATTATTGCCGTACATCGCTTTCATATTCGTGTTTGCAGTACGCAGTGTGAAGATCGAATACACTCCCAGTCCTGTCAGAATCAAAGCAACGATTAGAAACGCAGAAATGATTTTTGTTGCTGTCTTCATGTTAGCGTACCATTTCATACCAAATTCCCCCTGAGGTTAGCTTTTGCGTCCAGCCCAATAGGCGTGCAGTGCACTGCCCGGCGGACAGCTTAGCTCCTTTTTCGACATTTTTCGTTGTTTTTTTAATAGCTAACATTCGCAATAGTGAAATTTGTGTATTCAGCCTTCTGTCGCCTGCCGGATACATCTGAGCTATGGGCTTGACAATAGAAGCAAATCAGCTATAAATAAACATAATTAGCAAATGGTTCTACCCCACAATACATATACAGAAAAGAGGGCTGTCCATTGGGGACAAAAGTATCCTTGGCAGAGAAAATGGCGTTCTCCGGCGGTTTGCTGGGCCAAAATATGTTATACAGCTTTATGTCGATGTACATTTTATTCTTCTATACCGATTTACTTGGCATCCCGGCAACTGCAGCCAGCGTTATTCTGGTAACCGCAAGTATATTTGACGCCTGTCTGGACCCGCTTATGGGCATGATTACCGACAAAACCCGCTCCAGATGGGGCAAATTCAGACCTTATCTGCTGTTCGCCCCCTTCCTGATCGCCGCAGCTACCGTCCTGTGCTTCTGGGATTTCGGGGGTTCCCCCACATCGACGCTTGTTGTCGCCACGGTCTCCTATTTGCTCTGGGGAATGCTCTATACGGTCTGCGATACCCCGCTCTGGGCAATCTCCTCCGTGATCTCCACAGATCCGGGTGAACGGACGTTAATTGTCACCTTAGGCAAAATAGGCGGAACCATCGGCGCAGTAGTTATCACCACTCTTGGTATCCAGCTCCTGCTCGCCTTCGGCGGCGAAAGAAGCACCGGGGCCTATCTGTATTCAGCAATCATTGTGGCCGTCATTGCCGCATTAACTATCTTTTTGACCGGACTGATCTCCAGAGAAAGAGTTGCTCCTTCCAGCGAGAAAATTCCCTTCAAAAAAAATCTGCAAACGATCTATAAAAATAAACCGCTGCTTACCCTGCTCGCCGCTCTGCTGATTATCAACTTGGTCACGGGCATCAGACAGAGCATTCAACTGTATTATGTCGTGTATGTATGGGGCGATGCCAGCTACGGAACACAGCTTGGGATCAGCCTCGTGGTCGGGATGCTGCTGGGTATGATCGCAACACCCCGGCTGCTGGGCCGCTTTTCCAAAAAAAATGTGTTTGTCTGCTCCTGCATCCTTGGCAGCCTGTCCTGTGTTGTTCCTTATCTGCTCGGAGATCAGAATATCCTGTTCACGCTGGTGTTCTTCGGGGTCAGCTTCTTTTTCTCCGGAATGACTATCATTGTAAGTACCTCCATGCTGCTGGATACGATTGATTATTCGGAGTGGAAGCTGGGCTTCCGGGGGGAAGGGATTGTCTTCTCAACGAACACCTTTATTACCAAGTTCAGCGGGGCGGTGTCCAGATTGATTATCGGAGCAAGCCTTGGCTTCCTGAACTATGTGGAGAATCAGCCGGTTACACCAAATCTTCAGCATGGTCTTAGCTTCGTGATGTTCTTGTTGCCTGCGCTGTGCTTTCTTGCTGCCATTATCCCCATCCTGTTCTATAATATTAGCGATAAGCAAAGGGCACGGATATTGATAGATTTAGAGAAAAGCCGGTCTGTATAGGCGCGGGAAACTCATTGGCTATATAAATTGAAATAAAGAAGGCATAAAACGGGTAGAAGTGCGGAGGGGAAGTTTGGAACTGTAGGAGCGGTAGCGTCCGCCTGAGAGCTTTCCGTAGGAAAGCTGGCATCGTAAGCATAAGCTGTCTGCGGATTTCCACCGCGAACAGCGGTATAAATCAAGAAATCTGCAGATAACAGCGGCCGGAAGTCCAAACATTCCCCGCAGTTACGACCAGACCCCAATATGAGAATCTAATGTTCAATTTAAATAGAATAAAAGGAGCGATTGAATATGGATTCAGCAACACTGGTTAATCTTATGGCCCCGCCCGACCTTACGGGCTGCAGCAAAATATTGTGTGTGCAGCCGCACCCGGATGACAATGAGGTCGGGATGGGCGGAATTATCGCGTCTTTTGCCGGGAGGGGTTGTGAAATCCATTACTTAACCGTGACAAACGGTGATCTTGGAGCAATGGATGATAAGCTGTCTCATCAGGAAATCGCAGCGATCCGCCTGCGGGAGCTGGAGGAAGCAGGCCGGTCGCTTGGGGCCACGGTGTTCCATCAATTGCAGCATGGCGACGGCACGCTTGCGCATATCCCGGCGTTGGCGGCGGAAATTGCCGAAGTCATCCGCACCGTACAGCCGGACGCCATCTTCTGCCCCGATCCGTGGCTGGCCTATGAAGCCCACTATGATCATATCGTCACCGGACGGGCGGCAGCACAGGCCTTCTTGTCCTCAGGTCTTCCGCTTTACCCCAGAGGGACAAGCTCCCGGGCTTGGCAGCCGAAGGCTATCGGCTTCTATTTCACCGCTGAACCCAATACGGTGATTGATATCACCCCGTACTTTGAGCAGAAATTTGCCGCCATGGCGCTGCATCGCAGCCAATTTAATGAGGAAATGCTGCAATTATACCGCCTCTATTTCCATACGAAAGGCCGGCAGCTTGCCGAAGGCAAGGGTTTCGAAATCGGCGAAGGGCTGAAGGTGCTCTCTCCTCTGCATCTGCATTGTTTTGTGGATGCCGGATTGGTGTAGCGGACCGGGAACTGCAATCAGACCAGATGAACCCGCCAATTCTCCCAGGCCAGCAGATAATCTTCCAGATCCTGCGGATGCACCCTGGCACAAATTCCGATCCGGCAGTAGAGCTGAAAAATCACTTCATGGATCAATCTGGAGCGGTCTACCGTTTTGTGCTTGAGCTGATCATAAGCTGTGAACAATGTTTCCAGATTCAGGTCATCCGGCGAGGAGCAGAATGCGTAGGTAAAGTCATAGATCAGCGGCCCCGCCATAGGGGAGGGATCAATAACACCAGCAAGCTCCTGTTCACGGAACACCAAATTATGGACGCCTGTATCCCCATGCAGTAAATATTTATCCTCACAGCTAGAGATTTGCTCACCAAGAAGTTTCACCTTCCGGTAGTCTTCGAGGGGCAGGAGATCACCCACACTGCTGCGGGCGATCTCCAGACTCAGCGAGTTGAAGCTGGCCCAGGAGTCATGGAGCCGCCCGGCTCCTCCCCATTGCTCGGCCTGGGTAATCTCATAATGGTTCAAGAGATGATGCACCAGAAGCGTCAGCCATTTGATTTTGGAGCCGCGTTGAACATGCGTGGTACCTTCAATGTATGAATACACCATGTACGTATTGGCAGGATCGGCATACAGCAGCTTGGCAAGCAGTGTGCTGCCGGCATAAGCCCGATGCAGATCCACTGCGGCTGAAACGCTCTGCGGGTGATCCACTTTTAGCACGTATTTCACTTCTCCACTAACTGCAAGCCTGTACACCTGCCCGTCCGTGCTCCCGTACAGCTTACCCGCCACCTCACAGCTTCCTTCAATAATCCCTTTTTGAATCAGCGTATCTATAATCTC
Source organism: Paenibacillus sp. BAC0078 (assembly GCF_054483875.1). NCBI lineage: Bacteria > Bacillati > Bacillota > Bacilli > Caryophanales > Paenibacillaceae > Paenibacillus > Paenibacillus sp. BAC0078. Next base: position 74,685 of record NZ_JBTLRW010000025.1, read on the forward strand.
TGAAATCTGCGCCAGTTCAAGCACTGGATTCCCTCCTAAATAAAATGTATCTCTACATTATAAATTCGACTATCGAGTGAGTAACAGGTAAAGTTTGATTATAGTGTGAATACTCCCACCGCCTATAGAGGCGGGGGCTTCTTGTTTCGACGATCGCTGCCTTTTTGTAGAAAGGTCTTACATGATCTCCACAAGCGTTCGATGCAGTATGCATCCCGTTCGGGGCAAACCCTCCCTAC
>NZ_JBTLRW010000026.1:0-73313 GCF_054483875.1 Paenibacillus sp. BAC0078
TCTGATCCAGGACGAGCTAATGAGCTAGCTCTTGACTTAGCAGTCTGCACAAAACAGAAATGGCTTGCGTGCGTTAACTAGCTAGGAATCCCACGGCTTTAGCCGTGTTGGAGGCTCAATATTATTATGAACCTGCACGAAGAACTGGCGGTTCCTTATTGATCCCGCTGCAATGCCGCATGTTTGCCTGCGGTGTATCCCGTGGAGAAGGCGGCGGTAATATTGTATCCTCCGGTATACCCATGAATATCAAGTACCTCGCCGCAAAAATAGAGCCCCTGCATCAGCTTCGATTCCATCGTTTTGGGATCAATCTCCTTGAGATTGACGCCTCCGCCAGTAACAAAAGCTTCCGCCAGCGAACGGGTGCCATGCACATGAACAGGCATCCGCTTCAGCAGGGCCGCTATCGCCTGTTGTCCGCTTTTGGGCAACTGATGGCCGGTGGTGTCGCCGCTCAGCCCCGCTTTATCCAGCACCAGCGGGATAAGGCGTTCCGGGAGCAGCCCCTTCAGCGAATTGCGGATCGCTTTCCTCTGCTCCAGCTCCAGCTTGCCCTGCAACTGTGACTCCACTTCATGCTGATTGAGATCGGGGAACAGGTCAATGGACAGCTCCACGGTGTCTGTCCCTGTTTTGCGCTGAACCTGGCGCAGAAATTGGCTGCAGCGCAGCGCAATTGGCCCGGACAGGCCAAAATGGGTGAAAATCATGTCGCCCCGGTGCGAGACCACCTTCTTCCCTTTGGGATTCCAGACCGTAAGTGTTACATCGCGCAGAGAGAGGCCTTGGAGCTCCCCCGACTTGATCCATTCCTCCCGTGAGACAATGGGGACTTCTGTTGGGAAAAGCTCGGTAATGGTGTGCCCTGCGGCAATGGCCCACGGGTATCCATCTCCTGTAGAGCCAGTCTGTGGCACGGATTTGCCGCCGGTGGCGATTACAACAGCGCCCGCGGCCAGCTTATTCCCCGAGGATAAAAGAACGCCTTCCACCCGGCCATCTCCATACAGCACTTCCCGCACCGGACTATCCGTTATGATCTGTACGCCAAGACTGCGAACCTTGCCTACAAGTGCGGAGACGACGCTTGAAGCCTTATCGGAGACGGGGAACATTCGGCCGTTGTCCTCTTCTTTCAGGGCAATGCCAAGCTCCTCGAAGAAATTGATAATATCAAGATTGTTGAAGTGATCAAACGCGCTGTACAAAAAACGGCCGTTGCCGGGAATATGGGCGATCAGCTCGGAGGTTTCCTTGACGTTGGTCACATTGCAGCGGCCACCGCCGGATATCCCCAGCTTCCGTCCCAGCTTGGCCCCTTTATCCACCAGCAGAACGGCGGCTCCGCGCTCGGCTGCGGCGATACTGGCCATCAGGCCGGAAGGCCCCCCTCCAATGATGATCACATCGTAGTTGCTCATGAATATGCTCCTTTACATGTTAAGGCACTGTGAATTCGGTGCTTCTCTAACCGCATCATACCATTACGGCAGCGGATGGGCCAGGGCTGCGGGGGTGACGCTGTTTTACATTGTCAGGATAGCGCGGGTATGTTTTAATTTAAGAGAATAGGGTAATTTGTCCAATTTGAGGAGTGATTGCAATTATTTATGCTGTAAAGGATATTTTATTGCAAATCTCGGCTGCGTGCTCCTTTTTGTTCATGTTTCAGTGGTGGCTGGATCAGAGCCACATTGTCCGCAGGAAACACAGATTCCCGGACGACCAGTCATTTTTGATCATCTGCTGTGCGCTTAGCATTGTGTTCTGCATGGTTCTGTCCACTACTCTGTTTGGAGTCGTCTATCTGAATTTAGCGATTTTACCGGCCTATATCGGCATTCTATACGCAGGCTTCCGCTCGGGGATCAGCCTGGCTGGTTTTTTTCTGCTCTGCACGGCCTTATTCTCCGAGCCGCCCGGAATCACCAATCTGGTGCTGAATACAGGAGTGTTGTTCTACCCGCTATTGTTCGCTATCGCCAAATCTTTTAAGAAGGGCACACTTATGGAGAAGATCGGCATGTTATGGAGTGTTCTGTTCCCGAGCATGCTGTTTATTGTGCTTGCGCCCAAAATGTACGACAGGAGGATATCAAATGCCTATACGAGTGAAATGCTTCTGTTAATCATATATTTTCTGGTCTCGGTTATCCTGGGAGGGAGCTTTGTATATTTTATAGAGACCGCCTGGGACAGGCTGCAAATCAAGGAACAATTGAAGGGGATCTCTGAGAAATTCGAACGTGAATCAGAAAAGCTGCAGCAGATCACCAATGTGGTACCGCTTAATATTATGACACTTGATGATAACGGCTATGTAACAGACCTTAATGAATGTATGCTGAACCTGATCAGGTGCCACTATCCCCAGATCACCAGAGAAGCCATTATTGACCGGCCGGCCAGTCAGTTGATCCGCAATCAAATGGATGATACGATACGGCGTCTCTCGGAGACCGCCAATAATAAACAACGGTGCAGTGAGAAGATTATTTATGATTCCAGGACCTATCATGTATTCTCTGCTCCTCTGCAGCATGGAATCGGGGGAGGACCAGGCGGAAGAGTGGTGATTGTCCAGGATCTGACGGATGAAGAGAAATTCCGCAGCGAGCTGGATAACGTGGAACGGCTAACCCTGGTCGGGCAGATGGCGGCTGGAATCACCCACGAAATCCGCAACCCGATGGCGGTTGTGCGCGGATTTCTGCAGCTAATGCGGGAGAAAAGCCCCGGGGAGCTGGATTCGTATTATCAGATTGTAATGGAGGAGCTGGACCGGGCCAACGGAATCATCAATGATTTTCTATCATTGGCGCAGAGCCGGATTTCGGATAAAGAGACTGTGCAACTGCATCATATAATAGAAGAGCTTACTCCGCTTCTCTGGGCGGATGCCAATCTTCGCGGCCAAAGCGTGGAGCTGAGATTATGCCCGTCGCTGCCGCTGCTCCAGTTAAATAAAAGAGAAATCAAGCAGCTCATTCTCAATCTGGCCCGCAACGGCATGGAGGCGATGGAGGCCAAGGGGGTGCTGATTCTGGAGACACGGATAAATGCGGACCGGGCAGAGCTGATTATACGGGATACAGGAAGCGGCATTCCCCAGAGTCAGCTTGAAAAGCTGTTTGTGCCTTTTTTTACAACAAAAAGCCAGGGGACGGGCCTCGGATTGCCGCTGTGCTTGAGCATCGTCGAACGGCATAATGGCACAATCACGGTGGACTCCCAGGAAGGCGCAGGCACGGCGTTTACTGTGGCATTACCATACGGGCAGGAATACAGAATGGAAGCCGCAACTGCAAAGGAATAAAGACATGTGTACAGCCTTCACGTTATGCAGGACGGACGAGCCCTTTTTGTTTGCTTTCACAGAGTATGTATGTATAATAAAGTTAGTAAAATTTAATGGATTAAAGGAGAGTGCTAAGAATGTCCATGTCATTCAATCAATATATGAGAGATTCCATTCAGCCAATGCGTGATGATCTGACAAGCATCGGGTTTCAGGAGCTGTTAACTCCAGAAGAGGTGGAAGCCGCTCTTCCTACCGCTAAAGGAACTTCACTTGTTGTCATCAATTCCGTCTGCGGGTGTGCCGCCGGCCAATGCCGTCCCGGTGTAGCCCAGGCGCTGCAGAATGAAATCCTGCCGGATCACTTGTTCACCGTATTCGCCGGACAGGAGAAGGAAGCGACCGCGAAAGCGCGCGAGTACTTTGCTCCATATCCGCCTTCTTCGCCTTCCATCGCTCTAATGAAGGATGGGGAGCTCGTTCATTTCATTGAACGTCATGGGGTAGAAGACCGTTCGGCTGCTGAAATCGCCGCTGAGCTGAAGGATGTATTCAACCGTCTGTGCCAATAAAATAGTGCGGTATGGTAGGTCTCGCAGGCAACCGGAAGTCCGGCGGTCTGCGGGATCTTTTGTTTTTGTTGAAGACGATGAAACGGGGTGTATCTGGTGAGTATGCAGGCAGAGATTATAGCCGCCCTTGGGGTAAAGCCGTCCATTACGGTGGAGGCGGAGGTGCGCAGACGTGTGGATTTCTTGAAAAAGTATGTGCTGGAAGCCGGGGCAAAAGGACTGCTGATCGCCATCAGCGGCGGGGTGGACAGCGCGGTGGCTGCAGGACTGTGCAAGCAGGCGACGGATGAGCTGACCGCAGAGGAAGGCAAGGAGTATATCACGCTTGGCGTCTTCCAGCCTTATGGCGTTCAGGAGGATATCGGGCACAGCTATGCGGTGGCTGAGGCTTTTAAGCTGACCCATACGGTGGAGACCAATATTGAGGATACTGTTAACGAGATTGCGCTTGAGGTTGAGCACAGCCTGAAATCGCTGGGGCAGTACCGCCACCTGACACATCAAGGCAAAGGCAATGTAAAAGCGAGAACCCGCATGGTGATGCAGTATTCGCTTGCCTTCGAGAACAATCTGCTGGTAGTAGGGACAGACCATGCTTCCGAAGCTATAACCGGATTCTATACCAAGTGGGGGGATGGTGCAGTGGATATTACGCCGCTAAGCTCCCTGAACAAACGTCAGGTGCGCCAGTTGGCTGAATTTCTTGGAGTGCCTGCGGATATTGTGACCAAAGCACCGACGGCAGGCCTCTGGCCGGGACAGACAGATGAGACCGAGCTGGGCGTTACCTACGATGACAACAGTGATTATCTGGAGGGCAAGCCGGTAACCCCCAAAGTGGCGGAGAAGCTGGAAGGCTTCTACCGGAGAACCGCGCATAAGCGGAATGCGATTCCAGGCATCTAAGGGCTTGTGACAAAAGAACCGCCGGGGAAGCTGTGATTCTTCGCAGATTTTGCGGCGGTTCTCTATGTGCCGGCTACCCGGCTAATGTGCGGCTGATGAACTCTTCGGTTGCGGATATCGCCTGCTCCAGTTGTGGTGTGGCTCCGGCAAAAGGATGGACGGTGCCGAAGGTGTGAGTACCGCCAGGTATTCTCACCCAGTTGATATCCGGGCGGAGCTTGACGAGCTGTTCTGATCCGCGCTGCAGCTTCTCGCCGTCCTCGCTTCCCTGAATCAGAACGACCGGGAAGCTGGCTTGCTTCATCCGCTCCAGTATATTGTACCGCTCTGCCTGCTGCTCCAGATCCTCCATGATCACGGCATCCAGCGGCATCTGCTGGCCTGTCCGTCCATTAAGCACATGCGTCCGGCCCTTTTCTCTCATTTCACGCTTCTGCTCCTCCGTGAGCAGGTCGAGATTGGTTACGCCGTTCCAGGAGATGACACCGGCAATTTCATCCGGGTGGTCCAGGGCGTAAACCAAGCTGACGCCGCCCCCTAGACTGTGTCCGAGCAGGAATACCGGCAGACTTCCGAACTTGTGGTGCTGGCTGAGATAGGAGAGCAGAATCTCCATATCCTTGATCTCGCGCTGGGTGGTATTGCGGGCGAACTTCTCAAGCTCGGTGAAATTCTGCAGGTCCTCGCCGATTCCGCCATGCGAGAAGTTGAAGCTGATCACCTCATGCTCACGGCTCAGCGCAGCGGCGGCGTAAGGGAACATGCCCCAATCCTTAAAGCCCTTGTATCCGTGTGCAATAACAATAAGGCTCTTGGCAGCGCTTTGGGCAGGGAAATGGGAGCAGCGGAGGAACGCATCCTCGCCGGCAGGCAATTCAAAATTACGGATCATGGGGGTATCTCCCTTTTTATAAAATATAAGAACAGGCCCGGAATAGACTTTGGCGGTTTTTTCTTTTAAGATAGCAGAAAGAATGCGCTAAGACTATCATTTATAGCATTTACGAACCTTGTTTATTGGTTATCTTTGTAAAGAACATTCAGGAAGATCATACCATTACTATCCCTGTTAAGGATAGAAGGTATATTATAGCGGTTAACGACTGCACGTCCATGAGGAGCGTGGAATTTTTGATTTACGGAATCGGACATGATGTGCTGGAAATTCAGCGGATAGCAAGTATAACCAGCCGGGGGCTCGGCTCCAAATTTATCTCCCGCATTCTAACGGAGCAGGAGCTTATGCTGGCTGAGCGGCGGGGCGGGAATGCAGCGGAATTCATCGCCGGACGTTTCTCGGCCAAAGAAGCAGTGGTGAAGGCGCTTGGCTGCGGAATCGGACGCGAGGTGGGGTTTCAGGATATCGAGATTCTGCCTGATGCGCACGGCAAGCCTGTAGCCGCACTCTCGGAAAAGGCGTGGGCCCGGCTTCATCTGACGGAGCGGGAGTATACTATTCATCTTACAATTACACACAGCCGCGATCTGGCTTCGGCGTTTGCTGTGGTGGAACAAATAAATTAACGGCAAGGAGAAAAATGATGACAACGCATGAACAGCAGGAGCAAGGGCAGCAGGATGCCAAGTTGTTTTTCAGCCGCTATCTGCTGGAATGGTATCAAGGACAGAAACGGGATTTGCCCTGGCGGCGCCACCGCAATCCATACTATATCTGGATTTCAGAAATCATGCTGCAGCAGACGAGGGTGGATACGGTTATTCCTTACTTCAACCGCTTTATTGAGCGTTTCCCTACGGTAGAGTCGCTTGCTGATGCGCCGGAGGAGGATGTGCTGAAGTGCTGGGAGGGGCTGGGCTACTATTCGCGTGCCCGGAACCTGCAGCATGCAGCAAGGCAGGTGAAGGAGCAATACGGCGGACAGGTCCCGGATGACCGCGATGCCGTATTTGGCCTCAAGGGGGTAGGCCCCTACACCGCAGGGGCCATTCTCAGCATTGCCTTCAACCGGCCTGAGCCTGCGGTGGACGGCAATGTCATGCGGGTGCTGTCCCGTTATTTCCTGATCGAGGACGATATCGCCAAGGGACCCACCCGCGTGAAAATGGAGCGCCTGGCGGCAGAGCTGATCCCGGAGGGAGAGGCCTCGCATTTCAACCAGGCGCTGATGGAGCTTGGCGCGCTGGTCTGCACGCCGAAATCACCGCGCTGCCTGCCCTGCCCGGTGATGAAGCACTGCGCCGCGCGGCTGGCGGGCTGCGAGACCTCGCTGCCCGTCAAGACCAAGGCCAAGCCGCCGCGCCCGGAGGAGCGGCTGGCGGCCCTGGTGGAGGGCCGCGGCGCACACGCGGGCCGGGTGCTCATCCGGCAGCGGCCATCCAGCGGGCTACTAGCCCGCATGTGGGAGCTGCCGCACTGGCCTGCGCCGCCTGCGGAGGGCGGCAGGGCTGGGGCGCTGCTGCCGGAGGCCGCAGCGCAGGACCGGCTGCGCCGGTCCTTGCGGCAGGCCGGGATTCTCGCCCGGCCTGAAGGGCACTGGATGGCTGCGGAGCATACATTCAGCCATATTGTGTGGACCCTGCAGGTCTACCGCTGCAGGGAAGAGGCCGCAAGCCACCTGCCTCTGGCGGCGGAAGGGCGGGCGGCTTACAACGCGGAATCTGCCGATAGCGGCAATATTCCGCCCGATTTGTTCGCCGCTGACAGCTCCATAGAGCTGTTCGCGGACGGAAGCGGGGACCCCGGGGACGGGGGAGCCATAAGGTGGATCAACCGTGAGGAAATGGCGAATTATGCTTTTCCAAACGTGTTTTTGAAGCTGCTGAACAGCTACTTTGACGAGCAGGCTGCTACGTAGTTGGGATTTTCTTTTGTCGCAGATAAGGAGGGAGTCCGAAGGGCGACGGTGTGTAGAAACAACGGCAGAAACGCCGTTGTTGAAGCCCCGGCGGCCGGTTCGCCCGGAAACAACGGCAAAAATGCCGTTGTTGAGTCCCCGGCGGCAGATCCGCCCGGAAACAACGGCAAAAATGCCGTTGTTGAAGCCCCAGAGGCCGGTTCGCCCGGAAACAACGGCAAAAACGCCGTTGTTGAAGCCCCAGCGGCTGATCCGCCCCGGAAACAACGGTAAAAATGCCGTTGTTGAAGCCCCAGAGGCCGATCCGCCCGGAAACAACGGCAGAAATGCCGTTGTTGAAGCCCCTGCGGCCAGTCCGCCCGGAAACAACGGTAAAAATGCCATAAAAAAACAACCCCGACCTCCACTTACCGTGGATTTCGGGGTTGTTTTTGAACAGAGATTTATTTTGCGCTATCGTAGCGTTTGCCGACTTCTTCCCAGTTTACTACATTCCAGAAGGCTTTGATGTAGTCAGGGCGTTTGTTCTGATAGTTCAGGTAGTACGCATGCTCCCATACATCCAATCCGAGGATCGGAGTTGCGCCTTCGCTGATTGGGCTGTCCTGGTTCGGTGTGCTGGTAACCGCCAGCTTGCCGTCTTTAACAACGAGCCATGCCCAGCCGCTGCCGAAACGGGTAGTAGCCGCAGCAGCGAAATCTTCTTTGAATTTGTCGAAGCCGCCGAGCTCGCTGTCAATTGCAGCAGCCAGTGCGCCGGTTGGAGCGCCGCCGCCATTTGGTCCGATAACTTCCCAGAACAAAGTGTGGTTGGCATGTCCGCCGCCATTGTTGCGAACGGCAGTGCGGATAGCTTCCGGTACAGCGTTCAGGTCTGTGAGAAGCTCGTCGATGCTCTTGTTTTGAAGTTCAGGTGCCTTTTCCAGAGCGGCGTTCAGGTTCGTCACGTATGTGTTGTGGTGTCTGTCATGGTGAATTTCCATTGTCAATGCGTCGATGTGCGGTTCAAGAGCGTTGTTCGGATAAGGAAGTGCCGGTAATTGAAATGCCATGGAAAAATCCCTCCTGAGTATATTGTATTTGATTTGATAATCCTAATGGATCCTATAGGTTATTTACCCGATAAGATACTTTTATTAAACCGTATTTGGAACAATAATGCAACACTAAACAAACAATAATGTTTAAAAACTATGGATCAACCGGATCTGACTGTAAGTGTTAACGCTGTGTTAATGTTATAGCATTCCGTCACCGGACCGCGTTTACCTCTGATTAATTTCCTGATTATGAAATTTGTGTAATCAAATCTAATGTAATCGCTTTATATTAAGCGCTTTCAAAAGAAAAATGGTGATAACACAAGAAAAGTATGCTTTAATAGACTTAAAAGCAGGTATTCCTCGTTTTTTGGTGATTGAAGAAGCTGCTGACCTCCTTAACATTAGGTTAATACTTCTCTGATCATACAAAAGCTTTTGGGAATGATGGATTCGCCGATTTCCTCGGGCTGGCGTCCATGTTGCTTTTCTTTGCTGTTTCCTCTACACACCGTCGTTACGGGAGCTTCCTTCTTTTTGTTAAATTCTAAGCCATAGAAAAGGGAGATTTTAAAGAATGCACGTTCGTTCCTTTCAATTAAGCGACGTTACCCCTGTAACTGAACTACTGCAGACCGCATTATCGGAAGAATGTTTCGAGAGCACTATGGAACCTTTCTCCAGGCAGCTTTCATGGGATTCTGATCTCATTGTAGTTGCCGAAGATGAAGGAGAGATTGTTGGTGCGCTGATTGGTACGATTGAGAAGAATCACGGCTGTTATTTCCGCATTGCCGTCCATCCCGATTACCGCCGCAGAGGAGTCGGCAGAGGTCTTGTATCGGCGATGGAGCACAGATTCCAGGCGCGTAAGGTCAGCGGTATTTTTGTAGCCGTTGATGAGCATAATTCCTTTGCGCTGCCGCTGTATGAAGCAATGGGTTATGACGAGAACCACATCTTCAAATCCGTACGGAAGCTCAGCATTGTCGGATAACGATCTTCGATATCGGTACTGCGTAAGCGGAAACATTTACTAGAATAGAGAACTATAGCGACCTGTACGACTGCATGATTGCCCGAGTGATTGATGCCTAGGCGCGTACTTGCATAGTCTGTTTCATTATACTGAAGCATATCCACCGTCCATTGCAAATGGCTGGGAGATATGCTTTTCTATTGTTATGGATTAGAAATTCCAATTGAAGCTAGAGGGTGGACTATGAACCGGGAGCTTGAAGGAAATTCCTTGCGGAGCCGCAAGCAAAGATACCGATCCGTTACACATCAGCGTCCCGGATTGCTGCCTGGAAAAGGCTGGATCGCGGAACTGCGGGATTGGATCATTACCGCCGCTATAGTATTTGCAATGATGTCGCTGCTCAACATTTATGTGTTCAATATCTCCACCGTTGTAGGCCAGTCCATGCAGCCGACGCTGCTGGAGGGCGAGAAGCTGATTATTAACAAAATAATTTTGGCGTTTGCCAGTCCCCATCGGGGGGATGTTATTGTTCTGCATGACCCCAGCACCGGACCGGACCGCAAGGAATATTTGGTGAAACGGATCGTCGGGGTACCCGGAGATCGTGTCGAGGTGCGGGGCCATAAGCTGTATGTGAACGGCAAGCTGGCTGACGAGCCTTATGTGGATTCGGAAATAGAGGACTCCGATTTCTCTCAGCTTACTGTGGAAGAGGGAACCTACTTTGTGATGGGCGACAACCGGCATGCCGGAGCCAGCAAGGATAGCAGGTATTTTGGCGCTGTTCCGCAGAACCGTATTGTCGGCAAGGCTGCTTATATCTGGTGGCCTTTTAACAAAATGAATGCATTATAAAGGGAAGGAGAAGGCGGAAATGAATAATAACATCCAGGCATCTTACGCTCCCCCGCCTTCGAAGTGGGAAGATCTCAAAGCTGAAATTAAGGCAGCCGCACCGGCGCTCGGTATTGACGATATCGGGTTTGCTACTGCGGAGCCGTTTTTATATTTGAAAAATATTCTTCAGGAGCACCGCGATAACGGCTATGAATCCGGTTTCGAGGAGCCTGATCTGGACAAGCGGACCATCCCCGCCTTGAAGTCCGGTGAGCAGCCGCAGTCTATCCTCGCCATCGCCGTAGCTTATCCATCCAAAATGCAAGACCCGCCCAAGTCGGAGCCGGGTGCACGCCGGGGAATTCTGGCCCGGGCCTCCTGGGGCAAGGATTATCATCATGTGCTGCGGGAGGCACTGGCGAAGCTGGAAATGTTCATCCGGGAGCGGGTCCCGGAAGCGGAGCTGGACAGCATGGTTGATACGGGTGTGCTTGTAGACCGGGCGGTAGCTGAACGTGCGGGAATCGGCTTCAGCGGGAAAAATTGCAGCATCATCTCCCCCAAATGGGGCTCATGGATCTATCTTGGGGAGATGGTGACGAATATCCCGTTCCCGCCGGATGTCCCGGTGCAGGAGGGCTGCGGGGACTGCACGAAATGTATTGACGCTTGTCCGACCGGGGCGCTGGTAGGTCCGGGAGAGCTGAATGCCCAGGCCTGCATCTCCTACCTTACGCAGACCAAAGGTTTCCTGAGCGAAGAGTATATGACCAAGATCGGCAACCGGCTGTACGGCTGCGATACCTGTCAGATCGTCTGCCCGCATAACCGCGGGAAGAATTGGATTCACCGCCCGGAGCTGCTTCCTGATCCGGAGATTGTGAAGCCGCTGCTGCTGCCGATTCTTGAGCTCAGCAACCGCGAGTTCAAGGACCGGTTCGGCAGCAGTGCAGCAGCCTGGCGGGGCAAGAAGCCCATTCAGCGCAATGCGGTGATCGCGCTTGGCAATTTCAAAGAGGCCGGTGCTGTACCGAAGCTGACTGAAATTGTGCTGCGGGAGACCCGGTCGGAAATGCGCGGAAGCGCGGCGTGGGCGCTTGGGCGCATCGGCGGAGCGGAAGCCCTGGCAGCGGTAGAGCAGGCGCTGCGAGGCGAAGAGGATGCCACGGTCCGGGATATGCTGGAGCGGGCGCAGGATAAGCTGCGTAAGCAGGAGGAGGTATAGGCTGTGAGGAGGGCTGTGGAAGACGCGGTGAGTACGGAGATTGCCGTCTATTATGACGAAATGGATTCCCCTATTGGCCCGCTGACGCTCTGCGCAACGGAGCTGGGTTTGTGCCTGATCAGGTTCGGGACATACGCGGAGACCGGGGCGGATATTAAGCAATGGCTCAAGCGGCAGATGGGACAGGCTGGGTTATATCAGGAGAAGGGAAAGCTGTCCGAGGCTGTACGTCAGCTAACAGCCTATTTTGCCGGAGAACTGCGGGACTTCTCGCTGCCGCTGGATATGCGGGGGACCGAGTTTCAGCGGCAGGTGTGGGAGGCGCTGCGTACAGTGGCCTACGGAGAGTCGGCCTCGTACAAGGATATCGCTGTGCTGATCGGCAATCCGCAGGCTGTGCGTGCAGTCGGCGGAGCCAATAACCGCAACCCTGTGCCTGTCATTGTACCGTGCCACAGGATCATCGGTGCGGGCGGCACACTCGTCGGGTATGCTGGCGGACTGGGGATCAAGAGCCGCTTGCTGGAGCTGGAAGCGGAGCATGGCATGCCAGGCGGAGCCTACCTCTTTTAGTGTAGAAGTACGCCCTCGGATCGAAGGATTTGACAATTGCTGTCCAGTTCTTGAAATGCTATGATATATTCGCATGCCCACAGCGGTATTGCAGACAATAGAGCACAAAGGTGGACTTTAGATGAACATTGCATTGCCAATTATTACGCTTGTCGTAGGTCTGATCGGCGGGTTCTTCATCGGTGTATATTATCTGCGCAGACAAATGACAACGATGCAGAATGATCCTGAAATGCTGCAAAAGGTCGCCAAGCAAATGGGTTATAACTTGAACGGAAAACAAATGCAGCGTGCCCAGCAGATGATGAAGAACAACAATCAGCCGGGCCGCGCTCCTGCGGCAAACAGAGGGCAGCGCCGTAAGGGAAAGTAACAGGCCCAAATAGATGAAATCAGATACGGGTACGGAAGGGGGAGGCTTCATGGGGGGCGTTAATGAATACATCAACGGCAAGGTTGCTGCGAACCGTGAGCAAATCGAGTACCACGTTGAGAAAATATTGGAATTGATCGGTGAAGACACAGGCCGCGAAGGGCTGCTGGAAACACCGGCTAGAGTTACAAGAATGTACGAGGAGATCTTCGGCGGCTATTCGATAGATCCCCGTGAGGCGCTCGGCGTGACCTTTGATGAGTCTCATGAAGAGCTGGTCATTGTAAAAGATATCGTATATTACAGTCAATGCGAGCATCACATGGCTCCGTTCTTCGGCAAAGTGCATATCGGCTACGTTCCAAGCGGAAGAATAGCCGGACTCAGCAAGCTGGCCCGTCTCGTTGAGGCGGTGAGCCGGCGTCTGCAGGTGCAGGAACGCATCACGGCGCAAATTGCCGACATTATGACAGAGGTGCTGAACCCGCATGGTGTGATGGTCGTTGTGGAAGGGGAGCATCTGTGCATGTGTGCCCGCGGGGTGAAGAAGCCCGGCAGCAAGACCGTTACTATGGCAACGCGGGGTTCCTTCCGTGAGGACGCCGCTGCCCGGGCGGAGTTTCTGGCTTTGATCAAAGAATAGAAGACAGCATATGCTAAAAAGCCCGTTCATCACTGCAAAGTGACGGATGGGCTTTTTGAATAAATATTTCTCGCTGAAACGGTACCATCCTTTTAAAGGACGGCGAAGTCATTTCTACTTGGCAGGCGGTACAAAGCACCTTTTTTGAGGCGCGCTTCTCACAGTTTGGGAAGGAAGAATAATGTGGTCAAAAAGGCTGCCAGACAAGCTTGCGGGCGGCGGCATACCGTTCGGAGACATAAGGCCAGTTGACGACCTTCCACCAGTCCTTAATATAATCTGCGCGGTTGTTCTGATGCTTGATGTAATAAGCATGCTCCCATACATCCAGGGCGAGCAGCGGAACCACATCCCATTGCGACAGGTTCTGGTGCTTCTCTGCCGTCAGAATTTCCAGCCTGCGGCTGCGCGGACTCCAGACAAGAATGGCCCAGCCTCCGCCCTCGACCTTATTCGCCGCTTCGGTGAACTGCTCTTTGAAGGCATCATAGCTGCCGAAGCTGCGTTCGATGGCATCCATCAGCGCACCGGTCGGACGGCCTCCGCCCTGCGGGGACATGACGTTCCAGAAGATCGTATGCAGATAATGTCCGGCCCCGTTAAAAGCAAGCTCACGCTCCCAATGCTTCACAAGATCAAAATCCTTGGCTTTGCGGGCCTCGGCCAGCTTGGTCTCCGCCTTGTTCAGCCCGTCTACGTAGCTTTGATGATGCTTGTCATGATGGATGATCATCGTCTTCTCGTCGATGTAGGGTTCAAGTGCATTGTAAGCATAGGGAAGCGGCGGCAGAGTATGGCCCCCAATGGGAACAGAGCCTTGTTCACGTCTTTCATCATGCTCTGCCGGGCTGCTCCAGCCCTCAAAGCCCAGTGCAGCCGCTGTATCTAGCTCTGGACGCTCTCCGGTATCCTCGCGCATCCATCCGTAAGCGTGGCCGGATAGGGTCAAGCCGTTCAGCTTGACAAGGAAATATTCCGATTCCCGGATGATATGCAGCAGGACGGTCCCGGCCAGCGGTTGGGCCTTTACGGCTGCGCTTCCTTCCATCAGAGCATATAGCTGCCGGACGAATTCCTGGGACTGGGCGCAGGCCACGTGCAGCAGCTGCTCTGTTTCGGCTGCCAGCGCCGGCTGGCCGGAGGTTGCCGGAGCCAGCCAAGCCGCCAGCAGCTGCTGTGCTGCCTGCTCCGTAGCCCCAAAGACCACGGCCCATTCATCCAGCAGTTTAACGTACGGCTCCTCCAACTGAGGAACAATGGCTTTGATTACAGCCGTATGCTCCTGCTCTTGTTTTTTCCAGAATACGATTTCTTCCAGAATGCGTACTGGCATCAGCGGTCCGTATATATCCAGCATTGCATGCAATCCTCCCGTCATAGATCTTTAACAGTTCATTCTATGTACGGGATCAGCAGCTTATGTTCTCCATATCGAATTCTTAGCGCTTCATAACAGGGTGATTCTCCAAATCCATCGGCTCTGCAAACTTAACATTCTTAAATACTTGATTTACATTCAATTGCTGTTCTACACGCAGTGGTAATGGGGACGCTGTAATCTCTTTGACGGTTATGCCGGTTGCATCGCTAAGGGTAGCCGTCAATTCAAGCTCTGTCCGGATAATTTTCAGTTCACAATCATTGTCCACTTCAATTTGCAGGAGCTTAAAAGGAGCTATATCAATAACTGCCGTGAGTCCGATTCCCTTAAACCCGTAAAGATACGTTTGTTCTGCTGCAGATGTAGCTGTATAGGTTATGTCAATGGTTCCATTTCCAATCTTAACGCGGGCCTGCAAATCCCCGATCTCCCCGGGAATCCGGGGCGCAAGCGTAAGCTCCTGATTAATCATATCCGGCCGGAACCCTAGAAAATACTGATACCACACACGCAGCTGCTCGGCATTGGACCAGGCTTGCAGGTATGCTCCCGTAAGTTTGGCCCAGCTCTGGCCTTCCTGCGGATAAGCATCCATATTCTCGCTCAGTCCCCCGACCACTCCCAAGTTCAGCGCCTGCCGGTTCATATTCTTGAAAAGCTGATAAGCAGTTTCTGTCTGACCGGCCTCGATCATACGCTGCATGGCTATGCCGTTTAACCAGAGCCACACCGTTCCATTGTGGTAAGCTTCATCTTTATGGTAAAGGCTGGTTAAGTGAAATGGATGGAAAAACGGATGTTTTTGCTCTAGTGAGGCAACCCCCCATGGATACACGAGCTTTTCCCATGCTGTACGAATCACTTCACATTTGAAGGCATCGTCTTCAATCATGTCCAAGGCAAACAATTGGTTGGGCCGCAGTGAGAATTCCGGCTCATTCTCCGAGTTCAGCCGGTCAGCCAGATAGGGATGTGCCGGATCCCTGAAATCCTCGGCAAAGTTTCTTTTGAGTTTGTCAGCGATATTGCTCCATTTCTTCGCGCTGCCGCTGTCGCCCATGTACTCGGCAAAGTATACCCCGGCTCGGAGCTGGCCAAACCAAAGCGCTTGAATGTCATTGGCCCGGGTGTCTCTGGGAGAGTAGGACACCAGATTGGCATCCCGGGCATCCATCCAGGTTTCGTTATCATCGTGCATAAGGTAGCCTTTATCGTCCACCCAATGCTTAATAGAGCCTTCTATACTGTTTTGTACCGCCGGATAAAGCTCTGTGATGACCGCCGTGTCACCCGAATATTTAACATAATCCTGTAATTGGATGATAAACCGCGGTGTCCCGTCGGTTGTATGATAGTCTACATTTTGTAAGGCAAGAATATTAGGCACCCTGCCGAAGTATTTGGAGGTTGCATCGGTGTTCTGAAACTTCGCAAAGGATAGCAGTATATTCTTAGCAGTTTCAAATTGCCCGGTCACCAGTACGGCTCCCGGAAGCGCAATAAATTGGTCTCTTCCCCAATATTCATTGAACCAGGGGAGGCCGGCATAGATCCCGTCGCCCTGCTGTCTGGTCACCAATTGGTCCATCGTTATATTTAACCAATTCAAAGACAAGGCAAGCGAATCACTGCTGCTGGCAATATACACCTTCTTCTGCAAAAAATCCTCCATACGTTTCATTCGCTCGTGCTTCATAGGGATGATGTCCCGTCTCGTCTCATGAATCATATCTGCCGCTTCGGCAGCCGTTTTGCCTACGGCTATATAGAAGCCTCCGGCGTTGGCACCGGAATAAACGATACGGTTCTTAACTTCTACCGGCTGGTTGCTTATTGCGGCAACAGCAATAACCCATCCGCCTTCTATTGACTTGAAAAAAGCGATGCCGTCACGCGGGTTCAGCAGGCTCACCTGATCTCCCAATAATTCAATCCCAATGGTTGTTTGAGCACCGGAGAGCGTAATCTCCAGCACATTTTTGTAGTCAAACATCCACAGCTCTTCTGTCAGACTTCCATGCCTGCGCACCATTTTATAGGGGTATACACAGACTTCAGCTTCTTGATTATCCAGCTTCTGTTGATCTGTAATTAAAGTGTAACCGCTGAAAATTCTGCTTTTCGCGATGTTCAATCCCTCAAAATAAGCATGCTCCACATGATTGTTGAGATGGGATTGAGTATAGTAATAAGCAGCCTCCTTATTCGTAAAGGAAATTCCACGATTCTCTTCGCGGGAAACATTTATTTTCATTTCATCCAATTTCACTATTGCTTACCTCCTGAAATATAATTTTATACGTTACTCCTTAACAGAACCCACCACGATTCCTGTAACAAAGTATTTTTGCATAAAAGGATATATCAGGAGTAATGGCAATGTGGAAATAACGATTTTGGCAGCATTCAGCGTCCGGTTCGAAATCTTGGAATATTCTATGAGCTTTTGAGGATCAGTTATATTCTGAACGTCCACGCTAAGCTGCTGGATATAAGTCTGCAAAGGGTAATTCGATGTTTTGTTGATATACACCAAAGCACTGAAGTAGTCATTCCAATGTCCGACAATCGTAAACAGCAATACAGTGGCAAGTGTAGGCAGCACCACAGGCACATATATCGTTGAGAGAATTCTCCACTGCGAAGCCCCGTCAATGGTTGCGGCCTCTTCCAGAGATTTCGGTACGGCGCGGAACGCATTCATCAGCAGAATGACATTGGCAATCGGCACAGCTCCCGGCAGAATCAAAGCCCAAATGGAATCCAGAAGATGAAGCCCTTTGACAACCATAAAGGTTGGAATAAGACCGCCGGAAAACAGCATGGCGAAAATTACAATATTCATATACACCTTCTGTGCCCGGAATTGCTTTGAGCTTTTGGATAACGGATAAGCAGCAAGAATCATCAGCACCATATTGACGATCAAACCAAGAACAACCCGTTCCACCGAGATCATAAAGGAGCGCCAGAACTGGGAGTCCGACAACAGCTTCTCATAGGAGCTTAACGTAAAATTAACCGGGAAAATACTTACCATGTTCGCGGAAGCCGCTGCGTTGTCACTGAACGAAATGGCAACCAGATTAATTAAGGGTATGAGGCAGGATAAAGAGAAAGTTAATACCAATATCCAGATTATAGCATCTGCAATTCGGCTTTTGATAGAATGAGTGAAAATGAATAACACCTCCCTGTTCAGAAGATTCTGTAATCTGTAAGTTTTTGCGCCAGCTTATTGGCGGAAAGTATGAGGACAATTCCAACAACTGACCGCAGGAGCCCTACCGCTGTTCCCAGGCTGTATTGTCTCTCTACCAGGCCCACCCGGTATACATAGGTGTCAATAATATCGGACGTTGCGTAAACCAAAGGATTATAAAGATTGAAAATCTGGTCAAACCCGGCATTGAGCACGTTGGGCAGATTTAAAGTTGTAACCAGCAGGATGGTAGGCATCAAGCCGGGCAGCGTCACATACCACAGTTGTTTGAATCTATTGGCGCCGTCAATGGATGACGCTTCATATAGTCCCGGATCAATTGCCGTCAGGGAGGCCAAATAGATGATAGAGCCATATCCAAACCCTTTCCAGACATCGGTTAACACCAGCATAGGTCTGAACCAGTCATTACTGGCCATGAACAAAACCGGATCAATGCCAAACCATCCCAAAAATGCGTTAACCGGACCTTCGTAAGAAAAAATATTCATAACGACAGTAGCCAGCACGGCCCAGGACAGAAAATTCGGCAGATAAACAACGGTCTGCATGAACTTTTTGACAAATCGTACACGAATTTCGTTTAACAGCAGGGCGAACACAATCGAGACAAAAGTACCTGCAATGATTTTCCATAAGGCTATGACCACAGTATTGATTAATATTTGCTTACTGTCGGGAATTTGAAACATAAACTTGAAATTATCAAGTCCCACCCACGCCGATCCGCTGATGCCTTTAGCAGGAATGTAGTTTTGGAAAGCCATCACGATACCGAACATTGGAATAAAAGAGAAGATAATCAAGAACACTATACTTGGTGCGAGCATAAGGTGGAACGCCGCCTGATCTTTTTTATTGTTCATTTAGAATCATCTCTTTCAGTATCATTTGGAAGCGATCGCTTCATTAACTTCGCCCGTAATCGTATCCCCGCCTGTTTTTTTCCAGCTGCTTACAAAGCTATCAAAAGCATCAGGAGATTGCTCACCGGTAATGATCTTCAGAAACATTTCCAGCTCCATTTTTGTCAGCGTCGGCCACTTGAGTGCCATGGAAGGCGTCGTTCCAAAAAATACAGGGTTCACTTCCTTGATCTTTGAATTCTTGACCAGGTTGGCAGTCGTGATGCTCGATGTATACCCGGCCCATCCGCCCGAATCCAGTGTCTCCCCGTTTTTCACGTTATCCAGATACTTCTTGTATGAGCGGTAGGCGTTTCTATCGTTGCTGGTGAGCAGTTTGCTGCTGTCCCCTGTATTCAGCGCATCTTCCATAATCCCGACATTACGGTAAAATGCATCATAGTAATCAATATTTATAGCAAGCGGAGATCCCCCGACGTTATAGCTGCTGTAGTCCTCGAATTCCTTCAAGACTGCTGCATCCTTTTCCTGATAACGCAGATAATCAAACTGAAGGCTGGCGATTTTTACAGCGGCTTCGGGATGCTCGAACCCTTTCCGGACCACAAGGTAGCTGCTTGAAGGGTTGCCGGTGAACATCGTAACTGAACCATCCTCCGACTGCGGAGCCACATAAGACACCCACTTGGCATTTGGATTTAATTTAAGCGTATCCGCTACCGTCCAGCTTCCCCACCAGTTGTCCATGAACGAGCCGCTTTTTCCGCTGGTAAGCAGCGCCTTTCGGTCGTCGGCTGTGCGTACGGCAAACTGCCGGTCGATCAATCCCTTCTTGTACATATCCGCCAATTTTGCCAGGGCCGGCTTCATTTCGGGCTGCACGGAACCATACACCGCCTTGCCGCTTCCATCATCAATCCATTGCTTCGGGAATGCGCCATACAGCGTAAAGATGTTGTTCACTTCATACTGGCCGCCGGACACACCAGCGGTATCTTTATTGTCGACCACAAGGCCGACCGTGTTTCCCGCTCCATTGCCGCCAGGGTCCTTTTCAACGAACTGGGTGATGATGTTCTCTACATCTTCCATCGTTTTGGGATCTTTGAGTCCCAATTTATCCATCCAGTCTTTGCGCAACCAAAGCACCCCTGGGCCGTGTGAAATTTCTGTAGTCGGCAGCGCCATCAGTTTTCCGTCAAACTTTGCAGTATTCAGAACACGGCCTTTATAGGAGTCATAAATCTCCTTAATCTGGTCGCTGGCACATTGATTATAAGCATCTGTCATATCCGCAATAAGATCGTTTTCATAAAGCTGCTGCAGTGTAGCCAGGTCAGGGACAACCATGATATCGGGAATCGTACCGCCTACAATGGCCATTGACACCTTTTGGGTATAGTCTGTGCCGTCATTCGCTTCAAATGCAGCTTTGTTTTGCACGTTGAGTTTATTTTTGAAATATCTGGTCCAGACATTATCGGTCGCATTATCCTTTTCATACGGCGTACCCGCAAGTGCGGAGTAGTTGGAGGCTACCTGCCCAATCGTATAGGTAACGGTTTCAGGATACGGGGCAAAAGGAGTCGTTTGGGCTTCCTTCCACGCTGGATCATTTGAATTTGTAGCGGGACTTTTGGCCGAATCATTGGAATTGGAGCTTTGACAGCCTGCGACTGAAGTGGCTAAAAGCGCTGCCAATAAAATAGAGCAAGTCTTTGTAATCTTGGATGACATATAAGAACCCCCTTAATAAATATCTGCTTCTTTATTGTAGGGTCCGTTACTTTTGAGCGTAAATACAAATAAATTACGTTTTATACAAATAAATAACCTACTTGAAGCAATGCGTTCTGCCTGCTAAAAAGCTCAATTAAAACATGGTACAATACACATCATTAGGGACAAATGGATTATTGCGCAATGAGAGGGCGGCCGGGATGTTAACTATACTAATAGCAGATGATCAAAGGGAAGAACGGGAGGGCATTGAATTTCTCATTCATGAACTGGGGTTTTCCCTGCATATCGAAACGGCGGAAAACGGCCGAAAGGCGCTCGGGTATTTGAAGCAGAATCCTGTCGATATTCTCTTTACTGATGTTCGGATGCCCATAATGGATGGCTTGCAGCTTACAACAGAAGCTTTAAAGCTTCAACCTAAATTAAAGGTTATTCTTTTCAGCGGGTACGCTGAATTTGAATATGCGCAAACCGCCATCTCCCTTGGTGTTTCTGAATATCTTCTCAAGCCGATCAATGTTGAAGCTTTTCAAACTACGTTGCAAAAGGTAATTGCTCAGCTCACAGATCAGGAACAGGAACACATCGCTTCGCAAATTAAACTTGAATATGTCAAAAAGCATGTGCTTTTTAACCTTGTTAACGGCCTCGGAATACCTCCTTCTATGAAGGAGATTTCGTTCGGGCTTCCAGAGCATTATCATGGAATGTTTTTGCTGGAATTTGACAAGAACTTTTTTGAAAATGCCGGACCGGAGTTTGAGGATTTTATCCTGTCTTTACTACAGGACCCTGTTGATTATGTGAATTTGAATGGCTGCCAAAGTTTGCTGTTATTTCCCCGTCTGCAAGCAGAGTCCTGTTCTTTCCGTGAATTAGGCACGCACTTGCATGATCGTATACTAGATAAATATAAAGTGCATTGCTATCTCGCGATAAATGATGAATTCACGGTGCTGCAGGAGCTTTCCGCTGCTCTGATTCAATTAGATCAACTGATGGAATACCGGTTCTTCTCGCCGGATTATTTTGTGTTTGAAGTGAAGAAGGATTTTTATTTTTCTAATGACATGCTCCCTGAGCTATCAGATCACGATCTATTAAATCACATCAGAAATAATCTGAAGGAAAGGGATATTTTCAGTCTTAGAGCAAATACAGATCTTTTGTATCAAAAATATGCGAATCAGGCTCAATTTTCACAATTATATGTAAAGTATATGTTTACCTCGTTGTATCAGGAGATTATGACATATTCTGCACCTGTATCTGAAATTGAATTGAGCCATGGAATCGAAAAAATATATAAGTCCGAAGAGTTAAAGGAAATAAAAGAGATTATCATTGCCGGGATTACGCTCCTTGACCAGGAGTATAGCAGTTCGGAATTTTTAAACCGGGATATTGCCGCCGTAAAGCAGTACATCGAGGAGCATTATGGCGAGGATTTGAGCTTGGACCTTCTTGCTGCAAAGATCCATTTATCGCCTCATTATTTAAGCTCTATTTTCAAAAAAAATACGGGCTGCGGATTGAACAAGTACATTAAAAATGTCCGTATGAATATTGCCAAAGACATGCTGCAGCAGACACATCTTAAGGTTTCGGATATTTGTTATACAGTGGGGTTTCAAAATGTTTCTTATTTTTGTCAGAATTTCAGAGATTTTTTTGGGCAGACTCCTGAGAAATTCCGGCAGTACAATCAGAAATAATCTGAGCCCGGGAGGAACAGCATGCAAACGTGGAAGTCCTTTAAACAGAAAATTGGAGACTTCAGATTTCAAACTAAAATCAAGCTTTCATTTTTGCTGGTTAGCATGATTCCTGTGATTGTTCTCGGAAGCTTTTGCTTCTCAGAAACCAGATCGCTCTTAGTGCAACAGTCAAAAGCCGACCTGAATGCCACATTAAAACAAAGCGTCCTGGCTGTAAACAATCAACTGGATGTCTACAATAAAATAATGAATTTTCTGAGCTTCAACCAGGAAATTGTTAATGCCTCCAACACCACTTATACCAGTGCGTATGAAATGTATGACCAGTTAAATAACGTCATTGATCAAAATTTCTTTACAGCGCGTTACTTAAATACCGGGGTAGAACAAATCACCCTGTATACCGGAACTAATCTGCCTCAGCATGGAAACACCGTAATGCCTATTGATGAAGTAAAAGAAACCTCATGGTATCCGCGCGTAATGAAATCGGTTGATGTTCTTTGGTTTTCCAGCAACAAGAGTGTATATAGTGTCCGGCGTATCCTCAGCACGAAACAAGAAAATCCCAAAGATAACATTCTGTTTGCACTTGTAGACTATGATGCGCTATTTAAAACGTTTGAACCCCTCCAATCTCATGGAGCGGAAATACTTATATTGGATTCGAGTGGGGCTTCTATCTATTCCTCGGGAGCTGACCGTAAAAATTCAGATATTCCCATTTCCGATAAGACAGCTGATGAGTTTCATTGGAGCGGGAAGAACTACACTGTCCTGCAATCTTCGATCCCGATTACAGGCTGGAAAGTATATTTGTATAAGCCGACAAGCCTGATCACTAAATCCGCATGGTGGATTGCTTTGACCGTCCTGTTGATGATTGCCGCCTGCATCGCTGCAGTCGTTGTGTCCGGCACACTCTTTTCCCGGAAAATTATGCTGCCTATTCACCGCCTGCACAAAAATATGAAACTTATAGGAGAAGGGAATTTAGAGATTAAAGTTTTTAGCGATTCTAAAGATGAAATCGGAGATCTGATCCGGGGGTTTGGAAGTATGTTAGGAAGAACCAAGACTCTTATCGACACTGTGTATGTGGGAGAAATCGCACGCAAGGAATACGAAATGAAAGCTCTGCAGGCACAGATCAATCCTCATTTTTTGTACAATTCCCTGTCATTAATAAATTGGCGAGCGCTGCGGATACATGCGACGGATATTAGTGAAATGGCCCAGCTCTTATCTACCTTTTATCGTACTACGCTCAATAAGGGCGAGAATCTTATTTTGGTTTCGGACGAAATTCTTAATGTTCAGTCCTATATTAATATCCAGTTGATTATGCACAGCAACAGCTTCAAGATAGACTATCAGATTGATGATCCCATTCTTTCCTGCCGTATGCCCAATTTAATGCTCCAGCCTTTAATCGAAAATGCGATTATTCATGGAATTGAAAACCGGGAAGACGGCGGTGGAGTCATACAGCTCTCAGGCCAAAAAGAAGATCAAAGTATAGTTTTTCTGATAACGGACAATGGAATTGGAGTAGAGCAAGAGCGGCTTGCTCTACTGCTTAAATCCCAATCTAAAGGATACGGGCTCAAAAATGTGAATGATCGGGCAGTTTTGATGTACGGCGAACAGTATGGACTGACGATTAACAGTGTTCCCGGAGAAGGGACGCAAGTCTTGCTCAAAATTCCTTATAATGAACTCAATTAAGATTTGCCGCCATATGGGTTTGAAACTTACGTGTCTGTTCTAATGGGCTTTAGCCAACTGCACGTTGCCCAGAAAAGCGGAGACACGCCGCAGATATTCGCGCGGATGCTCCCGGAACAGCAGCTCATGGTGGCTGTCCTTCACGATCCAGGAACCGGAATACGGGTTGGTCTGGTTGGCCGCCAGCTCCTCGGCAATCGGATAAGGCGCTTTATCATCCTTGGTGCCGTGCATGAACAGTATCGGGAACGGATAATCCTCTGATTTTACCTTGGTATAAGGGATCTGGTTCAGACCTGTGCCGTTCAGCACCGGGAAGAGCAGCTTCATAATCTCCAGGGAGGGCTGCCGGGGCAGGTCGATATTCTGCTTGATGTTATGATACAGCGTATCCGGCTCGAGCAGGAAGGTGCTGTCCAGAATCATGGCATCCACATCCTTGGTAACCAGTCCCGCCTGCAGCGCAGTGCCTGCACCCATGGAGAAACCCCAGACGACGATTTCTTTGGCTCCGCGTTCCTTGGCGTATTTTATGGCCCCGAGGAGCTGCTGGGATTCCTTTTTGCCGCCGGTGGCGATATCCCTGTTGGTCTTGGAGGCAAAGCCGTAATCGAACATGATGACATTAAAATGAAGGCTGTGCGCATAATGGGCAAGATCGTACATGGGCACCCAGGTTTCTTCGCGATTGGCGCCGTAGCCGTGGCTGAATACGATGGTTTTGACCGCGCCCTTGGATGGGATGTACCAGCCCTGCATCGTACGGCTGCCGTCCAGCGCCGGAAAGGTGATATCCTCATAATCCAGCCCCTTAGCTAGTGACGGGTTGGAGTAGAGCGGGGCCACTGTGGGATTGGACAGCACCCAGGCGATATAGCCGTGCAGTGCGATGAAGCAGAAAGCAAAGAAGAAAAAAACGGACAGCAGCAAAGCGACGATAATATGCTTGAAGCGGATCATCCGCAGTGAGAGCTTGAGTGCGGAGCTTGGCGTAGGCTCATCGGGCTTACGGGAGACCGGCCTGCCGGCACGCGTGGTTGCTAAATCCATAAGGTCCCCTCCAATACATGGTCCATAATTACGTTATTAATTCATATATTTAATCGTATGATTCTGCCCTTACAAAGTCAATGAAATCGCCGCTTTTGTAATCTAACTGTAAAGTGCGGCCCAGTCTTTTCCGCCCTCTGAATATGCTGGACTTTTCTTGGGTTTTTGCTCTAAGATAGAGTTGATCACAATAAAATATGTAACCGGGTTTCATTTAGTGAAACAGCCAAAGGGGAGATTGCTGTGGAGGACCGTAAACTGACCGTACGCGCCGTGGAACGTGCGCTGGATATATTGCTTTGCTTCACACAGGAAAGTGAAAGTGATTTGAGCTTGACGGAGATTGCTTCCAAAATCAATTTACATAAAAGCACCGTACACCGGCTGCTGACGACTCTGGAGGAGAAGGGCTTCCTGATTCGTAATGAAGCCACGGAGAAGTACCGTCTGGGCATCCGCATCTGGGAGCTGTCTACACATTTGCCGACGCTGGATGAACCGGCTGTGCTGCTGCTTCCGGCGATGGAGCGGCTGCGCGACCGGCTGGGAGAGACCGTCAGCCTGTATTTGCGCGACGATCTGGAGCGCGTACGCATTCAGGCGGTGCAGAGCCAGCAGGCCATCCGCCGGGTCGCGCAGATTGGCGCCCGGCTGCCGCTGTCGGTGGGCGCGTCAAGCAAGGTGCTGGCCGCATACGCGCCGCATGAGGTGCAGGCCCGGCTGCTGGCTGACCCGGGCTGGCCGGAGTCTGTCGACAGGAGCGTGTACATGGAGCAGCTGCGGGAGATTACCCGCCTGGGTTATGCAACAAGCTTCGAGGAGCGGGAGCCGGGTGCGGCTGCGGTAGCAGTGCCCATCGTCGGGCGCAGAGGTACGGTAGTGGCCGCGCTCTCCCTGTCGGGTCCTGTCAGCCGTCTGTCCCGGGAGACATTGGAGGAATATGCGGTGATCTTGAAGGAAAACGCTGCAGAAATGGGACTCATGATGGGATAATATTAAAAGCCTCCGGCAATCCCTTAGGGAGATGGCGGAGGCTTTGTTGTGGTTTGAGAAGAGGGTAAGCGGGCGATGAAGTCCGCTTACCCTCTTTGTCTGATTTATTCTACCGTCAGCGCGGAGTCCGAAGTGGTGGCATCAGCCAGCATCTGGCGGAGCACGGTCTGCAGAATGCCGCCATTGCGGTAGTAGTCGATATCAACGGTGCTGTCGAGGCGGGCGATAACCGGGAATTCGAACTGTGTGCCGTCTTCGCGGGTAGCGGTAACGGTCAGCTCCTGACCCGGGAGGACATCGTTGCCAAGCCCGGTGATATTGAAGGTCTCGCGTCCGGTCAGCCCCATGCTGCTCCAGCTATGGCCTTCCTGGAATTGCAGCGGCAGTACGCCCATGCCGACGAGATTGCTGCGGTGAATCCGCTCGAAGCTCTCGGCGATGACGGCTTTGACGCCCAGCAGAAGCGTACCTTTGGCCGCCCAGTCGCGCGAGCTGCCTGTGCCGTATTCCTTGCCCGCGATGACAATCAGATTCTGTCCGGCTGATTGATACAGCATGGACGCATCATAGATCGACATGACCTCTTCGCTTGGCAGGAAGGTGGTTACGCCGCCTTCCGTTCCAGGAGCGACTGCGTTGCGGATGCGGATGTTGGCGAAGGTGCCGCGCATCATCACTTCATGGTTCCCGCGGCGTGAGCCGTAGGAGTTGAAGTCGGCGCGTTCCACGCCATGACTCCGCAGATATTCACCGGCCGGACCGGAGGTGGAGATATTGCCCGCCGGCGAGATGTGGTCGGTGGTCACGGAATCGCCCAGCAGCGCAAGCACGCGGGCATTGCGGATATCCTTGATATCGCCTACACCATCAGCCAGATCCTCGAAGAACGGCGGGTTCTGGATGTACGTAGAATTGTCATCCCATTCGTACAGCTCGCCTTCCGGCACCGGAATCGAATTCCAGCGTTCATTGGCGGTGAATACATTCTCATATTTGCGGCGGAACATCTCCGGACTAAGGGAGAGTCTGATCGCTTCACTGATTTCTGCGGAGGTCGGCCAGATGTCGGCAAGGTATACTGGTTCACCTTGCGGATCATAGCCGAGCGGCTCGGTCTTCAGATCAATGTTGACCGTACCTGCCAGCGCATACGCTACGACAAGCGGCGGGGAAGCCAGGTAATTCGCTTTGACCTGGGCATGCACACGGCCCTCAAAGTTCCGGTTCCCGGAGATTACGGCAGCTACCGTCATATCATTGTCCGCAATCGCCTGGCTGACTTCATCCGGCAGCGGGCCGGAGTTGCCGATACAGGTGGCGCAGCCGTAACCGGCCAGATAGAAACCGAGCGCTTCCAGCGGCTTCAACAGGTCTGCTTTTTCCAGATATTCAGTCACGACCAGCGATCCTGGTGTAAGACTGCTTTTTACATAGCCAGGTTTGGTTAGTCCGCGCTCTACAGCCTTCTTGGCAAGCAGACCGGCTCCGAGCATTACGCTTGGGTTGGAGGTGTTGGTGCAGCTTGTAATGGCTGCGATTACTACCGCGCCTGTGCTGAGCTTGCTGCTGCTGCCGTTCTTGTGCTGCACTTCGATGGTCTCGCTGATTTTCTCGTCACTGAGGCCATAACCGCCTTTGTCCACCGGAGTACGGATAATGCTTTCGAAGTTCTCTTTCATCTGTGTCAGCTCAACCCGGTCCTGAGGACGTTTAGGTCCGGCAAGGCTGGAAACGACAGAAGCAAGATCAAGCTCAATGACATCGCTGAACTGCGGGTCCGGGGTATCCGAGGTGCGGAACATGCCCTGTGCCTTGTAATAGTCTCCGACCAGCTGCACCAGCTCTTCAGGACGGCCGGTGCTGCGCAGATAGGCCAGAGTCTCTTCATCAACCGGGAAGAAACCGATGGTTGCCCCGTATTCAGGAGCCATATTGGCTACAGTCGCGCGGTCTGCCAGACTGATGTTGGCCAGGCCCGGTCCGTAGAATTCGACGAATTTGCCGACTACGCCTTTTTTGCGCAGCATTTGGGTGACGGTCAGCGCCAGATCGGTTGCTGTAGCGCCTTCCATCAGGCTGCCGGTAAGCTTGAAGCCGACAACATCCGGGGTTACAAAATAAAGCGGCTGCCCCAGCATCCCGGCTTCCGCCTCGATTCCGCCTACGCCCCAGCCCACGACGCCGAGGCCGTTGATCATCGTCGTATGCGAGTCGGTGCCGACCAGGGAATCCGGGTACACGACGGTTTCGCCGTCAGCGGTCTTGGTGGCTGCCACAGAGGCCAGATACTCCAGGTTGACCTGATGCACGATACCGGTGGCCGGAGGAACGGCGCGGAAATTATTGAAGGCCGTCTGCGCCCAGCGCAGGAACCGGTAGCGCTCCTCGTTGCGCTCAAACTCCACGTTCATGTTGTATTCCAGCGCATCGGCTGTACCAAAAGCGTCAACCATAACCGAGTGGTCGATAACGAGGTCAACCGGTACGAGCGGATTGATTTTCTTGGGATCTCCGCCGGCCTTTTTGACGGTATCGCGCATAGCTGCCAGATCGACAACCACCGGTACGCCGGTGAAGTCCTGCAGCACAATACGGGCTGGGATGAATGGGATTTCTTTATTGCGGTCAATGCCGCCTGACCAGCCGGCCAGCTGCTTCACATGTTCTTCTGTAATCGCCCGTCCGTCATATTGGCGGACAGCCGCCTCAAGCAATACTTTGATCGAAAACGGCAGGGAGGAAATGTTGCCTGCACCCTGCTCTTCCAGAGAATTAAGATGGTAGTAGCGATAGCTTTTGCCGCCTGACTCCAGGGTACGGGCCAGCGAAAAATGGTCCTTGCTTGGCATATATGCGCCTCCTTGTTTCATCTGGTGAAACCATATTTCATATTGAGTATATCTCAAGTATAACGGTTACAAAGGGGGGAGTAAAGTTTTTTTTGCTGTTAAAAAGCCTGAATTTCCCCCGCCGCATGCGGTTTTTTTGGCTTGGGAAAATGAGGAAGGCGCCGCGTGCGGGAAGTGGGCGAGACAACGGCAGAAATGCCGTTGTTGGAGGGCCGTCGGCGGGAAGTGGACGAAACAACGGCAGAAGTGCCGTTGTTGGAGGGCCGCCGGCGGGAAGTGGGAGAAACAACGGTAGAAGTGCCGTTGTTGGAGGGACGTTGGCGGGAAGTGGACGAAACAACGGCAGAAATGCCGTTGTTGGAGCGCCGCCGGCGGGAAGTGGGCGGAACAACGGCAGAAGTGCCGTTGTTGGAGGGCCGCCGGCGGGAAGTGGGCGGAACAACGGCAGAAGTGCCGTTGTTGGAGGGCCGTCGCCGGGAAGTGGGCGGAACAACGGCAGAAGTGCCGTTGTTGGAGGGCCGTCGCCGGGAAGTGGGCGAAACAACGGCAGAAGTGCCGTTGTTGGAGCGCCGCCGCCGGGAAGTGGGCGGAACAACGGCAGAAATGCCGTTGTTGGAGCGCCCTGCCGGAATCCCCCCCCACAACGCCCTCCTCCCCGGCTTCTTACTTCTAGCTGTATAGCTGCGAGGCTTTCTTCATATACATAGAACAGCAGCCAAAATGGGATGAAGGGGCGGGGATGGAATGGAGCAGCAGTGGAAACAAAGTCTTTATGTGTACGTGGATCAAGTGAATAAGGGGAGAGTTGCGCCGGGGACTGACCTGCAGCGCAGCAGTGTCAGGGACCCGCGGTTTCTGCTGGAGCACGGAGAGCGCTCCCGGCGGCTGTCGCAGTGGTATAAGCGGCGCGGGATTACTCCGCTGCGCGGGGAGACCGGTGTGCGCACGCTGCGAACGGTGCGGCAGAATCCCGCAGAGGTGGTGGCGGATGTGGCGCTGCACAGTGCGCTGTATTATGAGAAGGGCGGAATCACGCACCGCGAGGATGTTATTGAGTCTGAACGCCTGACCTTTGTGCGGGAGGGAAGCGCGTGGGAGATTGCGACTGTGGAGCGCAGCGTGCCGGAACGGAATTCCGTGCGCAAAGTGGTGAGCGCAGAGTCGGCGCTGCGGCTGTCCAAATGGGGCGAGGTTCTCCCTGCTCCGCAGCCGTCCCAGCCGCTGCTCAACCGGAATATTCTCGGGGGGATTACAAGCAGCAGGGAGGTGCACTACAACAGGGAAGAGGCGGCGGACTACGCTGACCGCTGGTGGAAGGACGGCAACCCGGAGTTCGAGGTTTTTGACGTGGACTGCACCAATTATGTCTCCCAATGTCTCTTTGCAGGGGGCGCACCTATCAACTATACTGGTAAAAGAGAAACGGGCTGGTGGTACAAAGGCTACAACGGCGCGCAGGAATGGTGGAGCTTCAGTTGGGCAGTGTCTGACAGTCTGCAGCGTTATTTGAGCGCAGGCCGCAGCAGCGGGCTTCGTGCCGAGGTGATGGAACGGGCCGATCAGCTAATGCTTGGTGACGTGATCCAGTACGATTGGGACGGCAACGGCCATTTTCAGCACAGTACGATTGTCACCGCTTTTGACGCGGGGGGCATGCCGCTGGTGAATGCGCGGACGGTCAGCAGCCGTCACCGTTATTGGGATTACCGTGATTCCTATGCGTGGACCGACAAAACGGCCTACCGTTTTTTTCATATTAATGACTACTTATAAATCAGAAAGAGGTTAGGGCATGAGTAACACAAAAATAACCGTAGGACTGGTGTACGGCGGCAAATCCGGAGAGCACGAGGTATCGCTGCAGACGGCGTTTGCGGTCATGAACGCTTTTGACTACGCTAAATATGAGATTGTACCTTTTTATATTTCCAAGCAGGGGCTGTGGAAGGTCGGAGCAACGCTTAATGCTCCTTTTAGCGGGATTGAGCAGCTCAAGCTGGGCGGGGAAGCCGGGGATATGGGCGTGGCCCTAAATGCTGTATTCAGCAGACTGACCGGCGGAGAAACAGCCATTGATGTGATGTTCCCGCTCCTGCACGGCACCAATGGCGAAGACGGAACGATTCAAGGCTTGTTCGAAATGGCTAATGTTCCTTATATCGGTGCGGGTGTGCTGGCTTCATCGGCAGGCATGGATAAGGTAGTCATGAAGAAGCTTTTTGGGGAAGCAGGTCTGGATCAGTGTGAATATTGTTATTTTAATGTCGGGGCATGGAAAAGCAAAAGCCACGAGCTGATCGTTGCTGTGGAGGATAAGCTGGGCTATCCCGTCTTCGTCAAGCCGGCCAATCTGGGCTCCAGTGTGGGCATCTCCAAAGCCGTTGACAAGGACAGCCTGACCAAAGCCATTGACTTTGCTTTCCGCTATGACACCAAGGTCATTATTGAAGAGTTCGTCGATGCGCGTGAGGTGGAGGTCAGTGTGCTGGGAAATGAAGAGCCGGAGGCTTCGGTTCCGGGTGAAATCGTCTCTTCCGGAGAATATTATGATTACGCGGCAAAATACACCGACGGCAAATCACAGATGCTGATCCCGGCGCCTGTAGACCCTGAGGTTGCCGACCGCCTGCGCGAATCAGCCATTCAGGCCTTCAAGGCAATCGAGGGCAGCGGGATTACCCGTGCTGACTTCTTCCTGCGTAGATCCGACGGCAAAATCCTTATTAATGAAGTGAATACGATGCCGGGCTTCACGCCATACAGCATGTATCCGCTGCTGTGGCGTGAGACCGGTGTATCTTATCAGGCGCTGCTGGACCGGATGATTGAGCTGGCGCTGGAGCGCTATAATTTCAAGCAGAATCTGAAATACGACAACGAATAACATTAGGCAGCGGCGGGAGCATTCCGGCCGGGAAGGAGCGGGAAACGATGGGGTTTCAATCGGAATTCAATTCAGTCTGCAAGTTCAAGAATGAGCAGGAGCTGTATGAACTGCTCGAATACGGCCGTACCAAAATGGTGAAGATGGGCTTCCGGGTGTATCCGACCGGCCAGAAGGTTATCGCCTACACGCCGGAGAATGTCGCTGTAGCGATTGTCAAAATTTCCGCCTCTATTGCAGAAATCAACTTTCAGGGCAATGAGGTTACAGCGGTTGAGATGGACCTGGTGCGCAAGCTGAATGAGGAAGAATCCCGGGTGCAGACAGCGCTGGCTTATGAGATGTTTTTTGGGGAAGAGGGATGATCGTCCGCTTTGGTTATGTGGCCATGTCCACGGTGATTCAGGACTGCTCGCCCTCCAAGACCATGACGCTGTCAAGCTTCAAGAAGCTTGACGACCGTGAGGCCGGACTGCGGCGGCTTGCAGCCATCGCCCGTACGAACCTTCATAACACGCTGCGCCTGCTCAAGCATAATGTTGGCTCGGATATCAAGGTTTACCGCCTGACCTCTAAGCTGATTCCGCTGGCGACCCATCCTGACTTGCAGGATTGGAATCCTTTCGCTGAACTGGCCGGGGAATTTGCCGAAGTAGGCGGCTATGTGAAAAAGCACGGGCTGAGAGTATCCTTTCATCCCGATCACTTTACCGTGCTGAGCACGCCCCGGCCGGAGGTGCTGGCCAGCTCTGTCCGTGATCTGCAGCATCATGTGGATATGCTGAAGGCTATGGGCCTCCCGGCAACCGCCAAGAACAACATCCACATCGGCGGCGCTTACGGGGACAAGCCGGTTGCTGCGGCGCGTTTTTGTGAGCATTTTGCCCTCCTGCCGCCGGAACTGCAGGAACGGTTGACGCTGGAGAACGATGACAAGACCTTTAATGCGCCGGAGACGCTTGAGGTCAGCCGGAAGCTGGGCCTGCCGATGGTGCTGGATATTCATCATCAGTGGGTCAACAATGGAGGGGAGCTTCCCTGGGAGCTGTGGCCGGAGATTCAGAAGACTTGGCAGAGCCCGCTTGCGGTGAAGGACGTCCTTCCCGGTGAATCGCTGCCGCCGAAGATTCATGTCTCAAGCCCCCGCAGCCCTTCTGACCCGCGCAGTCATGCGGATGGTGTGGAACCTGCGCCGCTGCTGGCTTTTCTTAAGCGGATTGCTGCAGATACCCCTGCTGTCGATGTCATGATTGAGGCGAAGGCGAAGGACGGGGCGTTGTTTGGTCTAATGGGGGCGCTGAAGGAGCTGGCGGAAGCCGGAAGCGGAATTACGGTATTAGATGGTGCAAGCGTCAATATTGAACCATAAACGGCAGGTAACCTGGTGCTAGAGGCCGGAAACGGGCCGAGGTTTGACTTGATAAGTAGCCTGAAATAAGGTACGTTGAATGAAACTTTAGCAAAAACAAGGCCGGCGCTCTCAAGGCTCATTGCCTGGCCTATCGCCGGATGTCTGTCTGAAGCAAGAGCGCACCTTGTCTTTACATAAGAGAACGATCATGTTCAAGAAAGCGGAGTGAAGAGATGAATCCTACAAATTCTGATAACCGGAATGAACGTGAGCCTTACGTCGTGACAAGTAAGGGGCATACAGCGGTAGCGATCAACGCCGCTGCCAAAGCGGGCGAATGGATCAAGAGCAGACAAGGCCAAGTGAAGGAGCTGGGCAGCAAGACCTCGGCTCAGGATCTGGTGACTGAAGTGGATAAAGGCGTAGAGCAGATGATCCGCCGGCTGATCCTGACCCATTTTCCCGACCATGCCATTCTTGGGGAAGAAAGTGTTCAGCCAGGGGCGGATGCTTTGACTACTGCGCTGGAAGAAGGACGCAAGCATGAATACTTGTGGATTGTGGATCCGATAGACGGGACTACTAATTTTGTACACGGATTTCCCTTTTACTGTGTCTCCATTGCACTGGTTATCAAGGGAGAGCTGACGGTTGGGGTGATCTATGACCCAATCCGCGATGAGATGTTTGTTGCCGAGAAGGGCAAAGGAGCCTATATGCACGGTATCCCTACCGCTGTATCTGCTGAAGTTGACCCGGGAAGCAGTCTGATCGCGATGGGCTTTCCGCCGGACCGCACCTTCGCCCAGCCGGCGAATATGGCGGGGCTGCAGCATATTCTTCCGCAGATCCGCGGTGTCCGCGCCGGCGGCTCGGCGGCGCTTCATCTGGCTTATGTTGCGGCAGGCCGGGTGGACGGTTACTGGGAGGTCGGCCTCAGTCCGTGGGACTGCGCGGCAGGCGTGCTGCTGGTGCTGGAATCCGGCGGCAAGGTTACGGATACGCTGGGCAACCCCTACGACATCGGCACCCGTCATGTAGTGGCGAGCAACGGGCGAATTCATGATTTTCTGATTGCATCGCTGAAGGAAGCGGCAGCAACGGGGTACAAGGGCTAAGGAGGCAGCCGGGAGCATGAGCGATAAAGATGATCTGGAGCGCAAGCTGAGCGAGCTGCTGGAGGACGGAGAGATGGAAGCGGGCGAACGGACAGCCAAGGAAATCCGTCAGATTTCGCCCAAGTATGAGATCCGTATTCAGACCACGCTTGATCCGATTGTAGAAGAAACGCTGCGTTATCGTAAAATTGGCCATGAGCTTGATGACAGATACGATAAGTATCTGGAGCGGGCGGGGAAGAAACCCGGATCGGAAGACACGGACGGCCCCAAAAATGACTAATGTATATCTGGAGCGGTTTCCCGATAATGGGAAACCGCTCTTTTGCATAGGCTGCCCGGATGATAGAATGGAATTATATTAATTTTGGAGGGATACGATGCTTAACACATGGAAAAAAGTAGTCGCAGCCGCCTCAAGCAGCCTGCTGCTGTTCACCTTGCTGATCAGCACAGGAGCAGGTTCGGCCAGTGCGGCTGAAGCCGCCGCAGTAACGCAAGGTTCGGGGGCAGATGTTTTTCGCATCGTAGCGCTGGGGGATTCCATCACCGCCGGCTATGAGCCGGGAATGACCGATCCGAATGTGAAGCCTTACGGATATGCAGAAAGACTGCTGGAGCAGGGCTGGTATCACGGCAGAAGTGAACTAGGCAACTATGGTATTCTGGGGCTGACTTCAGCGGGGCTGCAGAATTATACAACAGCGATTAAGGATGGGGCTGCCATTACTGCCGATGGGATACAGGCTGATCTTCCTGACCCGCGGATTAGCCGTTTTGCCGGGCTGCCTCCGCAGATCAAGACCGAGCTTGCCGAAGCGGATCTGATCACCCTGACGATTGGCGGGAACGATGTCAGCAGCCTGCTGCTAACGGCCAAGGATCTGACAGAGGATGAGTTCAAGGCTAAGCTGGACCAGCTTATGGCAAGCTACAGCAGCAATGTAAAGGCGGCACTGGAGAACATTCGCACGGTCAATCCGCAGGCCACCATACTGCTTGCCGATCAATATCAGCCGGCGCCCAGAATCGCCGCAGGCAGCTCGTATGACAAGCTTATGAGCGCAGCCCAGCAGTTCACTGCGACGGCGGAAAGCGTAGCAGCCAGCGTCAATCAGGCGAATGCACCGGTGAAAGTGGCGCATGTAGCAGAGAAGTTCGCAGGTGTGGAAGGTTCCTTGACTCATATCATTGGCGCGGGAAAAGCGGATTTTCATCCGACTCAGCTAGGGTATGAAACGATTGCCCGGGTGTTTGCTGAAGCGTATTGGGGAGAGTACCGCACTCCGTCCGTCTCCGCTTGGACTGCCGCATCGGCGCCTATGTCGATTGTGGTGAAGGGAGTGGAGCTGAATACGCCGAACAAGCCGATTCTGAAGAACGGCCAGAACTTCCTGGCGCTGAAGGATATTCTTAATGCCGTCGGCGCAGCAGGGAAATGGGATAATAAAACCTCCAGCGCAACCATCGTATACGGCGGAAGAACAGTAGTTATTACTATCGGCTCGAAGACAATCAAGGTAGATGGAACGGCTGTGGCGATTGATACACCGGCTTTCCTGCAAAAGGTTGGCAAAGAAGAAAAAACCTATTTGCCGCTCGGCGCGCTCGCTACCGGACTTGGATTTGATGTGAATTACAGCAGCAAGCTGCGGACGGCTTTCATAAATCCATAAACGCGCATAAGCTATATAAATTGAACTAAAGAAAATACAAAAAGGGCGGAAGTGACGGAGGGGAAGTTTGGAACTGTAGGAGCGAACGCGTCCGCCTGAGAGCTTTCCGTAGGAAAGCTGGCCGTATGATTAGGCTGTCTGCGGATTTTCACCGCGAAAAGCGGTATAAATCAAGAAATCTGCAGATAACAGCGGCCGGAAGTCCAAACATTCCCCGCAGTTACGACCAGACCCCAATATGAAATCTATAGTTCAATTTATATATATTTAGATAAAATTAAATTCAGCCCGTACGGCATAAAGGTGGATGAAGGTTGTTGTCTAGCGCAAAATATAATACAGAATATATCATCACAATGGATGACATTGTACGGGAGGGCGATCCTGTGCTGCGCACCGTAACGGAGCCGGTACAGCTTCCGCTACAGGCGGAGGACCAAGAGGCCCTGCAGTGTATGATGCAGTTTTTGAAGAACAGCCAGGACACAGAGCTTTCCGCCAAATACAAGCTGCGCTCCGGCGTGGGCTTGTCGGCGAATCAGGTCGGGCTTCAGCAGCGGATGTTCGTGATGTACCTGAAGGATGAGAAGGGAAGAACGGTGGAGCATGCTTGGGTTAATCCCAAGATCATCAGCCATTCGCTCACGATGGTATATTTGCCGGAGAGCGAGGGCTGCCTGTCCGTTGACCGTCCGGTGCATGGCTTTGTGCCAAGGTATGAGTCGGTGAAGGTGAAGGGCTATGATATGAGCGGCAAGGAGGTTGTCATGAAATTCAAAGGCTACCAGGCCATTGTTATTCAACATGAAATGGACCATCTGGACGGAATCATGTTCTACGACCGGATTAATCAGGAGAACCCGTTCAAGCTTCCCCAGGGTGTGGAGATCCGCAGCCTCTATGATAAGAAAAGAGATTAATGTTAATGTTGTATTACATAAGCCGTGTCTCCAATAGGGGGTTACGGCTTTTTACTACTTTGGGCAGGTTTTTCTTGAATGTGGAAAAAAATGCTATACTGTCTGTGTTGTAGCTCGGATGATACTGAAAAAGGGGGATTGGCACAATGGGCTGGTCAAGAATGCCAATAAGGGGTATAGCCAATGAGTATAATGATGAAGCGAAGCAGATTGATGCACAAATTCTGGAACTGTTCCGGCAGCGCAAGGCGGTTGCGGGTGGTAAGGGGCTTTCTCCAGAAATGGAAACCATAGAGCAGTGGGCTGTTGAATTTGGGCTTGAGGTTGCCGAGATCACGTTTATTCTGAGCAATCTGAATGAGGCGCGGCCGAGACGGCACTTCTGGGATGGATCTGGCCCTTTGAACGGCGTGCTGCCGATTATGAAAACAACGCTGGAGGGCGATGTCGAATACACCCTGACACATGCCATGCAGTATGAGAGGTACAGTATCGTCACGCTGGAAATTAAGTACTTGAAAGAGACCGTGTCTCCTGTAAACATTCAGCCAGAGCTTACTCTTGCGGTTCATGGTGGTACTGATTATGAGATTAAGGAGCATGGTGCGCGAGGCGGAGGCTCGCATCTTCAAATGCAGTTTATGGTCTCCCCGCCACTTCCGCAAGACTTGAGTACTATTAGCCTTTCCCTAGTGCCAGGCAGCAACAGGTTCATACGGCCCGTGAGGGTAGAGGTTATCCTGGATAAGAAGGTTGACTTTCGATAACGGCTTGGGGCTATGTATATAATTTGAACTTGAAAAAAAACTTGTACAGCATCAGTTCTAAATTTGTGACTTAGGACGGAGCCTTTGTGGTTTGGGGAGAGAGGGATTCGTCGTATCCATCCTCCTGTTCCTTGCGGACCGTAAAGTGCTTATCGCCTCTTCGGCAGGTATATTTAGGGTGAATGTTCGCCCATAACGGCTTTGGAGTCCGTTCACTTGCGGAAAAAGGACTTCCAGGAGAAATAAGAGCGGCTCAGTCCGCTACAAACGGGTAGACTCTTCCGATCAGGCATCGTTTGAACTCCAACATTTAGAGTCTGACGATCTACTATTGTTCAACTGATCTACAACCTTTGCAGCAATAAAAATAACCCACTGCGCAAACAACGCAGTGGGTTTGAATTTCTAATGAGCAGCAATATTATCTCTCTGCCGCCATAGCCTCGAATGAAGCCTCCGCCGCTGCCAGCGTGGCGTCAATATCGGCGTCGGTATGCGCCGTGGTCAGGAACCAGGCTTCATACTTGGACGGAGCCAGGTTAATGCCGCGGTTTAGCATATGGCGGAAGAAGCTGGCGAACAGCTCGCCGTCTGTATCCTGCGCTTCATCGTAATTGGTCACCGGATGCTTGCAGAAATGGGTGGAGAACGCGCCGCGGATACGGTTGATCGTCATTGGGATGCCATGACGGTCAGCGGATGCCTGCAGCCCTTCAGTTAGGCGGATTGCCAGCCGTTCCATCTCGTCGTAGACGCCTTCGGCGGCAAGCACCTCCAGGCAGGCGATGCCTGCGGAGATGGAAGCGGGGTTGCCCGCCATTGTACCGGCCTGATAAGCAGGGCCGAGCGGAGCAACCTGCTCCATGATATGCTTGCGGCCGCCGTAAGCGCCAATTGGCAGGCCGCCGCCGATGATTTTGCCAAGCGCTGTCAGGTCAGGGATGATCTCTTCATGATTTTGCAGCCCGGCATAGGTTTGCGTAGAGCCGTAATGGAAGCGGAAAGCGGTAATGACTTCGTCGTAAATAACCAGTGAGCCATTGTCATGAGCCTGCTTGCACAGCCCTTCCAGGAAGCCCGGCTTCGGCATAACCATGCCGAAGTTACCGACAATCGGCTCCACCATCACCGCAGCCACATCGTCGCCCCATTTGCTGAGTGCTTCACGCAGCGCGTCCAGATCATTGAAGGGAACTGTAATAACCTCTTGGGCGATGCTGGCCGGTACACCGGCGCTGTCCGGTATGCCGAGGGTGGACGGGCCGGAGCCTGCAGCCACCAGCACAAGATCGGAATGGCCGTGGTAGCAGCCGGCAAATTTGACGATCTTGCTGCGCTTCGTATACGCGCGGGCTACACGGATCGTGGTCATGACGGCCTCTGTGCCGGAATTGACGAAGCGTACTTTATCCATTGACGGGATAGCCTCTTTCAGCATCTTCGCCAGCTTAATCTCAAGCTGGGTGGGAGTACCGTACAGCAGGCCATTCTCTGCCGCCTTGGTAATCGCGGCTGTAATATGAGGATGGGCATGGCCGGTAATGATCGGCCCGTAGGCAGCCAAATAATCTATGTATTCATTGCCGTCTTCGTCCCAGAAGCGGGAGCCGCCGGCGCGTTTCATGAAGACAGGAGCGCCGCCGCCAACGGCTTTGAAAGAACGGGAGGGACTGTTGACGCCTCCGACGATGTGCTGCAGGGCCTCCTCATACAGATGTTCAGATGTGGTACGGTTCATAATTAGTCATCCTTTCTTTCTGTTATGCCGCGCAAGGGAAAAGGCGAACCGCGGAAAGTTCCGCTGTTCGCCCGCCCTTATGCCTAGCATGGGTAGATTGTTGTTTTATTGCCCTTCTATGCGTTTAACCTGCTATTGCCCTATTTGCTGCCGGCGCTTGCGGAAGGGCTGCTGCCTGGCGAAGCCTCCGGTGAAGGCGACGGCTCAGGGGCAGTCATTGTGTCTTGCACAAATTGCTTCAGCTTTCTTTCGCTGCTGATGCCAATGACGGCGGAGCCGCCTTTTGTCTTCTCTTCGGTGAGCAGATCCATCGGCGGAATCTGTTCACTGCCGCCCATAGAGCTGTCATAGCCGACGGTAGCCAGCTTCCACATATCATCGACCTTCAGGTTGGTATCAATAAAAGGAGTAACCTGGGACAGGATGCTTGGCAGCTTGATGATAGAGGTTGTGCTGATCACTTTGTCCGCTACAGCCTTAAGGAAGGCGCGCTGGCGTTCCGTCCGGGTGAAGTCGGAAGTGGCATCGTGACGGAAACGCACATATTGCAGCGCCTTATTGCCGTCGAGATGCTGGAACCCTTTTTTCAGATCAATGTCATATTCCGGTCCGTCAGCCTTCGTCTTGTAGACCATGTCCTTCTCGACATCGTAATCGACGCCGCCGACCGCATCTACAAGCTTGATGAAGCCCTGGAAATCGGTATAGACATAATATTGAATCGGAATGCCGAGCAGGTCGCTGACCGTCTGCATCGCCGTCTCGGGTCCGTGGGTAATTGCCGTATTGATACGTTCCTTGCCATGCTGAGGAATATCTACATAGGTATCACGGAGAATAGAGAAAACATAAAATTTCTTTTTAACCGGATCAAGGGAGGCGACCAGCATCGTATCGGAGCGTGGCACTTCACCCTTCTTCACCCCGCGCGCGTCTACACCCATAAGCAGGATGTTCACTGGCTCCGTGCCTTCCCATTTAGGTGGCTGAACCACTTCGGCAGAAGGAGAGGGGACTGCTGCAAACGGTGAGTCTTCGCCGGTCTTATGCAGGTTATCGAGCTGATTGTAGATGGAGGTAAAATAATAAACAGCCCCGCCGATAATCAGGAGAAGTATGATTGCAAGAGTCCAGAGCAGCGGCTTCTTCTTTGACTTGCCGGCTTTTGCGTGCCGTTTCTTTCTTGGTGGCATTTCGTTCTTCCTTTCCGATTCACATTCTCTACATTATAATTTCTTTTAGGTATACAAGCAATTTCGGAATATTTAACCATAAATTTTAGGAGTGGACCTGAACATGAATGAACTAACAATCGGACAAAAGGTGCCGGATTTCACCCTTCCCGCTTCAACCGGGCAGAATATCAGCTTAAGTGAGTACCGGGGCCGCAAAGTGCTGCTATATTTCTATCCCAAAAATATGACCCCTGCCTGCACGCAGGAGGCTTGTGAATTCCGTGACGCCGAGGACCCGATTGCCCGGGGAAATGCGGTCCTGCTGGGAATCAGCACCGATAGTCTGGCTTCTCATAAGAAGTTCATTGACAAGAACAGTCTGCCGTTTCCGCTGCTATCGGATGAAGAGCATACCGTGAGTGAATTATTTGGAGTCTGGCAGCTCAAGAAGCTGTACGGCAGAGAATTTATGGGCATTGTGCGCTCCACCTTTCTCATTGATGAACAGGGCATCCTGGTCAAAGAATGGCGGAAGGTACGGGTCAAGGGACATGTCGAAGCGGTATTAGAAGAAATCATGAAATAATTAAGTATGCTAGTAAATAATTGTAAATGTCTGTTACATTTTTAACAGCCTTCATAAGGCGCTCTCATGATATAGTTGCCTCATATTACTTCAAATTTGGAGCAAGGCATGGTGATAAATGCATGATGATGCTGCGCATTGGGCTGGATGTCGGATCAACTACGGCCAAATTGGTTGTTATGGAACGCGATACGATTGTATATCAGGATTATGTGAGACATTATAGCGATATAAAAAAAGCAGCGCTATCCCTCCTGTCGGATGTACGTGACAGGTTCCCGGATAGCGAAGCAGCACTGACTGTAAGCGGTTCCTCGGGTTTGTCGCTCTCAAAGCTGGGCGAAGTGCCCTTCGTTCAGGAGGTGATTGCCTGCACCAAAGCGATCAGCTCGCTGATCCCGCAGTGTGATACAGCCATTGAGCTGGGGGGCGAGGATGCTAAGATTATTTATCTCAGCGGCGGCATCGAGCAGCGGATGAATACAGCCTGT
Source organism: Paenibacillus sp. BAC0078 (assembly GCF_054483875.1). Classification (NCBI taxonomy): domain Bacteria; kingdom Bacillati; phylum Bacillota; class Bacilli; order Caryophanales; family Paenibacillaceae; genus Paenibacillus; species Paenibacillus sp. BAC0078. The sequence goes on from NZ_JBTLRW010000026.1 coordinate 41,529, forward strand.
GCCGGGGGCACGGGAGCGTTCATCGACCAGATGGCTTCCCTGCTGCAGACGGACCCTGCGGGGCTGAACGCCCTGGCGGAGCAGCATGAACGAATATACCCTATCGCATCGCGCTGTGGCGTATTTGCCAAGAGCGATGTGCAGCCGCTGCTCAACGAAGGCGCCCGCCGCGAAGATGTGGCGGCTTCGATTTTTCAGAGCATCGTCAACCAGACAATCAGCGGACTGGCCTGCGGCCGCCCGATCCGGGGGCGCGTAGCCTTCCTTGGCGGGCCGCTCACCTTCCTGCCTGCGCTGCGGGAGCGTTTTGCCGAGACGCTTGGGCTTAAGGAAGGCGAGATTCTGTTCCCTGAGCGCTCACAGTATTTCGTGGCGATTGGGTCGGCGCTGTCGCAGAAGGACCCGCTGGTGCTGCCGTTGTCCGGCTGGCTGGCGCGGATTGCTTCCGTGGATTTCAGTGCCGACCGCGCCGAGGATGCCGAGCTGAAGCCGCTGTTCGCATCGCCGGAGGAGCTTGCGCAGTTCCGTCAGCGCCATGCCCAGGCTTCAGCTCCCCGGTCAGAACTTTCTACATACAAAGGACCTTGCTATCTGGGCATTGATGCCGGGTCCACAACGACGAAGCTGGTCATTACCGGATCAGCGGATGAAATTCTCTATACCTTTTATGGAAGCAACAAAGGCAATCCGCTGCAGTCGGTCAGCGATGCCCTGAAGGAGATTTACCGCATACTGCCGGAGGGCTGCCACATCGCCGGAGCTTACGCAACCGGTTACGGTGAAGGCTTGGTGAAGGCGGCGCTGCGTACAGACGGCGGTGAAGTGGAGACGGTGGCCCACTACAAGGCAGCCTCCAAATTCATGCCGGAGGTTGATTTCATCCTCGATATCGGCGGTCAGGACATGAAGTGCATCAAAATCCGGGGCGGAGCCATCGACAGCCTGATGCTGAACGAGGCCTGCTCGGCGGGCTGCGGCTCCTTTCTGGAGAGCTTTGCCTCCGCGCTGGAGCTCGGGATCGGGGAATTTGCCGCAGCGGCGCTGGAATCCACGGGACCTGTCAATCTGGGCTCGCGCTGCACGGTGTTCATGAATTCCAAGGTGAAGCAGGTGCAGAAGGAAGGGGCTTCTCTGGCCGACCTCTCGGCAGGGCTGGCCTATTCCGTCATCAAGAATGCGCTGCAAAAGGTGATCAAGATCCGCAATCCCGAGGATTTGGGGCGCAACATTATTGTGCAGGGCGGTACGTTCTATAACGAAGCGGTGCTCCGGGCCTTCGAGCTGTTGACTGGCAGAACCGTGGTTAGACCGGATATTGCCGGCGTGATGGGAGCCTACGGCTGTGCGCTGATCGCCAGAGAGCATGCAGGACTTGAAGGCCGCAGCACCCTCCTCAGTCCTGAAGAACTGGAAGCCTTTAAATACGAGGTATCACCGGGCCGCTGCGGCCGTTGCGGCAACAACTGCGCCCTGACGATCAGCCGGTTCCCGGACAAGAGCTTTCACGTTACCGGCAACCGTTGTGAACGCGGGGCGGGAGGCAAGAAAGAGAAGAACAGTCTGCCGAACCTGATGCAGTATAAATATGAGCGGTTCTTTGATTATGAGGGGCTGCCTGAGGAGCAGGCGGAGCGGGGAACGGTCGGCATTCCGCGGACCATGAATATGTTCGAGAACTATCCGTTCTGGCATACCTTCTTCACCGCACTGCGTTTCCGGACCGTGCTGTCTCCGAAGTCGAGCAAGAAGCTCTTTGAGAGCGGAATGGATACCATTCCTTCGGAATCCATCTGCTATCCGGCGAAGATGGCCCACGGGCATGTGCAGAGTCTGCTCGGTAAAAACGTCGATTTTATCTTTTATCCGGCGGTCGTATATGAGAAGAAAGAGGATGACGCAGCGCAGAATCATTTCAATTGTCCGGTCGTGGCCTCTTATCCCGAAGTGATCCGCAACAATATGGATGGACTGAAGGAAAAGGGCATTCCGCTGGTCAGCCCGTTTCTGACCTTCGACGATATTCCGGCGCTGACCCGGGTTCTGGTAAAGACCTTCGCGGATATTCCCAAGGAAGAGATCGCTGCCGCAGTGCAGGCGGGACTTGCGGAAGCAGAGAACGCCAAATATGATCTGCGGACCAAGGGAGAGGAGACGCTGGAGTTCCTTACACACAGTGATACCAAGGGGATTCTGCTCTGTGGACATCCCTACCATGCCGACCCGGAGATCAACCACGGCATCGCAGAGATGATTACCGGCATGGGGCTGGCTGTGCTGACGGAGGATGCAGTCTGCCATCTGGATCGCAGTGAAGGGGATGTGGCGGTGGTCAATCAGTGGACCTACCATGCCCGGATGTACCGCGCGGCGCGTCTGGCCGCCAGCAGAAACGATCTGGAGCTGGTGCAGCTTACCTCCTTCGGCTGCGGCATTGATGCGATTACGTGCGATGCGGTTCAGGAGATCATGGAACGCAATAACAAGGTGTATACCCTGATCAAGATTGATGAGATCAGCAATCTCGGTGCGGCACACATCCGTCTTCGGTCACTGCTTGCCGCAATGCGCGAGCGGGAGAAAGGCAACGTTCAGCCTCAGCTCCTGTATAAGACCCAGGCCAATGTGCCGTTCACGAAGGAAATGAAGGATACGTACACGATTCTTGCGCCGCAGATGTCGCCGATCCATTTTGAGTTGTTCGAGCGGGTCTTCCGCGATGCCGGATATCGTCTTAAGATTCTGGAAAGTACCGGACCGCAGGAGACGGAGGAAGGTCTCAGATATGTAAATAATGATGCCTGCTATCCGGCGATTGTCACCATCGGGCAGATCCTGTCGGCGCTGAGGAGCGGCGATTATAATCCGGACCGGACCGCTGTAATCATGTCGCAGACAGGCGGAGGTTGCCGTGCGACCAACTATATTTCACTGCTGCGCAAGGCGCTGAAGGATTCTGGTCTGGGGCAGATTCCGGTAATTTCGCTGAATGTCTCCGGAATGGAGAGCCAGCCGGGCTTCCGCATCAGCCTGAAGCTGGCTAACCGGCTGATTGCCGCTGCGTGCTACGGCGACCTGATGATGCGTCTGTTGCACCGCTTCAGACCGTACGAGGTCATTCCGGGAAGCACAGAGGCCCTGTTCCGCAAAGGGATGGAGCGCTGCAAATCCAGCTTGTCGACCTTTTCATTCCGGGAATACAAGCGGCTGACCCGCGAGATCGTCGCTGAATTCAGCCAACTGCCGGTGACGAAGGCCACTAAGCCGCGAGTGGGGATAGTAGGGGAAATTCTGATCAAGTTCCATCCGGACGCCAACAACCGCATCATCGAGATGATTGAGGCGGAAGGCGGTGAAGCGGTGATGCCGGATTTCCTGGATTTCATCTTTTATTGCGTCTACAACCCAATCTACAAAGCCGAGCAATTCGGCAAAAGCAAAAAGCTGGGCTACCTCAATCCGATGCTGATCTCCTATCTGGAAATTTACCGCAGACCAGTTAAGACGGCGCTTGTGGAAGCCGGGCTGGCCAAGGGCCGTGAGACTATCTACGGATTGGCCGAGAAGGCCAGCCGTCTTGTGTCCGTGGGCAATCAGATGGGCGAAGGCTGGTTCCTGACGGCGGAAATGATGGACCTGCTGGATAACGGGGTCAATAATATTGCTTGTATTCAGCCATTCGCCTGTCTGCCGAACCATATTACCGGCCGGGGAATGATAAAAGGGCTGAAGGAGTTGTATCCTGGCGCCAACATTGCCGCCATTGATTACGATGCCGGAGTCAGCGTGGTGAACCAGGCGAACCGGATCAAGCTGATGATGTCGATTGCCAGCGGTCTGGAGAGCAAAGAGCAGCCGGCTCCCGTAAAAGCAAAAACAGGCAGCAAACTAAAGCCTGTTGTGGCGGGAAGCATCGAAAACGGGCTATAGCATTTATTTTGTATAGGAAGAGCGTACCCTAAGCTGTTAAGGGGTACGCTCTTTTTTTGGAAAATATAAGAAAGTGCCGGTTATTTCTGCAGCTTTTGCTTGATGCGCATCGCTTTGTTCAAGTGGACAAAATTATGCCTTGTGGCCGGCATCAGGACCAGACCTGCGATGGTTTTCCCTCCCCAGTAATCTATGAGCCATTGCTCCGAGGCTTTGACTGCGCCTTCTTCGGTGATTCTGCGGATCTGTGCAGGACCGGGCTTGGCCCGGAATTGTCCGGGGAGCAGTGCAGCGATGATAGAGCGTGTTCTGGCTGCAACATCCTTCCGGTAGGCGAGCAGTGCATCAATTTGGATGTCAGAGCTAAGCTCGGCGATTTCCTGCTCCTCCATGCCATTTCCCGAGTGGTGGAAAGGGATGTGCAGCCTGTCCGCATATTGCTCTGACCGTAGAACCTGCTCCCCATCAGCGACGAGGAGATTCATCGTGATGTCCTCAATACGTGCGCTGTGCCAAAGATGCCACACAATCGAATTGCGGCTGTCAGGCGTATGTACCGGATAACTGCGCATGGTTTGCTCGCTCAGCTCCCGCAGCAGTTCGTCCTCATAGGTCGGCTGCTGCACATCGCTTCCGTCTGAAGCGTACAGGCGGGCATGCTGCTCCAGGAACAGCGACACTGCATTAGCGTGCTCTTCCGGTTTTGTGATTATTCCCGTTAATTGCTTATGTTTCGCATTCCAGGTCTTGCGTGCTCCTTGATCCATGCTTTTCACCGCTTTCGCTATAATAATTTGATTATATAAAAAATTCCCCAAAGCTGGGTGATTTTTAGAAGAGTCTGTCACAAGGAGGAAGTCCACACTAAGCTGATGGGCCAAATCCCATATTTCAGAAAATTTCTGCAAACTCTTGACGCATAAATACGTAAATAGTAAAATAGTTCGTATACGAAATATTATCTAGTTTACGGAGATGATGAATGTTGGAGGATAAAGAGCGGCAATTGGATGAAATCTTTTCTTCATTCCGCTGCATCATTCATAATTTTCAACAGCTTATGTGGAAGGATGCAGAAGAGCTGGGCGTTACATCGACCCAGTTAATGGTCTTGCGCAAATTGAAGGCACACCCCGATGTGGGAATCACGGAGCTTGCGGACCTGCTGCACTTAGGGAACAGCGCCGCGAGCGGTGTAGTTGACCGGATGGTGAAGGCCGGACTGATAACCAGACAACGCTCAGAGAGCGACAAACGTATATTTAAGCTGGCCATGACCGACAAAGGCAGGGACATCAGGGCGCGAAGCAAACAGGCGCTCAGAAGCCATCTGGAGCCATTATCGAACTTATCTGCAGAGGATGCCCAAGAGCTGCTGCGGCTGCATGGGGACATCATTAAAATTTTGGAGCAAGGGAGAGACAATAAAAAGCTATGAGTACAATTAACGCAAATGCCGCCGCGCCGGCGAAGACGATACGCAGGGGGCCAATCATTGCGGCGCTCTTGATCGGGGCATTCGTGGCGCTGCTCAATCAGACGCTGATGAACGTGGCGCTGCCGAAAATGATGGAGGACCTGAGCATCGCCGCCAATACGGCGCAATGGCTGACAACGGGATTCATGCTGGTCAACGGCGTGCTCATTCCACTCAGCGCCTATCTGGTGGAGAAATTTACAACCCGTCAACTGTTTACAACTGCAATGATCCTTTTTTCTATAGGGACCTTGGTCTGCGCCATAGGTTCCGGGTTTGAAATGATTATGGTCGGCAGAGTCATTCAGGCTGTCGGCGCCGGCATTCTGATGCCGCTGATGAACATTGTGTTCCTGCGTATCTTCCCGATTGAAGAGCGCGGCAAAGCCATGGGGCTTATGGCGGTAGCGATGATTTTTGCCCCGGCGGTCGGCCCTACGCTGTCCGGTTGGGTTGTTCAGCATTATTCCTGGCGGGTACTGTTCTATATCGTGCTTCCGCTGGCGGTTCTCTCTACACTGCTTGGCATGAAGACGATGCAGAATGTCGGCAAGTTAACCTCGCCTAAGCTGGATAAGCTGGGGATTGTCCTATCAACCCTCGGCTTTGGCGGTCTGCTGTATGGCTTCAGTGACGCCGGTACGGACGGCTGGAACAGCGCGACTGTCTATAGCTGTCTGATCTTGGGGGTTGTAGCTTTGGCCTTGTTTGTATGGCGTGAGCTTAGTCATGACAATCCGCTGCTGGAATTCCGTATTTTCCGGTATAACATGTATTCACTCACCACAGTGATCAACATTATTGTTACGATGGCGCTGTATTCCGGCATGATTCTGCTTCCGATCTATTTGCAGACCATCCGCGGATTCACACCGGTGGAATCTGGGCTTATGCTGCTGCCGGGTGCGATTCTGATGGGCGTAATGTCTCCGATCACAGGGATTATTTTTGATAAAATCGGAGCAAGATGGCTGTCCGTCATCGGCCTGATCATCACTACCGTTACCACCTGGGAGTTCAGCCAAATTACCGACTCCACCACGTATACTCATCTGATCCTGACATATACAGCGCGGATGTTCGGGATGTCCATGCTGATGATGCCGATTGTAACCGCCGGTCTGAACCAGCTTCCGCAGCGTTTGGCATCGCATGGTACGGCAATGTCCAACACACTTCGGACGGTGGGTGGAGCACTCGGGATGGCGCTGTTTGTCAGCCTGATGACCAACCGGACGAAGAGTGTAATTACAGATGCCGTGATGAGCGGGGCTGTATCGCAGACTGACAAGGCAGGCATGCTGAAGCTAACACAGGAAGCGACGATTAACGGGATTACCCATTCGTTTACCGTAGCCACCTGGGTTACAGTTGTAGCCTTGGTGCTGGCTTTGTTCATCAAGAAGACCTCGCCGCAGGCGGACTTTCTGAAGACAGAGGAAGCTGAGCCTGTGAAGCCCGAACAGCCGCAACTGGCCAAATCGCAGCAAGCTTAAGAAGTGAATTGATTTAAGATCGGATTCTGTTAAAAAAGGACTATCCTGCCGCCTTCTCATTCAGCGCGCATGGTTAGTCCTTTTTGTTGATAGCTGCTGCAAAAACAGTTGAACTATAGATTTTCATAATGGGGCTGGTCGTAACTGCGGGAGTTCAACTGATACAGCTCCGCCCTGCTTCCTAGTTCGCTTCGCTTACTGTGCTCCAGCGTTTCAGCCGCGGCAGGGAGTCCGCCAGCATTTTACGCGCGGCGGCTTCGTCCATGCCTTCTTCGACCATAAATCCGGCGCATAGATCGGTCATTCCCTCCAGCGTGATATCCGGCTGCTTGAATTCCCCGCCTTCGTAGCAGTACACGCAATATTCTGTTGTTTTATTACCTTCCCGGTCACTGCCCTGCATCTCCGCTTCAGGCATAGGCATTCCACAGCTTTGACAGTAATGAGTCTCGTTCTGATGCGATACTGCTGTTTCCATTTGCACACACGCTCCTTTATTTTTTGGAGGAGGCTTCGGCCCCCGCACACTCCTGTCCATTATAAAATAGTAAACCTGACAGCATTCGTTCAGGTTATTATGTATGGCTGTTATATTTTGCAGCAATTCCCGCCGCTATTTCTCCAAGCCTGCAGCGGATATGCTCCGGCTCCAGCACCTCAGCCATTGTCCCGAAGCTCAGCAAAAATCCATACAGCCAGCCGTTTTCGGGATAATTTACTTTAACGGTATAACCGCCGCAGCCATCGGGCTGAAGCTCCTCAGAATCAAAGTGATCCTCCGCAAGATGCCTGCCCTCTGCTGAAAAATGCAGGACAACCGGCAGCAGGTTCATGGCTTCCTTCCATCCTGCACCCCAAGGCAGATCCTGCACCGGAATCTCCCGCCGGTTATATTTCTGCAGCTCCTTGACTAGCGTTCGCATGCGGAGCAGCTTAAAGAGCCGGAAATCCTGGCGCTGTGTGCAGTAGCCGTATAAATACCATGCCACTCCTTTATGCACAAGAGTATAGGGCTCAACCAGCCGATGGCTTACATGGCCGTCTGCATTGACATAATCAAAGCTGACAGTGGCTGTTTCCTCCAGTGCCTCTTTCAGGAGGGACAGACGTTCCTCCAGCGGCCCCTGCAATCCCCAGGGGGAGAAATCTATAATTAACTGGTTGGTTTTGCTGCGGAAGGCATCGGTCTGGGAGGGAGGGATCACACTGCTGATTTTTTCCATGAGCAGGTTGTTCCCGCTGCCTCCGTAAGAGGAGACACTCTGCAAAGCGGTGAAAATCTCAGCCAGCTCGCGCTCCGTAAGCAGATTGCGGTCCAGACGGTATCCCTCCATAAGGCCAATGCCGCCATTTGCCCCCTGATAGGTGACGACGGGAATGCCTGCCCCGTTGATGCTGTCGATATCGCGGTAGATGGTGCGGACAGAGACTTCGAACATATCAGCCAGCTCCTTGGCTTGAACAAGGGGCCGGTTCATCAGCAGAATGACGATGGAGAGCAAACGGTCTATTTTCAAAGTGGCTTCCTTCTTTCCCGGGAATTATACGCTTATCCATTATCCTAATATTGCACGTGGAGTCAAAAAAATAAAGTCTTGCGATATACCTATCATTCGATTAACATCTAATTAGATAATTATTTAATAAGAATGTGAGGATTAGTGCTGTGAACAAAAGCTCATGTACAGTTGTTAAGCGAAATTATAGGGGGTATTCAAGGTTATTCGCGGCCGGGCTCGTCAATGGGATTGGTGACCGGTTCAGCAGTATTGCCATGCTGGCGCTGGTGCTGAAGGTGACCGGATCGGGGATGGCGGTCGGAATATCGCTCGGTGTAAGAGTGCTGCCTTATCTGTTCATGGCCCCGCTGGGTGGAATGCTGGCAAGCAGGCTGCCGCGCAAAGCCATTATGATGACCGTCGATCTGCTGCGTGTTCCGGTGGCGCTGTCTTTTCTATGGGTGGATGGGGAGAGCAAATTGTGGCTGCTGTATGCAGGGAGCTTGATCATGGCGGCGGGCGAGGCAATTTATAGTCCGGTGCGTAAATCTGCCATCCCGCTGCTGGCCGGTCCGGATTCCTTGCTCAAAATTAACAGTCTGGAGCAGTTGATGACTGGCTGTGTGCTTATCCTTGGGGCCTTTACCGGCGGAGTCGTGTCGTTGTGGTGGGGGCCGGATATGGCTTTTATCATGAATGCAGCCTCTTTCCTGGTTGCGGCTCTGCTGATTTGGGGCATTCATTTTCCTCAGAATGTAGAGAGCACAGACGGGCAAGACGTACCCTTGGTTGACGGAGAGGCCGAATTAAAGGGAAGCAAGATTAAAAAAACAGGGCGCTGGCGGACGCTGAAGCTTCTGGTGGGCGGAAGTCTGGCGCTGCAGATCGTTATTGCCTATGAGCTGCTGGTGTCGATTATCAATGGCTGGGACAATGTGCTGATCAGTGTGTACGCCGTGCAAGTGTTTCATGCCGGAGATATTGGGGTGGGGGCCTTCTATGCCGCACTCGGCATTGGGCTTAGCCTCAGCTTTTTTGCCGGACGGCTGGTGAAGCGGAGACTTCTTGCGGCAGCGCTGGCCGGACTGCTGTGTGAAGGGATTATGCTTATGAGTATCAGTGCAAGCAGCTATTTTGGGGTGGCTTTTGTACTCTATATTCTGCTGTCGCTATGCGGGGGGATCGGCAATGCCTGCCTGGACACGCTTGTGATGCGGGAGACACCGCCTGAGCAGCAGCCGGCCATGTTTGGAATGCTGTCGGCGGTGAGCGGTTCGCTGATCGGCGTATCTATGTTCGGTGCAGGCTGGCTGCTGGATCTGGTGGAACCCAGAACGCTGGGGTTCGCGGGCGGTGCCGGTTTCGCCGGAGTAGCTCTGCTGCTTGCGGGATATGTTTTTGTGCGCAGCAGATGGAAGAAGGTCCGGCGTAATATTCGTAAATAACTGCAGTGTTACTTGGAGGTTTCTTTCACCTTAGCTTTCATGCCTGCTTTGCGCCGGAGCAGCCGGGAGCGGATGGGATGACGGTAACGGTACAGGAGGATCAGCAGAGCAATGGCTGCGATGCCGGAGATGATCCAGAGGGCGTACAGCTCGAACAGGTGAAAGATGCCCATCCACTGCGGGCCGAATACTTTTCCGATACCAAGAAACAGTATAACCCAGAGCAAAGCGCCGCTGTAGGCGTACATAGCGAACTTGCGAAACGGCAGGGCGATGATGCCTGAGAAGTAACCGGTAAAATGGCGCACGCCCGGGATGAAGTACCCGATGGAAACGAGGATGCTGCCGTACCGCTCGAACCAGCGCTGTGTTTTCTCCAGTTTGGCCGGGGAGAACAGAAACCATTTGCCATAACGCTGAATAAAAGGCAATCCGGCCTTGAGGCCGATGAAATAAGTTACGGTCATACCGATTGTGGTTCCGGCTAAAGCTACGGCAATCAGCGGGATAAAATCAAGTCTGCCGGTATAGGAAAGAAACCCCGCAAAAGCCATTGTAGTCTCTCCGGGAAAAGGCAGGGCGACGAACTCCAGCAGGAGTCCAAAGAACAGCACACTATAGCCATAGCTGGCAAACAATTCCTCGATCCATTTCAGCATTTCCATATGTTGTCCACTCTCCAAAGGCATAAATGCCTAATTCTATTTCGGGGCTTGTCTTCATACAATCTACCAAAAGGCGCATAACGCGCGAGTAGAATGCTGGAGGTAGAGAAGATGAAGAGTAGCCAAAAAATTCATATCCGCCGGATATTCATCTGCGGGTTGCTTGCTATGGCAGTTATATGGTTTGTGATGCCCGCACTCTCTAAGAATAATCGCCCTGCTGCTGTGAAGCAAGATTTGCCCGCGGCTTCCCCGGCTTTTGGTAAGCTGCAATCACCGCAGGCCCCCGCTTCAGCTTCCGCAATGCTCAGCATGGACCGCAGCCCGCAGACAGTGGCAAAGGCCACGGCGGCATCATCTTCCAAAACTTCAGCGGGTTTGGCCCTTTCGGCCAAAAAGAAACAAAAAACGGTCTACTTAACATTTGACGACGGCCCGAGCAATATCACTTCAAAGGTTCTGGAAATTCTGCGCCACCAGGGGGTCAAGGCGACCTTTTTCGTGCTTGGGGAGCAGGCCAAAAGCCGCCCGGAGCTGATTAATGCCATATGGGAGCAGGGCCACGCTATCGGCAATCATTCCTATAATCACAATTACCATGATTTATACAGCAGGTTTACGGAGTTCTGGACTCAAATCAAGCAAACTGAAGAGATCGTCCGGGGAATTACCGGCGTCCGCCCGCAGCTTGTGCGTGCCCCGGGAGGGACGTTCGGGCACTTTGACGGAACGTATTTCTATCTGCTTAAGCAAGCGGGCTATTCGGTGGTGGATTGGACGGCGGACAGCGGTGATTCCAGAAGCCGGGGAGTACCTGCCGCAGATATATTAAGGGATTCCACCGCAAACTTAAGCGCCTCAGAGGTGATTCTGCTGCTACATGACGGAGGAGGCCATGAGCAAAGCGCCAAGGCGCTGCCAGAGATTATCGGGCGATACAAGGCAGCCGGGTATGCTTTTGGTGTACTGAATGAGGAGGTACAGCCGGTACAGTTCAGAGTTTCTGCCAAAGCAGCAGCGGCTGGCCGGATCAAGCCGTCCAAAGCCTGGATTGCTGCGAATATTATTCCGAACAGCAGGCTTTTTGCACCCGGCAAGCCGCTCGCGCTGGAGGTCGGTATGCTGGAAACAAAGCTGCAGCCGGGAGAATACCAGATCAGCGGGGGGCAATATAAGGTTCCGCTGCGTGCGGCGGTCGAACGGCTGGGAGGGCAGGTAAGCTGGGATACAGCCACACGCAGCGGCAAAATTGTCTGGAACGGCCGGACGGTGATGGCGGATGCGGAGCATAAGCGGCTGACTGTAACCTTCGCGGACGGCAGGCAGCAGCAGCGGAATACCGGGGTGCAGATGATCGGCTCCTCGCTGTGGGTGCCGCTGCGGAGTCTGCTGGAGGCTGTAGGACATCCGGTGCTGACGGCCGGTGTGACCGGGGAGGAACGCAGAGTCAAGGCGCTCTGATAAAATCGGTTATCAACTGATTTTAAGGTTTTTAAATGTCTGGGTATCCCTTTCGGTGGGAAGAATAGACAGTAACAGGCTCCAGGCCGCCGCTTAAATATGGTGGTTAAGGGGAGCTAGTCTATGACCAAAGGAAGGGTATCCCATTGTCCTCATCATCACTAATGGAGCACACGGAAAATGTTAAAAGCTTGCCTATCCCCGGCGGCCGGACGGCACTGGGAGAATGGCTGAGAATGCTTCTGACAGCGGGGGTTATCGCCTCCTTGTATGTCTGGCGGGGAGGAGCATCGCTGCTGTTCCTTTTAACGGCCTGCGGAGTTCTTATGCTGGGCGGACTGCTGCTGCAGCTTCTGGGGCCGCGGCAGGTGAAGGTTACCCGCAGTATTTCTCCTCTCCGCCCGGTGGCGGGAGATACCTTGACCGTAGAAGTACAGATCAGCTTCTCGGCAGGGATTCCGCTGCCGTGGATGATTGTCGCCGACCACTATGGCGGCGAGGTGCATCAGCAATTGCTTTTTCCGGGATTCCGGCGTTCACTTGTCTACTCATATAAGCTGCAGGAGGTGCCCAGAGGCATTCATACGCTTCACGGGTGCAGTGTAAGCTGGGGAGAGCTGACCGGCCTGTTCACAGGCGGCTGTCAGCCGGAGGGCAAAGACAGCTTCAAGGTTTTGCCCAGACCGCTGTACCTGGGCGGGGCAGTGCCTGACAGCGGTATGATCACCGGAGACATTATGATCAGCAGTCGTAACCGGAATTACAATGCTGAAGCGGCAGATATCCGCGAGTATTCACCGGGTGATCCGCTCAGCCGGATTCACTGGAAGAGCAGCGCCCGCAAGGGGGCGCTGCAGAGCAGAGTGCCGGAGCGGGAAGAAGGGCATATGTCCTGCATTGTTCTTGCCAATAGTCCCGGGGATTATGAAATCCCTTTCGGTGCGCTGGCGCCGCGCAGCCAGCGTGGCATGGCGCCTCCGGCGTTCGAACGAGCTGTTTCTGCAGCTATGGGTCTTATGCTGTCAGCCGAGCGTTCCGGTTCCTATGTGCAGCTCTTCAGCGGCGGATGGCCGGAAGGCATGGCCAGACATGAGGGACTTGGGCAAATCCCCGGCAGGGTGCAGGATATGCTCACGGAAATTGCACCGGACGGCGACCGCAGTCTAAGCAGGCTGCTGGAAGACGCTTCACGGGGCTGGATTCCGGGAATGACCGTTGCCGTCATTACAGGCCGGCTGACGGAAGAGTCTGCCCGGACACTTGCCCGGTTCCTCGTGCAGGGGGTCAAGGTCGAGCTGTATTATGTCTGGGATGGGCCCGCTCCAGCATCATCCGAACCTAAAAAGCGTGCAGCAGATACAATCAGCGGCAGTCTGGCAAGACTGGGTGCGCGGGTGTATTGCCTGAGCGATATTTCTTCGGCATATAGCTACAAGGGGGCGGATATCCGTGAATGTCCTGAGAAATCAACGCTGCGGTAGAGCACTGCCGGAAACGGCAGGAAGCCCGATTCAATCACCAGGTGTGCGGGAGGAGTATAAGAACGGGCAGGAAGGGCTATTTGCAGCAGGGAAAAATGGGAGCGACACAGAGGACAGCCATGCCGATATCAGGGACAGTATCCCCCTGCACTATCGTTTGCTGTTCTCTTTGGCAATTTTTGGCCTGTTCGTAGAATGGCTGCTGCCACTGCACAGGTCTGCCAAAGTGCCGGATACGGCCAATCTGCTGGAAATCCTGATGTTCTCTGCGGCAGTGCTGCTGCTGTGGGGGAGCTGCCGGCTTCCGGGTGTTCTGCAGCTTACCGGCCAGTTCCTGCTGATTGCTCTGACCTGGCTCTATACATGCACTACCAATGAAGGTACGGGGTGGCTGGGAGCGTATATTGCACAAATCCCGGAGGATGCCGCGCTGCTCTTTTCAGGACGGATATCCTCCCTGAGCGGTGACAGCAGACTGCTCATCCTTGTACTCGGTTGGGGATTGCTGGTTACCTCTGTACAGCAGCTTGCGCTGTACAGAGGCAGCACGGCGCTGTTTACTCTTGTAACACTGGTCTATCTTATGGCTCTGGATATGGGCTTTGCTGTAAATACGACCGGTGATGTGGTTGTCTCCGTGGGGCTGATTCTATGGATGCAGGCCATGAGCAGGCTGCTGCACTTGAAGGATCGAACCGGAGCCGCTTCTCTCCCGTATGGACTCTGGGGAGGTCTTGCCCTGGCTACCGCATTCATTATTGCGGCAGCAGCCTGGACTATCGGCCAACTGCAAGGCTCCCGGCCGGGAGTTCCAATCACACTGCAGCCGGTTTATGACAAAATCCAGGTCTGGGCGGCAGGAGAACTGTCGAAGTCCTCTGAGGAGCTTCAGCTTCAGTCCGGCAGATCAGGCTACGGTTCAGGAGACGCTGAGCTTGGTGCTCCGCTGTCCCCCAGCACTGAGGCTGTTTTTAGCGTCTTCACCAATCAGCCGTCCTACTGGCGGGGGGAGAGCATTGCCTATTATGACGGACGCCGCTGGATCAGGGAGGGCGAGGAGCTTATGCCGTTTAGTCTGACCGGCTTGCCTGTTTCCGGTCAGGATTTAATTGAGTCCGGTGCCGGGGAGGGCCGCAGGGTGGTTCAGAGGGTTCAATTCGCTGTTCCATCCTCCGGCGGCCTGCCGCTTTTCAGCGCGGGAGCTGTGGTTGATGTGGAGTCCATTAAGCTGACAGACGGGGGCCGCCTTGGCTATGTAATGACCAATCCGGAGATGAACAGCTTCCGGCTCCCGGAGACTTCAGGCCCCGCCAAAGTGGCGGAATATACCGTTGATTCTCTGCTGCCGGAGAGTGATCCGGCTGATCTGCGCGCGGCTTCTGGCGGTGATCCTTCCGCAGTCAAAAGCCAGTATTTGCAGTTGCCTGCTGAGCTGCCCGCAAGAGTGTCCGGCCTGGCCGAGCAGCTTACAGCTTCTGCGGGCAACCGTTATGATGCCGCCACCGCTGTAAGGGATTATCTGCAGCGCGGCTACACCTACACCTTGAAGACGCGGGTGCCGCCGTCAGGAGCGGATTTTGTGGATGACTTCTTATTCACAACAAAGCAAGGCTACTGCGTGCATTTCGCCACCTCAATGACCGTGCTGCTGCGAAGCGCGGGCATTCCGGCCCGTTATGTCCAGGGCTACGGGCCCGGAACGCTGGCGGCAGATCCCCTGCCGCAGCGCTATAATGTCACCCAGGGCGATGCCCACGCCTGGGTGGAGGTTTACTTTCCCGGCGCGGGCTGGGTCCCCTTCGACCCCACGCCCTCCGCCGCCCTCGCCGCTGCCGCAGGCCCGGCGGCTGCCCCCGTGTCCGCCGCTGCGCAGCGCGCGGACGTTCTGCCCGCCCTGCCGCAGGCGGGCGGGCACTTGCCAGCGCCGGCCGCAGCTGCGGCGCTGGGGCTCGCCGCCGCCTGGCGCTGGCGGCGTTGCCTTGCTCTGCTGCCGGCGGTGCGCCGCACCGGCAGCGTGAGCCGCGAGCGGCAGCTGCGCGCAGCCGCGCTGGCCTGGCGCGGGCTGGCGGCGCGGTATGGCCCGCCGCCGCCCGGCGTAACAGCCAGGGAGTACGCAGCCTCCCTGGCGATTGAGGACGCGGGGCTGCGCACCGCGGTCCGGCAGTTCGTACGCCAGTGGGAAGACCTGGCGTACAACAGCCCCGCCGTACCGCCCCGTCCGGCATCCGCCGCACCCGCGCCACCACGCTCAGCGTCTTCTGCACCCGCCGCGCCCGCACCGTCCCGCTCGGCGTCCGCCGCACTCGCCGCGCCCGCACCGTCCCGCTCGGCGTCCGCCGCACTCGCCGCGCCCGCACCGTCCCGCTCGGCGTCCGCCGCACTCGCCGTGCCCGCACCGTCCTGCCCGGCATCCTTCATCAGCAACTGTCTAACCATTGCTTTTCGCTTAACTTGAACAGAGGGTATTCGCCGCCAAGTGCGGTGAATGTCCTGCTGTTCAAATTCCATTTCTGACTACATGAGCAGGTCATGCTCCTTCAGAAAAGCGTGTGAATTCACCAGTATTCCGCTGAGTTAAGCGTAAGAACCTTTGCTTTTCCAACTGAAAAAAGGCTGCGCCTTCCTATTCGAAACGCATACAATTCCAAAAGCTGGTGAACCTCCTTTTCGCTCCTCTTGAAATCTCCCATCCCCCGCCCGGCAAGGACCAAAAGCATCTCCTTGAGCTGCCCTCCTTTCCTTGACGGTAAGAATTAACCATGAGTATAATGAATCCAATAATCAAGGGAGGCACGTAATGAACAAGCCAAATGAAATTATCGTCGTTCTCGATTTCGGGGGACAGTACAACCAGCTTATCGCGCGCAGAATTCGGGATCTGGGGGTTTACAGCGAGCTTCTGCCGTACAATACGCCGATTGAGAAGATCAAGGCACTTTCGCCAAAAGGGATTGTTTTCTCCGGAGGACCAAGTAGTGTTTATGCCGAGGATGCGCCGCATGTAGACCCGGCTATTTATGATTTGGGGCTGCCGATTTTCGGTATCTGCTACGGTATGCAGCTCATGGCCCATCAGCAGGGCGGGAAGGTTGAACGTGCGGACAAGCGGGAATATGGCAAAGCCAATGTTGATTTTGAGCAGGGCGCTGTGCTTGCAGCCGGACTTGAGAGCAGTCAGAACGTATGGATGAGCCACGGCGACCATGTAGTGGAGCTTCCTTCCGGGTTCAAGCTGGATGCCAGTACCGAGAGTGCTCCAATTGCGGCAATGAGCCACGCGGACCGCAATTTTTTCGCTGTGCAGTTCCATCCTGAGGTACGCCACTCTTTGAAAGGCAACGAGATGATCTCGAACTTTCTGTATGAGGTTTGCGGCTGCGAGGGCAAATGGACGATGGAATCGTTTATCGAGGATGCCGTTAAGGATATTCGCGATAAAGTCGGAGATAAAAAAGTGCTGTGCGCACTCAGCGGCGGTGTAGACTCCTCCGTTGTGGCGATGCTGATTCACCGGGCCATCGGCGACCAGTTGACCTGTATGTTTATCGACCACGGCCTGCTGCGTAAAGGTGAAGCAGAGAGTGTAATGGAAACCTTCGTGGGCAAATTCGATATTCATGTGGTGAAAATCGACGCGCGCGCCCGTTTCCTGGACAAGCTAGCGGGTGTATCCGATCCCGAACAAAAGCGCAAAATCATTGGCAACGAGTTCATCTACTGCTTCGACGAAGAATCGGCTAAGCTGGGCGATTTTGCTTTCCTGGCCCAAGGCACGCTATACACCGACATTGTAGAGAGCGGAACGGCAACAGCGCAAACGATCAAATCGCATCATAATGTCGGCGGACTGCCGGAGGATATGAAGTTCAGCCTGATCGAGCCTTTGAACACGTTGTTCAAGGATGAGGTCCGCAAGCTCGGCGAAGAGCTGGGTATGCCGCATGCCATCGTCTGGCGTCAGCCTTTCCCGGGTCCGGGACTTGCCATTCGTGTACTTGGCGAGGTTACCGAGGAGAAGCTAGCCATTGTGCGTGACTCCGACTATATCCTGCGCGAGGAAATCGCCAAAGCCGGTCTCGACCGCGAGATTTGGCAATACTTCACCGCCCTGCCGAACATGAAGAGCGTGGGCGTTATGGGTGACGAACGTACGTATTCCTACACCGTAGGCATCCGTGCTGTAACCTCCATCGACGGCATGACCGCCGACTGGGCACGCATCCCTTGGGATGTGCTGGAGAAAATCTCCGTCCGCATCGTCAACGAAGTGGAAAACGTCAACCGCATCGTGTACGACGTAACCTCGAAACCACCAGCTACGATTGAGTGGGAGTAGTTTTTAAATAAGACAAAGAACCTTCAATCCCACAGCTATCGTGGGTTTGAAGGTTTTTTTGTCTAAGTAATCATGATCTTCCTTCGTTGCAGATGAAGTCCGATCATCCTTGATAACTTTTTAATTAAGCGTATAATACTTGATATATTAATTGATGCGTCAACTAATTTGTTTTATCGTATGCATTTTTTGTGTAAAGAGATGAATAATACCTTTGAAGATCAGCTAATAACTAGTAGGGAGGACAAGAAATGAAAGCCATCGTCATTGATCGTTATGGGGGTAAGGAAGAGTTACAGGAAAGAGAAGTGCCGAATCCAGCTCCACAAGCTCATCAGGTTGTAGTTAAAGCGGCAGCTACCTCGATCAATCCAATCGACTGGAAGCTTCGTGAAGGCTACTTGAAACAAATCATGGATTGGGAGTTTCCGATTATTCTGGGATGGGATGTTGCCGGAACAATTTCTGAAGTTGGCAGCGGGGTAATGGATTGGAAAGTGGGAGACGAAGTGTTTGCCCGTCCGGATACTACCCGCTTTGGAACTTATGCCGAATATACTTTGGTAGATGATCACCTGCTGGCGCGCAAGCCTGCCAATATCTCATGGGAAGAAGCCGCCTCCGTTCCGCTCGCAGGGCTGACTGCCTGGCAGGCGCTTTTTACTCATGGAAGATTGGCTAGAGGAGAAAAGGTATTAATTCACGCAGGCGCAGGCGGCGTTGGCATGTTCGCGATCCAGTTTGCCAAACAAGCCGGAGCGTATGTTATTACAACGGCCAGTGAGCGTAATCATGAGTTGCTGGCTTCACTCGGTGCTGACCAGATTATTGACTACCGCACGACCCGCTTTGAAGATGTTTTATCCGATGTGGACGTTGTATTCGATACGATGGGTGGGGATGTTCAGAAGAACAGCTTCAAAGTGCTGAAAAAACATACCGGACGAATCATCTCTATTGTCAGCAATTTTGATGAAGAGCTGGTCAAGGAATACGACGTAACCGCTAAAAATATATGGCTGGAGCCGAATGGACAGCAGCTTCAGGAAATTGCCGGCCTGCTTGAGCAGAAGAAGGTAAGGTCAGTAGTTGGAGCTACATTTCCTTTTTCGCAAAAAGGACTGTATGATGCCCACGCATTAAGTGAATCTCACCATGCTGTTGGTAAAATAGCTATAACGTTCTCCTAAGGAAGCTGGCGTTTTGAACGGAAATCAGTCAAGCAGAAGGGCATCCCTAGCCAGGGTGCTCTTTTGCTTGTGCAGCAAGGGTAACGCCGACCGTCTAATTCAGCTTATTACAGGAAAAGTGACTGCACTTTGTGCAATGGACAGTCATGCCGCTCTTTCGCGGCACTTCAGACGATGAAATTTCATAGATGGCCCTCAATTTGGCTTCGCCAAATTCGAGGCTTCCATAACAATGTCCTCTGTACGGACATCGTTATTTCAGGATAGAATGTTTATTTTGAAGCAGGAAATGGCCTTCTGCTGTAATTCGTACAATTGATTATCTGGTTTCCGGGTACAGAGGAGCTTTTTCGCAAAATCTGCTGCACAGAATGCAGTAGATCCTATTTTCCAGCGGATTTGAGTTTGATCTGCTGTAGAAATTACAATAGAGCCACATCCGAACATGAAGGAGCGCTGAACAGTATGGAGAACCCGGCAACATTATTCACACAGATTGCTACAAACAGCCCGAACAAGAAAGTAGGAAGCCTGAGCCGCAAGCTTGCCAAGAAAATATCTTTTCAAAGCGCAGCGGACATGGAGGCTCTGTCGGATCTGGCATTGCTGCTGTATATCAACGGCGACACAGGCTCTGCGAAGCAGGTTTGCAGTCTGACGGACGGATTGGTGTTCAACAATAACTATAATGTGTGGACGTTTATACATATTGTACGGGCGCTGCATGCAAGGATTTTGCGGGAGGAAGGGGAGCTGGAGCAGGCTGAGGCAATCATTGCCCAGATTGAGGCGGATCATGTGACACCAGGCAAGCTGATGGACCGTGAGGCGAAGCAGGAGCTTCGGCTGCGCATCAAAAACCGCACGACCTTTGAAGACCTCACCGCTCAGGATAAAATCGGTCAAGCGTCAACGCCTGCAATCGCAGCAGCTTACCGCTTTTCAGCTCTGAAGGGCATGATGGAATGCCGGGAAATGGAGGGATACCCTCTCATTGACAAGGACAAACTAGAAGAAGAGATTAAGAAGTACATCGCTGAGCTGCTGAAGCTGCCTAATTACAGCTACAATTAAGTCAGGGACGTGATATTGTCCGAATTACGAACATTAACAAAAACATCACGCATAATGTTCGTATTTACCATTGACAAGTCATGTCACGTGCACCTAAAATAAAAAAGCGCTAAAGCAGCATAAACATTCGTATAATTCCGGGAATCGGCCCGGAAGTCTCTACGAGGTCACCGTAATGACCTGGCTACGATTAAGAAGAGCAAGACCTCTATTAACCTTCGGATTTTCATCCGCAGGGAAGGAGAGTTGTTCTTTTTTTCGGGCCGGTGTCTTCCAAGATACCGGCTTTTCTGTTGCTTTCAGACAACATAACCTTAGGGGGAGAACAATTTGAACCGCTTTTTCAAGTTGAAAGAAAACGGCACGACAGTGCGCACAGAAATTATGGCCGGTCTGACCACGTTTATGGCAATGGCGTATATCCTGTCGGTTAATCCGGGCACACTTACTGCCTTTGGCCGCATTGAGATGGGCTGGTATCCTGTATTCCTGGCTACCGCGCTGGCAGCAGGGATTTTCACTATTGCGATGGGTCTGTTCATCAATTTTCCTGTAGCTCTTGCGCCTGGTATGGGCCTTAATGCATATTTTGCTTCCGTAGTTTTGTCCTCACAGACCACTGACCATCCGTTTACTTGGCAAATGGGTCTGACCGCCGTATTTATTTCCGGGATTATCTTCATCCTGCTTACGGTCACCCAAGTCCGGCAGATTCTGCTTACCGCTATTCCGGACAGCCTCAAGCATGCCATTACTGTTGGTATCGGCTTGTTCATTACGATTATTGGTCTTAAAAACAGCGGACTGATGACGATCGGCGTTGAAGCCGGCAAAGATATCGCCGCTAACAAATTTACAGATGTGCTTTCCTTTGAGACGGTTATCCATATGGGCAGTCTGGAGAACTCCAACGTACAACTGGTTATCATCGGCCTGCTGCTGATTTCCATCCTGATGGTGTTGAATGTACGTGGTGCAATCCTGTTTGGTATTCTGGGCACGACTGTAGCTGCTATGCTAATGGGCGTCGTTGATTTCAGCAGCCTGTCGAGCACTGACAATCACTGGGTTCCTGATTTCTCGCAGCTCAACTTCTGGCAGTTTGACTGGGAAGGCATCATGCACACCGGTATCGTTTCCGCGATTGCCACATTCACCTTCGTAGAATTGTTTGATACCTTTGGCACACTTGTTGGTACTGCAGAGCGTGCAGGAATTATGAAGAATGCCGAAGAAGGCAAAAAACGCGTCGGCAAAGCGATGTTCGTTGATGCGGTAGCTGTTGCCGGCGGTGCAATGCTCGGTACTTCCACCACTACTGCTTATGTTGAGAGTGCTGCCGGGGTTGCTGAAGGCGGACGTACAGGTCTGACTGCTGTTACAACCGGTGTCTGCTTCCTGCTTGCGTTGTTCCTGGCTCCAGTTGTGGCGCTTATCCCTGGCCCTGCTACTGCGGCGGCGCTGATTATTGTCGGTGTGCTGATGGCTCAATCCATCCGCGAAATTGATTTTCAGGATATGGTCCTGGCGATTCCAGCCTTCCTGACCTTCGTGATTATGCCTTTCACTTACAATATCGCGAACGGAATTTCCTTCGGAATTGTTACGTATGTCATTCTGGCTTGCGTAGGCAACCTGGTGGGCAAAAAGAAATACAACATCCACTGGATGATGTGGGTGCTTGCTATCCTGATTGTGCTGCGCTATATCCTGATTGGAAGCCAGGGTTAAGCGTATTGTCACTCCACCTTATTAGTATTTTTCAAGTTCATTCTATAACTGTTCCGGTCCCTTCAATTATGAAGGGGCCGTTTTCACATTTGCGGGTGCTTTTTACGCGCAGTTCAGGACAACCTCCGATATAGCCTTTTATTCACCCAATATTTAGATTATATTGTTGAAGAGGTGATTCATGTTGTCCGGCTTATTGAAACGGGCTTATCGGGCCTGCATAGACAATCCATGGCCAGTGCTGCTCTTTTTGCTGGGGGCCATCGTACGAACGGTTTATATCGGCTCCATCCCCCAAGGTCTGAATCAGGATGAAGCATCCATCGGATATGACGCCTATGCGATTCTGCATTATGGAATAGACCGCAATGGCATTCATCTGCCGATTCACCTTATCGCCTGGGGTAGCGGGCAGAATGCGCTGTACGCCTATCTATCCATGCCTTTCCTGCTGCTGTTCGGGCTTACACCGCTATCCGTGCGGGCGCTTAGTCTGGTGATGGGCCTTCTTGGCATGATTTTTTTCTACTTATGTATGAGGCAACTGTTTCCATCCAGAACAGCCGGTATTTTCGCCATGTTCTTTATCGCCATCAACCCTTGGCATATTATGATGTCCAGATGGGCGCTGGAGTCCAATTTGTTCCCTACCCTAATTTTAATTGCTGTTTACTTTCTATTGAAATCATTCCAGACTCCAAAATGGTCTTACGGTTTCACCGTAATCATGGCAATTTCGCTTTATGCTTATGGTACAGCTTATTTTTTTGTTCCAATATTTGCTATTTGTTCGGTATTTCTTCTATTGTATAGTAGAGCCCTGAAAATTCGGACGCTTATATGGAACGGTATTCTATTTGTACTCCTTGCTCTGCCTATACTATTATTTATAGTAATTAATCATTATAAGCTTGAAGAGATCACAGCAGGGCTCTTTACGATTCCCAGGCTAACAACGCCGCGGGTGGAGCAGATTTCCTCTGTATTCAGCGGACAATTGCTGCAGACTGCGGCCGGAAACTTTAGCAGCTTCATCCAGCTTATGCGCAGCGGAAGCGATGGACTGCCGTGGAACTCCATTTCTCCTTATGGTTATGCTTATCCGATTGCGCTGCCTTTTGCGTTGCTCGGGCTTATTGTCATGATCCTTGCGCTGCGGACAAACGGGCGTGAGCGTCCACTGCATGCAGTTCTGCTGCTCTGGCTGCTGGTCGCCGTACTGATGTCCTTGATTACAGATGTGAACATCAACCGGATCAATATTATTTTCTATCCGCTGATTATGCTGGTCGCTGTAGGTGCAATGTGGCTGTATCGCAAGGTGAGGTTTGCCGGCATATTGTCTGTTGCTGCTTTCACAGTAATGTTTGGCTTTTTTACAAATGCCTATTTCCGGGAGTTCCCCAAGGAGATCGGTCCGGCTTTTTATGACTCTCTCGGGCCTGCAGTGCAGTATGCATCAGAAGCAAGCAGCGGGGAGATCTACGTCACCAATAAAGTGAATATGCCCTATATTTATGTGCTGTTTTATGAGAAAATCAATCCGCATGACTTCCTGGATTCTGTCCATTACACCAATCCCGGAGATGCATTTCAAATGGTTGACTCCTTTGGCCGGTACAGATTTGGCGATCCGGACATTGTGCCGGGCCATTCGGCATATATCTTTGGGAATAATGAGCCTTTGCCTGCTGTGGCCGGGGATTATACGATTAAGCGCTTCGCCAACTACAGCGTGCTTATCAATAATACAGAAGCAGCGTCTCCAGATGAAGAGGGCGTCCAGGCTGAGATTCCTAATGGAGGCTTTGAAGCGGGAGCCTCAAGCTGGAGCTTTTCAGCGGGAACGGGTATAGCTGCCAATAATCCTTACTCTGGAGCAAGCCATGCTTATCTCGATATAGGTTCAGACAAAAGCATAGTGCAGAACTTTACCGCCCAGACTGGCGTCTATAAATTATCCGTTATGGTGAGCGCCGGAGGGGACGGGGGAAGGATTGGCATCCGGGTAAATGGCGCTGTGCGTACGGAGGCTGAACTGACGGCGGGAGACAAATATCATCCTATTAAACTTCCGGCTGCGACGCTTAAGCAGGGTGAGCAGGCCGAGATTTACATAACCGGCGGGAACGGCTGGATTAACATTGACGAGGTGAGGTTGGAACGATGATCAAGAGTATACGCGCGTCCGCAATCATTGTATTAATGCTGTTATTGTTCACGCTTCCTGTAACAAGCATTTATGCAGAAGGCAATCTATTGCAGAATCCGGGCTTTGAGGATGGGGACAATGGTACTCCTTCGGGCTGGACCAAGGATATGTGGATCTCCGGGGACAGTTCCGGGCTGCTCTCGGTACAGTCGGAAGAGGTCCATTCCGGCAGCAAAGCGGCAGTGATTGAGAATCTGGAGCCGAATCATCTGAAATGGGTGCAGAATATTACGGTTGCGCCGAACAGCTACTACAAGATTTCCGGTTATGTCAAAATCGTCAGCACTGCGGGCCAGGGTCTTGGCGCAAATATTTTCCCGGTAGGCATCGCCAGCGGTTATCCCGCGACCACGGATACTTCCGGAGATTGGCAGTACCTTGAATTCTACGGACAGACCGGTCCGGAGCAAAAAACGCTCGGAATCGGCGCCGCCTTGGGCGGTTATTCCAGTCTTATTCAAGGGAAAGCCTACTTTGATGATCTGTCGGTAGAGCAAGTGGATGCTGTTCCTGACGGAGTCAGTGTCATTTCGCTCGAAGCGCAAGCAGCGGCCCAGAATGCAGGCAGTCAGGCTGCAGAGACGCCGCACAAGGTTTCTCCTGCCAAGCTGCTGCTGCTCTCGGCATTGTTCAGCGTGTTTTTCGCTTTCCTCTATAATAAAGCCTTCCGCAGCAACCGCCTGCTGGGCCAATCGGACGGCATCTATACCCGATGGCTGTATATCGTATTCGGAATCGCTTTTATTCTGCGGATTTGGATTGGTCTGACGGCACAAGGGTATCAGAACGACATGAATACCTTTATCGCCTGGGGACAGCGGCTCGTTGACCTGGGACCCGGCAAGTTTTATGAAGAGGGTTATTTTGCCGACTACCCTCCGGGATATTTGTACATATTGTATCTTCTCAGCCTCATTCGCGGGTTGTTTGGCTTTGCGCATGGCTCGGGCGGAGAGACGCTGCTCTTTAAGCTGCCGGCGATCATTTCGGACCTGGTGCTGGGCTGGTTAATTTACCGCGCAGGCCGCGCGAAGCTTGGCTCCGGCATGGCCATCGGCTTAATGCTGCTGTTCCTGTTCAATCCGGCGGTGCTGATGGATTCTGCCGCTTGGGGACAAGCGGACTCCTTCTTTTTGGTATTCCTGCTGCTCAGTATTATGGGCGCATCCAATAAAGCCTTTGTGAGATCGGCCATCTTTTTTGCCTTAGCCACACTGATTAAACCGCAGGCGCTGATTTTTACCCCTGTGCTGCTGTTTGCTTTTTATCATCACCGGGCATGGAAGCAGCTTGCGCTTGGCGCTCTTTATGGACTGGGGATCTTTGCCGTGCTGGCGGCTCCGTTCTTTTGGAATAACGGCGGATTCGGCGGACTTATAGATTTGTACAAGGGAACCTTGTCTTCCTATCCATATTCTACGGTGAATGCCTTTAATCTATATGCATTGACTGCGCCGATGTGGTCCGCGATTGATTCGATGTGGCTTGGGATCACCTATCGTACCTGGGGTTTTATTTTCATCCTGGCGGCGGTTGTCCTTGCAGCGTATTACTCCTTCAAAAAAGACCGCAAGGAGCTGTCCAAGTCCTTCTTCGTCGGTATGGTTCTGATCGCAGTTGTGTTTGTGTTTGGCACGAAAATGCATGAACGGTATATGTATCCGGCGTTAATTCTAGGCCTGTTCACTTATATCGAGAGCCGGGACCGCCGGTTCCTGACAATCTTTCTTGGATTTACTTTAACGCAGTATCTTAACGTGGGCTATACCTTGGCCCATCTGAATGCCGGCAATAATCCGCCTTCGGACGGGATTGTTCTTGTGACTGCGATTGCGAACATCGCTTTGGTGTTATATATGCTGTATGTCGGGTATGCGGTGTATGTCCGTAAGGAGATCAAGCTTCTGCTCCCGCCGCCGTCAGCGGCAGAGAATCATAAGGCTGATATGGAGCTTGCCGAAGGAATCCGTCCGGTTCAGCAGAGCGGTAGGGTGGGCTTGCTCAGGCTGAAGCGTAAGGACTGGATGTGGATGCTCGGCATTACCGCCGTGTATGCGGCGCTGGCTCTGTTTCATCTCGGCTCAACCAAAGCCCCGGAAACCTTATGGCAGCCTGCCGCCAGCGGCGAGAGCTTCTATGTGGACCTCGGCCAGAGCAGACAGTTGGAGCGCGTAAATATATTCGGAGGAGTAGGTACCGGTAAATTCAAATTGGAGTTCAGCCAATCACCTGATTCCTGGAGCAATCCTTTGGATGTCAATGAGGATGTCGGCAATGTGTTTATCTGGAAAAGCCAGCCTTTGAACGTCGCGGCCAGATACGTGAAGCTGACCGTTACCTCTCCGGGTTTTACTTTGAATGAAATGGCCTTTTACGAGCAGGGAGGAGGCAAAACACCGCTTCCGGTAGCCAGCGTCACGCCGGATGCTTCGGCAGTTGCCAAGAGAGGCGCACCGTCCAACCTGTTTGACGAGCAGGCGCTCATTCCGGAAAACTCCGGTTTCATGAACAGCACCTATTTTGATGAAATTTACCATGCGCGGACAGCCTATGAATACACACATGGCATTGTTCCGTATGAGAATACCCATCCTCCGCTCGGCAAGCTGCTGATCGCTGTAGGGATGGAGCTGTTCGGCGTCAATCCGTTCGGCTGGCGGATTATCGGTACTTTGTTTGGTATCGCCATGCTGCCGCTGATCTACATTATGGCCTTGCGGCTGTTCAAAAAGACCACCTACGCCGCGCTTGCCGCCGGATTGTTCGCACTGGATTTCATGCATTTTACCCAGACGCGTATTTCTACAATTGATGTCTACGGCGTATTCTTCATCATGCTGATGTTCTATTTCATGCAGCGCTACTACACGATGAATTTCTACCGTGTTCCGCTGCGCAAGACCTTGGTGCCGCTGTTCTGGTCCGGTCTGTTCTTTGGCATCGGGGTTGCCTCCAAATGGATTGTAATCTACGGAGGTGCGGGACTTGCGATTATGCTGGCGTTTACGCTGTTTGAGCGCTACAAGGAATATAAAGCTGCGGGGCGTGTGCTTGCCGAAGGCAAAGTAGGTGACCAGGAGCTTAAGGACGCCTGCCGCAATGCAAAACAGCGCTTCTGGAAGAACACCATTGTCACACTGCTCAGTTGTGTGCTGTTCTTTGTCATTATTCCGGTAGTCATTTACAGCTTGTCCTTTATCCCTGTGCTGTCTGTCTCGGCGGAGGGCTATACCATAAAAGGGCTGATTCAGGCGCAAAAGAACATGTACAATTATCACAGCCAGCTTGTTGCCACACATCCGTTTGCTTCATCATGGTGGGAATGGCCATTTATGAAACGTCCGGTATGGTTCTTCAGCGGGGGCGAAGGCCTGCCGCAAGGACAGGTGAGCAGTATCGTTACTATGGGGAATCCGCTGATTTGGTGGACAGGAATCTTCGCCTTGCTGGCCTCGCTCTGGTTGACAGTGAAACGTAAAGACAAGAGCCTGTACATGATATGGATCGGCTTCCTCTCCCAGTATGTGCCTTGGATGCTGGTACCGCGCGAGACATTCCTTTACCATTATTTCGCAATGGTGCCGTTCATGATTCTGGCAATCGTCTATATCTTGAAGCTGTTTGACAGTAAGTACCCCCAGGCAAAAACATGGCGGTATGCATATGTCGCTGTTGCGGCGCTGCTCTTTGTAATGTTTTACCCTGTATTGTCAGGTATGCAGGTCAGCGAAGACTACGTGAAGGTGATGCTGCGCTGGTTCCCTTCTTGGGTATTCTAGCCGGCGATTCAGGCAGCACAAGCTCACAAAAAAATTAGGAGGAACGACAGTGAAAGCCAGATACAGTGTAATTGTCCCCATGTTCAATGAGGAGGAAGTCATTCAGCATACGTACGAGCGTCTCAAGAAGGTAATGGACGAATGCGGCGATTCCTACGAACTGGTCTTCGTCAATGACGGGAGCCGGGACCGGACAGTCGAGATTATGCATGAGGTCAGCAGCCGTGACGAGCATGTCAAGCTGATCGACTTCTCGCGTAACTTCGGGCATCAGGTAGCGATAACGGCGGGGATGGACTATGCTGAAGGCGATGCGGTTGTGGTGATTGATGCGGATCTGCAGGATCCGCCTGAGGTCATTTTGCAGATGATCACGAAGTGGAAAGAGGGCTACGAGGTAGTCTACGCCAAGCGGCTCAAACGCCACGGAGAGACTTTTTTCAAAAAAGCAACCGCCAAGATGTTCTACCGTCTGCTCAGCAGCATGACCAGTGTGGATATTCCCACGGATACAGGGGATTTCCGCTTGATCGACCGCAAAGTGTGTGATGTAATGCGTGGCTTGAAGGAGAAGAACCGTTATGTCAGAGGTTTGGTGAGCTGGGTAGGCTTCCGGCAGACGATGGTGGAATATGTGCGTGAGGAGCGTTTTGCAGGTGAAACCAAGTACCCTTTGAAGAAAATGATCCGGTTTGCGCTGGACGGCATCACCTCCTTTTCGCATAAGCCACTCAAAATTGCGTCATACGTCGGCTTTTTTCTATCGTTCTCCAGCTTTCTTTATTTGTTTTTTGTTTTGTTCCAGAAGGTGTTCACCTCTTGGACCGTCCCCGGCTGGGCCTCTATTGTGGGCGTGAATTTGCTGTTTAACGGTATTGTCTTGATGCTCCTTGGTGTGATTGGGGAATACATCGGGCGGATTTATGATGAATCGAAGGACAGACCGCTGTATATCGTGCGTGAGACCAGGGGCTACAATACAGAGGCTGACATAGAGAGCCTGGACAAGCGGAAGGAAAAGGATTATGTCAGATAAAAAGCTGAACGCGGGATTCATCCAGTTTTTAAAATTCAATGCAGTAGGCTTGCTGAACACACTGATTGATTTTGCGGTATTTACACTGCTGCATTCCCTTGGAATGATGAACACGCCGGCGCAGATTATTTCGTATAGTGCAGGTACAGCCAACAGCTTTTTTTGGAATAAAAAAGTGACCTTCCGTGATCAGGACAGGGGAAGCAAGGATAGCTTTGACCGGATGCAGCTTGTGAGGTTTATCGTGCTTAACCTGGCTGTGCTGGGGATCTCGGTGCTGCTGATGCATTTGCTGACGGACCGTTTTGGCGTACAGGTGCTGATTGCCAAAGTGCTGGTCACCTTCGTGACCGTAATTATCAATTTTTTTGGAAGCCGCAAATGGGTATTCTGAGGTTATCATAACTAACGGAGGTGATTTTCATGCGTAAGTTCTCTTTTTTGCTTATCCTTGCGGGGATTCTTATCATGCTGTATCCAAAAGCGAACGAGTGGTACAACGATTGGGAGCAGCAGAAGCTGCTGGAAGAAGCCGAACAGGCCTATAGTGAAGTTACGCCCGCTCCGCCGTCAGGATCAGACCTGAGCAAGCCGTATGCGGCAGTTACCAAGCTGCTGTCAGAGGAATCATCTGCGAATGAACAGGCAGAAGCAACTGAATCGCCAGCTCCGGACATTCAGGTAGGCGGCAAGATCATCGGAATTATCCAAATTAACAAAATCGACCTGAAGCTGCCTATCCTTGAAGGGGCAACCAAAGCCAATATGAAGCATGCCGCCGCCCATATGAAGGAGACAGCACCGATTGGTGAGGTCGGCAATGCCGCAATTGCAGCCCACAGATCAAGAACAACAGGGAGACTCTTCAACAGATTGAACGAAGTCGAAATTGGCGACACCATTTCCGTTACAACAAGCAGGCAGGATTTCAAATACGTTGTTTATGATATCTCTATCGTGGAGCCTACAGATATTTCGGTGCTAAATGGGCATAACGATGACAAAATACTTACCCTGATTACATGTGATCCATTGGTCAATCCAACCCACCGGCTGATCGTGCATGCTAAGCTAGTTATATAAAAATTCAACTAAAAATAGTGTGAATCTAGTGATTTGGGTCTTGAATATAGAGATAGATATGGTACTATGTAACTATAAAAGCTAAACACGATAACGGCAAACCTATCGAAAGATAGGGACGCAAAGCTAAAGGGCCTTCCCGCTATGGATGGCAGCCAGCTACCGAATGAAGAGGCTTTTTTTGTTTGTTCTTAAGCTAAATCTAGTAACTTCTAGTAGAAGTAAGAACAGATAGAACTTATACGATAACGGCAAACCTATCGAAAGGTAGGGACGCAAAGCTAAAGGGTCTTCCCGTTAAGGATGGCAGCCAGCTACCGAAAGGAGTTTTATCCATGAAGAAATTCTTTTTTACATTATTAACATTGTTTGTAGTTGCTACTTCCGTTCAAGCGGGATCTGTTGAAGCCGCAAGCACGGACACCGGCTGGTTGAATACAGCTCAATTGGATCAGGGTGTTATCTCGGTATCCTATGCCGTCCCTAAGGACAAGCGTGTCAAGCTTATGATCACCAAAGACAACAACAGCTACACTTACAACCTCTATGCCTCCAGACAAACCGAAACGTTCCCGCTGCAGCAAGGCAATGGTTCTTATAAAGTATCTGTACTTGAGAACACCACCGGTAACAAATACAAAGTGATTTCTTCCGAAACCGTAGATCTCAGTCTGAGCAATGCAAATGCCGTATATCTGGGCTCCGTACAGAACGTGAAATGGAGTTCTTCCGATACAACAGTTCTGAAGGCTAAGCAACTAACGCAAGGTCTGACAACTGACGAAGCAAAGGTAAAAGCGATATACAACTATATTGTGTCTAACGTAAAATACGACTACACCTTGGCCTCCAATGTTTCAACGGACTACATCCCTAACAATGACAATACACTCCTCACCAAAAAGGGGATCTGCTACGACTACGCTTCATTGTTTGCTACCATGCTTCGCAGTGAAGGCATTCCAACTAAGCTGGTTATGGGGAACTCAAGCTACGTTACTACCTATCATGCTTGGAACGAAGTCTTCCTTAATGGCAAATGGGTAATTATTGATACGACTGTAGATGCAGGATTGGCGAAGAACAGCCAGACAACAGGATTGATCAAAGATGCAAGCAAATATACTGCAGCTAAGTTCTATTAAGAACAAGCAGTTGTTTTCATAATCTAGCCTAATTCATAGATAACCCGCTTAAATATTAAGTGGGTTATTTTTCTTTGTTTATAGGGGTTGCTTTTTCATAGGGTTATGAGGTATTATGATTAAGCGTTGTTAGAGCGCGGCAAAAGTTAATAAGAAATAGCTGAATAAGTTGTTTCGAAAAAAACTGTTGCGTTTCTGAAATCAATGTGATATATTATAAGAGTTGCTGCTGACGTGAACACCGTCGTGGGCAACGAGCTTGATCTTTGAAAACTGAACAACGAGTGAGTATCGGAAATCACTTCGGTGATTCCAAAATGAGAATTTTAATTCTCGTCAGATGTTTCAAAATGAGCGAATCGCTCTTTCTATACTGCATTCTCTTCATCCACTCAAGTTTGAGTTGGACCCAAGAGAATGCAGGCGACGCTTGCTTCGCAAGCGTCCTTATTGGAGAGTTTGATCCTGGCTCAGGACGAACGCTGGCGGCGTGCCTAATACATGCAAGTCGAGCGGAGCTTATCCTTCGGGGTAAGCTTAGCGGCGGACGGGTGAGTAACACGTAGGCAACCTACCCTGTAGACTGGGATAACTACCGGAAACGGTAGCTAATACCGGATAATTCCTTTCTTCTCCTGAAGGAAGGATGAAAGGCGGAGCAATCTGCTACTAGAGGATGGGCCTGCGGCGCATTAGCTAGTTGGTGGGGTAACGGCCCACCAAGGCGACGATGCGTAGCCGACCTGAG